>JAJEEG010000001.1 GCA_022821085.1 Candidatus Latescibacterota bacterium | reverse complement strand
TGATCGGGGAAGCGTCTAAACAGTTCGATGAGGTTCATTGTAGTGGCTCCAAGTCGTTGATTGCGTTGTTGTTATCCTTATCTACACTTCAATATACAACATGCAATCCGACTTGTCAAGCCCATAACTGTTTATTCCGTTGATATATGACCGGTCCCGTTCAACCCGCACGACGGCAATCCCCCCAGCAGGGTGCCAAAGGGAGTTACATGCGCCTGGCCGATCCCCTGCCGGATCAGATTCAGAAAAAGCTCTACCCCGTACTGGAAACCGACGAAGAAATCCACATCACCCTGGAATCGGATCTGGATGCGAGAGGCCGGTTCCAGCCCTCCTGGCTCATCGTAACAGACCGACGTGTCATGGCCCTGGAACTCAACGGCGCCGGCGACGACATCGCCGTGCCGCTGGAGGACCTGACAAAGGTGGCGGTGGAACCCCTGGTGGGCGGCTCCTGCCTTGAGGTCTCCACGGCCGAAGACACGATTCCGCTGATCCGCTATTCCCAGAGCCGCGTCGACGTGTTCAATGAGGCGCAACGCGGCATCGAACAGCACATCGAGGAAAAGCCGTTCCAGGTCAAGACGGAATTCCCCCGGGTGGTCTGCGAGACCTGCGGAAGGCGCCTGCCCACCCGGGACGGGCTGTGTCCCGCCTGCGTCAGCAAGTGGGGCATGCTCAAGCGGATCTGCTCCTACCTGGGCGCGCACCGGGCCAAGGCCATCACCATGGTGGCGCTGTTCGCCGTACTCAGCGTGGCGGAACTCCTCCCGCCCAAGATTACGCAGCTCATCATCGACGACGCCTTCGAGAACGGCGACAAGGCGCTGCTGTTCTGGTTCGTCGCGGCCATGGCCGGCCTGCTCGTCCTCCGCTGGCTGGGCGAGATGGCGAACGGCTGGCTGACGGCCTGGGTGGGCGCCCGCGTGGTGGCGGATATCAGGGCCCAGGTGTACCACCATGTCGAATACCTTTCGCTGGGATTCCACGACAAGCAGAAGACGGGCGGCCTGCTTTCGCGCGTGACGCGGGACACCCGGAACGTCCGCAGCTTCCTGGTGGACGGCCTGCCCTTCCTCATCCTCCGCTGGATGACGACGCTCGGGATCATCGGCATACTGTTCTACACCAACTGGGTGCTCACGCTCTACATCCTCATCCCCGTGCCGCTCATCATCATATGGGGCCGGGTCCTTTACCGGAGGCTGCGGACCTACTACACCCGGATGTGGCGCCAGTGGGAAGGGTTCTTCACCCACATCCAGGAATCCCTTTCGGGCATCCGGATCGTCAAGGCCTTCGCCCAGGAGAACAGGGAGGTCGACCGGTTCAGACGCAACGCGAGGGACATGTTCGCCCTGGAGTACTGGACCGAGAAACAGTGGATCTACTACTTCTCCACCATGGGCCTGCTGAACTTCCTGGGCTTCATCGTGGTGTGGCTGGTGGGGGGTGGGCAGGTGCTCGGGCAGGAACTGACCCTGGGCGAACTGATCCTGTTCTATTTCTACCTGCAGATGTTCTACGGACCGCTGCGGTGGCTCGGCCGGGTCAACAGCTGGATGACCCGGGCCATGAGCGCCGCGGAGCGGGTCTTCGAGCTCATCGACATGGAACCGGAGAATTACGAGGACAAGAACGCGAAGCAGATGCTGCAAACGCGGGGCGAGATACGGTTCCAGGACGTGACGTTCGGGTACGACGCCGCGCTGCCGGTGCTGCGGGACGTCAATCTCCATATCCGGCCCGGCGAGATGATCGGGCTGGTCGGGAAGTCGGGCGCCGGGAAGAGTACGACCATCAATCTCATCTGCCGGTTCTACGACGTGAACTACGGTTCGATCACGCTGGACGGCGTGGACCTCCGGGACATCCGGCTCGAGGACCTGCGGGGCCACATCGGCGTCGTCCTGCAGGAACCGATCCTCTTCAACGGGACAATCCGGGAGAACATCGCCTACGGAAAGCCCGCCGCGAGTTTTGAGGACATCATGGCGGCGGCCCGGGCGGCCAACGCCCACAACTTCATCCTCGCAAAACCCGACGGGTACGATACGATTCTCGGGGACAAGGGCACGGGGCTGTCGGGCGGCGAAAAGCAGCGCGTCTCCATCGCCCGGGCGATCCTCCACGACCCCCGCATCCTGATCCTGGACGAGGCGACTTCCTCGGTGGACGCCGAGACGGAGAAACAGCTCCAGGAAGCCATCGCGCGGTTGATCAAGGGGCGCACGACGATCGCCATCGCCCACCGCCTGTCCACGCTGCGGGACGCCGACCGGCTGGTGGTGCTGGAGCAGGGCAGGGTCGTCGAGGAAGGCACCCACGAAGAACTGATCGCGAACCGCGGTCATTTCCATCACCTGGTGCGGCTGCAGAAAGCCACATCCGAGATCATGGAGGTGGCATGACCGACACCACGACCACCTACAAAGAGCGGATGCCCGACGCGCTGGCCGACCGTTGCCGGGAGGCATTGCGGGAAGGGGAGACCGTCCGCATCGCGGCGGCGACCGACCTGACGGAAGACCTGCGGTTCGAGGAACGCTGGCTCCTGGTGACGGACCAGCGCCTGTTGCGGTTCGATTCGAACGGGTCAGGCGCGGGAAACGGGGACGCGTCCATACCGTTCATCGAGTTGTCCGACGCCAAAAGCGCCGCCGTGGAAGAACTGGTCGGCTCGGGCCGGATCAACGTGGTGATCGGGAATGAAGACATCGAGGTCATCCGCTACACCCCGTCCCAGCGCGCCAAGTTCGCGCGGATCGCCCGGGGCATCGACCAGCTCATCAAGGATGATCCGGTCGACATGCAGGGGGAGGTGGACAAAACCCGGTGCGACCGGTGCGCACGACTCCTGCCCGAACCGAACGGGATCTGTTCGGCGTGCACCAACCGGCTCGCGATGATGCGGCGGATCGCCAGGTACGCCCTGCCGTTCAAGGGCAAACTCGCGCTGATGGTCTTCCTGTCGCTCCTGTTCACCCTGGCCGAACTCGGCCCGCCCTACATCATGGGACGCATCATCGACGACGTGCTGGACCCCTCGGCCGCCGGCGCGTCCGGGGACCCGTTCTCGTTCCTCTATCTGCTCGTCGGCGCCTATGCGGTCATCCGCCTCGTATCCTTCGTCCTGGAGATCTTCAAGGACCGGCTTTCCGTCTGGCTCGGCGGCCGCGTGATCGTGTCCGTCCGCGAGGATTTGTACGAGAACCTTTCCCGGCTGAACATGAAGTTCTACAACAAGCGCCAGGTGGGATCCCTGATCTCGCGGGTGTCCAACGACACGGAAAGCATGATGTGGTTCCTGGTCGACGGCGTGCCCTATATCCTGACCAATCTCCTGCTCCTGGTGG
Organism: Candidatus Latescibacterota bacterium; assembly: GCA_022821085.1. Taxonomy (GTDB): domain Bacteria; phylum JAAXHH01; class JAAXHH01; order JAAXHH01; family JAAXHH01; genus JAAXHH01. The sequence goes on along the minus strand of JAJEEG010000001.1, from coordinate 34,140 downwards.
GCATCCTGGTCCTGCTTTTCGTGACAAGCTGGCAACTGACGCTCATGGTGCTCATTCCCATACCCCTGCTCGTCACGGGCGGGTGGTACTTCTGGACCCGGCTGATCCGGGCTTTCCGGACGAAATACTACCGCTGGGGCAAGCTGGTGGGCATGGCGGGAGAGATGCTCTCCTCGGTGCGCGTCGTCAAGACCTTCGTCCAGGAAAAGCGGGAGATGCGCCGGTTCAGGAGCAGCAACGAAGGGGTCTTCCGGGGCGATTACGAGAGCGAGAAGGAAGCGGCGGTCTTCTTCAGCACGGTCAGCATGCTGACGTCGTCCGGGATGATCCTGGTCTGGTATTACGGGGGAGCCGCCGTAATCGACGACACCTTCACCACCGGCGCCCTCATCATGTTCATCGCCTACCTCTGGATGCTGTACGAACCCCTTCGGTGGTTCGGCGAGCTGAACACCTGGTCGAGCCGGGCCATGAGCGGCGCGGAGAAGGTCTTCGAAATCGTCGACACCCCGGCGGAGACCGAGGATCGGGAAGTCCCGGTCGAGATGAAGGACATGCAGGGCGAGGTGGAGTTCGAAGGCGTGACCTTCGCCTACGAAGCGGGCAAGCCCGTACTCCACGACATCAGCCTTCACGTGCAACCCGGCGAGATGATCGGGCTGGTGGGCAAGTCCGGTTCGGGCAAGACGACGATGACCAACCTGCTCTGCCGGTTCTACGACATCGACGAAGGCGGCCTTGAGATCGACGGCGTGCCGATCCGGGACATCGGCCTGGAGGACCTGCGAAGGCAGATCGGCGTCGTGCTGCAGGACTCCTATTTCTTCAGCGGGTCCATCGCGGAGAACATCCGGTACAGCAGTCCGGATGCCTCGCTCGAGCAGATCATGCGGGCGGCGCGGACGGCGAACGCCCACGATTTCATCTGCGCGAAGCCCGACGGATACGACACGCAGATCGGCGAGAACGGCAAGGAACTGTCGGGCGGCGAAAAGCAGCGGATCGCCATCGCGCGGGCCATCATCCACGATCCCCGCATCCTGGTCCTGGACGAGGCCACCTCCTCGGTGGACACCCACACGGAGAAGCTCATCCAGGAGGCCATCGCCAATCTCGTGAAGGGCCGGACGACCTTCGCCATCGCCCACCGGCTTTCGACCCTGCGCCGGGCGGACCGGCTGGTGGTGCTGGACGCGGGACGGATCGTGGAGACGGGCACCCATGAGGAACTGCTGGATATGAAGGGCTACTTCTACCGCATGGTCGAAACCCAGCGGGCAAGCACCGCGGTCATGGCCGTGGGCGGGGGCAAGGCCGACCCGAACCGCGGCGCCAACGGACATACAACGTGAGCGGGGAGATCGAGATGCCGGATGAACCTGGCGTAGACGCGCCGGACACTTTTGAATTCGAGACGGGGATCGAAAACGCTCCCGTAGAACCCTACCAGGCCCACGAGATTCGTGTCTTCCGGGCGCCGAAGAACACGGTGCGCATGACGGTCCGCCACGAGCGGTCTTATATCCGCGTCCGGCCGGTCAACGCCTCCCCCATGGCGCACTCGGACCGGTACGTGTCGCTCCTGGACATCAAGAACGAGGAAGTGGCCTTCATCAAGGACCTGAATGACCTGGACGAAGGGTCGCGCCAGGTCATCGAGGAAGAGCTTGCCCACCGGTACCTGCGGGCGACGATAGAACGGGTGAACTCCATCCAGATGGAATACGGCGTCACCTACTGGGACGTCATGACCGACCGGGGCAAGCGCGAGTTCGTCATCCGCGGCCACGAGAACACCCACTGGGCGTCGGATGCGCGGCTCTTGCTCACCGACGTCGACGGCAACCGTTTCGAGGTCGTGGATTACACCCGCCTGGATCCTCACAGCATCCAGTTGATCGAGACCAACGTGTGACGAAACGGACCGGCCGCGAAACGACCGTGGTCGGAATCCGTCGCGGGGCGGTGAACCCGGGCAGGCGCGGGAGGAAGTTCATGGCGGCAAGGGCGGCGAGGGACAAGTACGACCAGCTCCTGAGAGACGGCTTCTGCGTTATCGAGGGGGTACTGAAGCCGGAAATGCTGGCCAGGGTGCGAACCGTCTCCGACCGTCTCCTCGACGCCCAGGATCCGTCCCATTTCGAACAGCAGAAGTCCACGGGCAGCATGATCAGCGTCTTCGACGACGTGTTCTTCGCCGAACTGGTCTCCTATCCTCCGGCGCTCGCGGCCCTGGCCGATCTCGGGTTCGACCGGCCCACCTGGTCTTCCGGGTTCGTCATCAGCAAGCCGCCCCGGAGCCCGGCCCTGTTCTGGCACCAGGACTGGTGGGGTTGGGACGATCTCTGCAGCTACGAGCCGCCACCGCAGCAGGTCTTCCTGATGTACTACCTGGTCGACACCGATCGTTACAACGGGTGCCTCCGCGTGATCGCCGGTTCCCACCTGAACCGCCATCCCCTCCACCGGTACGTCGAGGAAGCGCATACGGACGACCTGCGGGCCATGGCCGACCCGGACCATCCGGCCTACCAGCCCGCTCCGGGAGAGATGGACGTGCCGGTCCGGGCCGGCGACGTGGTCATCGGGGACTCCCGGCTGCTGCACGCGGCCCACGGGAACAAGAGCGATCAGCGGCGCACGGTGATCACCCTGTGGTATATCCCCCTGTACCACCAGTTGCCCGGCCGGATCCAGGCTTACCTTGCCCGCCATCCCCGACCGGATACATGGATGGACGCGACCCGGGGCAAGTTGAAGCCGCTGACCGCGGTGTACGATGGCGAGGCCGAACCCATCGCCTGGAACCGCGTGCCCGGACATGCCTTGAAGTAGATGGCCGCAATGACCAACGACACCTTCTACCGGGAAACCCTCCGCCCCCAGTTCCACTTCACGGCGCAAAAACACTGGATCAACGATCCCAACGGACTGGTGTATCACGACAGGGAGTACCACCTCTACTTCCAGCACACGCCGGACAGCATGGTGCACGGCCGCACGACCTGGGGCCATGCCGTCAGCACGGACCTGGTGCACTGGAAACAGCTCCATACCGCCGCGCTGGACGTGGACGAGACGGGTTGGATGTGGTCGGGGTCCGCTGCGGTGGATCATCATGACACCGGCGGTTTCCAGGAAGGGGACGCGCCGCCGCTGATCGCCTTCTACACGGCGGGCGGAGAAAGGGTGTTTCCCGGCAAGCGGTGTATACAATGTATAGCCCACAGCAACGACCGGGGCCGGACGTGGACGAAGTACGCGGGTAATCCGGTCATCGGCCACATCCGTGCGGAAAACCGGGATCCGAAGGTGGTCTGGCACGAACCGACCGCACGATGGATCATGACCCTGTTCATGGACGGCAACGACTACGCCCTGTTCGCGTCCCCGGATCTCAAGTCCTGGACGCACCTGCAGAACCTGACCCTGCCCGGCGTGTCCGAGTGTCCCGACTTCTTCGAGCTGCCGGTGGACGGAGATCCGTCGGACACCCGGTGGGTCTTCTGGGGCGCGAGCGGCGGCTGCCTGCTCGGGCGTTTCGACGGGCAGACCTACGAGCCCGAGACGGACGTCCTGCAGGCGGAGCAGGGCGCAAACGGTTATGCCGCCCAGACCTGGAGCGACATCCCGGCGGAGGACGGCCGGAGGATCCAGATCTCGTGGATGCGGGGCGGCCGGTACCCGGCCATGCCCTTCAACCAGCAGATGTCTTTTCCCGTGGAACTGACGCTCCGGACTTTGCCGGACGGGATCCGGCTCTGCCGTGAACCGGTAAGAGAGATCGAGCTGCTTCACGATGGGACGCGGGACTGGCCCGCCGGCGACCTGGCGGAAATGGCGGCCACTCAGTTTCATCGGCGGTTCGAATCGGGAGACATCAGCAGTTACGCGGTCACGGACCTGCGTGAGGCCGAAAGCCGGCTCGTCCTCGCAGACGCGGGCGACCTGTTCGACGTCCGGATGGAGATCGAAGTGGGCGATGGTGGTGGGTTCACCATCGAAGTGCAGGGCCATTCGGTGAAATTCGATGCGGATAGGCAAACGCTTTCTTGCCTGGGAAAGACCGCAGAACTTAGAACCATCGACGGCCGCGTCAGCCTCCAGTTGCTGATCGACCGCACTTCGCTGGAGATCTTCGTCAATGGTGGCGAGGTGTCCATGTCCTGCTGCTTCCTGCCGGCTGCGGCCAATCACCGGCTTGCCCTGAAAGCGGACGGCGGGCGCGCGCACGTAGGCGTGCGCATCGTATCACTCGTCGTTCACGAACTCCGGTCCGCGTGGGAAACGGGTTGATCCCATCATGCCCATTCCACTCACCAAAGCCATCCATAAGTTTCCCCGGGTCCGGCTCGGCCACACGCCCACGCCGCTGGACGCCGCCCCGCGCCTCGGAGCGGCCCTCGGCATCGAGTTGTGGATCAAGCGGGACGACTGCACGGGAATGGCCATGGGCGGCAACAAGGTCCGCCAGCTCGAATTCCCCCTGGGCGAGGCGCAGTCCGGGGATGCCGACACCCTGCTCATCACCAGCGCGGTCCAGTCGAACTACGTCCGCGTGGCCGCTGCCGCCGGACGCCGGCTCGGCATGGAAACCCACATACAGCTGGAAGAGCGCGTGCCCGACGTGGACGCCCTCTATCGGTCATCCGGCAACGTGCTGCTCGACCGGCTCTTCGGCGCGACGCTGCATTCCTACCCGGTCGGCGACGACGAGCCAGCGGCGGACGCGTCGCTGGACCTGCTTGCCCAATCGCTCGCGGAGGCAGGCCGCCGGCCCTACGTGATCCATCTCGCCCCCGCCCATCCGCCGCTCGGCGCGCTTGGATACGTGCTCGCGGCCGAGGAGACCCTGGCGCAGGCCCGGGAACTCGACCTGGCATTCGACGCCGTGGTCTGTCCCACGGGCAGCGCCCTGACCCACGCGGGGATCCTCGTGGGCCTGAGCGCCCTGGGCGTGGAGATACCTGTGTACGGCATCTGCGTGCGGCGCGATGCCGGCAGCCAGGCGGCGCGGGTACGTCAGGTAGCGGAGCAACTGGCCGCGATGATCGAACGGCCGGAGGTGTTCGACGGGGACGACGTCTTGACGTTCGACGGCGTCCTGGCGCCCGGCTACGGCCGGCTCAATGATGCAGTGCGCGAGGCGATCGCCCTGGCGGCGCGCCAGGAAGGGCTGCTCCTCGACCCGGTCTACACGGGCAAGACGATGGCGGGACTGATTGAACACGTACAATCAGGCGTCATCCCCGCCGGCAGCCGCGTGCTGTTCATCCATACGGGCGGACTGCCGGCCCTGTTTGCGTATGGTGATAAGCTGGGTTCGTGGTTGTCTGATGTGCCGTGGGCGCCTTCCGGCGAAGTCGTGGATGTTGACTTGATCGACTATCACTGAACCAGGGGAGTGATACACCATGAACGATATTTCAAGCGATCGAGTCGGCCCGATGCTGAACCCGCCGCACCTGGGCGAGTTGATCCGCGAGAGCATGGACGATTTGGGCTGGAACGTGACCGGACCGCCACCGATCGGCGCGCGGACGCAATGCACGTGTGAGAGGAAGTCGCGCAAGCGGGAGATGCCAGCCGACGGAATTCACAACACAGCACGAACTGCCTCTCACCCGAACGCCTCGGCGAACTTCCGCGACCGCGTGTTGAGCAGGCTGTAGAACCCGCGCACTTCAGGATCGGGATGGTCGCGCCAGAGGCCGGTGGGAATCGTGGTGTACTGGCTGAGGACGGGGCCGTCGCGATGGCCGTAGTAGACCTGGACGGACTTGCGTTCGTGCGGGGTATTACGTACGGTGGCGGCGTGGACCACGGACAGATTGAAGAGGATGACCGTGCCGGCCGGACCGTGGAGGGGGACCCCGCCCCGCTGTTCGACCTGCTCCTCGATGTCCAGGATAGGACCGTCGCAGGGTTCCGGCGAAATCGAAAAGCAGTGGGTGTCCTCGTTTACGTCGGAGAGGTATAGCATCATGTGGAGGTAGCCGCATCGGTAGGGCCGGTCGGTCATGTGCCTCCGGTCGCGGTGCCAGGCCTCCACCGGTTCGCCCTCGTGCGGCGCCATGTGGCGCAGGCAGGCCTCCGCGAGGCAACTGGGCCCTTCGAAGACGGTTTCGATCGCGTCGATGAGCGCGGGGTGTCGGATCAGCCCGTCGAATTCCGGGGAGGAGATGAGCGGCTCGCAGTTCACGCTCTGGTGGCCGTCGAAGGCGATGGGCCGCCAAAAGTACCCCGTCTCGGACCGGTCGCGGTCGTACAATTCGACGAAGCGGCCGACCTCTTCCGAGGTAAAAGGTTGTCCGAGGTTAACGTAGCCGTTTTGCTTGAAGAAATCGAGATCGACCACCGTTGGCGCGTCCTCCTCCGGTCTGCCTCGTGATTGCCTGCTCCGTCCCGACTTCTTCGGCGCAACTCCCGGCTCGCGGCTACGCCCTGTTCATGACACCTCGTTCATGACCTCCCGGAACATCTCCGAGAAGACGGCCCGGTCACCGGGCGTGCCCACCGTGACCCGGACCAGGCGGTCCAGGCCCGGCGCGGCGGGTTTTCGCAGGAACACGCCCCGCTCGATGAGGGTGTTCATCACCGTGCCGGCCCGTTCGCCCGTGCCGAAATCGAAGGCGACGAAATTGGTCTGGGAGGGTAGGGAGGATATCCCCGTGTCCTCAGCCAGTTCCCGGTAGTCTTCCCTCCCCGCATCCACGGCTTTAACCACGCTCGCCACGAATTCCGGGTCGCGCAGGGAGGCCAGCGCGCCGGCCTGCGCCACCAGGCTCACGCCGAAATGCAGACGGACCTTGTCGAAGGTCCGGATGATGTCCTTATGGGCGATGGCGTAACCGACCCGGGCGCCGGCCATACCGTGGGCTTTGGAGAAGGTGCGCACGCGGACCAGCCGGGGGTCGTCCACGTCGATGGGGAGGACGGTGTCCGGCGGCACGAAGTCCAGGTAGGCCTCGTCGAGAATGAACAGGCAACCCGGCGACACGCGTTCCAGGCGGTCAAGGCGGTCCAGGAGATCGGAGATGGCGTTGCTGCCGTAATAGGAGCCTGTGGGGTTGTCCGGATTGGCCAGGTAAAGAATGCAGGCCTTCGTGCGCTCGGCCAGATCCGTCAGCGCCGTCAAATCGTTGCGGTCGTTGCGGTAGGGCACCGTTTCCAGCCTGCCGCCGAAACCGTCGACGTGATAGACGAAGGTGGGGTAGCATCCGAGGGACGCGGCGACCGCGTCGCCCGGGTCCATGTACATGCGGACGATCAGCCCCAGCAGGTCGTCGATCCCCGCGCCGAGGGTCACGTTCCCGATGTCCACGCCGTGCATCGCGGCCAGTTCGGCCCGCAGTTCATAGCCTTCCGGGTCGCAGTACCATGCGACGCCTCGCGCGGCTTCGCTCATGGCCGCCGCGGCCCGGGGCGATACGCCGAAGGCGCTTTCGTTGGCGCCGATGCGCACCCGGAATGGTTTTCCCTGCTGTCGTTCGATGGTCTCGGGACCCACGAAGGGGGTCACGGAAGGCAGGTTCGCTACGATTTCGGAGTAAGGGGGTCTGGACATCGGGTCCGGCGCGGTCAGGCTGGCCAGGCTATGCCATGCTGGCCGGGCTATGCTTGTCAGGTTATGCCGCGGTCTCCATGTCGGCGCTGTAGGTGCCGGTCCGGGCGGCGCTGTTGCACATGGCACGGTGATAAAACGCCTGCTGACCCGACTCGAATCTGGCGGGATCACCGCCCCATGCCCGCAGCGGTGCCGCCTGCAGGGCGCGGCCATAGGAGAAGCTGAGTTCCCACGGGAGCTCGCCGAACATGCCGTTCATGGCGTTCAGGTGCGCCGTGGCGGTTTCCGAGGACTGCCCGCCCGACAGGAAGGCGATGCCGGGCACCTCCCGAGGGACGTTTCGCAGGAAATTGTTCACCGTGCGGCGCGCGACTTCCTCCACGGAAGCCTGTTCAGGACATTCCGTACCCGAGATGACCATACTGGGTTTCAGCACGATCCCATCCAGCTTGACCTCGTGTACGGCCAGGGCCTCGAATACGTGCCGCAGCGTGACGCCGGTTACCTCGTCGCACCGGTAAATGGTGTGGTCGCCTTCCATCAGCACCTCGGGTTCGACGATCGGTACGATGCCGCATTCCTGGCACAGGGCGGCGTAACGTGCCAGGGCATGGGCGTTGGCGTCAATGCACACGTCCGTGGGAATGCCGTTCCCCACGGTAATGACCGCCCGCCACTTGGCGAAAGCCGCGCCCAGTTTCCCGTACCTGTTCAGGCGCGCGCGCAGGCCGTCGAGCCCCTCGGTGACTTTCTCTCCCGGGAAACCGGCCAGGTCATGGATGCCGGTATCCACCTTGATCCCCGGAATCACGCCTTTGTCGGACAACAGTCGGGGAAATGGCGTTTCCGCCTCGTCCAGGGCACTCTGGCGCAAGGTCTCGTCATAGAGGATGACGCCGCTTATGAATTGCTCCATGCCTTCGGTGGTGAACAGCATGTGCCGGTAGGCGCGGCGGTTCTCCTTCGTCGACGGCAGTCCGATGGTCTTGAACCGGCTCTTGATGGTGCCGCTGCTTTCGTCCGCGGCCAGGATTCCCTTGTCCGGGGCGACCATGGCACGGGCTACATCATTCAGTTTGGAAGGCATCTCTTTGCTGTCGCTCCTCGACCGGTGTACTTCATTCTTGCCTTAAGCATATGCTGAAACCGTGGATCGGTAAAAAACGCGTCCGAAGCCCGTCTGTCAATCCTTTCTTGGCCGGTTGCTTTTGGCTTGTAACACGATCCGCCCGACGATATAATACCGCCTGCAGCCGTTTCCCGCTCCCCTGACCGCGTCCGATGATCCTGGCCGTTCCGCACGGCGCCGGGACGCGGTATTACCATCGATCCGGATGTCAGGCATCGTCCATGCCCCACGACACGAGTCAGCCGCCCTGTGACACGAGTCAGCCGCCCTGCGACACGATACAGCCGCCCTGCGTTCTGGCCATCGACATCGGCACGTCGTCCGTGCGGGCGATCCTCTTCGACCGGACGGCCCGGATCGCATCCCCCGTCTTTCAAAAAACCTACGACATGGCGACCACGCCGGACGGCGGTGTCCATATCGACGCGGACCGTATGGTGGCGGTGGTGAGTTCGGTACTCGACGACTTCTGCGCCTGGGATGGGCACAACGGGGGTGGCCCGGCGACGGGCGGACATGGCGCAGCCGGACGCGACCGGGACGGACCTGCTGCAGGCGGACATACCGCAAGTGGATCCACCGCGATCGACGGCGTGGCCATGACCACGTTCTGGCACAACGTCGTGGGCGTGGAGGGAGACCGCGCCGTGACCCCGTTGATCAGCTGGGCCGACACGCGGCCGGGGACGGTCATCCCCGAACTGATGGAACGCCTCGACGTCGGCGCGACGCACATGCGCACGGGCTGTGTGCTCCACGCGTCCTATCTGCCTGCCAAGATCCTCTGGTTCGCCCGGAGCGATCCCGATACGTTCGCCCGGGTGGAACGCTGGATGTCCATCGGCGAGTACCTCTTCCTGAAGTGGTTCGGCGCGCCGGCCTGCAGCGTGTCCATGGCTTCCGGCACCGGGTTGTTCAACGCGAACCGATGCGATTGGGACGACGAGACGCTGGCCGCGCTGCCGCTTGAACGGGACCACCTGACGCCCCTGACCGACGTGGACGAACCGGTACGGGGCCTGAAGGACGTATTCGCGTCCCGCTGGCCCGTCCTGGCCGGGGCATCCTGGTATCCGGCCATCGGCGACGGCGCCTGCAACAACATCGGCAGCGGTTGCGTGGACGAGGACCGTATCGCCCTGATGGTGGGCACTTCCGGTGCCATGCGGGTCATGAGGCCTGCCGCGGAGTTCTCGATCCCCGAAGGGCTGTGGTGTTACCGGTCGGACCGCCGCAGGATCCTGATGGGCGGCGCTTTGAGCAACGGCGGGAACGTCTACGGATGGATGCACGACACGCTGCGCCTGGCCGACGAGCAGAGGGTCGAGCGGGACCTGGGCGGGATGACGCCGGACGGCCACGGCCTCACGGTGCTGCCCTTCTGGGCGGGCGAGCGCAGCCCGGGCTGGCACGACGCCGCCCGGGCGGCCATTACCGGCATGACGCTGCACACCACGCCGCTGGACGTCATGCGGGCCAGCCTGGAGGCCACGGCCTACTGTTTCGCGAACATCCATGACCGGTTGCGGTCGATCTGGGGTGATACCGGCGAGATCGTCGCTTCGGGCGCCGGCCTGCTGCAGTCGCCCGTATGGATGCAGATGCTGGCCGACGTACTGCAGCGGCCCATCACCGCCTCGACCGTGACCGAGGCCTCGAGTCGCGGCGCCGCGCTGCTGGCGCTGGAGGCCTCCGGCGAGCTGGAAGACCTCGCCGCCGCGCCGGCCCCCCTGGGAAAGACCTATGAACCGGATCCGGCGAACCGGGACCGCTACCGGGAAGCGATGAAACGGCAGCAGAATCTGTACGATATGATGATGGACAGTTGAAGGGCCGGGTTGTATCTTAGCGGGCGTTCCGACTGCACTGACGAACCGCGCTAACGATCCGCCAAACGAACCGCACCGAAAAGGACGCGCACCGTGTCAGAACACGATCTCGAGCAACGATGCATCAACACCATCCGCATGCTGGCCGTCGACGCCGTCCAGCAGGCCAACAGCGGCCATCCGGGCCTTCCCATGGAAGCCGCGCCCATCGCCTACGTGCTGTGGACGCGCCTCATGCGGTACAACCCGAAAAACCCCGAATGGCCGAACCGCGACCGCTTCGTGCTCTCCGGCGGGCACGGGTCCATGCTGCTCTACGCCATGCTCCATCTCACCGGCTACGACCTTCCCCTCGACGAGATCAGGAATTTCCGGCAATGGGAGAGCCGGACGCCCGGCCATCCCGAATACGGCGATACGCCCGGCGTGGAGACCACCACGGGACCGCTCGGCCAGGGCATCGCGAACGCCGTGGGCATGGCCATGGCCGAGGCGCACCTGGCGGCCCGGTACAACCGCGCCGGCCACGAGATCGTCGACCACTATACCTATGTCATCGCCAGCGACGGCGACATGATGGAAGGCGTCGCCTCCGAGGCCTGTTCCCTCGCGGGGCACCTCGGCCTGGGCAAGCTGATCGTCCTCTACCTGGACAACAGCATCACGATCGACGGCGGCACCGACCTGGCCTTTTCGGAGAACACGGGCCTGCGGTTCGACGCCTACGGGTGGCACGTGCAGCGCGTCCTGGACGGCAACGACCTCGCCCGGGTCGAAGCCGCGGTCGAAATGGCGCGCACCGAGACGGATCGTCCCTCGATCATCCTGTGCCGCACGGTCATCGGCTACGGCAGCCCCAACAAGGCCGGCACGTCCAAGGCCCACGGCGAGCCCCTCGGCGAAGAGGAAGTCGAACTGACCAAGCAGCACCTCGGGTGGCCGCTTGAACCGAAGTTCCTCGTCCCGGAGGACGTACGTGACTGGTTCCAGCAGATGGTCCCGTACGGAAAGGGATGGGAACTGGCCTGGCGTCAGGCCGCCTTAGCCTACGCGGACGCTTTCCCGGAACTGGCGGATACCTGGAAGCAGGCCATGGACGGCGAACTGCCGGCCGGGTGGGACGAAAACCTGCCGACCTTTTCGCCCGATCAGGGGGACATGGCAACGCGTCAGGCGTCCGGCGTGACCATCAACGCGTTGTCCCAGCGCATCCCGGGCCTGCTGGGCGGTTCGGCGGACCTGGCCGGTTCCAACAACACCATGGTGGAGGCCGAATCGAATTACACCGCCGGAAACTACGCGGGCCGCAACCTGCACTTCGGCGTGCGCGAACACGCCATGGCCTCCGCGCTGAACGGGATGGCGCTCCACGGGGGCCTGCGCCCCTACGCCGGCACGTTCCTCGTGTTCTCGGACTACATGCGGCCGGCCATACGCCTGGCGGCCCTGATGGGCATTGCCCCAGTCTACGTTTTCACCCACGACAGCGTGGGACTGGGCGAGGACGGCCCCACTCACCAGCCCATCGAACACTACATGGCGCTGAGGGCCATCCCCAACCTCACCCTGATCCGCCCCGCCGACGCCGCCGAAACAGCGCAGGCCTGGGTGGCGGCGCTAAGGCGCACGGACGGCCCGATCGCCCTGGCCCTGACCCGGCAGAAACTGCCTGTGCTGGATCGGAAAGGGAACGGCGCGGCACCCGCCGACGGCCTGGCGTCGACCTCGGGGCTGGCACCCGCCGACGGCCTGCACCGGGGCGCCTATGTGCTGGCCGAAGCGGACGGCAACGGGGCCGGCGACGCGGCCGGCGACCCGGACGTGATCCTCATTGCTTCCGGTTCGGAGGTCCACCTGGCACTCGAGGCCCGGGAAAAGCTGGCCAGTGAAGGCGTGGCCGCACGCGTGGTCAGCATGCCAAGCTGGGAACTGTTTGAAGCGCAAAGCGCGGAGTACCGGGAGTCCGTGCTTCCGGCGTCGGTCACCGCACGCCTGGCCGTGGAACCCGGCGTCACGCTGGGCTGGGAGCGGTACGTGGGCCCGCGGGGCGACGTCATCGGTCTCGAACGCTTCGGCGCGTCTGCGCCCTACGAGGACGTGTTCGAGCACCTTGGCTTCACCGCGGAGCACATCGCCGCCAGGGCGAAGTCGCTGGTTGAGGCGAGTGCCTGACCGAAGGCGTTGCGTTGCCCGTCTTGGCGAGGTAATGCTCAGGGCGCGGTCCTGGTTTGATCAGAACCCGACCTCCTTGAACACCTCCAGCGGTATCTCCCGCTCCAGGTCCTTGAAATACTGGTAGTTGGTGTCTACGACCCGGTACCCCATGTTCGTGTACAGGAGAATGGGCCGGGGACTGCCCGTGTTCGCCTGGGTGGTCGCGTGGCGGTATCCGAGCCGGCGCATCTCCCCGAGCAGCACTTCCATCATGTACCGTCCGAACCCCTTGCCCTGCTCCCCCTCGCTGACCCGTCCGCCTACCGGGCTGCCTTCGATGGAAAACCAGGGAATGTAGAAGGTATCCTGCGCCAGGGGCGACCGGCAGAAATCCCCCAGCGACTGGGCGAATCCCTGGCCGATGCACTGATCTCCCCGGAAGAGTTGGAACTCCATGTTGGGCAGGCTGCCGTGCCCGGGCTGGACGTCGAACCGCGTGGTCACGCCGGGGTCCGGCAGTACCGGATCGGGTACGGCGAAATCCGGGAGTTCGAGGAGAATGATTCCCCGCGTAATGCGGTAGTCGTTCATACTGAGCAGGGCGCCGACATGGCCCATCCGGTCTGATTGGAACGCGTGGCAGAAGTGGTAGAATCGGTAACCGAAATAGCTGAAGGCCCGAATCTGGCCGATACCAAAGCTACGCAAGCGCGCTTCCGCCGCCTCCAGCAGCGCCTGTCCGGCCGGCCTGGCCCCGGCCCGGTAGTGAAAGAAGCGAATGAGTCCGATGCGGTCCGCCAGCAGCTCCTCGAGCGGATGGAGCCCGATGCGGTCCTCCTCCTCGCCCCTGCGGCAGACCGCCACGTGGGCGAAACCCGCGACGGCGCCGCCCTCGTCTTCCACCACCATGAACGATTCCTCTGACAGGTCTTCGTAGGGCCTGTCCTCCTCTTCATGCCACTGCACACCGGTCTCGAATTCATCCTCGGTGACCGGATAGCAGTACGGCATCCCGGAGAACTGTTCATTGTAGAAGTCCGTCAGGACCGACGCCTGGCCGATTTCGAGGGTTTTGATTTTCATGGTGGATGGATCCCGGGGTGATGGGTGCGGGTGCCGGTGTGTTGACCGGATTTCGATTCACGGTGTTTCTGCAATATAACGTGAATAGCACACATAAACACCATTCAATTCACGCTGAATTGACAAAATAACGTGAATGGATTAACTTACTCACATGATTACCAAACCCATGAGACACCGCATCCATTCGTTGAAACATGAATATGATTCCTTACGCAAGGGCAAGGATGCGCTCTTGACCATGATAGACGAGGTGGAGACCGCCGAGAGTGTGTACAACTCGAATGCCATCGAGAATTCGACGCTGTCTCTCGAGGAGACGGAACGGATCCTCATGGAACAGATCCTCTCCCGCAATGTGTCCATTCGTGAAGTCTACGAGGCTAAAAACCTTGCGCGGGTCATGGAATACAAGCGAATCAGGTCGAAGGATACCGAACTGAGCGAAACGTTGATGCTGCAGTTTCACCAGATGCTGATGGGCGGAATCGACGATACCATCGCCGGACGATTCCGACAGCGGGGTGAATATGTTCGAGTGGGGACGCATATCGCACCGGCGCCCGAGCACGTGGAACGCATGATGGATAACCTCCTGATCGACTACGTCAGTGATCTGGAATCCTATTTTCTGGACAAGATCGCGGTTTTTCATTTGGGTTTCGAATACATCCATCCATTCTGTGATGGAAACGGCAGACTGGGGCGGGTCATTATGAACTACCAACTCCTGCAACTCGGTCTGCCGCGTATCATCATACGCAATTCGGAAAAGGAGATTTACTACCGGGCGTTCAGGGAATATGAGGACGGCGCCTCGACCAGGACCATGGAGAACATTGTTTACCTCGGGCTTTTGGAGTCGTTACATAAACGGTTGAGTTACCTGAGTAGCGAGGAGATCATCCGGCTTTCGGACTACATCAGCCAGAACCACCTGTCGGCGCCGGCATTGACCAACGCCGCCCGGCGGCAAACCATTCCCGCGTTCCGCGAAAATGGAGTATGGAAGATCGGAAGAGAATACGAACATCGGAAATAGACAGACCACATCGAACGCTCGAAGTCCTGAGTCCAGTGCCTCGCGCCACAACAACCTCAAAAAGGAACGGAAATCATGTTGCCAGTATGGTCAATGTATTGTAACCGCATGCTGCTACCTCTGTTCGCGGCGTCACTCCTCTGCATAACCGCCGCGCTTGCCGTGCCGCGGGCTTTCGCCCAGTCTTTTGTCCCGGTCAATCCGGAGGAGGCCGGCGTATCGTCCGAACGGCTGGCGCGCATCGATGCGGCGCTTGAAACCTATGTCGAGGAAGAACGGTTGCCGGGCGCCGCGCTCGTGATCGGGCGGCGCGGGCACGTGGTCTATGCAAAAGCCTTCGGCTACCGGGACCGCGAGGCGGGGGAACCGCTCGAGATCACGGACCTGTTCCGCATCGCTTCGCAGACCAAGGCGGTCATCTCGGTGGGCGTGATGATGCTCCAGGAGCAGGGGCGCCTGCTGATCGACCAGGACCTGGGCGACTTCATCCCCGAATTCGACCGCACGACCGTAGCCGTGAAAACCGACGATGAGGGCTTCGAGGTGGTCCCCGCCGACCGCGAAATCACCGTGCGCGACCTGCTCACCCACACCGCCGGCATCGGGTACGGTTGGGGTCCCGGCGCCAGGGCCTGGGAGGAGGCGGGCATCGTGGGGTGGTATTTCGCGGACCGCGACGAACCCATTGCCGATACCATCGAGCGCATGGGGAATCTGCCCATGGATGCCCAGCCGGGCGAGAGGTTTGTATACGGATACGCCACGGATATCCTGGGCGTGGTGATCGAGCGGGCTTCCGGCATGCCGCTGGACGAATTCATGCGGGTCGAGATCCTTGAGCCGCTGGGCATGGTGGATACGCATTTCTACGTGCCGCCGGAGAAGGCGGATCGGCTCACGGTCGTGTACTCGGTGACAGATGAAAAGGGGATGGAGCGCGCGCCCGATCCGGGCCACATGGTCGGGCAGGGCATGTATCTCGAAGGTCCGCGCAAGAGCTTCTCGGGCGGCGCGGGGCTCGTCTCCACAGTGGGAGATTACGCCCGCTTCCTCGAGGCGCTCCGGCGAGGAGGCACGCTGGACGGGGCACGCATCCTGTCGCCAAAGACCGTGGAGCTCATGACCGTTGATCATGTCCACGACGCGTGGCAGGGAGACGGCGGCGGGTTCGGCCTTGGGTTCGGCATTACCGAGGAGATCGGCTGGAGCGGCCTGCCGGGTTCTCCGGGCGCCTATGCCTGGGGAGGGGCCTATCACTCCACCTACTGGGTCGATCCGGCGGAGGAACTCGTGGTTTCGTACATGACGCAGGTCATTCCCGCCCAGGGTCTCGACGACCACCAGCGCGTCCGGGCGCTCGTCTACCAGGCGCTGGTGGACTGAAGCGGAAGTAGGGTGCGCCGGGAGAACGGATCTGCCTCGATCTACAACTCGAACACCTTCTCCAGCCGCGTCAGGTTGTCGCATCCGCTTTCGGTCACGACCACGTTGTCTTCGATCCGAACGCCGCCGCCGAGGTCGGGGTAGTACAGGCCCGGCTCCACGGTCACGACGTGGCCGGCAACGAGGACCTGCGACACCTTCGAAATGCGGGGCGGTTCGTGGATCTCCAGGCCGAAGCCGTGGCCCGTGCCGTGGAAGAAGCCTTGCATTCGGCCGTTCTTCGCGCCCGTCTCGTAATCCCTGCTTTCGAACAGCCGTTCCACTTCCCCGTGGATATCGCGGCCGTCCACTCCGGCCCGGACCCGCGACAGCGCAATTTCCTGTCCTTCCAGCACCGTATCGTACAGCCGCCGGAACGTGTCCGAGACCGGACCCTTCGCCACGGTGCGGGTGATGTCCGCGTAGTACCCGGTCTTCGTGGACTTGGGAAACAGGTCGAAGATGATGGGCTCGCCGGCGCGCAACGGTCCGGAACCCCCGTTGTGGGGGTCGCAGCCCTGGACGCCCCCGGCGATGATCGTGTGCTGGGCGATGCAGTCCCGTTCCAGCAGGTAGACATGGATACGCTTCCGGATGTATTCGGAAGTCAGCGGCCCCTCCGGGCCGTGGAGCAGCCCGTCCTTCACGGCAGCTTCGGCCAGCATGCCGAAGGCCATGCGCAGGGCGTCTTCCGTGTGGCGGGAGGCGTCCGAGATGGCCGCGACCTCTTCGTCCGTCTTCACCGGGCGCCGGTCCCAGAAGGGATCCTCCTTCGACGTTACCGCGAATCCTCGATCCCGAAGCTTGTCGGCATAACCCAGGGGGAAACTGTTCGGTACGCTGACGCGCTTCACTTCCCGTTCCCGCAGCAGTTCGACCACGGCGTCCATGAGTCCCGGATCCGCGTTGCCGCTCTTTTTCGCGCGGTCCGAATAGTCCGTGAGCGATACCACTTCATCGACTTTCGACTGCGCCCGCGCGCGATCGATTTCCAGGTCGCTCATCATGATGGTCGTCCGGCCGTTCACCTGGAGGAACGTGAAAGGGTCCGGCACGAACATGCCCGAAGCGTACAGCATGTCGGCGTCGCGCTCGCTGTCCGCGATGAGCAGGACGGCCTCGTTAGCGGGTGAATCGCTCATTCAGCTGCCTTACGTTTGGATTTTGATCATCTCTCGCGTCAATCGTACGTGTAGAACCCCTGCCCTGCCTTGCGCCCGTTCATCCCGGCTGCGACCATCTGGCGCAGCAGGGGCGGGGCGGCATAACGGTCGGTGCGGAAGGCGTCGTGCAGCACTTCCGCGATGTAGAGCGCGGTGTCCAGGCCGATGAAATCGAGCAGCTTGAGCGGACCGAGGGGGTGGCTGCATCCCAGGACCATGCCCGCGTCGATGTCCTCTTTCGTGGCCACGCCCGATTCGACCAGGCGCACCGCGTCCAGCAGGTAGGGGATGAGGAGGTAGTTGACGATGAAGCCCGGCGTGTCCTTGACCTGGATCACCTTTTTGCCCAGCGATTCGCCGAACTGCCGGGCGGCTTCCACGGTCTCCGCGCTGGTCTGCAGTCCGACGACCATTTCGATGAGTCCCATCACGGGCACGGGATTGAAGAAATGAAGGCCCAGCACCTGCTCCGGCCGGTTTGTCGCCGCGGCCAGTTCGGTGATGGAAATGGAGGAGGTGTTGCTCGCCAGGATGGCGCAGGGCGGTGCAATGCCGTCGACGAGACGGAAGACCTCCTGCTTGGTTTCCAGGTGCTCGGTCACCGCCTCGATGACCAGGTCGCATTCGTCGAGGTCGCCAAATTCCGTGGTGCCCGTGATGCGTCCGAGCACGGCCGCCTTTTCCTCGTCCGTCATCCTTCCCCTGGAGACGTTCCGCGACAGGAGGCCGTCGATTCGCCCGATACCTCCGTTCACCAGCTCGTCGGACGCCTCGTGGACGATCGTCCGGTAACCCGCCTGGGCGCACACCTGCGTGATGCCCGATCCCATCAATCCGCATCCAATGACGCCCACCGTCTCAATGGCCATGCCGGATCCTCCGTCATCCATCTCTTTCCAATGCGGACACGGCTTCCTTGAATCGCTGCCCGCGTTCCTCGAAATTGGTGAACATGTCGTAACTGGCGCAACCGGGCGACAACACCACCACGTCTCCGATCCGCCCCAGCCTGGCGCTTTGCCGGACGGCGTCACCGAGCGTGTCGGCACGGGAGACAACTGGCGTGGTCGTCGTCCCGTTTTGGCGTATTGCAGTTTCGATCGCGTCCGCCGTGGCACCGATCAGGACAACGGCCCGGGCGCGCCGCACGGCTTCCGAAGCCATGCCGTCGAAGGCCGTCCCCTTGTCGTACCCGCCCGCGATCAGGACGACCGGCGCGTCGAACGCCCGGAGTGCCGTGACCGTCGATGCCGGCGTGGTGCAGGCCGAATCGTTATAGTAGCGCACGCCATTGATCTCGGCCACCTCTTCCAGGCGGTGTTCCACGCCGCGGAAAGTCTCCACCGTCGACCGGATGACCGAAGCCGGGATGCCGCCCAGGCATGCGGCCGTCACCGCGGCCAGCAGGTTGGCCCGATTATGCGGACCCGGGAGCCGGAGGGCGTCCACGGGACACACAATACGCTCGTCCGCCGGATCGCGGTCGTCCGCAGCACCGCCTGCCTTCGATGCGCCGCGCTCGCCGGCACCGTCCCTTTCGCCGGCACCGTCGCGAAAGACCACCTGCCCGTCCCGGACGTAACATCCGGTCTCGACGGGGCCTTCCATGCTGAACCAGGCGACACGTCCCGGGCAGAAAGCCGCCCATTCGCGCAGCCGCTCATCGTCGGCATTCAGGACGACCACGTCCTCCGGCGACTGGTAGTGCACGATGTGCCGCTTGGCCTGCTCATAGGCGTCGAAGGTCCCGTGCCAATCCAGGTGATTGGGAGACAGGTTCGTCACCACGGCCAGCCCGGGGCTTCGCCGGATCCAGGCCAACCGGTGCAACTGGAAGCTGGACAGCTCGAGGATCACGGGACTGCCGGCGGTAGGTGCCTCCGTGGCGCCCGGTGCCTCCGTGGCACCCGTCGCCTCCGCGGATTCGGCCGTCGCCTCCGCGGATTCGACCGTCGCCTCCGCGGATTCGACCGTTGCCTCCGCGGATTCGGCCGGCAAGCCATCGGCCGCATCGCCCTGGCCGTCGGCCGCATCGCCGGGACCTGCGCCTCCGCCCCGATCCGAAAGCTCGTTGAGCACGGCCCGGCCGATGTTCCCGCCCACCAGCGTCTCGGGGTCGACCTCCTGGTACAGCGCGCCGATGAGGCGGGTCGTCGTGGTCTTGCCGTTGCTGCCCGTGATGCCGATGACCGGCCGGCGGCAGGTCTCGAAGACCAGGTTCATCTCGGTGGTCAGCGGGACGCCCCGGTCCCGCGCCAGGCGGAGAAAGGGACTGTCGTCCCTTACGGCGGGCCCGACCACCACGAGATCCGCGCCGGTGATGTCCTCCTCCCGGTGTTCCCCGAGCACGTAGCGGACCGGCCATTGCGCAAGCGCGTCCATGGACTTCCGGAGCGCTTCCGCGGGCAGCAGGTCGGTGACGGTAACGTCCGCTCCCCGCACGGCGAAATACCGCGCGGACGCGACGCCGCCGGAGAGCACGCCGAGCCCCAGTACGGTAACCCGTTTGCCTTTGAAATCCCTTGACACCCGAAGCCCGCCCGGTTTAATATACGGCGTTGATTCGCGGGTTCAATCCGCGAAGTCCAGTCGTTCGTCGAGCGCCGTCAGAAAGGTATTGGTTTCCGGTGCGTCGACGGTTACAGGACCGCGCATCAACTGCACCAGGTCTTCGATCGTATCGATGTCCAGCAGGCGGAATTCGTCGAGCACCTCGTGGGTGATCCGGCGCCGCCGAAGCAGGGCGACGGTCTCCTCGAGTTCCGATCCCGAACTCCAGCGCGAGATATCGAATATGCGGTGCGGCTTGCGCATGCCGATAAGATTGTACGCGCCGTCCTGGGCCGGGACAAGCACAATATCGTGGGATGAGAGGGACTCGCGGGCTCGATCGATGACCGATTCCTCCAGCCGGGGCATGTCGCTCCCGGAGATCAGCACGAACGGGTATCTACCGAGCAGATCCTCGAACAGGCCGAGCATCATCTCACCCATATTCGCGCCGGACACTACGTGGTAAGGGACGTCCGGCCCGGTAATCGAGCGAAAGGCGTCCGCGTATTCCGGCTGGGACGTGGCCAGCAGGACATCGTAGTCCCGTCCCCGGTGCGCCGCGAACCGGTCCACCAGGAACGCGCGGTACATCCCGGCCGCCAGGCGATGGGCTTCGTCCGGACCGAGCGCCGCGCCCGATCGGTCACGGATGTCCTTGAGCCCCGCGTAACCGTTCTCCGCCGTGCCATGGACCAGCCGGGTCTTGACGTTACGGGGTTCGGGATACTTGGCGAGCAGGACGAGTGCGGTGGGCGGATACGGAATCATTGGCCGGAAGGCATGGCTTGGCGCGATGGGAATCGCGCTCGCGATGAAGCCACTTTGGTCATGAACATCGATAAAGATAATGTAGCGGAGTACGTTCACACAAGAGATCTATTGGCCCCGCCGCCGGAGGGATCCTGCACGGTGGAAGAACTGGGCGGCGGGTTTCTGAACACCGTGCTGCGGGTCACTGCCGACGACCGTTCGGTCGTGGTGAAACAGGCCCTGGACGCGTTGCGGCTGTTCCCGGACCTCAAAGTCACCACCGACCGGATCGTATACGAGACGCGGGCCCTCCGGGTTTTGAACGGGCTGTTCCCCGAGGGGACCGTTCCCGCCGTCCTGCACTTCGACGACGCGCATCGCATCCTGGTCATGTCGGATCTCGGAAAGCGCCCGTCCCTGGAAACCGAGTTGGAGCGGGGACGCGTCGATCCTGCCGTGGCCGAGCAACTCGGCGGGTTCCTTTCGACCCTGCACCGGCAGACCTGGGACGACCGGGAACTGCGTGAGCAATTCGACAACGAGGCCATGCAGGGCCTGAGGTACAAGTACTGTTTCTACTTCGTCGAAGATCCGGCGTTGAACCGCGTCGCCCGCCGGCTGGCCGAGACATTCACGGAGACGAAGCAGGCGCTGCTCCACGGCGACTTCTGGACGGCCAGCGTGATCGCCGCGGAGGAACGGGTCCATACCTTCGACCTGGAATTCGTCAACTACGGTCACCCGGCCCAGGACGCGGGCTTCATCATGGCCCACTACCTGCTGCACGCGTACAACAACCCACGGGTCGCGGCCGGGATCTTCGATGCCGTCGAAGGGCTCTGGAGCGCGTATGCCCGCGGCATGGGCGACCGGTTGCCTGGAGAAACGGAAACGACGGCCCTTCGGCAGGCCGGTCTCGAGATGCTGTTCCGCATCGACGGGATCAACCAGGTCCGGTATATCACCGACGACGGGGTCAAGGCCCGCATACGCCAGGCCGCCCGTCCCATGATGCTGGATGACGGCATATCGGTGGCGGGATTGCGCCAATTACAAGCTTGAACAGGAAAGACGTTCAGGATAGCAAGGGATTCCAAAAGCACCTGAAGAAACGTACGCAGAACGGCTTGAGATAGATCATAGCAGGACCATTCCGGGGGCGCGGGTTCTGTGATTCAACGGATCGTCCCCAACACAACGGGCAAGGAGCGATATCTTGGGCAGATTCAGATCACTACTCTTCATAGCGGCCGCCGTCGCAATCGGTCTGTGGATTCTCAGCGGATTCTGGGCCAACATCTTCGTCGAAGCGCTCTGGTTCGGCCAACTGGGCTTCGACGACGTGTTCTGGACGACGATCGGCGCCAAGTTCTTCACGGGACTGGTCTTTGGACTGGTCGCGCTGGTGGGCCTCGGGGCGAATGTCTACCTGGCGCGGTACTTCTCCACGCGTCTCACCGAACTGCACCTGTTCAACGAGGAGATGTCGGAACTCGAACAGCTTTTCTCCAACTCCCGGCTGATCGAGGTCGTGACGATCATCGGCATCCTGGTCATCGTCGCCATCATGGGCCTGATCGGGCTGGCCAACTGGGACGGCATGCTCCGGTTCTTCAACCAGGAGGCCTTCGGCGCCACCGATCCCATATTCAATCTCGATATCGGGTTCTTCGTCTTCTCGCTGCCGATCTGGCATTTCGTCCGGTTCTGGCTGCTGCTCCTCGTCGTGGCCTCGGCTATCGCGGTCACCCTCTACTATCTCTACCGGGGCGCCGTCACCATCGAAGAGCGCGGCATACAGATCAGGTCGTACGCCCGCAACCACATCTGCGTCCTGGGCGCCATCGTCTTCCTGCTCATGGCCTGGGGCTACCGGCTCGACATGTACCGCCTGCTGTTTTCCGATGCGGGATTCGCCTTTGGCGCGGGGTACACCGATCTGCACGCCCGGATGTACGCGCTGTGGATCCTGCTCTTCGTGGCCATCGGCTGCGCCGGGCTGTTCCTGATGACGCTTCGCTCGCAGCGCCGCAACCTGCCGTTCATCGCCATCGGCGGCATGATTGTCTCGTCCCTGGTCGTCGGTTCGGTGTATCCGGGGCTCGTTCAGTACTTCGTGGTGGCGCCCAATGAGTACGACCGGGAGGCGCCGTTCATCCAGCACAGCATCGATTACACGCTGCAGGCATACGGCCTGGAAGAGGTTGACGAGGTGCCCTTCCAGATCCAGGAGAACCTGTCGGCAGCGGACATCCAGAACAACATCACGACCATCAACAACCTCAAGGTCCAGGACAAGCGTCCGCTCAGGCGCACGTACCAGCAGCTCCAGGAGATCCGGACGTATTACGATTTCTCCAGCGTGGACGAGGACCGGTACATGATCGACGGACAGTACCGCCAGGTCATGCTGGCCGCCCGGGAGTTGTCCTACGCCCAGCTTCCTTCGCCCACCTGGCAGAACCGGCACCTCTTCTACACCCACGGTTACGGGCTGTGCCTGAGCCCGGTGAATACGGCCACGCCCGAGGGACTGCCGGACCTTTTCGTCAAAGACATCCCGCCCGTTTCCATCAGCGACGACCTCGTCGTGCGGCGGCCGGAACTGTACTTCGGCGAGAATATGGACGCCTACGCGGTCGTGAAGACCACGCAGGAGGAGTTCGACTATCCGGAGGGCGACGAGAACAAGTTCAGCCGGTACCAGGACGACGGCGGGGTGGAACTCAGCTCCTATTTCCGCCGCCTGGCCTTCGCCCGGTATTTCAGCGAGGTCAATTTCGTCATCAGTCCGCTGATCACCGACGAGAGCCAGGTGATGTTCTACCGTCAGCTGCAGAGCCGGATGGAGAACATCGCGCCCTTCCTGGACTATGACCACGATCCCTACCTGGTCATCGCCGACGGCAAACTGTACTGGATGATCGACGCCTACACGACCACGGGCTCCTATCCCTATTCGCAACGCTTCAGCGGCCTGCTGCAGATGCCGGACTCGGGCGACCTGGGCACCGGACCGCAATCGGATATTCCCGGGCTGAACCCGCCGCCGCAGCGCAGGTTCGTCCAGAACCAGCCCACGCTGCAGAACATCAACTACATCCGCAACTCGGTGAAGGTGGTCATCGACGCCTATACCGGCGAGACCGACTTCTACCTCGTGGACGAGACGGACCCGATGGTGCTTACGTACCAGAAGATCTTCCCGACGCTGTTCCGGCCGCTGAGCGAGATGCCGCAGTCGATCCGAGACCATATCCGGTATCCCCGCGACCTCTTCGCCATCCAGGCGGCCATGTACCGCATCTATCACATGCGCAATCCCCAGGTGTTCTACAACAAGGAAGACCTCTGGGCGGTGCCCCAGCAGGTGTACGCGGAGCAGGAACAGCAGGTGTACCCGTACTACGCCGTGATGAAGACGGCCCTGATGGAGCGGGAGGAAATGCTCCTCCTGCTGCCCTTCACGCCGGCCAACAAGGAGAATATGATCGGCTGGATGGCCGCCCATTGCGACGCGCCGCTCTACGGCCGCATCAAGGTCTACAACTTCCCGAAGCAGGAACTGGTCTACGGCCCCATGCAGATCGAGGCGAGGATCACCCAGGACGCCGATATCGCGAAGGAGCTCACCCTCTGGAACCAGGAAGGCTCCCAGGTGATCCGCGGCGACATCATCGTCGTGCCGATCCAGGAATCGCTGCTTTACATCGAGCCGTTGTACCTGCGACAGCGGTCCACCCGGGGCGGCCTGCCCGAACTCAAGCGCGTGATCGTCGCCTATGGCAACCGCATCGCCATGCGGGAGACCCTCGACCAGGCGCTTTCGGCCATTTTCGCCTTCGACGGCGCGACTCTCGCCCTGGAGACGACCCAGACGAGCGACGGGCAGATCGTTCCGCAGCCGAGGCGGGTCTCGCTGAACGACCTGGCCAGGCGGGCGGTGTCCCACTTCGATGAGGCCCAGGGCCACCTCCAGGCGGGTGACTGGACCGAATACGGGGCCTCGCTCCAGCAGCTGGAGAACGTACTCCGGCGCCTGTCGGACGAGGCCGCCCAGCTGGAGTAGGAACGGGTCGGACGCGGACCAGGCGGACCAGGGACAGCCATGCCCGTTCAGACGCTTGAGTTTCCCAATGACCACGGCGACCAGCTTGCCGGGCGGCTCAGCCTGCCGCCCGACCGCAGGCCGGTCGCCTACGCCCTCTTCGCCCACTGTTTCACCTGCAACCGGAACCTGAACGCCGTACGGCGCATCAGCCAGGAGATGTCCGACCACGGTATCGCCGTGCTGCAGTTCGACTTTACCGGCCTGGGCGACAGCGAAGGGGACTTCTCCGATACCGGTTTCGCGTCCAACGTGGACGACCTTGTCGCCGCGGCGAGGTATCTCGCGTCCCACCACGAGGCGCCCCGGGTCCTGATCGGGCACTCTCTCGGCGGCGCGGCCGTGCTCAAGGCGGCGGGGTCCATCCCTTCCTGCAAGGCGGTCGTGACCATCGGCGCGCCGGCCGATCCGAAGCACGTTGCCCACCTGATCGGGGACGCCCGGGAGGCCATCGAACAGACCGGCCAGGCAACCGTCACGCTCGCCGGCCGTTCCTTCCTGATCAAGAAGCAATTCCTGGAAGACCTGGAAGAGACGCGGATGGAAGAGACCATCCGTGGACTGCGCCGCGCCCTGCTGGTGTGCCACTCGCCCATCGACCAGACGGTCGGGATCGAGAACGCCGCCCGGATCTTCCAGGCCGCCATGCATCCCAAAAGCTTCCTCTCCCTCGACAAGGCGGATCACCTGCTTTCAAGCGAGGCCGATGCCTTCTACGTGGGCCGGGCCGCCGCGGCCTGGGCGACGCGGTACCTGGACGCGCCCGAACCGGACGACGTCGGACCCGAAGCAGCGGGAAGCCAGGTGGTGGTGCGCACGGGCCGGGAACACTACTATACCGAGGTCGTGGCTTCGGGCCACCGCCTGACCGTGGACGAGCCCGAATCGGTGGGGGGCACGGACCGGGGCGGGACGCCCTACGACCTGCTGCTCGGGGCACTGGGATCCTGCACGTCCATTACCCTGCGGATGTACGCCGACCGGAAATCCTGGCCGCTGGAGGAGATCGTCGTCCGGCTCAGCCACGCGAAGATCCACGCCAGCCACTGCGAGACCTGCGAGACCGCCGAGGGGAAGGTGGACCGCATCGAGCGCGAAATCGAACTGATCGGCGACCTGTCCGGTGAGCAGCGCGCGCGTCTGCTCGAAATCGCCGACCGCTGTCCCGTGCACCGGACGCTACACTCCGAGATCCTGGTGGAGACCCGGCTTTACGACCCATGAACTACCTCGCCCACCTGTACTTCGCTGAAGACACGCCCGAATCCCGCGTGGGGAACCTGATGGCGGATTTCGTCCGGGGACCCGTGGATCGGCAACCGTACAACGGCGCCGTCATGGAGGGCATGCGGAGCCACGTGGCCGTGGACCGCTATACCGACGGCCACGACGTGGTCCGCGAGAGCAAGGCACTCATCAGTCCCGCTCGCCGCCGGTTCGCGGGGATCATCGTCGACATCTGCTACGACCATTACCTGGCCCGGAACTGGACCGACTTCTCGGCCGAGCCGCTTGCCGCGTTCATCGAGCGGACCTACGGGTCCCTCAGCGCTTACCGGGGCGATATGCCGCCGGTCCTGTCGAGGGTGATCCGGCACATGGTGAAGCACGACTGGCTGCACGGTTACCGGGAAGTCGCGGGGATCGGCCGGGTGCTGGACGGCCTGTCCATGCGCATACGGCGTCCCAATACGCTGGCGGGTTCCGTGGAGGAACTCGAGGCCAACTACGACGAAATGGAAGGGCACTTCCTGCGGTTCTTCCCAGACCTGGTCCGCCACATGGAGACCGGACCTGATCGGACTCGTGACGGGACGCGGCCGGGACCGGCCGGCACCACGCAGGAGGAAGCGCGGCAGGAACCGGCCGGCACCACGCAGGAGGAGGCGGGGCAAACACAGGCCGGCACCACGCAGGAGGGAGCACAGATAAAACCTGCCGGCGCCACGCGTGAGGGATCGGGGGGACGATGAAGCACCACTACGACGTCATCGTGGTGGGCCTGGGCGCCATGGGCTCGGCCACCTGCTACCACCTGGCCTCCCGGGGGGCGAAGGTCCTCGGGCTGGAACGCTTCGACCTGCCCCACGCCCAGGGCAGTTCTCACGGGTATTCCCGCCACACGAAGACGGCGGTGTACGTGGACACGCCTTTCGAACCCTTCATCGAGCGGTCCTTCGAGCTCTGGCGGCTGCTGGAGGGCGAGACCGGCCAGCAGATCCTGGTGACGACGGGCTACCTGCGCATGGCGGACACCGGCACGTGGGACCACTTGCGGGGCAAGGTCCGCCACGAGGTCCTGACTGCCGACGAAGTGGCCTACCGGTATCCGCAGTTCACGCTCGAGTCCGACTACCACGGCCTGTACGATCCGGTCGGCGGGCTCCTGCGGCCCGAACTGGGCATCGCGAGCCACCTCATCCAGGCGCTGAGGCGCGGCGCCGAGATCCACGGCCGGGAAGCCGTGACCGGTTGGAACGAGACGGCCCGGTGCGTGGAGGTCGAGACCGAGCATGCCCGCTACAGCGCGGACCAGGTCGTCTTCACCGGCGGGTCCTGGACCGACAGGCTGATCGCCGGCCTGGGCATCACCCTGACCGTCTCCCGCCAGCCCCTGGCCTGGGTGTGGCCCGCGCGGAACGCGGCGTCCTTCGACGTGGGCGCGTTGCCGATCTGGCAGATCCCCGCGCCCGATTGCGACGGCGAATACTATGGCTTTCCCATGATGCCGGACCATCCGGGGTTCAAGCTGGCGCTGCACACTTTCGGGGAGACGTCCGATCCCGAGCATCTGGACCGCGATGCCCGTCCCGAAGACGAGGAGGAGGTACGGGCGTGCCTGCGGCGGTACATCCCCGATGCTAACGGCCCGCTCACGGCCATGCGGATCTGCATGTACACCCGCACGGCGGACGAACTGCCCGTGCTCGACCGGCATCCGGCCCATGACCGCGTGACCGTGGGCTGCGGTTTCAGCGGGAGCGGCTTCAAGTTCTCCTGCACCTTCGGTGAATGGCTGGCCGAAACGGCGCTGGGGCAGCCCAACACGATCGCCAATGAGACCTTCCGAT
The DNA here is from genome assembly GCA_022821085.1 of Candidatus Latescibacterota bacterium. Taxonomy (GTDB): domain Bacteria; phylum JAAXHH01; class JAAXHH01; order JAAXHH01; family JAAXHH01; genus JAAXHH01. The sequence goes on along the minus strand of JAJEEG010000001.1, from coordinate 6,269 downwards.
TCGAGCGATTGCTCGGGGCTGCGAACACAAACTGAATCCCATCCAGGACCCCTTTCCCGACCAACAGGAGCGACCACCATGAATACCCGGATCACCGAAGACCAGTGGGCGGTATTCGAAAGACAGGGCTACCTTCGACTCGGCAGCGTGATGGAACCGGGCGAGCTCGAGCGGCTCCAGGAGCGCATCGACGACATCATGCTGGGCAGGGCAGACATCGACTACGGCCGGGTCATGATGCAGCTCGACCGGGACCCGGAGCGCGGGGGCGACCGGCCCGGACCGCAGTCCAGGGGGCACAAGGGCGCCACCCTGTGCTACCGCAAGATCCAGGACCTTGAACTGGATCCGGTTTACCTGTCCTTCATGCAGAAGCCGGTCTTCGAGGAGATCTGCGAGCGGGTCTACGGTTGCGATACGCCGGTAGCCTGCTTCCGGGCCATGTTCATGAACAAGCCCAGCGGCGAAGGCACGCCCCTCGTATGGCACCAGGACCGGTGGACCGACCTGGACCGCGACCCCCTCGTCACGCTTTGGACGGCGCTGGACCCTGCCGTGGAAGCGAACGGCTGCGTGAAGATCATACCCGGTTCGCACCGCCGGCTCATCAACCCGAGCCACGGGTCCGGTTTTCTGACGGAGGAGCAGGCGGAGGCCGCGGTGGCCGAGAACGAGCCCATCAACATGGAAGTGGCGTGCGGCGAAACCGTGCTGATGCACAACTGGATGCTGCACAGTTCCGGGACGAACAGTACAGATACGGCGCGGCGCGCCTTCAGCATATGCTTCATGGACGCGGCGACGCGGTCACGGGCGGGGAACGCTTTCCCCGTCATATTCGGTAAGGGAGCGCTGAGTCCGGCGCTGTAGTCGGATACTCACCATCTCGGAGAGGGGATCCATCCACATGATATTCAAAATCAAGCGAGTCCTGGCCGCCGTCTGCTCGGTGGTCATGGCCGCGATTATCGTTTCCGGCTGCGGGTCAACTTCAGAGACGGCACGCCCCAGCCTGCTTGACCAGATCAAGCAGCGGGGAACCATACGCGTCGGCGTATCGACCTTCGTTCCCTGGGCCATGCGCAACAAGCAGGGGGAACTGGTCGGCTTCGAGGTCGACGTGGCCAGCCGCCTGGCGGCCGACGCCGGCCTGGAAATCGAATTCATACCCACCGCCTGGGACGGGATCATCCCCGGACTCCTGGCCGGAAAGTTCGACGTGATCATCGCCGGCATGTCCATCACCCCCGCGCGGAACCTGAGCGTGAACTTCACCCGGCCCTATTCCCATTCGGAACTTCTGTTGGCCGCCGGCAGGGACAAGGCGGGCCATCTCGTCGACAGGGCGGACTACGATCGCGCCGACGTGACCATCGCGGTGCGCCGCGGCTCGACCTCGGTCCAGGCGGCGCGGAAGAACTTCCCCAGCGCGACCATCCAGCAGTTCGACGACGACATCCTCGCCTTCCAAGAGGTGCTGAACGGGAACGCCGAAGCCGTGATCGCTTCCTCGCCCAAACCGGAACACGAGGTCCTGCGCAACAGCGACCGGCTGTTCATCCCCTTCGAAGAACCCCTGGACCGCGGCGCCGAGGCCATTGCGATCCGCCAGGGAGAAACGGACGCCCTGAATTTCTTCGACAACTGGATCCTGCTGCGGACCGAGGACGGATGGCTGAAGGAACGGCGGGACTACTGGTTCAAGACACTGGACTGGGAGGACGACGTGGCGCCGGAACAGTAGGAAGCACCTGGCAGGATATGTCGTCCAAACGGCTCGGAAATCGGCGGGATCAAGTGTTTCCGAGGAGATGATTATCCGGGTTAGAACCTGCTGTTGATATACTCAGGCTTCGACGCTGAGCCGTCCCGGTCTCCCAGTCTGGGTTTTGCGTATAGTGATGTCGACGTCGCGCCCCAGTCTTGTCAGAAGACGAAGAAGCCGCTCCAATGAGTACTCCTGGAAATCTCCTCTCATCAGTCGCGACACATCGGGTTGTGACAGCCCCATTAGTTTCGCTGCCTCAACCTGTTTAAGGCCACGTTGGCGAATGATCCTGTCGATCCGCGTCACCAATTCTGCCTTGAGTAGATGAGTATCGGCATCCGGTAATCCCAGATCGGCAAAGACGTTTCCGCTGCCGCGTTCAATCTTCATGTTTTGGGTCTTCATCTGCCTTCCTCCTCTCTATTCGATAGGTTTGAGTATCTGTGTTGTCATTTCAATAATAGTTGAACCACCATATTCGCACAATCTTTTTCGGAATCCTGAACTTTGAACGTGATTTCGACTAAATCATGTGAAATGGTTGGTTGTTACACAACAAACCAGTCCCGTTGTTCGTAGCAAACCCCCGAATTACCGCTTGACATCAACCCTTCCCCTGCATATCTGGTACTTGGCAAATTTGACGCAAAAAATGGAACGAACCTCGCAACAAATTTCGGCGGCCTGGTAGGCTTGGACAGGCCTGGCAGGCTTGGACAGACCGTAAGAGATCGAACAAAGCCACATTCCATGAGCCTCACCCTGTACGACACATACACACGCAGTCTCCGCGAGTTCGAACCACTTTCTCCGGACGAGGTGGGGCTATACGCCTGCGGCCCCACGGTCTACGATTTCCCCCACATCGGCAACATGCGCACCTACGTGTTCGGCGACCTGCTTCGCCGCACGCTGGTGTTCAACGGGTACAAGGTCCGGCACGTGATGAACATCACGGACGTGGGGCACCTGACGTCCGACGCGGACACCGGCGAGGACAAGATGGAGGAGGGCGCGCGGCGCGCCGGGAAGACGGCCTGGGAGATCGCCGAATTCTACACCGGGATCTTCAAGGAGGACATGCGGCGGCTCAACATCCTCGAGCCGGACACCTGGTGCCGGGCGACCGACCATATCGACGAGCAGATCCGGGAAATCCAGTGCATCGAAGCGAAGGGATTCACGTACCGCACTTCCGACGGGATCTATTTCGACACCTCCAAGCAGCCCGATTACGGCTACCTTGCCCGTCTGGATGTGGAGGGTCTGGAGGCGGGCGCCCGGGTCGACATGGCGGAGAAGCGCAGCATCACCGACTTCGCGTTATGGAAGTTCAGCCCGCCGGACGAGCAGCGGCAGATGGAATGGGACAGTCCCTGGGGCGTCGGGTTCCCGGGATGGCACATCGAGTGCTCGGCCATGTCCGCCAGGTATCTGGGCCCCTATTTCGATATCCACCTGGGCGGCGAGGACCACATTTCCGTGCACCATTCAAACGAGATCGCCCAGACCGAGGCCTGTCACGGCACGCGGCTCGCCAACTTCTGGATGCACGGGTATTTCCTGCAGCTGGGAGACGCCAAGATGGCGAAATCCTCGGGCGGGTTCCTGCGGGTGCAGACGCTGATCGACCGGGGTTACGACCCCCTCGTCTACCGGTTGTTCTGCCTGAGCGCGAGTTACCGGTCCAAGCTCAACTTCAAATGGGAAAGCATCGAAGGCGCCGCGCGGCAGCTGAACCGGCTGCGGCTGGCCGTCCATGGCTGGGGCGATCCCGCCGCGGAGCCGGACGAGGCCTACTTGCAGCGCTTCGCCGAGGTCGTGAACAACGACCTGAACATGCCCCGTGCCATGTCCGTCACCTGGGACCTGGTCCGCAGCGATCTGCCGGACGGCCTGAAGAAGGCCACGATCATGCGGTTCGACGACATACTGGGATTGAGCCTGGCCGAGTGGGTACCCGAAGAGACGGCCGTGCCCGACCACGTCAAGGCCCTCGCAGAGGAAAGGCGCCAGGCCCGCGCGGAAAAGCGCTACGCCGACGCTGATTCGCTGCGCGACCAGATCATCGCCGCCGGTTTCGATATCAAGGACACGCCTAAAGGACCGGAAATCACCCCCAGGGCCGTCGCGACCGAGGCGGCAAACTGACAAGACCCTCTGCCATGAACCTGCTGCTGATCGGCGGTTCCGGTCTCGTCGGGACGGCCATCACGCCCTACCTCCAGCCACACCACACCCTGCGTGTGCTGGACCTCAACGCTCCCCAACACGACGACGTCGAATACGTGGAAGGATCCATCGCCGACCCCAAAGCGGTGCGCCGCGCCCTGGACGGCATGGACAGCTTCATCACCATGGCGATGAAAGGCGGCCAGGGCGGATTCGACCGGCATCATACCATGGAGCAGGCCATCGACAACTACACCGTCAACTGCCTGGGACATCACGTGGTGCTGCTGACCGCCTTCGAGATGGGGATCACGCGGGGGATCTACACCGGCACCATGAGCGTCCACAACCGGCACCGGACCTGGTATCCTTCCGAGGAGGAGGTGCCCCTGGACGGCCCCAACGTCTACGGGCTGACCAAGGGATTGACGGAGGAGATCTGCCGGTACTTCGCCCGCGAGTACGACATGAACCTGCTCGTGTACCGCATCACCGGACCCTGTAACCGGGCCATGTTCATCGACCGGATCAAGAACCCGCCCGGCGGGCCGAAACTCTACTACACCGACGAGGAGGACATGGCCGAGGCCTACCTGGCGGGACTACGATTCCTCGACCGGTCTGGCGGCGACCAGGCCGGCGGCGGCCGCTGCGAGGTGTTCTTCATTTCAGGGGATGAAGGCTGCGAGGAGATGAATATGGCCAAGGCCCGTGAGCTTCTTGGCTGGGCGCCGGTCGCGCGGAAAAAGCTGGGGATTTGAGCGAGGGCCCCGGTCTTGCCCACGAGGGTTACGTGCCCGCCGAGTCGGCAATGACGTGGCGCATGTGTCCGGAGGCGTCTTAGACCCTGGTGGTGGCCACCCCTTTTCGTCGTCCACGGTTTGAAACGATCGATTCTGTCCGGGCTCGGAGTTCCACCGCCCGTAGCGGGTGTCGACGGAAGTGGTAGTAGTATGACCGGGAGGGGCGACGAGGGATACCCGCAGCAGCGGGTCGTCGTCGTAGGTGGTCGTGGTAACGCGGTCGCCCGCGGCGGCGCCTGTAAGGGCGCTGTAGGCATGTAACGGCGTCCGGTACACCGGACCGAGCAGCGTATCGGGCTTGTTTACGCGGTTGTAGTTCGTCTGGGTGACGACGTCGTTCGCGCCAGCCCGCGCGCGGGTCTGTATCTGCCGCGCCAGGCCATAAGATTCGCATAGTGAAGAATCAGTTGAATCTGCGAAAGTTTGCTCAGTACAGGTCAGTGTCGGTCTACTAAGTATCTAGATCGATCTATCGTTTTTATTGCGGACGAACCGGGTTCTGGGACGGTGTAGGACACCTCGATATCCAGTGGGTGTTCTGGCGTATTCAATTGCGAGGCACCTGAGCCTAATCCCAAATAAGCAACGAGAAGCGGTTATGCCGCAGGTGCCTCGTGACGTGGTTTGCCAATACTGAGATTACTCTGACTGAAAGGACTCATTGAGAACAGTAACGACCACAGAAACTCCACTGTCCTTGATTTCTACGTAGGTAGGGATATCAGGAAACTCCAATGGTAACCTTTTCTCCCAAGAATCCTTCAGTCTTTTTCCGTACTTTCTCTGCTTTGATATATCCTCTCCACAATAGAAATAAAGGTCAGTATGGTTATTTAGCCATTGAACATCTTCGGCCGTTCTACAATGCAAAAGGCGTATGATTCCACTTCCATCTCTTTTTGTCTGAAAGCTCTCTAGAAGAACCAGGCCTTTTATAACGCAAAACCGTGCTTCTAGAAGTTCTTCATAACCTTCTTTGTCATTAAAAACATCCATTTCCGGTTCCTCCATCTTGCTATTGCTTAAGGTAAACTTTACGCTTATCCTGGTGTGAACCGCCTCTGCGCTTTATGTCAACGTGAGTAGGGCCATGTCCCGACTGGTTATGCACGTTGTAAGAAGTTCCTGAATCAACATTGAAGAACGATTTGTTTCCTTCCGCCTGATGTGCAGGGGAATTTCGTGGCGGACCAAACCTTTTTTCTAGGGCTTGCTCTACCTGGCTTTGGGTCTTATTGCTAAAGTACGCATTAGGTGTAATCAGACCTTTCCCATTACTACGCTTAATTACACTTCTAACAAAGTCGCCTGCCTTCTTAATTGTCTGCTTCAGGACATTGACATACGCACTTCCAGGTCCCGGTAATGCCGTACCAAGCCCCAATCCGACAACTGCCATCCCAACATCGGTTTTAGTCGATTTCGGGTCCTTGATCGTTTCGTAAAGGTTGTAAGCATCGTACCCGGTAGAGACGACCTCGGTGGCGACGGCGAGTGCGGGGAAGACGAAACGCCCGTCCGGATCC
>JAJEEG010000003.1 GCA_022821085.1 Candidatus Latescibacterota bacterium | reverse complement strand
GGATCCGGACGGGCGTTTCGTCTTCCCCGCACTCGCCGTCGCCACCGAGGTCGTCTCTACCGGGTACGATGCTTACAACCTTTACGAAACGATCAAGGACCCGAAATCGACTAAAACCGATGTTGGGATGGCAGTTGTCGGTTTGGGGCTTGGTACGGCATTACCGGGACCTGGAAAAGCATATGTCGAAGGTGCGAAAACGCTGCTTACTAAGGCTCGGACGCTCGTAAGAAAAGTAGTTAATAGGGGAAAGCGTAAAGGACTGACTACTCCGACGGAGTATTTTGGGAAAACAACAAAAAAGCAACTTGATAGAAAGCTACGACGGAAATTCGGTGAGCCTCGTGGTGGTGCTCCGGGTGGAGGTTCTTTCTATAACAAGATTACGGGACGAACATTCCACACTCATTGGCACAAGTTCCATCGGCAAGGAAAACCCCATGTTGATATGCGCAAGCGTGGTGTTAAAGGTACAAGACGATTTGATCTAAAGGAGTAACTCATGTCTAAGAATGAGTTCGATTCATCTGGTAATTTCTACGCATACATTGAGGAAGCTCAGTCGGCAAAATGGTGCAGAGCCTCGTTACCGAAGTTCTTTTCTACTGACGAGAAAGACGACCATACTCATTGCATAATCTGTTGGGATGCCTTGAATGCTCGATTTCTGGAGGAAGCTTTTGTAAGTAGTATTGGGTGGCTTTGCAATAACTGCCATCAGAAATACATCATCGAGAAACGGAACAGGTCAAGTTAGAAAAGGAGCTTCAAAATTGAGTTAGGCGTCCGCTATACGGAGTGGACGTCTAATTTAAACGAGCGAGCCGTGATATTGTCGCAAGTGGTCATTGGGGTGGGTTGACCCGGCAGATACAGACCCGTGCGCGGGCTGGCGCGAACGACGTCGTCACCCAGACGAACTACAACCGCGTAAACAAGCCCGATACGCTGCTTGGTCCGGTGTACCGACGCCGTCTTACAGCTACACTGCCCTGACGAATGCCGCAGCGGGCAGCAGGATTACGAGAACCACATACGACGACGATCCCCTGCTGAGGACCGCCCGGCTCATCCCTCCCGGACACACTCCCAGCAATGCCATCTCCACCCGCTACGGCAGATGGGGAACCGTATCCGGCCCTGGCCGCTCCTACCAGACCGTCGACGACAAAAAAGGCGTCCTGACCACCAGCGTCCATGACGCCTACGGACGCATGCAATACGCCACTGCCGACTCGCCTGGAGCCAGCGCCGCCACCCGGAATAACACGACGTCCTACGCCCATGACGCCCTGGACAGGCTTTCCTCCAGCACCATGCCGGGAGGCGGCACTTCGCGCTATGCTTACGACACCCTGGGCCGTATGACCAGCAGGCATCATCCCGATGCCGATGGCGCCACCCTCTACAAGTACGACGACCTGGGGAGAATGCGCTTCTCGCAGGACGCGCGACAGCGAGCCGCCGGCACGGGCGCCACTCGGAAAATCACCTTCACCGTCTACGACGACCTCAGGCGCGTAACCCGCGTGGGCGAGGCCTCCGCCACCTTCTCCAGCCTCGATAAGGTAGTTGAGGAGACGTTGTCGATTTCACTGGTCGTGACCAACCTTTGTTATTTAACCGTTTTTGACTTGTCTTACTCGCATTCCTATGATATATTGTTACAAGTTATAAATAAGTAGTATCGTTTTATAAGAGACTTGCCATGCAGAAAACCGCCGAAGCGACCTTTCGCGCGTTCGGCGGCCAGCTTCGAATGAGCGAAGCCGTCCGCCATGGGATCACGCCCTACACGCTCTATACCCTGAGGGACCGTGGCATCGTCGAACTGGTCAGCCGGGGCGTCTACCGGCTGGCAGAGCTACCACCACTCAGTGATCCGGATCTGGTCACGGTGGGCCTGCGCTATCCCGACGCCGTAGTTTGTCTTGTCTCGGCACTGGCCTACCACGGCATTACAACCCAGATTCCACATGAAGTGTCGGTAGCAGTAACCCAAACGTCGCGGCTGCCGTCGCTCGACTACCCTCCAGTGCGAGCCCACCGGTTCTCGAAGGCAAGCTACTCGGCTGGCATCGAAACGCACCGGATTGACGGCGCGAAGGTTAAGATCTATAACCGTGATAAGACTGTAGCGGACTGTTTCAAGTTCCGCAATCGGATCGGTATGGACATTGTGCTGGAGGCACTGCGGCTGCACCGGGAGCGCAACGGACTTGACCTGGGCGCGCTACTGGGATACGCACGAGCGTGTCGGGTTGAGAAGGTGATGTGGCCCTACCTGGAGGCCAGCCTGTGATACCCGCCCGCGATGTTGCCGCGTCAGTCCGGCAGCGCCTTCTCAACAAAGCCAGAAGCGACCACCGGCCCTTTGGCGAGCTTCTGCAGTATTTCGCCATGGAGCGGTTTCTCTATAGGTTGTCCCTGTCCGAACACAACGAACGCTTCATCCTTAAGGGCGCGCTGATGCTGCAGGTGTGGGGTTCGTCAGAGATTCGTCCGACTATGGATATCGATCTGCTTGGCAGTACACACCACGAGGAAACTGATGCTGTCTCGCAGGTCCGGGACATTCTGAACGTAGACGTACAAGAGGACGGTCTGCGCTTCGATCCGACCTACATCCGAACCGAGCGCATTACCGAAGGTGCGGAACGCGAAGGGATCAGGATTCGGTTCAAGGGGACGCTAGGTACGGCACAAATCCACATGCAGATCGATATCGGCTTTGGAGATGTGGTGTATCCCGGGCCGGAAGTCGCGCAGCTACCGGCGTTGTTGGATTTCCCGGCACCACGGTTAATCGGCTACAACCGCGAGAGCACTATTGCCGAGAAGCTCGAAGCCATGGTCAAGCTGGGTATGTTAAACAGCCGAATGAGAGACTTCTATGATATCTGGCTGCTATCACGACAGTTCGATTTCGAAGGAGCAAGGCTGACCGAGGCCGTCAGGCTCACTTTCGACCAGCGGGGCACAGCGTTGTCCCAGACGGTGGAGGCGTTCACCGGTACTTTCGCAGACGCCAAACAGGTCCAGTGGTCGGCATTCCTCAACCGGATTCAACAGAAACATGTACCCACATTATTTGCGGAAACTACAGCCGCGCTCAATGAGTTTCTGTCGCCCGTCGTCGAGGCGCTTGTGTCCGGTAGTCCCTGCCCGAAACATTGGAAGGCATCCGGTCCCTGGACCTGTGCCAGCCCCGTCAAATTGCTGTGAATTACCCGCCCATTTGTCGGATTTCCCCGACCGCTGCATCAAAAACCCCGCTTGACAAACACCCCAAACATATGTATAGTAATATCTATCCGTTCATGGTACACGCATGGGCGTAAGTAGTCTGTAAATTCAAATCGGAATACGCTCGCGTCCCTTAAGCGGACCCGCACCCCGCGGACCTTCAAGCGTCCCCGTGCTACTTCTGATCAACAGTCGGCACGGGGTTTTTTCGTGCCCCTGCCTGACATAATACAGTGCGCAGCCGCTGGAGCAGTCTCTAACAACAGCGGCCAGTGCGACATCATCAGGAAGGAGCGGATCATGGGTTGTTCTGTCACGAAGCGGGGACGCTGGGTCGAACTCAGGAAAAGCGACGCCCGGCGCAGGATGTTCCGAAGGGAGTACAAGTACCTGGTGATGGAGGAGTACGTCTACCGGCTCGCTCATGCGTACCCGTCCATTACAGTGTACAGGCAGAGCCGCCTGCAGCAGGAGGCCAGCCCGTTGCCCATGTACCGGTTCGACGGGAACCGGCTCGTGGTGTATCCCGGGTACTCCTGGGACGGTGCGTCGGGCCCGGCGGTCGACACCCGGTCGTCCATGGCCCCGAGCCTGATGCATGACTGCGCCTACCAGTCGATCCGCATGGGACGGCTGAGCCGGGATTACCGGAAAGCCGCCGACAGCGACTTCCGGGATCTGCTCCGGTCCGAGGGGATGGGCCGGGTGTGGAGCCGCGTCAGGTACTGGGCCCTGCGCGCCTTCGGCGGCCGCGCCGCGAAACCGTAGCGTTGAAAGCCTTTCACGTCGGGAAAACCGGCCGCTCCGGCGGCGCGTCACGTCAATTGCGTTTGCCCGATTGCGCCTCATCACCTATATTACGGGGGTTGTACCGCGTCGCCGATGCGGATGGTGCACGTGAACAGGCGACGGCGCCCAAGACCCAAGCGGACCGCACTAAAAGGACCGATCCCCTATGGCCAAGACCCCCGACATGGGTGACATTCAGAAGGACCTCAAGGAGTTCTTCTCGACCAAGTACGGCGCGCAGGTCCAGTTCGCCCAGCCGGAGAAGGAAGGCGTCCCTTCGGATCCGCCCGCGGAGGAAGTCCCGCTGCCGGAGATCCGGTTCGACATGAAGCCGGAGGAGCTGGAAGCCTACCTGAACGAATACGTCATCCGCCAGGACGAGGCCAAGGAGATCCTGGCCACCAAGATCTGCACCCATTTCAACCGCATCCGGCTCCAGGAAGAGAAGGAACCGGTCGGGAACATCAAGAACAACATCATCCTGATCGGCCCGACCGGGGTGGGAAAGACCTACCTCATCAAGCTCATCGCCAGCAGGATCGGCGTGCCCTTCGTCAAGGGCGATGCCACGCGCTTCAGCGAGACGGGCTACGTGGGCGGGGACGTGGACGAGCTGGTCCGCTCGCTGGTCCACGAGGCCGACGGCAACATCAAGCTGGCGGAATACGGCATCATCTACATCGACGAGATCGACAAGATCGCCTCGTCGGGCAGCATCGTGGGACCCGACGTGTCGCGGACCGGGGTGCAGCGCACGCTCCTCAAGCTGATGGAGGAGACGGACGTGGACCTGCAGGCGCCCCACGACCTGACGTCCCAGATGGAGAACGCACTCCAGTTCCAGAAGACGGGCAAGGTGGAAAGAAAACGCATCAATACGCGGAACATCCTCTTCATCGTCAGCGGGGCCTTTGCCAACCTGGAAGAGATCATCAAGAAGCGCATGAGCGTGCAGACGATGGGCTTCGAGCAGGGCGACGGCGCGGAAAAGCCCGATGACGGCGAATGGCTGCCGCACGTGACCGCGGAGGACCTGATCAAGTACGGTTTCGAGTCGGAGTTCATCGGGCGCCTGCCGGTGACCGCCGTGCTGCACAAGCTCAGCGTCGACGATCTGTTCCAGATCCTGAGGAACCCGAACAGCCCGGTCATCATCGCCAAGAAACTGGACTTCAAGGCCTACGGCATCGACGTGGACTTCGACGAGAAGTCGCTGCGCCTGATCGCCGAACAGGCCCACCAGTCGGGTACGGGCGCCCGCGGCCTCATCGGCGCGATGGAGCGGATCCTGATCCGGTTCGAGAAGAAACTCCCATCCAGCACGGTGAAACAGTTCGGCGTGACGGCCGAGGTGGTGGAGTACCCGGAACGCGAACTCGAGCGGATCCTCGCGGAAGCGCCGCCCGAACCGGCCGAGCTGGTGCAGGTGTATTACGCGGAACACGACATCACGCTCACGCTGGACGAAGCCGCGGCCGCCGCGCTGGAAAACCTGGCGGAGCAACAGGGCCGGACCACCGAAGAAATGGGGCTGGAACTGTTCAAGGACTACGTCCACGGCCTGAAGCTGATCCAGGCCAGGGAACTGAAGATCACCAGGGCTGCGATCGAGAACCCCGGCGCGTACCTGGACCGCCTGATCAAGAAGTTCTACGAAAACCAACCCAAGACGACCTGACGATCATCCACCCGAATCACCTCCCATGATCCCGGTAGCACTTACCATCGCGGGTTCCGACTCCGGAGGCGGCGCCGGCATCCAGGCGGACCTCAAGACGTTCTCGGCCAATGGCGTGTACGGCATGTCGGCCGTAACCTCCGTGACCGCCCAGAACACCCTCGGCGTACAGGCCGTCCACCACCTGCCGCCCGAGGCGGTGGCGGCGCAGATCGAATCCGTCCTTTCGGACATCGGCGCCCGGGCCATCAAGACGGGCATGCTCGCCAACGCGGAGATCATCGCCGCCGTGGCGGGCGCGCTGCGGCCGTATACCGACATCCCCCTGGTCGTGGACCCGGTGATGCTCGCCAAGAGCGGCGACGCCCTGCTGGAACCGGAGGCGGTCTCCACGCTGATCGATCGGCTCGTTCCCCTCGCCGCCGTCGTCACGCCGAACCTGGACGAGGCGAAGGCGCTGACGGGCATCGAGGCGTCGGACACGGAAGGCATGAAGACTATCGCCCGAAAGCTCCACGAGATGGGGCCGCGCCACGTGGTCGTCAAGGGCGGCCACCTCGAGGGACCGGCGGTCGACGTGTTATTCGACGGAGCGGAGTTTCGGATCTTCGAGGCCGAACGTATCGAGACCCGGAGCACCCACGGGACGGGGTGCACCTTCGCGTCCGCGATCGCCGCCGGAATGGCCAGGGGCGCCGGAGTGTCCGAAGCCGTGGAGTCCGCGAAGGCCTACCTCACCGGGGCCCTGCGCCACGCGGTACCCCTGGGCGGGGGGCACGGACCGGTCCATCACTTCCACGAACTCTACCGCGGCGCCGATCGCCTATCGGTACTGGACCAGTTGGCGGCCGCGGCGCGGCGTCTTGAAAGCGCTCACGCGGGGGATCTCGTCCCGGAAGTGCAGTGCAACCTGGGCATGGGGCTGGCCAGCGCGCAGTCTGCGGACGATGTGGCCGCCTTCCCGGGCCGGCTCATCCGCGTGCGCCGCGATATCCGCTCCGTGGCGCCGCCCGAGTTCGGCGCGTCGTCGCACGTGGCGCGGATCATCCTCACCGCCATGCGGAAGGACCCGTCCAAACGGTCCGTGATGAACATCCGGTACGATGAATCGATCCTGGGCGCCTGCCGGGGGCTGGGGCTTTCGGTCGCCTCCTTCGACCGGCACGAGGAGCCGCTCGAATCAAAAAGGCGGGAGGGTTCTTCGCTGGAATGGGGAACGGCCCGGGTCATCGAGGAGCAGGGCTTCGTGCCGGATATCGTCTACGACCTGGGGGACGAGGGGAAGGAACCCATGATCCGGGTCATCGCCGAGACCCCGGAGCGGGTCGGGGATATCGCGCTGGCCGTGTTGGAAAAGTCCAGAGGGAAGTAGCGCTTTCCGGCCACCGGGCCGGTTGAGGCGCGGCCAGGCCGGTCAATACCCCAGTTTGCGCAGGTAGGCGCGCTCCCGCTTCATCTTCTCGAGGTCGGGCAGGTCCGACTGGCTGGGGCACACAGTCACCCACCGGTCGTAACCGATCTCCTCCAGCGACTTCATGGCGGCGCCGAAGTCCAGCAGTCCGCCATCTCCGAGCTCGACGAAGCGATAATCCTTGTAATCCTGCAGGTGCACGTACACCAGCCGATCCCCGAAGTCCCGGATGGACTGGGCGGGATCGTAGTGCCAGAAGGCCGAATGGGAGACGTCGATGCAGAGCTGCGCCCGCTTCATCAGGCGCATGAGCAGCTCCCACTCTTCGCGGGAATCGACCGTGGTGCTGGTATGGATGTGGTAGCACACGTCCAGGTCGTACTGCGATGCGTAGTCGGCGAACTCGTCGGACAGGTCCGCCAGGGCCCGGATGTCGTCCGGCGTCGATGAGCGTCCGTACGGACGGTTGGCGCCCATGAACATGAAGGTGTCCGCCTCCACGTCGGCGGCGAAGTCGATGCGGCGCTTGTTCCGCTCCTTCATCTCGTGATCCCCGTCGATCGTAATGCCGGTTCCGGTGACCACGGCGACCTGGACGCCCGCGCGGTCCGAAATGGCCCTAACCCGGCTGGCCGATCCCAGCCAGTCCAGCGACTGCCTGATCTCCCAGCCGTCCCAGCCGGTTTCCCTGAGCTGCCCGAGGATCTCGTCCAGGTCCGGGGTCTGCCACCGCAGTCCGCTGAATCCCAGTTTGAATTTCAATGCGGGCTCCTTTACACTACGCCTCTAACCGGCCACTTCACCCGAAATGGCGATCTTGCGGACCTCTTCGCCGTCGAGCCGGTAGTTGGTCGACAGCGCGTCGATGGCCTCGCCGACCCGGCTCAGCGGCAGGGTGTGGGAGACCATTTCCTCGAAGGGATAGCGGCCCGATTCGAGAATAGGCAGGCCGCGCACGAAATGCGTGATGGTGCTGGCCCAGACTCCGACGAGGGTGATGTGGCGGAACACGAAATGGTTGAACGGGTTCATGGAAACGTCGCCCGCGTCGGTGAAATGACCGCCTTCCACGTAGGTCCCGCCCCGCCGCAGCATTTCCACGCCCTCCGGGATGGCCGGCGGCACGCCCGTGCACTCGAAGACCACGTCGGCGCCGTAACCGCCCGGCGTCTCCGCCTTGACCGCTTCGATGCGTTCCTGCGCGTCCGGCACTTCCTCGATGTTGATGGTCACGTCGGCGCCGAAGGCCTTTGCCAGTTCCAGGCGCGACGCGGGCGCTCCGACCACGATGGTGCGGTGCGCGCCGGCCTCGATGGCCGCGGCCAGGCTGAAGAGGCCGATGGCGCCGGCGCCCTGGATGACCGCGGTGGATCCCAGCTTCATCTGGGCCTTTTCGGCGAAGTGCAGGCCGACGGTGAAGGGTTCGAGCAGCACCGCGACCTCGGGCGGACTCTGGACCTTGAGAAACTTGCTGCGGGGGATGTTCAGCAGCACGTATTCGGCGTATCCGCCCTGGAAGTGGGGCTTGATGTCGGCGTAGGGCCGGAATCCGTAGGCCAGCACGTTCGGACAGAGCCCGGGCTCCCGGACCACCGCGCAGAAGTAGCAGGTCCCGCACTGCTGCCCCGGGATAATGGCGATGAGATCGCCCTCCCTGACCGGCTTATCCATGGCGTCCGAGTCGACGCCGGACCCCAGCTTCTCGATCACGCCCACGATCTCGTGGCCGAGTACCAGCGGGAAGGCCTTGCGCCGCGCGTGACCTTGATAGACGTGCACGTCCGTGCCGCAGACGCCGCACATGGACTGCCTTACGAGCACCTCTCCCGGACCGGGATCGGGGACCACCGCCTCGCCGACGGTAAACGTGCCCTTCTCCCCGCTCAGGATCGCCGCTCTTCCCGTTCGCGCCATTAAGCCTCCAGGTTTTGCCCGGCCGCCCGCAATAGGCCGTCCATGCGGTCAACGGCCGCCTATTGGCCGGTGCCGGCCGTCATTGACCAGCAAAGCCGGCCGTGCTCAGCCGTTGAAGCGTCGTTCCGCTTCCGCCCAGTCCACCACGTTCCACCAGGCCTCGATGTACGCGGGACGCAGGTTCTGGTAATTCAGGTAGTAGGCGTGCTCCCACACGTCCAGCCCCAGAACGGCCGTCTTGCCTTCCATGATCGGGCTGTCCTGGTTGGCCGTGGAGTAGACCTCGAGGTTGCCCGCCCCGTCCTTCGCGAGCCAGGCCCAGCCTGATCCGAAGCGTGTCGCGCCCGCGGCCGCGAACTGCTCCTTCATCGCGTCGAGACCGCCGAAGGTGCTGTTGATCGCCGCGGCCAGATTCCCCGTGGGATTCCCGCCGCCGCTGCCGCTCATGATCGTCCAGAACTGCGTGTGGTTGGCGTGGCCGCCGCCGTTGTTGCGCACGGCGGTCTTTATGGCGTCCGGCACGATGGCGCAGTTGTCCGCCAGCAGTTCGTCCAGGCTCTTGCCGGCCAGGTCGCCGTGGTCCGCCAGGGCGTTGTTCAGATTGGTGATGTAGGTGTTGTGGTGCTTGCCGTGATGGATTTCCATGGTGCGCGCGTCGATGTGGGGCTCGAGCGCGTCGTGGGCGTAGGGCAGATCGGGCAGCGTGAATGACATGGTACTCTCCTTTGGGGATGGATCCGCACAACTGTTGAGAATCGCGGTGCCGGCCACTCCGGCCAGGGCGCCGCCTGCTATTTTCCCGATAAAACTCCGGCGGGAAAGGCCGGAGCCGGCACTTTCCGTATCCGGGTTCGAATCCGCTTCGGGGTACGAATGCGCTTCCGGGCTAGAATCCGCTTCCGGTTTGGTTGGTTTCATTTCAATGCCTCTCCCTGTGCGTATCTGCTGCCGGCCGGCGCCAGGAATCCGGGCATTGCCAGGAATCCGGGGAAGCGTCGCCGGCGCGCTCACCCAGCCGGGCTACGCCGTCGCCACGACGTCTCCGAACAGCGTAAATGGCGTTGAACCGCTCACGCGCACGGGCACGATCATGTTGGTTTCGATGCCCTCCCGCTCCGGGAAAACGACCGTCTTGAAGGCGTCCGTCTTGCCGAAGAGCTTGTCGGCGTCCCGCCTGGACCGGCCCTCGACGAGCACGTTTACGGTCTTTCCCCGGTACGCGCGGTTCCGGGTCTCGGAAATCGACTTCTGCATCTCGATGACGTCCGTCAGGCGCCGGCCCTTCACTTCTTCCGGCACGTCGTCGGCCAGGCGTTTGTGGGAAGCGGTCCCGGGCCTGGGCGAATACTTGAACATGAAGGCGCTGTCGAACCGCACGGTCCGCATCATCTCGCGGGTCGCCTCGAACTCTTCCTCGGTCTCCCCGCAGAAGCCCACGATGATATCCGTCGTCAAAGCGATCCCGGGAATGCGCTCCCGGAGCCGCCGGACGACGTCGAGAAACACTTCCGGGGTATAGTCCCTGCGCATGCGGGACAGGGTCTCAGGCGCGCCGGACTGCAGCGGAAGGTGCGTGTGGGGACAGATCTTCGGGGAAGCCGCCATGGCCTCGATCAACCGGTCCGGAAAATGCGCCGGGTGGGGCGACGTGAACCGGATGCGCTCGATGCCGTCGACTTCCGCCGTCCTGGAAAGCAGGTCCGCGAAATCCACCTCGCCGTCCCGGTACTTATTCACCGTCTGCCCGAGCAGGGTCACTTCCCGGTAGCCTTCCGCCGCGAGTCGCTCGACCTGGCGGACCACTTCGCCGTGGGGCGTGCTGCGCTCCCGGCCGCGCACGAAGGGCACGATGCAGAAGGAGCACATCTTGTCGCAGCCGCGCATGATCGTGACCCAGCCGTTTACGCCGGCTTCCCGGACGGGGTCGATGTCGAGATAGTGTTCCGCCCGGTCCCAGGTCAGGCTCAGGGCCGGTTCGCTTCCCGCGTCCAGCGCGCGGAGCATGTCCGGCAGGCGCCGGTAGCTGTCGGGACCCGCGACCAGGTCGATGTACGGCGCGCGCTCGATGATCCGGTCGCCGAGGTGCTGGGACATGCACCCGCAGAGTCCCAGGATCAGGTCGGGGTTGGCCGTCTTGAACCGGTTCAGTTCGGACATGCGCCCGAGTACCCGCTGCTCCGCGTTCTCGCGGATGGCGCAGGTATTCACCAGGATCACGTCCGCCCGGTCGACCCGGTCGGTGACCCGATAGCCCTCGCGGGCGAGCAGCCCCACGATCAGCTCGGAATCCGCCTTGTTCATCTGGCAGCCGTAGGTCTCCACGTACAGGGACCGCGCCTGTGTCGCGGCGGACGCCGCGGGCGGCTCGAGAACTGCGTTGGCCGTGCGTTCCGTGCTTTCCGTGCTGTCCATGCTGTCCAAGCTGACTAGGCTGACCGCCACCATGAATCCCCGTGTACTTTCGCGCTTTTTTAGATTCCGCTAATCTATAAGTCCGGCATGATACCGTCAATCAAAAACATGCCCTGCGCGGCGTATCCGACGGCTCAGCTGTGCCCTTCCTTCGCGCACTTCGTCGCGGGGCAGTCCGCCCCGTTCCAGGCGGTCGTCCTCCGCGGATTCGAGCCGTTCGTAGAACGCCATTCCAAGCCGGGCGAATTCGGACTCGGCCGGGTGATCGTCCATGGCGTGAAACAGGACGTCCTCGGCGCGGGCGTACCGGCCGTACCTTTCGTAGTAGGCAAACAGCAGCATCGAAGTCGACACGGGCAGTTGCTCGTTCCCGAGAAGATCGAGCAGCTCGCCGATCGCTTCGTGGGGATCCGTAACGAGACCGGTGGTACTGATGTCTTCGCTGATCCAGCGAAAGTCCTCCGTGCCGATGGACGGCTCCACGGCGATTTCCAGGTAGCAGTGGAGGGCCTTCAGGTACAGGCGGCGGCCGTCCTCCTCCTGCCCGTCGGCCACGGCCAGCGTGCCGTCCTCCTTGAACAGGCGCGCGGCCATGAGGGCGGTGTCCACGGCTCCGCCGCTCCGTTTCATCAACATGGAGAGCAGGGTGCGTTCCGACAGCGCCATGACGGACGCCGTCGACAGGCCGAAGATGTCCTCCCAGGTCTGGGCAATGATCGAACGCGCCCGGTGATAGTCCTGGTCGCGGCGTGCCCGGATCAACAGGATCAGCGCATCGATGAAAACGCGGATCGTCCTCATGATGTAATCCTGTCTGAACATCGAACGGACCCTCACTCGATGGAAGTCCGGGCCGTAATCACGCCGTATTCGGGGTATGGCTGGAATGCCGACGAGACAGGGGAGACGCCCGGAGGACGCGGCGGCATGGACAGGCGGCACAGAAATGAAAAAGGCAGGGATTATACGAAGCCCCTGCCTCTCTGATGCTGTTTAACGGTCGTAATGGATCAGCAGCCGTTCTCCGACCGGATGTACTGCATGGGATTAACGCGCCTGTGGTCCTTATGGACCTCGTAGTGCAGGTGGTTTCCCGTGGTTCGCCCGGTCATGCCCACACGGCCGATGATATCTCCGCGCTTAAGTTCCGCGCCTTTCTTCACCAGGATGGCGGAAAGATGACCGAAGCGGGTCTTGTATCCGTTCAGGTGGTCCACGTCGAGGTACAGGCCGTACCGGGGGTCCACGCCGGTCCTGGCCACGACGCCACCGGCCGGTGACTTGACCGGGGTCCCGGGGGCCGCGGCGATATCTATCCCGTGGTGCATGGTGTAGAGACCGGTGAAGGGGTCGGTCCGCAGGCCGTACCGGCTGGTAATCACGCCGGTCGCCGGAGTAATCGAGGGAACGAATTGCCAGCGGTCGTCGACCTCGCGGATCTGCTGCTCGATGTCCTCCATGCTCCTGAGCGAAAGACTCGATCTGCGCCGGGAAGTCTCCATCTCGGAATGCAGCCTGGTAGCCCGGTAATAGGGCGAATCGGGCTCGAATCCCGGATCCGGCGACGGGGCCGGTCCACCCACACCCACCTGGCGGATATCCGGATGGATGCTTGGAAGTCCCGCGATGAGCCGGGCGGTCTCTTCCGAGGCGATGAGCGATTCCAGCCTGGCCTTGTTCGACTGGCTGGACTGCTCCAGGATCCTGATCTCTTCGTGCATGCTGCCGTGTCGGTATTCGGCAAGCCATGACCGCGCACCGGCGTACACGACACCCGTTACCATGACCAGCGTGCCCAGCATGACGGCGATCGGCAGTCCGGATATACGAACTGTTCTATCCCCGAAGTGCAAGACCAGCAGCCCGGTCGGCATTCGGCGTTTAATCAAAACTTCAATTCCCGAAACTATTGTCCGGCGAAATAGTTGCCAAACAAATCTTAGTCTATGCGATTAAACTACTTATCGCGACTATATGTGACGTAAAATGTAGCGTACCGCGCCGCGTGTCAAACTTTTTTTGAGGTTTTTCCGTCATCCGGACGCCGGCTCACAGGCCCCTTTCCGGGAAGAACCAGGTCGACGGATCGAGGATGCGGCCTTCGTGGTGGACCTCGTAATGTATGTGGTAGCCGCTGGTCTTTCCGGTCATTCCGACCAGTCCGATGATCTCACCACGTTCCACCCGTTGCCGCCTTTGGACGAGTACCTGGGAGAGGTGGCCGTAACGCGTGACGTACCCGTTCTGATGGTTGATGTCCACGTACCTGCCGAGGCTCGCGTTCACGCCGGTCCGCGACACCACGCCGTATGCAGTGGCCCGCACCGGCTCGTCCTTGTTCGCGGCGATGTCCAACCCGCCGTGTACCCGCACCTCGTCGCTCAGCAGGTTCCTCGACGTACCGAAAGGTCTCGAAACCGGACCTTGCACGGGTGAGATGATGGGGATGCCGCGCCAGTAGGCTTCGTCGTTCCTGGATGCCGCTTCGACGGACCGCAGGCTGGCCAGCTCTCCGCGGGTTTCGTCCAGTAACTGGTCGATTCGGCCGCCGATCCTGCCGATGGCCGCGGCGGGCGATTCGGTCCACTCGATGGATGCCTGGGCCGGCGGGGAATCGTCGGCGCCGGCAGCCGGTCCATGCGGACCAAGCGAACCAAGCGGACCGAGCGGACCGGGCGCGTCGGGACCGCGGACGATCTTGTCGATATCCGCCGCCCGTTCCGACAGATTCTCAATCCGCGATTCGATCGTACCGTCCAACGCATGCAGGGCGCTCAACTGCTCCCGCAACCGGTTGTTCTCCCGCTCCCGTTCCGTCAGGGCGCCGTCGTGCAGCAGGGTCGTCAGGTAGGACGCACCGATATGCCATCCGGCCAGCATCAGCAGCATCAGGACGGCGAGGCCGGCCAGGACCGGAAAGAAGCCGTACTCCCGGGCTTCGTCCCGGGCGTTGGCCGGCAGATGTACGAATGAGACGAACTTGCGTCGCAACATGCCGTTCTCCGCGTCCCGGCGGCGGGTATGTCGCTGCCGCGGGCGGATATGCGGCGGGGTGTCCGGGGTGGATCCCGCCGCGCCGGAGATGGGGATCGATCAGTTCAGATAGGCCCGGAGCTTCTGGCTCCTGGAGACGTGGCGAAGCCTGCGCAGCGCTTTTTCCTTGATCTGGCGCACGCGCTCCCTCGTGAGACTGAACCGCGTCCCGATCTCCTCGAGGGTATAGGATCTTTCCATGTTTATGCCGTAATACAACGCGATCACGGCCGCTTCCCGCTTGGTCAGGGACCCGAGCGCCCTGAAGATCTCATCTTTGAGCGCATCCACCATGAGCGCCTCGTCCGGCGAATCCTGGTCGTCGTCCTCGATGAGGTCCAGCAACCGGTTGTCTTCACCCGCCTTGAGCGGCGCGTCCAGCGAAACGTGACGGCTCGCGATGCGCATCGTGTCCTTCACGTCGACGGGATTCATGTCCAGCTCCTCGGCAATCTCCTCGGTGCTGGGCTCGCGTCCGAACTCCTGCTCGAACTCACTGGACAGCCGACCGATCCTGTGAAGCGTGCCGACCCGGCTCAGGGGAAGCCGCACGATGCGGGACTGCTCGGCGAGCGCCTGTAGAATGGACTGCCGGATCCACCAGACTGCGTAGGAAATGAACTTGAAGCCCTTGGTCTCGTCGAACCGCTTGGCCGCCTTGATCAGCCCGATATTGCCTTCGTTGATCAGGTCGGACAGGGAAAGGCCCTGGTTCTGGTACTGCTTGGCCACGCTGACCACGAACCGGAGATTGGACGACGTAAGCTTCTCCAGCGCCTTCTGGTCGCCGGCCCTGACCGACCGGGCCAGTTCGGTTTCCTCTTCGGCCATCAGAAGCGGCACGTTGCCGATCTCCTGCAGGTAGAGGTCGAGAGACCGGTCTTCCGTCGCCGCCGAATGGGTTTTCGTTATAGTACTCACGTGCTGTGACAACTCCTGTTTATCTGTTTGACATCGGGGCCGTTTCCGTCCCCACTTAACCGGATTCCCCCGCCCGTTCGTACGTTCCGGGCGGCCCAGGCGGTCCGGCACACGCTGCCGTAAAACCGGCAAGTTTAGTAAAATACATAAAATTGTAAATTTGTCAACAAAAAACAGGCGGGCAGGGGGCGCCGCGTCGGCCGGGCAGGGCCGCTTGGCCATGGTTACCGGTGTCAACCCGCAAGGGCCGCGTCAGCCGGGCAGGGCCGCCAGGGTACCCTGATCGTCGAACTCCAGCGGACCGCGGCGGTCCGTGATTTCGATGTCCTCCCGGCCGGCCAGTTCGTCGGACAGGGCCTCGGAAACCGCGACGCGCCCGAGGGAGAGCGTGTTCCGGATGCGGACGGCGCGTCCCTCGCCGGGCGGTTTCATGCCGATGGTTGAGAAGGCGGCCTCGATGACATCGCGGTCCGTGTCGAGGAACACGGGGATGCGGGATTTCTGCGGACTCATGCCCGTGATGGAATTGACGTAGGTGTATTGGTGATTGATCTTGTCCACCAGGCGGCGGGTGGTGAAATCGGCCAGCCCGATGCCCACCGCGTTGCCCTCGCTCTCGGGCGTGAGGTCGCGGACGACGATCCGCAGGATCCGCGGGATCGCGGGCTCGGTCTCGAAGTTCTGCATGCGCCGGCCGATGATGTTCGTGTCCATCCCCGTCCCGCTGATGTTCTTGCCCATCTCGTCGACGATCAGGATGTCGATGTCGTCGGACGGAAGGCGGGGCATGAGGCGCTGCGCCTCCTGGAACAGCCGCCGTTCTTCCTCCTGCAGGACACCTGCCGGGACGCCGATGAGGTGCGCGGTCTGGTCGTAGGCGTTCTCGATGATGGCCAGCCCGAAGGCCACGGGCGCGTGCTCGAGCACGTGCCGCGACACGGTCGAGATCATGTGTTCGAACCCGTATTCGAAGACCGCGCCGTGATAGTAGCTGGCGCCTTTCTGCTTGCCCAGGCCAATGGCCAGCATCTTCATGAGGCCGCTGCCGACCGAGCCCTTGAAGTCCGTGTGGGGCTTCACGCGGTTGACCACCACGATGTGGTCCGCGCCGAGGGCGTTTCGGTCCAGGTAGACCGGAAGCCCGTCCGCGGTCTCGCCGAGACTCGCCGGCTCGATGTCCGAGCGGATGGGACACCCGGTCGCCGCCTCGTGGATCCCGTAGTTCTCCAGTACCCGGCGCTGGCCTTCCGATGTCGCCCCGCCGTGGCTGCCCATGGCCGGTACGACAAAGGGTTTCAGGCCGGCCTTTGCCAGCGCGGCGACGACGCTCTTCACGATGGTCGCGATGTTCCCGATTCCCCGGCTGCCGGTGGCGACGGCCACCGTGGACCCGGCGCGCAGTCCCGTCTCCTCGATCATGCGGGAGACCTCCCCTTCGGCCGTTCCGGCGATGTCCTCGACGAAAGGCGCTTCGAACCGCTGACGTATCTCCCTGAATGCGGGCAGTTTCATGTGGGTCCTCCGTTATGTCAGCCGACAGGTGTCGTGTCCCGGGGCCGCGTTTCCCGGGGTCGCGTATCCCGGGGCCGCGTTTCCCGCGACGGCGTGTCTCGTCAGATGCCGTCGACGAACCGGCCGGGATTCAACGTGCCCTTCGGGTCGAACCGGTTTTTGAGCATTTCCATGATGTGCCGGTTCCCGCGGGTCGAACCCCATACGCCGACCCGTTCCTTCAGGGCCGCGGGGGCGTGTTCCACCACGAAGGCGCCCTGTTCTTCCGAAGCGCTCCGCAGGTCCTCGATCAGGCTCGCCAGTCCATCGTAATCCGAATCCCGGAACGTCCCGTCCCGGTAGAAGACGAAGGCCACGTGACCGCTCGCGAAATGAGAGAGCAGGCCGCAGCCGATGGACAGGCGCCGGCAGCCTTCGTTCGCCAGGCGGAAGAGCGCTTCCACTCCGTCTGGCGTGACGCCGGCCCGGCAGGTCACGCCAGGGCCCATGCCCGGCGGCAGGAGGCCGCCTCCCGGATAAGCCCGCAGCGCTTCCAGCACCCGGTCGTATCCGTCTCCGTCCACGTGGATGACGGCGTCCGTTCCCGAATCCCGGAACAGCCGCTCGCATTCCCCGGCCTGCCAGTCCACCGTCTCATCCGTACCGATCATGCCCGCGACGACCGCGAAGTCGTGATCGGCCTCCCCGGTGAGGAGAGCGCGGGTTGCGGGACTGGCCACTTCCAGGAAGGAGGGCATGACCTCCGAATCCATGATCCGGAAGGCGCATTCGGCCGCCTCCCCGATCCCCGCCATGGTCCCGATGAGCAGCCTTCCCGCGGCCGGCAGGGGCTGCAGCTTCAGGTTCACTTCCGCCAGGATGCCGAGCGTGCCGAGGGAACCGATGTACATCTTGTTCAGGTCGTAACCCGCCACGTTCTTGACGACCTGCCCCCCGGACCGGACGACGGTGCCGTCCGCCTGGACCACCCGGGCGCCGATGACCAGGTCCCGGGCCGTGCCGAAAGAAGTCCGGAGCACGCCCGAGGCGTTAGTGGCGAGCACGCCGCCCAGGGTCCCCGCGTCGCCGTGGGGCGGGTCCAGCGGCAGATACTGGCCTCGTTTCCCCAGCCCGGCCTGCAGTCCGGCCATGGTGATGCCGGCTTCCACCGTGGCCGTCTGGTCCGCGGGCTCGTGCGCGACGATCCGGTTCAGGCGTTCCAGGGACACCACGATATCCGCGCGGGATGGCGGAAGGCCGAAGTCCATCCTGGTGCCGCCGCCCCGCGGAATGACGGCGTAACCCAGTTCGGAGGCCATCTGCACGGTGGCCGCGAGCGATTCCACGCTCCCCGGGGCTACGACGGCCGAGGGCACGACGCCTTCCACGGCATGGGAGGCCAGCGCTTCCGGGGTCGCCGGGCCATAGCCGTCCACGAGGGATCCGAGCCTGCTGTGCAGCACCTCATCGGGCATGGGTGAACCTGTCTGCCTTCGCGTCTACAGCAGCGCCGCCTGCCGGTTGGTGTACTTCAGCTCCGCCGTGCCGCATCCGATGCAGGAGCGGTTCGTGGGAAACATCTTGCCGGGATTGCTGAGGTTTTCCTCGTCGAACACCGTCTTGACCGTCTCCATGGCCTCGATATCCGTTTCATTGAAGATCAGGGGCATCAGGTCGACCTTTTCGTACCCGATACCGTGTTCCCCGGTGATGGACCCGCCCAGGTCGACGCAGGCCCGCAGGATCTCGTTACTGGCCTCCACGGTCTTCCGCGCCTGCTCCTCGTCCCGGTCGTCGTACGCGATACAGGGATGGATGTTGCCGTCTCCCGCGTGGAAGACGTTTCCGATCAGCAGTTCGTACTTCCCGGCCGTCTCCTGGATGACCCGCATGATGTCCGGGATCTTCGTGCGCGGAACCACGCCGTCCTGCACGTAGTAGCTGGGACTCAGCCGCCCCATGGCGCCGAAGGCCCGCTTGCGGCTCATCCAAAGCAGGGCCCGTTCCTTGTCGTCCTCCGCGGTGCGGATATCGCGGGCCCGATTCTCCCGGCAGACCTCGGCCACCGCTCCGGCCTGGGTGTCCAGGCCCGCCTCGTGCCCCTCGAGTTCGATGATCAGCACGGCTTCGGCGTCCAGGGGGAATCCGAAATGGTAGGCCGCCTCGATGGCGCCGATGGCGACCCTGTCGATCATCTCGAGGGCCGACGGGACGATCCCGCGGGCGACGACGCCGGCGACGGCGCGCGATGCGTCTTCCACCTGGTCGAACACCACCAGAAACGTCCGCCAGGCCTGGGGCAGGCGGGTCAGCTTGACCCACGCCCGCGTGACGATGCCCAGCATGCCCTCGGATCCGATCAGGAGACCGCGCAGGTCGTAACCCACGGCGTCTTCCGCCTTGCCGCCGAACCAGGTGATCCGCCCGTCCGGCAGAACCACTTCCACGCCCAGGGTGTGGTTGGTCGTGACCCCGTACTTCAGGGTGTGCGGACCGCCCGAGTTCTCGGCGATGTTTCCTCCGATGGTACAGGCGTACTGGCTCGAGGGATCCGGCACGAAATGATAGCCCTGCTTTCCGGTCTCCTTCGACAGGTGCAGGTTGACCACGCCGGCTTCCACCAGCGCCCGCTGGTTGCGGAAGTCGACCTCCACGATGCGGTTCATTTTGGTCAGCGCGATCATGACCCCGCCGTCGGGCGGCAGGCTCCCGCCGCTCAGGCCGGTGCCCGCGCCGCGCGCCACGAAGGGGATCCGCGCTTCATGAAGAATCCGGACCACGGCGGCGACGTCCTCCGTCGTGGTGGGGTAGACGACCGCGTGCGGGACGTTCCGGTCGATGGTCAGCCCGTCGCATTCGTAGACGATCAACTGGTCCGGCGCGTCGATGACGTTCTCCCGGCCAAGCACGGCCGCGAGCCGTTCAACGAGCTGGTCTTTGTTCATCGGTCGCCTCCATGCGCCCAACGCTACGACCGGGTCAGGTCGAGGAATTCCATCCGGGTACTGCGATCGTCCCTGAACACGCCGAGCATGGCGCTCGTCGTCGCCTTGGAGTGCTGTTTCTCCACGCCGCGCATCATCATGCACAAGTGGCCGGCTTCCATGACAACGGCCACCCCCAGGGGATCGAGCCAGGCCTGCAGGGTCTGGGCGATCTGGGAGGTCAGGCGTTCCTGCAACTGGAGCCGCCGTGAAAAGACGTCCACGATGCGGGGGATCTTGCCCAGCCCGATGATTTTGCCGTTGGGAATGTATGCGATATGGCACTGGCCGAAGAAGGGCAGCAGGTGGTGCTCGCACAGCGAAAAGAACTCGATGTCCTTCACCAGCACCATCTCGTCGTAATCCTCTTCATAGATAGCGCCGTTGATGACGGATTCAATGCTTTTTTCATAACCCTGGGTCAGAAACCGCAGGGACTGCGCCACGCGGAGGGGCGTGCGCCTGAGACCGTCCCGGTCCGGGTCCTCGCCGATCTCCGCGAGCAGCGACCTCGTCAATCCCTCGATCGGGTCCATCGTGGTCACCGGTCCTCCTCGCCATAGTAATCGAAAGCGTTCTTGGACGTCTCCACCAGGCGAATCCGGTAGAGCGAAGGGGTATCGAAGAATGGAAGGAGCCGCTTCCAGATCACCCTGAGCAGTTCCTCCGAAGTCGGATTGACCGTCCTGAATTCCTCCAGGTCCCGGTTCAGGTGCCGATGGTCGTAGCGATCCACGACTTCCTTCTGCAGGACGTCATCGAAACGCCCCATGTCGATGACCGTCCCGGTCTTCTCGTCCACCGGGCCGCGGACCGTCACCTCCAGCTCATAGTTGTGTCCGTGGCCGTGGGGGTTGTTGCACTTTCCGAATATACGCACGTTTTCTTCGTCGCTCAACCTTATACTGTGCAGGCGGTGGGCGGCGTTGAACTCGACGCTTCTCGTGACGTGGACCATGCTGTCGTCTCCGGTGTATGCGATGTTTCTCGCGCGGCTCTCGCGCAGCAGGACGCGTTTGAGTACGCATGGCCCGGTACCGCTTTCCAGCGCGTTCCAGAGGTACCGGACGAGCCTTTCGCTGGTCGGCGCCGGACCTCCCAGGGCGCCGTGGTCGTAATTCAGGTGGCTCAGGTCCAGCGGTTCGATCACGGCGCGCAGGTGCTGCTTGACCTCGGTCAGGTTCAGGACCACGCCGGTCCGGGGATCGACCGGCCCACCGAAGGTGAATTCGGCCTCGTAGTCGTGACCGTGGACTGTGCCGACGGCGCAGGAACCGTAAACCCGCCGGTTCCTCTCCTCCGTCCATCCCGGGTTGCGGCACAGGTGGGCCGCCGAGAACCGGGTTTTTCGCGTAATGAGCATCATGCGGTGGGGTGCGACGGCCGACGAATTACAACGCTTCGACTGCCGCTTCCGTCACGGTCCGGACGGCTTCTTCCAGCGTACCGTTTAATGTCACGCCTGCGGCGTTCTTGTGGCCGCCGCCGCCCAGGGCCACGGCGACCTGGTTGACGTCGATTTCCGGCCGGGACCGCAAGCTGATCTGTACCGTACCTTCCCTGCCTTCCACGAATATGATCCCGATTTCGACACCGGCGATGGTCATGGTCACGTCCACGAACCCGCTCGTGTCCGAGGACCGGGCGCCGGTTTCTGCTATCATGGATCGGGTAACGGTCAGCCAGGCGACGCGGCCACTACCGGTAAACTGTATATTGGAGAGCGCGCGGCCCATGAGCCGGGTACGGGCGCCGGTGTTCCGGTTGTAGATCTGGTCGTAGACCCGGGACGGGTCGACGCCCTTGGAAAGGAGTTTGGCCGCGACGATATGGGCGCACGGCGCGCTCCTGGCGAAGCGGAACGACACGGTATCGGTCAGGATGCCCGTGTACAGCGCGTCCGCCGCCCTCGACGTGAGCGGCGCGCCGATCGAGTCGATCAGGTCGTAAACCAGTTCAGCCGTCGAGGACGCCTTCGTGTCGATCACAGACAAAGGCGTGATCAGTTCAGCGTAGGGATGGTGGTCGATCACGATCTTGACCGCCGCCGATTCCTCCAGCGGCTTTCGCAGCCGCCCCAGCCTGTCCCAGCTGTTGGCGTCCACGATTACGACCACGTCCGCGGCGGCGAGGCGCTCCATCTCATTCTCCTGAGCGGGCGCGAGGATTTCCTCTTCGGGGTCCAGCCAGGTATAGGCGGCGGGTATGGCGTCGTTCATGGCGACGACAACGTCCTTCCCCAGCGCTTTCAGGCATTCGCAGACCCCCAGTGCCGACCCGATCGAATCCCCGTCGGGATTGACGTGGCTGGAGATCACGAAGGACTGGTTCGATGCGATGACTGCCTTGACTTCATCCCACATAACCATCTTCCATGGATCCGTCCCGGCGGCATCGCACAACGCCTCTCTGCCGGGCTTCGGTCCGCACACCGTCGCTTAGCGTCTCTTTGCCGGCTTCGGTCCGCACGGCAAGCCTTTGATTCCGCCTGGGTCCGCCGAATCGGGTGATCCGGCGTGCCGGTAGGAAACGCCGAAAATAAAGATCAGCCGGCCTTCATGTCAAGGCTTATTGTTGATTCCGAGCGGATTGAAGACGAGTTAAATAGTTGATAAATAAGCGTTTTAATTGACACGCCGTCGGCCGGCCGGTAGTATGCATGGGACCCGGGGAAACGCCTTGCCGCCTTCCGGGCGGACCAGGCCTTCCCCACAGCCTCCCGATCGGCACATGCCCATGTCGAACGCCCTCGTCCTGTTTATGAAAGCCCCGAGACCCGGGACCGTGAAAACCCGGTTGACGCCACGAGTAACGATGGACGAGGCCGCGGAGCTATACCGCGCCTTCATCCTGGACACGCTGCACCTGGCACAGCGGACCGCGGTCGCTTCCCTCTTCGTGGCCTGGACGCCCGACGACGGACGGGCGGAACTCGTTTCCGCCCTGGGCTGTCCGGGCTGTCCGGACGATCCCGACGTGAACTGGCTCTGTCAGAGAGGCAGCCATCTCGGGGAACGGTTGTCGAACGCCTTCACGGCCTTTCGGCAGGACGGATGGGAAAAGACCGTCGCGCTGGGTGGTGACAGCCCGCTCCTCCCCCAGGATTACATCGAAGAGGCTTTCGAAGCGCTGGACCGGTACGACGTCGTGCTCGGACCCGCCGACGATGGAGGTTATTACCTGATCGGACTGAGTGGACCGGGCGGTCCGGGCGGCAGGAGAAACGTCGACGGCCGGTACGACCGACTGTTCGAATCGATACACTGGGGCACCGGCCGCGTATTGCGGCAGACCCGGGCGGCCATCCGGGCAAATGGTTTTTCATGCCATGAACTCCCGGCCTGGCACGACGTGGACCGTCCCGCCGACCTGGACCGGCTCGCGCGAGAAATCCGGACGCTGCGCGCCGATGGCGACCGCCTGACCGGCCGATACACGGAAGCCGCACTCGATGCGGTGAACCGGGAGGGCAGGGACCGATGAAAGCCGACCGGGAAGCGCTGCAGCGCCAGTTTGCCCGCCTGCCTTCCGTGCGCCTGGTGCAAGGCGAATCCCGCATCGAGGCGCTGCGCGGACGTTTCGAGGACGGGCAGATCGACGCCGCGATCCGGAAGGTGCTGCGCGACGCACGGGACCGGATCCGGCTTCGTCCCACGGAGAAGGAAGCGGACGGATACGCGGAAGCCAGCGAACTCTCGGAAGCGGACGGATTCGCGCCGGAGCACTTCGCCGAAAGGGCCGCCGCGCGCCTGGAGGATAAAGCCCATTCGGCGAGCGGGGCGCTGATCAACGCCTCCGGCATCCTCTTCCATCCGCTCGCGCGGGCCCCCTGCGCCGGAACGGCCGCCGGGAGAGCCGCAGGGCTGGCCCTTACCCTCGCGGCTTACGAGGAGTCCGGCCGAACCGCCGGCCTCATGCGCGAATTGACCGGCGCCGAAGACGTACTGGTCTGCCGGTCCGTCGCCGACGCCTTCCTCCTGGCGGTCCGCGCGCTCGCGGGACGGGCGGAAGTGGTCATCGGCCGCAGCCAGGCGGGATTGATCGACGCGCCTTACGAGGATCGGCCCGTGAACCCGCTGTCGCTCTGCGCGCTTGCCGGCGCCACGATGGTCGAGACCGGTGCAACCAACAAGACGCGCCTGGCCGACTACCGGCGTGCGGCGGGAGACCGGACCGCACTGATCGTCACCGCGCGTCCGTCCACCTGCGCCCTTCGAGGTTTCACCGAAGAAGCGGCGCTGGAGGAAATCGTCCGGGCCGGAGCGGAGTCCGGCGCCACGGTGCTTCGCCTGGCCGGCGATTCAACGTTGCGCCCGGTCACTTCCGCCCCCTTCGCGGCCAGGAGCTCGGTTTCCGATGCCGTGCGGTCCGGCACGCCACTGACCATCGCGGCCGGTGGCGGCCTGATCGGCGGCCCGTCCTGCGGACTGCTGATCGGGACGCGAAAGATCATCGCGCGACTGAAATCGCACGACACCTGGCCCGCGGCACGGGCCTCCCATCACGTGAGAGCGGGATTCGACGCGCGGCTGGCGGAACTGGCCGAAGGCTCCTGCGACCTCGCGTGCCATCCGGCGGCCCACACGCTGGCCGCGTCTGTGGAGGAGGTAGGCGCCCGCGCCCGATTGCTGTTCGAACGCCTGGCGGAAGACGGCCGGCTTCGCGGAGCGTGTGACGTGATCGAAAGCCGTTCGTATCTCACGGCGTACCGCCTCCCCGCCGATGGGTTGTCCGGTTACGCCGTATCCATACGCCCGCCGGGCGGCGATCCCGGCGGCCTGGCGGCCCGGTGGTTGAAGGGAACCCCGCCACTGCTGGCCGAATGCGGCAGGGACCGGGTCCGGATCGATATGCGGGGCGTGGCGCGGCACCGCATCTCCGACGTGGCGCGAATCGTGCAGTCCGGCCTGTAGATCTCCGGCTTGTAACTTGCTTATAACTTATGGAAATAATAATACTTGTAAGGGGACGGCGGGCCCGATATATTCGAACCGTACCACCGCAATCCGCAATCTTTCAACCGGAACAACGTGATTTTGCAACTTGAGCAAGTCGTATCCGACGTAATCCACGTCGGCAAGCGGATGTATGACCGGGGATACGTAGCCTCGAACGACGGGAACTTAAGCGTTCGACTGTCCGAGGACCGTTTGCTGATCACGATGACCGGGGTGAGCAAGGGTTTCCTGGACCGGGACAAATTCGTGATCGTCGACTACGACGGCGCGGTGATCTCGGGGAAGCACGAGCCGTCGTCAGAGATGAAGATGCACCTTATGGTGTACCGGGAGCGTCCGGACGTGCACGCCGTGGCCCACGCCCATCCCCCGGCCGCGACGGGTTTCTCGGTGGCCGGTGTGCATCTGCCCGACGCCCTGCTGCCCGAGGTGATCGTCTCCCTGGGTTTCGTACCCATCGCGCCCTACGGGACGCCGGGAACCATGGAACTGGTCGAATCGCTCCGGGGATTCGTACGGAACCACGACGCGGTCCTGCTGGAAAACCACGGCGCGCTGACCCTGGGGCCGGACATCGTTTCGGCCTATCACAAGATGGAAACCATGGAGCACTGCGCACAGATCGCCCTCGTGGCGCGCATGCTCGGCCAGGTCAACTCCATCGACCAGGAGAACGTGGACAAGCTGCACCGAATGTACGGCCGGCCCTATCCATCCGGCGGAAACGAAGGGTAACGGACCGAGGAACCTTCATGACGACAACGCGCAGAGAACTGGTCAATGAAATCAGCGAGACGCTGGGATTGAAAAAGACGCAGATTTACCCCGTCATCGATGCGCTCTTCGAAATCATGCGGGAGAACCTGGTCGAAGGCAACCGGATCGAGATCAGGGGATTCGGCGCGCTGGAGATCAGGAATACCCGCCCCAAGCCGGCGGCCCGCAATCCGCGGACCGGCTACACCATCGAGGTCCCGGCCCGCCGGAAAGCCAAGTTCAAGCCCGGCAAGATCCTGAAAGAAGCTTTGCGCGCCCAGCGGAAGCGTCGGGAATAAACCGCCGACGCGCGGACATCGACGCACCCACGCCAATCAGCGAGACATGCCTCCCTATTACCCGGTCGGCAAGCTGCCCGCGGAAGACCTGGACCGCATCCTGCGCCGCTATGCTTCCGGCGCCGACCCGAGACTGCTCGTGGGCCCGGGCATCGGCCGGGACGCGGCGGTCATCTCCTTCGGTTCCAGCGTACTCGTCTCGAAAACCGACCCCATCACCTTCGCCACCGAGGAAATCGGCTGGTACGCCGTCAATATCAATGCCAACGACGTCGCCGCCATGGGTGCGGCGCCCCGGTGGTTCCTCTCGACCATACTGCTTCCGGAAGCCAAAACCGACGCCGGCCTGGTGGACCGCATATTCTCCGGCCTGGCCGACGCCTGCCGGGAACTCGGCATCACCCTCTGCGGGGGACACACCGAAATCACCCACGGCCTGGACCGGCCGCTGCTGATCGGGCAGATGCTGGGGGAAACGACGGCCGACGGCTATGTCTCGGGCGACGGCGCCCGGGTGGGCGACCGGATTCTCCTGACCAAGGGAATCGCCATCGAGGCGACGGCGCTGATCGCCATGGAAAAAAGCGACGAGGTCCGGACGCGATTCTCCGACGAGTTTCTCGAGACCTGCCGTCGTTACCTCAGGCAACCCGGCCTCAGCGTGGTGAGGGAAGCCCGCCTTGCCATGGAAACCGGCGGGGTCCACGCCATGCACGATCCCACGGAGGGCGGACTCGCGTCGGGACTGCGGGAGATCGCGGTCGCTTCCGGGGTCGGCATGCTCATCGAGGAGGAACGGATTCCGGTGCTGCCGGAATCGGAGGCCCTCTGCGCGTTTTACGGCCTGGATCCCCTGGGCGTCATCGCGTCGGGCGCCCTGCTCATCGTGGTGGACCCGGACCGTGCGGAGCCCCTGGCGGCCCACCTTGACGAAGCCGGCATCCCGGTCGCCGAGATCGGGTCCGTACAACCTTCCGGATTCGGCATCCGGATCAGGAGCAAGGGTGAAATCGCCGATCTCCCGGTCTTCGACAGGGATGAAATCGGCAAGGTGTTCGAAGCGGCGTAACGCCGTCCGGGACCGGTAAAAAAACTTGCATGCGGCCCCCCGGAAGCTTAGATTTGGACAGCGAAAACCGAAAAGTACGGTGTACGGCCAGGGGTCGTTCTTCGGCCCGGATCTAATCACATCTTCGCATTCCTTCAGGAGAAAATCATGGAAAAAGTGATGGAAATCATCGTTTTCCTCATGAAGCACATGCAGGATGAAAAAGGCCGCTTCAACGACATCGCCGACGTCTCCCAGACCCTGGTCGGCCACGGCTATACCCAGCAGGAGGTCAACACGGCCTTCGCCTGGCTCTTCGATCGTCTCCAGGCGCAGGCGGAAGTCGTAGTCGATCCGACCAGGCCGCTTCAGCCTAAACCCAACCGGATTCTGCACGCCGTGGAACAGCTGATGATCCAGCCGGACGCGTACGGCTACCTGCTGGAGCTTCGCGAACTGGGCCTGATCACCGATACGCAGACGGAACTGATCATCGAACGGGCCATGCTGACGGGCGCCCGTTCCGTCACCCGGGATGACATTAAAACCATCGCCGCGCCGATCTTGCTCGAGTCGGAATCCGGCCAGGTCATGATCTGGCTGCCCGACGACCTCGAAGAGGGCATCATCGGAAACTGACGGCCGACCTTCCTTCGTCTCCAGCGCGACTACTTTCACCCGACTGCTTTCACGCGACTACTTTCAAATATGTCCAAATCACTCGTTATCGTGGAGTCCCCGGCCAAGGCCCGTACGATCAAGAAGTACCTGGGCAAGGATTTCGAGATCATGGCGTCCGTGGGCCATGTCCGGGACCTGCCGCCCAAGAGCCTGGGCGTCGACGTCCAGAACGGTTTCCAGCCCGAATACGTGACGATCCCGGGCAAGGAAAAGGTCGTGAAAGATCTCCGCAGCGCGGCGCGGACGGCCGATCAGATCTACCTCGCGACCGACCCCGACCGGGAGGGCGAGGCCATCGCCTGGCACGTGGCCAGCCAACTGGGTAACAGCAAGAAGGAAGTGGGACGGGTGCTCTTCCACGAGATCACGCCCGGGGCGGTGCGGACGGCGATCGACAAGCCCGTGTCGATCGACATGCAGAAAGTCAATGCCCAGCAGGCGCGCCGCGTCATGGACCGTCTCGTCGGATACCAGGTCAGTCCCTTCCTCTGGAAGACGATCACCGGCGGATTGAGCGCGGGACGGGTTCAGTCGGTGGCGCTGCGGCTGATCTGCGAACGGGAAGCGGAAATCGAGAAGTTCAAGGTCGAGGAATACTGGTCGATTACGGCCCACCTCCGGTCGGAGGGGGACGCCGTATTCCCGGTCAAGCTGATCCGCGTGGACGGCGAGAAGTTCAACCTGCCCGACGAGAAGTCGGCCCGGGCGCTGATCGAGGACCTGCGCGGAAAGGCCTTTGAAATCGAGGACATCACGCGGAAGCGCACGCAGCGCAACCCGTATCCGCCCTTCATCACCAGCACCCTGCAGCAGGACGCGGCCCGGCGTCTCCGGTTCACTACCCAGAAGACCATGATGATCGCCCAGCAACTTTACGAAGGCATCGAACTGGGCGACGAGGGGGCCATCGGGTTGATCACCTACATGAGAACCGACTCGACCCGGGTCGTGGACGATGCGATCTCGGCCGTTCGGGACCTGATCGGCCGGGTCTACGGCGACGAGTACGTCCCCCCCAAGCCGCGCAGGTTCAAGACCAAGGCCGGCGCCCAGGACGCCCACGAGGCGATCCGGCCCACGGCGGCGGACCGCACACCGGAGAAGATGAAGCCCTTCCTGACGAAGGACCAGTACAGGCTGTATGAACTGATCTGGCTGCGCTTCGTGGCGTCCCAGATGCGTCCGGCCCGTTTCGACGTGACCACCGTGGACATCCGGTCCGGCAAGTACCAGTTCCGCGCCACGGGCACCGTGCCGACCTTCGCGGGATTCCTGAAGGCCTATGAAGAACCGGTCGACGAGGACGCGGAAGGCAAGGACGACGAGAAATCCCTGCCCGAGCTGCGGAAGGACGAGAAACTCGCCCTGGAGAAACTCGAACCCAGGCAGCATTTCACCCAGCCCCCGCCCAGGTACACCGAGGCGAGTCTCGTCAAGGAACTCGAGGTCCGGCAGATCGGCCGGCCGAGTACCTATGCCCAGATCATCAGCACGCTGCGCATGCGCAAGTACGCGGCCATGAAAGCGGGCCGGTTCACGCCGACGGACCTCGGCCTGGCCGTAAACCGCATCCTGGTCATGGCCTTCCCGGACCTGTTCGACGTGGCGTTCACCGCGAAGATGGAAGACGCGCTGGACCGTATCGAAACCGGAGAACTGGACTGGACCGGCACCCTGGTAGACTTCTACCAGCCCTTCAACGAGCGGCTGCAGTCCGTAAACGCCCAGCGATCCGAGTTGAAGAGCTCGCTGACGGAGGAGACGGACGAGAAATGCGAGAAATGCGGCAAGGCCATGGTCATCCGATGGGGCCGAAACGGACGGTTCATGGCATGTGGGGGATTTCCCGCGTGCCGGAACACCCGGCCGATGAACGACGAAGAGAACGCCGACCTGAATACCGACGAAGTATGCGGGAAGTGCGGCGAGAAAATGGTCGTGAAGACCGGCCGGTACGGCCCGTTCCTGGCGTGCAGCGGATATCCCCGTTGCAGGGAGACGCGTCCGGTCAATCTCGGGGTCGACTGTCCTGAAGAAGGTTGCGACGGGTTCCTCACGGCGCGCCGGTCGCAGAAGGGCCGGAACTTCTACGGTTGCAGCAACTACCCCAAATGCCGTTTCGTGGTGTGGGACAAGCCGGTCGACCGCCGCTGCCCCCGGTGCGACTATCCCCTCATGGTCGAGAAACAGGAAAGATCCGGCCGTGAGGCGCTGCAGTGCCCGTCGTGCAAGCATCGCGTCCGGGCCGCCGAGTCGCAGCCCGATGCTTCCGGCCAGGCAGACCTGGCGGGTCAGGCCGGCCAGACCGGCCAGGCCGGCCAGACCCTCCAGGAGGCTTGACCGATATGGAGAAACTGGTCAGCGAATTTCTCGATCATCTCGAGATCGAGCGTAATTACTCCCGGCATACCCGGTCGGCCTATGCCGGCGACCTGGGCCAGTTCCAGTCTTTCCTCTCCGAAGACGGCGGCGCCGATCCGCCGGACCCGGAATCCGTCGACAAGTCCGTGGTGCGGGCGTTCCTTCACCACCTGCACCGGGAAGGCTTCAGCAGGCGGACCATCGCGCGCCGTTTCGCGGCCGTGCGGTCCTTCTTCCACTACCTATGCCGGGAAGGGATCGTTTCCTCCAACCCCTGCGTCTACCTGACCACGCCGAAATGGGACCGCCACCTGCCCCGATTCCTGGACAAGAGCCAGGTGGAAGCCCTGCTCGGCCAGCCCGACCGCGGCCGGTTGCTCGGGCTGCGGGACGTGGTCATCCTTGAACTGCTTTACGGCGCGGGCATGCGGTTGTCGGAGCTCGTCGGTCTCGACGTCGGCGCGATCGAAATGACGGAGGAACGGATCCGCGTGATCGGGAAGGGAGACAGGGAACGCATCGTGCCGCTGGGAGGGCCGGCGCTGGCCGCGCTGGCAGCCTATATGGACGTCCGCCCCATGCTGATCAAAACGGGACGGGAAGATACGGCGGCGCTCCTGCTGAATCAACACGGCCGCAGGCTGACGGGACGCGGGGTCCAGTACATCCTGCGGAGATACGGTCTCCGGATCAGCCAGCAGGGATTGACGCCCCACATGCTCCGCCATACGACCGCCACGCACCTGCTCGACGCCGGCGCGGACCTGATGGCGGTCAAGGAACTGCTCGGCCACGAACGGCTTTCAACCACGCAGGTCTATACCCACGTCGCCCTCGACCGCCTCAAGAAAACGTACGATGAGGCGCATCCCCGCGCCTGATCTATGAACGGGACGCCGGACCACACCGCGCTGAAGATTCCGGCCGGCCTGGCCGGCCTGGTCGGCAAGGTCGGCCTTGCCGGAAAGGCCTGCCTGTTCACCGTGGCCTGCATAGTCGGCCTGGTCGCCGTGGCCTGCGCCCGCGAAGGCATGCCGCCCGGCGGACCGCGCGACCGTATTCCACCCTGGGTGGTAGATACCGATCCCCCGGCGGGTTCGACCCACGTGCCGCCGGACGTATCCCCGACGCTGACCTTCAGCGAACGCATCCAGCCCCGTTCCATCGAAGGCAACCTGTACATCGCGCCGATCGTAGAATTCGTAGCCGAACCGAACTGGCGAGGCAACGAGATCACGGTCCGGTTCGAGGAACCACTGCTGGCCGACAGAACCTACATCATCACGGTGGGCACCGGCATCAGGGACATGCGGAGCAACCGCATGGATTCAACCTTTGTATACGCACTGTCGACCGGCCCCAGCATCGAAGAGGGGGAGGTCAACGGCCTGACGGTCCACGACGGCCAGCCCGCCAGGAACACCTATGTCTGGGCCTACGACCTCGCCGGTAAGCCCGACCCCAACCCGGCCGGTACGACCCCGGACTACCTGACCCAGGCCGGCCGGGACGGAACCTTTACTTTCACCCATCTCTCGGCCGGCCGTTACCGTCTCTTCGCCTTCCTGGACCAGGGCAGAGACCGTCTCTACGACGCGGGCGTGGACCCCATCGGGGTGCCCACCCGGGACGTCGTCCTGTCGGAGGAGGGCATGTCGGAGGAGGGCATGTCGGACGGTCCCATGTGGTTCCGGATGGCCGTGAACGATACCGCCGCCATGCACGTAATGTCCGCCCGGGTGTCCCACCGGCGCGAGGTGAGCGTCTTCCTGAGCGAGGCGCCTCGCGAGGATATGGTCCGGGACACGGGCGCTTATGCCATCGCCGGCGTGGAAGCGGACGAAAGCCTCGAGGTCACGTCCGCGTACCAGGATCCGGCGGATCCGGCGACCATCGTGCTAACCACGGCGCCCCAGGTCCGTGACCGGGTCTATCGCCTGACCGTTACCGGACTGGAAAACACGTGGTCCGAGCCGATGGACACGACGGAGAATACCGCCGAATTCACCGGGTCGTCCATTGAGAACCCGCCGGCGCCGAGGCTCCTGGAAGTTCATCCGGACAATCGTTCGCGGGACGTCGCGCAATCCGTCGAGCTCCGGTTCTCGTTCAGCGAACCCGTTACCCTGGAGGAAGGGGCCGTGGTCCTTCGGGATTCCACGGGCCAGGAATCAGGCGGGGATATCCGCTGGATCGACGCCACGGTCGCCGCGATGCAACCCGATTCCCTGCTGCAGCTGAGTACCGACTACGAGATTCTCGTACTGGCCGGCCTGGTCAGTAACAGGTTCGACCAGCCGCTGCAGGCCACGGGCGACCGTCCCGACACGCTCGCGTACACCTTCTCGACCATCGATCCCGAAAGCTACGGTTCGCTTTCGGGACGGTTCGAGGACGAAGACCCCTCTGGGGCGGGAGCTGTGGGAATCTCCCTTTACCAGTTGCGGGACTCGGAGCCCTCATCGGAGACCCAACTGGACGGTCCCGGGGATTTTCGGTTTGACAACGTGCTGCCGGGCCGGTATATCCTTCAAGCCTACCGCGACGCAAACGGAAACGGGAAATTCGATTACGGCAACGCCTTGCCGTTCGTTCCCGCCGAACGGTCCATGGTCCATCCGGATACCCTGGAAGTACGATTGGGTTGGGAGACGGAAGACATAACGCTCAGGCTGAACCGTTAGCGGTCCGGCGCGGATTAACGATCCGGAGCGGATTAGCGGCCCGGCGCGGGTTAGCCGTCCGGAGCGGATTAGCGGCCCGGCGCGGGTTAGCCGTCCGGATCGCCAGGGGAGTGACTTAATGAATAACGGTAATAACGCGCTGGATCTGCAGGAAGCGGTAGATGTGCTGAAGACGAAGGGCATCGTAACCGTCGAAGGCGTTTTCTCCGCGGAAGAGATGAATACGTTCCGCGGACTGCTGGACCGGACCATCGCGGAGGCGAGCCGCGTAGAGGAATACAAGGGGCGGCCGACCGACAAGCTCCTCGGGAAATCGAAGGACACGGTCTGGCTGCTGTGGGAACTCTACGCCGTGTGCGAAGGCGGACTCCGGTTCTCCCGGCATCCCGCCATCGTCAGCGTGCTCGAACGCGCCCTGGGCGAGCCGGTCAAACACGCGAGCATCGGTACCATGTTCGACAAGGTGGCCGGCGGCGACGCGGAGATCGGATGGCACCAGGACACCTTCTTCATCGTAGACCCGCCCCGGGACCGGGACATCGATCTTTCCGGCCACTGGAACCAGTTCGGCCACATACACATCAGGCCGGCCGACATCGAATGGAAGGAAGACTACTTCCAGAAGACCATCATCGTCCGCATCAACGTGGACCCTCAGACCATCGAGAACGGCGCCATGAAGGTCCTCCCCGGCTCCTACCTCGAAGGACCGCTTGAACTGAAGGGCGGACCCGAGGCCTATGTCGCAAGCCACGAGCATGAGGCCATCGACTGCACGGCGGGCGAAGGAAGCGTCACCTTCTACTATCCCACCATGCTCCACAGTTCCGAGGTCAGTACGGCGCCGCACGGCGTGCACCGGCGGGCCGCGGCGCACCGGGTTCGCGCGGAAAGCCTGCGGATCCCGGGATGGGACTGGCCCTCGGACTGGCCCGAAGGCACAGAACGGATCCGGCCGGAAACGGGATTCGACCTGGACCCCTTTGCCTGATCGGTGCCGTAGCGCTGAACCCTACCGACAGCCCGAACCCTACCGAAAGCACGAATCCTACCGCCGGCCTGATGCTCGCCCGTTTTCACCGATATACAGGGTGGAGAAAGCCGGCGCGAAACCGCTCCACCGCCGGTCGCCGTACCGGTTTTCCTCGATACCCAGGACCCACGGCTTGCTCAGGGTCGCGTTGACCATATTGTGCAGGAACACGCCCGCGGCCTGCTCGGCCAGGATCTCCTCGGCTTCCTGGTACATGGCGACGCGCTTCTCCTCGTTGAATTCCCGCGCGGCGGCATCCACCAGTCGGTCGAACTCCTCGTGTATCCAGTCCTGCCGGCCCGATCCCGCGGGCTGGGAGCGCCAGGGCACGGCGATCATGTCGCTGGGGTCGGGGTAGTCCATGTTGAACCACAGGAAACCCCACGGGATCTCGTGGTCGCGCATGAAGGCGTTGAAGGCGTTGGTGGACTGCTGCCGCAGGTTCACCTCGATATCCAGATGATCCTCGAACATCTGCTGCATAGCGACGACCACGTTCCATTCGTCGGGCGTCGGCGGCTGGCCCCGCACCCAGAGTTCGAGCGGGGGAAGCCCCTTGCCGCCGGGATAGCCGGCCTGCGCCAGCCGCTCCCGGGCCCGTTCCGGATCGAAGGCCTGGTATGCGCGGATCCGGTCCGCCTGGTACCCCGGGAAACCCTTCGGCAGCATGCCGTAGGCCGGCGTGGCGGCGCCGCCGAGCACGACGTTGCTGATGGATTCCCGGTCGATGGCGTGGGCCAGGGCCTGGCGCAGCCGGATGTTGTCGAAGGGCGGCTCGCGCGTTTTGAAAATCGTATAGTACGTCCCGAAGTTCGGATAGGTGATCAACTCGCGGCTCAGGACGGGGTCCATGCGCGCGTGATGGTAATCGGGACCCATGACGCCGATCCGGTCGAACTCGCCGTTCTCATAGGCCGGCAGTCCCCGCCAGCCCGGCAGGATGAAGGTGAACTCGATGCGCTCGAGATATCCCTTCCACGGTCCGTTGTAATGAGGATTCAGCGCGTAGGTCATGCGGACGTTCTTGTCCCACGACGCGAGGCGCCAGGTGGAATTGGATACGCAGTACTCCGGCTCGGACCACCTGATCCCGTATTTCTCCACCTGCCACCGGGGCGCCGGAACGGAGGTAAAGAAGGTGAGGATGTAGGGAAAGTGCGAACACGGTTCTTCGGTCTCGATCACCAGCGTACGGTCGTCCACGGCCCGGACGCCGACGGTCGACGGGTCGCTCGTCTGGCCCGTGTTGAAAGCCCGGGCGCCCTTGATCGGGTAGTAGAAGTAGGCGAAGATATTGGCGTGGGCGGGATCGAGCAACCGGCGGAAGGACCATTCGAAGTCGTGGGCGGTCACCGGCCGGCCGTCGCTCCACTTCGCGCCCGCTCGGATCCTGAAAGTCCAGGTCACGTGGTCGTCCGCCACGGACCAGGACTCGGCGGCCGCGCCCCTGATCTCCATGTCTTCGTCGAAGACCAGCAGGGATTCGAAGAGGAAGGCGTTGAACTGGGCGTCGAAGAGGGAGATGCCCACGTCCAGGGTGGACGGTTCCAGCATGCTCAGCCGGATGTACTGCTCGCTGAGCGGGGCGGCGTCTGCCGGCAGTTCCCGCCCCACCGAATTGACGCGCGAGGTCTGCGTCCCGTCGTCGGATCCGTCGTCCGGTGACCCGCAGGCCGCTGCGACAAGCGCGGCGGCGCAGATCAGGACGTAGTTCCGTCCTCCCATCCTGCCCTCCCGGTCGCCGCGTGCCGATTGGTCATTCTTCGGCGAAGGCGGCGTCGAAGGCCACGTCGGACGGCGGAAAGTCGACGCCCTTCGTGAAGGCGCAGGCCTCCTCGGCGCCGTGCTCGCGGTCCATGCCGCTGTCCTCCCACTCGATGGAGAGGGGACCCTGGTACCCGATCTCGTTCAGCGCGCGGATGATCTCCTCGAAATCGATGCTGCCGCGGCCGAGGGACCGGAAATCCCAGAAACGGTCTGAATGGCCGAAGTTTACGTGTCCGCCGAAGACGCCGGCCCGGGTCGGGCGTTCCGACCACCAGACGTCCTTCATGTGCACGTGGTAGATGCGGTCCTTGAAGGTCCGGATGAACTCGACGTAGTCCACCCCCTGGTAGCCGAAGTGGCTGGGGTCGTAGTTGAATCCGAAGGCCTCGCGATTGCCCAGGGCGTCCAGCGCCCGCTGCGCCGAGGAGATGTCGAAGGCGATCTCCGTGGGATGCACCTCAAGACCGAACTTCACGCCCACCTCGTCGAACACGTCCAGGATCGGATTCCAGCGGGCCGCGAAGTCCTCATATCCCGCATCTATGGACGAAGGGTCCACGGGCGGGAAGGAATAGAGCAGGTGCCAGATCGACGAGCCGGTGAACCCGTTGGCCACGTCGAGGCCCATGTTCGCGGCGGCCCGGGCGGTCTGCTTCATTTCCTCGGCCGCGCGCCGGCGCACGCCTTCCGGGTCCCCGTCCCCCCAGACATGGGGCGGCAGGATCGCCTCGTGGCGGGCATCGATCAGGTCGCAGACCGCCTGGCCGGCGAGATGGTTGCTGATGGAAAACACCTGCAGGCCGTGCTTGTCCAGCAGCGCCCTGCGGTCCTCGCAGTACGCCTTGCTTTCGGCGCCCTGATTCACGTCGAAGTGGTCACCCCAGCAGGCCAGCTCGAGACCGTCGAACCCCCAGCTCGCCGCCTTCCCGGCAAGCGTGTCGAGGGTGAGGTCCGCCCACTGGCCGGTAAAAAGCGTTACGGGACGAGACATGATTGACTGCTCCTTTCAGTTTCATAGTCGGCATTCACAGCCGGCATTCACAGCCGGCATTCATAG
The DNA here is from genome assembly GCA_022821085.1 of Candidatus Latescibacterota bacterium. Lineage (GTDB taxonomy): Bacteria > JAAXHH01 > JAAXHH01 > JAAXHH01 > JAAXHH01 > JAAXHH01. The sequence continues at coordinate 45,984 of JAJEEG010000003.1, read as the reverse complement.
TCGGCATTCACAGCCGGCATGTAGGGCGCGGAGGACGCCGGTAGACGGCGGGTGCCCCGCGCCGGTGTCGCGTTCACTGGTTTGCGGCCTGCGGGCCGGACTACAGGTCGGCGATCCGGACCCAGCTGCCGTTCTCCGCCGACAGCGAAACGGCTTCCAGCACGGCCTGGTCCCTTACCCCTTCGTCGAAATCCGGATGCAGGTTGTCGTCGGAGCCGGCGATGGCCTGCATGAGATCGTACACCTCGTGAATGAAGGTGTGCTCCCAGCCGATGATGTGACCGGGCGGCCACCACCGGTCCATGTAGGGGTGGGCGCCTTCGGTCACGATGATCTCGCGGAAGCCCTGCACGTGGTCCTCGTCTTCCCGGTTGTAGTACTGGAGCTCGTTCATCTTCTCCAGGTTGAAGGCGATGGAACCCTTGCTGCCGTTGATCTCGAACCGGTTTCCGTTCCGCCTGCCGCCGGCGAAGCGCGTGGCCTCGAAGGAACCCACGGCGCCGTTCTCGAACCGGGCCAGCGCCAGGGTCGTGTCGTCCACGGTCACCGGTCCCTTCCGCGTGGAACCGCCGGCGCTCGCGCCGAGGGCCGAATCGATCTCCTCCACGATGGGACGTTCCTTGATGAAGGTCTCCTGCATGCCGGTCACCTCGGTGATCTCGCCGATGAGATACCGGGCCAGGTCGATAATGTGGGCATTCAGGTCGCCGTGGGGACCCGAGCCGGCCTTCTCCTTCTGCAGCCGCCACACCAGGGGGAAGTCGGGGTCCATGATCCAGTCCTGCAGGTAAACGGCGCGCCAGTGATACACCTGGCCGATCCGGCCTTCTTCGATGAGCCGCTTCGCCAGCGCGACGGCGGGCACCCTCCGATAGTTGTAGGCCACCATGCTCTTCACGCCCGCCCGGTTCACGGCTTCGGCCATGGCGCGAGCCTCCGCGAGACTGTTGGCCAGCGGTTTCTCGCAAAAGACGTGCTTGCCCGCTTCGGCGGCGGCGATGGCGATCTCCGCGTGGCTGTCGCCCGGTGTCGAAACGTCGATGAGATCGATGTCGTCACGGGCGATCAGCGTCTTCCAGTCGGTCTCGTACCCTTCCCAGCCGAACTCGGCGGCCGCGCCTTTCACGTTCTCCTCGTTGCGTCCGCAAATGGCCTTCATGATCGGCACGCCGTCCGCGTCCGGGAAGAAGAAGGACATGTCCTTGAAGGCGTGGCTGTGCGCCTTGCCCATGAACGAATAACCTACCAGGCCCACGTTTACGTTCCGTGCCATGTATTGCTCCTTTCCCGTCTCTCGCGCCGCCGGGGCGGTCACGTTCTCTGCCGGGGCGGCCCTTTTTCCGCCGGGGCGGCCCTTTTTCCGCCGGGTCGACCCTTTTTCCGCCGGGGCGGCCCTTTTTCCGCCGGGGCGGCCCTTTTTCCGCCGGGTCGACCCTTTTTCCGCCGGGGCAGCTCCGTCTCAGGATGCCAGCTTTTCTTCTACGTAATCTTCCAATTCACCGATGGCCACCCGGTCCTGTGCCATGGTATCCCGGTCGCGGACCGTAACCGCCTGGTCGTCGAGGGTCTGGAAGTCGACCGTGACGCAGAGCGGCGTGCCGATTTCGTCCTGGCGCCGGTAGAGCTTGCCTATGGCGCCCGTATCGTCGTACACCGTGCGTATCCTGCCCCCGGACTGCAGCGACGTGCGGATGTCCCGGGCCGCGGAGGCGAGCCGGTCGTCGGTCCGCTTCAGCGGGAAGATCGCCACCTTGACCGGGGCCAGGTGGGGCCTGAGCCGCAATACCGTGCGGTAGTGGTCGCCGATGACCTTCTGCGACAGGTTCCGCAGCGTCTTGCCTTCCTTGATCCGTTCCGCGCCCGGCATGGCCAGGAGCGCGTCGATGCGCGGCATATTTTCGGGCAGATCGCCGGCGATAGCCTCCCCGAAGGCCAGCAGGGAATCCCGCGTTTCGTCCGGCAATTTGCTGTGCTTCGCGACCGACGCGTTGAAGGCGTCCAGCCCGCCCTTGACGCCGGCCAGCTTGTCCTCCGGCGGCGCCTTGACCATGGATTCGTCGTAGGCTTCGCTGAGCACGGCCAGCAGGCACCGGCCGACCCCCGCCGACGGCTCGACCACGAAGGGGATCAAGTGGCGGTTCGCCTGCGGATCGAAATACGAGAGCCGTGTCGTGCTGGACGGGTTTTCCGCGACCTGCGCGGTGAGGTCGTACTGCTCCTGGTACCGCGTGTGGCAGCCCAGGTCGAAGTCCGTCCGGCTCGCGATACCCTCCAGTTCCTCAAAACCGAGGGTGGGATACCGGTACATGAGGTCATAGGTCTTCTTCGAGTAATGGGCGAGATCCTCCCCCGGCACGTCAAGGATCTGGATGTTGTCCCGGCTGACGCCGATGTGTTCCCACCAGGCGAGGCGGTCCTCCAGCCAGCGGTCCTGCCATTCGTCCTCGGTACCGGGATGGACGAAGAACTCGATCTCCAGCATGTCGAACTCACGTACACGGAACAGGAAGTTGCGGGGATTGATCTCGTTGCGGAACCCCTTGCCCACCTGGGCGATACCGAAAGGCAGCTTGCGCGCCGTGGTGGTCAATACGTTGTTGAAATTGACGAAGATGCCCTGGGCCGTCTCAGGGCGCAGGTAGGCAAAAGCACCTTCTTCCGAGACCGGACCCACCTGCGTCTTGAACATCAGGTTGAAGGGCCGCGGCTCGGTCAGGTCCGTGGACCCGCACGCGGGACACGTGTCCCCTATCTGGTCGGCGCGCCACCTACCCTGGCACTTGCGGCAGTCCACCAGGGGGTCGACGAAAGTCTCCTCGTGACCCGAATACTTCCAGGTCAGCGGATTCATCAGGATGGCGCTGTCGAGCCCCTCCATGTCATCCCGCTCATAGACGTTGCGCCGCCACCAGGAGTCCACGATGTTGTTCTTCAACTCGACGCCCACCGGGCCGTAGTCGTACAGGCCCTGCAGGCCGCCGTAGATTTCCGAGCCCGGGTAGATGATTCCGCGGCGCTTGCAGAGGGAGACGAGTTGTTCCAGCGAGACAGCGGCCACCGCGGTCCTTTCCGGTTTGAACAATGGGGAGATGGCAGGCAGCGCGGCGCTTCAGGCACGCCGCGAACAACGCGTTCACCATAACGAAAACCCCGTGCGGTGTCAACCCAAAAGGCCCCCGCCGCACCCAAAATATAGATTGACAGAAGCCGGGTGCCCCCGCAATGATACATAGCGTTTTTTAAGGTATTTCGCCCCGCTTCGATAACGCATATCGAACACCCGGTGCTACAGATGCTTGAAACGGCCATCAGCCACGACGATCTCGGCGCGGTCGCCGGCGACTTCCAGGGCCGGCCGGCCGTGCTGCACTACGGGGACGCGGCCGCCGAATACCGCGCGGTCCGGACCGCCGCCGGCATGAGCGACCTCTCCGGCCGCGGCAAGCTGCGCATGACCGGCGCGGACCGGCAGCGCTTCCTGCACCGCGTGGTGACCAACGACGTGGAGCAGCTCGGCGCCGGAGAGGGCGTCTATGCCTGCATGCTGACGCCCCAGGGGAAGATCATCTCGGACATGACGGTCCACGTCCGCGGGGAAGACCTGCTCATTGACGTGGAACCGGGCATGGCGGACGTACTCCGGGATACGCTCGACAGGTACGCTCTCATGGACGACGTCGAGATCACGGACGTCACCGATCGGTACGGTTTGATTGGCGTGTCCGGCAGGCGTGCGGACGACTGCATCTCGGGCCTGGCCGGCCCCCTGCCACCGCTGCCACCCGGCGGAAACGTGGAGATCGAGTGGAACGGCGTGCCCGCGACCGTGGCGCGTACGCATCGTACGGGCGAACGGGATTACGATATCTACGTCCCCGCCGAAAGCGCGGACGAAATCTGGAAGACGTTACTCGCCGGCGCGGGAGATGGCGAGGACGACGTTGTCAGTTGCGTACCCATCGGATACGAGACCCTGGAGGTCCTGCGCGTGGAAGCGGGCATCCCCCGCTGCGCGGTGGAACTGGACGAACGGATCATTCCCAACGAGGCGGTGAAGGACCGGGCCGTCAGTTTCACCAAGGGTTGCTACATCGGGCAGGAGCCCGTCGTGATGATGGAACACCGGGGCCGTCCCAACCGCCTGCTGTCGGGACTGGCCATCGAAGGGAAAACGCTGCCCGCGCGAAATGCCGTGATCCGGAAGGACGGGAAGGACGCCGGGTGGATCACCACGGCGGTCCGCGGACGAGCGGTCGACGGGATCATCGCGCTGGGATTCGTCCGGCGGAGATCCATGGCGTCGGGAGGACCGTTTGAAGTCGAGGTCGAAGGCGGCCCGGCCCGCGCCGAAATCGCGGACCTGCCCTTCTACGACCCCGGCCCTTAATGTACGGCCCCGGATCCTGATTACGACCCCGGTCCTTAATCGCGGAAGGCGTTACTCCGGAATCCCCACGCATCCCATGCCGAACACCACCTTTTCCCTGCATTCCCCCCTGGACATGCACATCCACTTCCGCGAAGGCGCCATGCTGAGGCGCGTTGCGCCGCTGAGCGCGGAGACCTTCGCCGGAGGCGTTATCATGCCCAACCTGGTGCCTCCCGTGGACAACCAGGTCCGGCTGGACAGATACGATCGGGAAGTCAGGGAGGTCGTGGAACCCCTTGCCTTCGAACCCTACATGACCCTGTTCATGCGGCCCTACACCGAAAGCGAACTGGCTTCGATGAAGGACCGTATCATCGGCGTCAAGCTGTACCCGGAAGGCGTCACCACCCACAGCGAACAGGGCGTCGGCGACCTTGGCGACGTTGAGGATACCCTGGACCTGATGCAGGACCTGGGCATCCGGCTGATGGTACACGGCGAATCGACGGATTTCGTCATGGACCGTGAGCGCGCGTTCCTTCCCGTCTACGAAAACCTGGCCAGGCGCTTTCCCCGGCTGCACATCGTCATGGAGCACATCACGACCCGGGAGGCCGCCGCGCTGCTGGACCGCCACGAGAACCTGTCCGCCACCGTCACCCTGCAGCACCTGCTGATCACCCTGGACGACGTGGCGGGCGGCCTGCTCAACCCCCACCTCTTCTGCAAGCCCATCGCCAAGCGGCCGGAAGACCGCGACGCCCTCCTCGCGCTGGCCCTCGACGCCCACCCCGGACTCGTCTTCGGCAGCGATTCCGCGCCCCACCCGGTCGACAAAAAGGAGTGCGCCGGCTGCGCCGCGGGGGTCTTCACCGCCCCCATCGCCCTGCAGATGCTCGTCGGGCTCTTCGAAGAACATGGCGCGCTGGACAGGCTGCAGGCCTTCGTCTCGGACAACGCGAAGCGGATCTACGATGTCGATCCGCCCGCAAAAACCGTGGTGTTCGCGAAGACCGGAGCGGCCATCCCCGAGCGGTACGGCGACGTAGTCCCCATGTATGCCGGACGGGATTTGGAATGGAAAGTGGCGGAGGTACGGTAGAAGGGCCGGAAAGCGTGAGCCGGGAAGCATGAGACGGGTAGCGTGAGCCGGGCTGAGACTACTCCACCCGTATCGCGTTCGAGATGATCCAGATCCGCTGACGCTCGCCGCGCAGCAGGGTGCTGCGAAGCTGGTAGACCTCGGTGTGATAGACCCCCCGGCCCGGAACCTCCACGAACAGTTCATGTCCTTCGGTCTCGATCAGGGGGACCCCGTTTCTGTATAACCGTATGCGCACCGGGCCCGATGACGGCGCGGTCACGTGCAACCGTCCGCCGTCCTGGAACGCGACACTGGATCCCATGGACTTAGTCTCCGGCCCCATGGTAAGCTCGAAGGAAAAACCGTAGGCCGGCTCGTATCCTTCCAGCACCACGTAGCAACTGCCGCGGTGGATCGCGTTCACCAGGATCTCCTCGTCGACCCCGACTTCGCCAGTCAGTTCCGTACCGGTGATCACGTAGGTCCGGATCAATCCGAACAGGCGTTCATAGGTAGGAAAGGACAGGTGGCGATCGCCCCAGAGCGGTATGCGCTCGTGGGCGTCCAGGCTGCCGATCACGGTCACTGGCTGACGCCTCGCGCGATGCATCCAGAGGCGGATGGCCTCGTCGGGACGGTCGACGAGGCTGTTGAATACCCCGTCGGGCATGAACGGCAGGAACACGAGGGCCCGCAACAGTTCAAGCACGCCGTCGTCGCGCCATTCGCTGTTCCCGTTGAGCAATTCCAGGCCGTCCATATCTTCGACGGTCCAGTCGGTCCAGGGACGCCGGCCCGTGGGATGCGCCGCGATGGACACGCCACCCGATTCGGAGATTTCCTCGACGAGCGCGGGCAGCCCCAGGGGACCGTCCTGATCCACATCCCTGCCCACACCGAGGGCGAGCAGGTGGCCCGCGCTGGTATTGACCTCTTCGCCCACCAGCAGCAGCAACCCGTCATGGTATCCCTGGTGGCCGTCGAGCAGGGGTTGCATCGTATCGTGATCGGTCAGGACGAGGAAATCCGGTCCCGCGTTCTGCCCCGCCCGGACGATATCCGCGACCGTCCCGCCGCCGTCGGAGTACGTGGAATGGATGTGAATGGCGCCCGAATAGCGCGGCGATAGCCCGGGATCCGGGGCCGGCGCGGAACGAGGAGATTCGGACCGCATGAGCAAGAACCCATCGGCGAGCCAGAGCAGGAAACCGGCCGCGGCGAGGATTTTCAGTGATTTGCGTAGTTTCGGCATAACGGACCAACCGGCTTTTTGAGACCCGACCGCACGCAGGGAGAGGACCGCTGCTTCAGGACCGCCGCTTCAGGTTCGCCGCTTCAGGTTCGCCACGTGGTGGTCGCGACCCATCAGACGGCACTCCAGAATGCGTGCTCCAGGTGCGTTACCCCGGGCGGATTCCGCGATAGGTCGATTCCGATGACGTCGAAACGGCACGGCGTCTCGTGCCAGCTACGTTCCTGCAGGAATCGGCGGGCGGCCCGGGCGATCTGGCGCTGTTTCCTCGCGTCCACCCTGGACTGCGGGTCGCCGAACCGGCGGCCGGTTCCGGCCTTGACCTCCACAAAGACGAGTTCGTCGCCGTCCCGGGTGATGAGGTCGATTTCGCACCGTGAAACAGCATCCCGGTAATTCCTGGCCAGCACGGCATGGCCCTTCCTGCACAGGAACGCTTCCGCGATGGACTCGCCGCGTAGACCCAGGATTTGCTTCGATGCGGTCATGATGCCTTCTGGATGAATGCCAGGGATGAATTGGATGCCCGGGATCAACGCGGGATGAACAGCCGTACATACGAATCGGCCCGGTGGTCAGGCCGAGGAGAAATCGAATCTCTTCCGCAGGAAGGAGCGGCGATGCACGGCTGACGGACCATGGTCCTCGAGCGCGGCCAGGTGCGCCGCCGTGCCGTAACCCTTGTGGCGGGCGAAGCCGTATTCGGGAAAGTCCGGGTCGCACGCGATCATGATACGGTCCCGCGTCACCTTCGCGATGACGGACGCGGCCGCGATGGAGAAGCTGAGCGCGTCGCCTCCCACCACGGTGGTCTGGGGACCCTGCCAGTCGATGGGGTCGATCCCGTCTACGAGCAGATGGCCGGGCGGCGGCGAGAGGGCCTCCACGGCTTCTTTCATGGCGAGTAGATTCGCCCGGCGGATGTTCACAGCGTCGATCGCGGCCGGGTCGGACCGGCCGACGCCGATTGCCGTGGCAATGGCCGTGATCCTCTCGTAGAGAGCATCCCGCCTGGCGGGCGTGAGGCGTTTCGAATCGTCCAGACCCGGAATCTCGGCATCGTCCGGCAGCATGACGGCGGCCGCGATCACGGGGCCGGCCAGGGCGCCCCGCCCCGCTTCGTCGACACCGGCCGCGTGCCGCGTGCCATGAACGAGCACGGATCGATCAAAGCGGGCCATGGCCCGGAGCCTTAGCTGCTCCGCGTCGCCCTTCGACATGCTCAGTTGCGCCGCTCGGCGATCCGGGCGGCCTTGCCCTTGAGCTTCCTCAGGTAGTAGATGCGTGATTGCCGTACCTTGCCCTTGCGCAATACCTGGATATTACCAACCGACGGCGAATGCAGCGGGAAGATGCGCTCGACGCCTATCCCCTGCGAAATCTTGCGGACCGTGACGGTCTCGCCGATGCCGTGGCCGGACCGCTGGATGACAACGCCCTGGAAGAGCTGTACGCGTTCCTTGTCGCCTTCGCGGACCTTGACCTCCATCCGAATGGTGTCTCCGGCGCGGAATTCCGGGAGGTCGGTCCGCAACTGGTCCTGGGTGATCGTGTCTAATGCGTTCATGGCTGAAACTTCCGTCCTTTCGAACGATCGCGGGTACGCTACCCGTTCTCGTTCTGTTGAAGGGTTCTAAGATAGGTCAGATCTTCTCCGGTCAATTCCACGGTCTCCAGCAAGTCGGGACGATGCTGGTACGTCTTCTTCAGGGCGTCCTGCCTCTCCCATTGTTCAATGCGCTCATGGTGCCCGGAAAGCAGCACCTCGGGCACGCGCCACTCCTGGTAGTGCTCCGGCCGCGTGTACACGGCGTTGCCCAGTAGTCCTTCGTAGTGTGAATCCGTGACCGCGGAGGCCATTTCGCCCAGGACCCCGGGAAGGAGACGGATCACGGCGTCCGCGATCATCATGGCCGGGATCTCGCCGCCGGTGACGACGAAATCGCCCACGGAATACTCCTCGGCGCCCAGGCCCGTGGCCACCCGTTCGTCGACACCCTTGTAATGCCCGCAGATGAGGACCAGCTGGTCCAGTTCCGCGAAGGACCTGGCCGTTTCCTGCACGAAGGTCCTGCCCCCGGCCGACAACAACACGGTACGGGAGCGGTCAGTCCTGGATGTCGCGTCTGCCTGGCCTGCCTGCCGCCGGATATGCCCTACGCCCCTGAAAATGGGCTCCGCCTTGAGCACCATGCCCGGGCTTCCGCCGTAGGCGTAGTCATCGACGGTCTTGTGGCGGTCCGTCGTAAACGCCCGCAGGTCGTGGACGAATACGTCCACCAGGTCCCGCCGGCACGCCCGGCCCACGATACTCTCCCCGAAGGGTCCCGCGAATACGCCCGGGAAAGCCGTAAGAATGTCGATACGCATGGTCTGTTCCGCTACGAGATCAACCCCGGGATCTTCCGTATGACGACCCTGTCTTTCCCGGGATCGAGTTCCACCACGATGTCCCGGACCGCCGGGATCATCGCTTCTCCGGTTGGCGTGTCCACGACAAACACGTCGTTCGCGGGCAGGGACATCACCTCGCGAAGGATTCCGATCTCTTCTCCTTCGTCGGAAACGACCGCGCAGCCTTCGAGTTCGAAGACATAGTACGCGTCGCGGGGCAACGGGGCGACGGCTTCTTCGGGCACCTGGATGTATGCGCCGCGGAGCCGTTCCGCGTGCTCCGCCTGATCGACCCCGCGGAACTTCATCCTCCAGCCGTTCCCGTCCCGGACGCAGCGTTCGATCTCCAGCGACTCCCGCCGGCCGTCCTTCATTTCCACGCCGATCCGGTCCAGGTCCGCGAACCGGTCCGGAGCGTCCGACAATCCTTCCACGCGGACGTAACCCTTGAGGCCGTGGGGTTTGCGGATGAATCCGATATTAACCCGGTCTTCGCTCACTTACACCCCGCCCCGGCGCACCGGCGGCCGATCCGCCGCAGGTCACCCGGACATCCCGGGTGTACCCGCGGCCGATCCGCGTCAGGTCACTCGGCCGCTTCGGCCGTCTCCTCGTTCTCGCCGCGCCACTTCTGTATCGCGCCGCTCTTCACCAGAAGCGATCGCACCGTATCGCTCGGCTGGGCGCCGCGCCTGAGCCAGTCTACAGCCTTGTCCACGTCCATCTCCAGCTGTTCCGGCGAAATGGGGTTGTAGTAACCCAGGCTTTCGATATACTTCCCGCCCAGACGGGTTCTGTCGTCCGCTACGACGATCCGGTAAAAGGGTCTTTTCTTGGCTCCCGTGCGGCGAAGCCGAATGGCCACTGCCATGTTTCGCTCCTTTAGCTACCTGAACGGCAACATCTTTTGGCCGAGTTGCTCGAGGGCGCCCGGCCGGTTCAACTGCTTCATCATCTTCTGCATCATGTTGTACTGTTTCAGTAACTGGTTCACCTCCTGCACGCTCGTTCCGCTTCCGCGCGCGATTCGCCGGCGCCTGCTGCCGTTGATCACCACGGGGCGCGCCCTTTCGTGTCTGGTCATGGAACTCAGAATGGCGTCCATTCGCACGAGCGCTCTTTCATCCATATCCATGCCCTTCAACGCCTTCTTGTTGACGCCGGGCATCATCTCGACCAGTTCCTGCATGGAACCCATTTTCCCCAGTTGCTGGAGCTGCGACCGGAAATCCTCGAGATCGAAGGTCTGCTTGCGCAGCTTCGTCTCGAGCTTGCGCGCTTCCTCCACGTCGATGGCGGCCTGCGCGCGCTCGACCAGGGAGACCACGTCGCCCATCCCCAGTATCCGGGACGCCATCCGTTCGGGATGGAACACCTCCAGGGCGTCCAGTTTCTCGCCGACGCCCACGAACTTGATGGGCTTCCGGGTGATCTGCCGTATGGACAGCGCCGCGCCGCCCCGGGCGTCCCCGTCCATCTTCGTCAGGATACAGCCGTCGATGTCGAGGTCTTGGTCGAAGGCCTCGGCCACGTTGACCGCGTCCTGTCCCGTCATGCCGTCCACCACGAGCAGGATTTCGTGGGGATGGACCGCCCCGCGGATCCCGCGGAGTTCCTCCATCATCTCTTCATCGACGTGCAGGCGACCCGCCGTGTCCAGGATGACGACGTCCCGGTCCTCCCGGCCCGCGCGGTCCACGGCGACCTTGCAGATGGCCAGGGGAGACCGGCTGTCCCCGAGGGCCACGACCGGCACCTCCAACTGTTCGCCAAGCACCTGCAGCTGCTTCACCGCCGCGGGCCGGTAGACGTCCGCCGCGGCCAGTATGGGCCGGTGGCCCGCACCCAGGAAGTGGTGGGCCAGCTTCCCCGTGGCCGTCGTCTTGCCGGACCCCTGCAGGCCGGCCAGCATGACGATGGTCGGGGGCGATTCCGCGATGGCGACCTCGACGGCTTCCTCGCCCATCAGGGAGATCAGTTCCTGGTGGACGATCCCCACCATCTGCTGACCCGGGGAGAGGTTCCTGAGCACCCCCTGCCCCAGGGCCTTTACCTTGACCGTGTCGATGAAGGTCCGGGCGACCTTGAAATTCACATCGGCTTCCAGCAGGGCGCGGCGCACCTGCCGGAGGCTCTCGTCGATATTCTTTTCCGTCAGCTTGCCCTGGCCGCGGAGATTCCGGACGATGCCTTCCATTCGCCCGGTCAATTCTTCAAACACGATACGCTCCAGTGCGGTCAGCGGCTCTGCTCAGGCCGGCCGCCAGTGCGATCAGCGGCTCTGCTCAGGCCGGCCGCCCTATGCGATCAGCCGGTTTTTCTCAGCCGCGCCGCGAAACTCCCGTCTACCCCGTGTACCGGCGGCAGTGTGGCGATCCGGCCCGCGCCGTCCGTGACCGCGGCCAGTTCCGCCGTCCAGTCGCCGGGGCTGTCCGGCCTGAAACCGGGATGCCTGCCGCAAAACGCGGCCACGACGTCCTCGTTCTCTTCCGGCTCGATGGTGCACGTGCTGTACACCAGGACGCCGCCCGGCTTCACCATGCCGGCGCCTTTCTCCAGCAACGCCAGTTGCTCGGCGCGGAGCCGGCCGATGTCCTCCGCCGTTCTCCGCCACCGCAGATCCGGCCGGCGCGCGATGGTGCCGAGCCCGGAACAGGGGGCATCCACCAGGACCCGGTCGGCCATGAAGTCCAGGCCGGGCGACCGGCCGTCCATGACGACAAGACGCACCTGCCCCAACCCCATTCGCTGCCGGTGTTCCTCCACGCGGCGGAGTCGATGCGGTGACGAATCGCAGGCGATCACCCGTCCGCCCGCGCCCACAATTTGCGCAATATATGTTGTTTTTCCGCCCGGAGCGCAACATAAATCGACAACCGACTCGCCCGCCCGCGGGCCCAGAAGCCTCACCGCGAGACCCGCGCTTTCGTCCTGTACCTGGAACAGGCCCGCCTCGTGGGCGGCCAGCGTGTGCAGGTCGCCCGCGTGCCGGATGATCAGGAAATCATCGAGCCACCGCCCCGGTTCCACCTGGATGCCGTGCGGCGCCAGCGATGCGGCGAGGTCTTGCGGCGTGGACCTCGCCGTGTTGACCCGAACGGACAGGGGCGGCGGCCGGTTCCCGGCCTCCATGAGGGCGGCGGCGGATTCCACGCCGTATCGCTCGATCCACCGCTTCGCCAGCCAATCGGGATAGGAATGGGTGACGCCGAGGTCCGCGACGGGGCCTCCCCCGCGCGCCGGCCGCGACAACTGGTCCCGTTGCCGGATGGCCGTCCTCAGGACCGCGTTGGTCAGGCGGACGGTGCCCTCGTGCCCGTACCGCTTGGCGAGTTGCACGGATTCATGGGTGGCGGCGGCGTCGGGGACCTGGTCCATCATCATCAACTGGTACAGGCCCAGGTGTAGGATCAGGCGGATCCACGGCGTCAGCGACTCCGGGTTGCCGCGCAACAGTCGGCCGAGCGTCCAGTCCAGGCGGCGCCGCCAGCGGACGGTGCCGTACACCAGTTCGGTCGCGAAGGCCCGGTCCCGGTCCGTGTAGCCGTATCGCCGGAAAAGGGCATTGAGGGCGTCCCGCGGCAGCACGTCCCGCGTTTCCGCGCGATGCAGTGCCTTCAACGCGATCTCGCGCACTGGAGGGGCGTTCCCTCCGGCGTCGGCCGTTGATTCGCTGCGAGATTGGACCATGGTGGGGGTTCCTTGAAGTACCCGCCGGCCGCGCGCGCCGGAGGACGGAGGGTGCCGGGATTGAACCCGCCGGCCGTGCCCGACCGCGGACGGCGGGCGTCAGGACCCGCCGAGAAGATCGCCCGCCGCGGGCCGGTATCCTCTTACGAATTCCGCGCCATCGATCCGGCTTCGGCCCTCGGGCTGCACCTTGTCCAGTCTCAACCCGCCTTCTCCGGTCTGCACGGTGACGCCCCGGCGTTCGTCGGCGGAGACAATCTCTCCGGGCGGTCCGCCCCCTTCCCCTTCCAGGCAGACGGGCCGACTCGAAATAACCCGGACGCGCTGGCCGCGCCAGGTGGTGAAGGCCATGGGCACCGGGTTCAGGCCCCGTACCCTGTTGTGGATGGCACGGGCCGGCAGCCGCCAGTCTATGCGGCCGTCCTCCCGGGAGATCCTGGGCGCGGGCGTCGATTCGCCCCGCTGCGGCCGCGGCGTTACGCGGCCGTCCGCCAGGAGATCCACCGTGCGCAGGAGCAGGTCCGCGCCGGCGCGGGACAGCCGGTCGTACAGTTCGCCGGCGGTTTCCTCCGGTCCGATCGGCACGGTCTCCTGGCAGAGGATGTCGCCTGTATCCACCCGCCTTTCGACCAGGAACGTGGTGACGCCCGTAACCTCGTCCCCATTCATCACCGCCCACTGGATGGGCGCCGCGCCGCGGTACCGGGGCAGGAGGGAAGGATGGAGGTTGATCGTGCCGCCCGGGGGGATCGCCAGCAGTTCGTCGGGCAGGATGCGGAAGGCCACGACCACGAACAGGCCGGCGTCCAGGGACCGAAGAGCGTCCAGGAAACCCGGGTCGCGCAGCTTCTCCGGCTGCCAGATGGGTATGCCGTGCCGCAGGGCGGTTTCCTTCACCGGCGAAGGCGCGGTCTTCAGTCCCCGCCCCTTCGGCCGGTCGGGGCCTGTGACAATGCCGGCCACCTCGTGTTCCGCCCGGCCGACCAGCGCCTCGAGGCTCGGCACCGCGAAGGCGGGCGTACCCATGTAGACCACGCGCATATCAGACCGCCTGACCGCTCTCCTTGAGCTTCCTCAGCTTGCCGCGGAGGAACTGCTGGCGGAGCTTGCTAAGGTGATCGATGAACAGGACGCCCTCCAGGTGGTCATACTCGTGGACCAGGACCCGCGCGAGCAGTCCGCTGCCCTCGATCTCGACGGGGCGCCCTTCCAGGTCCGTCGCCTCGATGCGCACGACCTCGGGCCGGGTCACCTTCTCGTACAGATCGGGAAAACTCAGGCATCCCTCGTCGCCGGTCTGCGCGCCTTCCCGCTTTACGACGCGCGGGTTCACCAGCACCAGGTGTTCCGGTTCGCCATCCAGGGACGGCCCACGGCGGTCCAGGAAGAGTTCGGGAGCGATCGCGCCGAGGTTCACCACGTACATGCGGACGGGCTCGCCGACCTGGGGAGCCGCAAGCCCGATGCCCTCCGCGTCGAACATGGTGTCGACCAGGTCCTCGGCCAGGAGACGCAGTGCCGCGGTCGTATCCCCAACCGGGCGGGTTTTCTCCCGGAGTACCGGGTCGCCGTATATGCGTATGGGTCTGACCGCCATGGTTGCCGCCTATTCTTCCTTGCCGCCCTTCTTGCTGCTGATCAGCCGGGAAATGGCGCTGCGTTGCAGGTCGATCCGGACGTCGTCGGCGATGCGCACCGTGACCACGTCCGCCTTCAGTCCGGTAACGACGCCGATGATCCCGCCCTGCGTCACCACCTTGTCTCCGTTCTGCAGGGCGTCCAGCATGGCCTGGTGTTCCCGCTGGCGCTTCTGCTGTGGACGGATCAGCAACAGGTAGATGATGGCGAACATCAACAGGATGGGGATCATGGAGATCAGGAAACCCGGTCCGGAAGCGTCTCCGCCGCCGGGCCCCATGGCAAAGGCATCTTGAATCACGGGGGTTGCTCCTTTCTTGCGGTCTCACTGCGATACGCGGTCAGAAACGACCTGCTCCACGCGCCGAAACGGCCTTCCAGGATGGATTCTCCCATCTCGGAGACCAGGCCGACGTAGAAGTGGATGTTGTGCAGGGTCCCCATTCTCGGACCCAGTATTTCTCCCGCGCGGTAAAGGTGCCGGATATACGAACGGCTGAAGGTCCGGCAGGCATAACACGAACAGGATGCGTCGATCGGTCCGGCGTCGGCCCTGAAGCGGGCGTTGTAGATGTTGATGCGTCCGGAGCGCGTGTAAAGCGCGCCGTTCCGACCCTCGCGGGTGGGAATGACGCAGTCGAACATGTCGATGCCCCGTCCCACGGCGTCGACGAGGTCTTCCGGCGTCCCCGCGCCCATCAGGTAACGGGGCCGGTCTTCCGGCAGGTGCTCGACAGTGGCATCGATCAGGGCCGCCATGGCCGGCTTCGGTTCCCCGATCGACATCCCTCCGATGGCGTAGGCGTCGAATCCCCGGTCGACCAAGGACCGCGCGCAATCGACCCGGAGGTCTTCGTAGACGCTTCCCTGCACGATGCCGAACAGCGCCTGGGGATGCGCCCTTTCTCCCTCCAGTTCGTCGAAACGCTTCCGGGACCGCTCGGCCCATCGCAGCGTCAGCGCGGCGGAATCCTTCGCGTAACCGTAGTCGCAGGGATAGGGCGGACACTCGTCGAGGGGCGCGATGATGTCGGCGCCGAGGGCGGTCTCGATCTCCATGACGGACTCCGGCGTGAACAGGTGCCGCGAGCCGTCGATGTGCGATTGGAAGGTCACCCCCTCTTCCTCGATGGACTTGAGGTCCGAAAGACTGAACACCTGGTAGCCCCCGCTGTCCGTCAACAGGGGCCGCTGCCAGTTCATGAACCCGTGCAGCCCGCCCATTTCCCTGATCAATGCGTGCCCGGGCCGGAGAAACAGGTGGTAGGTGTTGCCGAGTATGATCTGCGCGCCGGCGGTTTCGAGTTCCGCCGGCGTCAGCGTCTTCACCGTCGCCTGGGTCCCCACGGGCATGAACACCGGCGTGCGTATTTCGCCGTGGGGGGTCTTCATGCGGCCCGCCCGTGCGTTGGAAGCCGGGTCCCGGGCGAGCAGGTCAAAGGACAGCGATGCCATACCGCGAGACCCGCGATCCTCCTGTCGATTGATCCATGACTATTCCAGCGATTTGATGGGGCCTTCACCGCGGCCCAGGATGAACTGCTGCACCAGCGCGTCGTCGCAGTTCCGGATCTCGTCCGGGGTCCCCACCATGTGAATCACCCCGTCGTGGAGCATGGCGATGCGGTCCGCGATCTTGTACGCGCTGATCATATCGTGGGTCACCGCGATCGCCGTCACCGACAGCCGCTGGTTCATGTCCAGGATCAGGTCGTTGATGATGTCCGCCATGATGGGGTCCAGGCCCGTGGTGGGCTCGTCGTATAGAATGTACTCCGGATTCATGGCGATCGCCCTGGCGAGTCCCACTCTCTTGCGCATGCCGCCCGAAAGCTCCGCCGGCTTCTGTTCCTCCACGTCGGACAGGCCGACCATCTGGAGGCAGGTCCGGACCCGTTCGTTGATCTCCGCCTCGGTCCGGTCGGTGTGTACTTTCAGGCCGATCCCCACGTTCTCGCCCACGGTCATGGAATCGAAGAGGGCGCCGCCCTGGAACAGGAACCCGAACCGTTTCCGGATTTCGTCCAGCGCCGTCCCGTACAGCCTGGTCACGTCCCTGCCGTCCACCAGCAGCGTTCCGCCGTCCGGATGCAGCAGCCCCGTGATGTGCTTGAGCAGCACGCTCTTGCCGCATCCGCTCCGGCCGATGATGACCATGGTCTCCCCGGACTCGATGGTCAGGTTGACGTCCGTCAGCACAGGTTTACCGAAGGCTTTTCTCAGGTGTACGATTTCGATCATGAGCGGGTAGAGAACATAACGCGGGAAGAACGGTCAGCCCGGGCCAACGTGGTTCAACCGGGGTCTTCGTGATAGAGATCCGGGTTCTCGAAACGGGCGAATCGGTCCACGAAGATCAGATCCACTGTGCCGACGGGACCGTTGCGCTGCTTGCCGATGATGATTTCCGCCTGGTTCTGCTCCTGTTCCTCGTCTTCTGCATAACGGGCGGGCCGGTAGATGAACAGCACCACGTCGGCATCCTGTTCGATCGCACCCGATTCCCTTAAGTCCGACAGCTGCGGCCTTCCGTCCCCGCCGCGGGTCTCCACCGCCCTGGAAAGCTGCGACAGCGCGACGATCGGGACGTTCAGCTCCTTGGCCAGGGCCTTCAGGTTCCGGGAGATGGCGGAGATCTCCTGTTGCCGGTTCTCCGCGTCGCTCGGGCCCCGCATGAGCTGCATGTAGTCGACGGCCAGCAGGCCGATGCCGTCATGCTCGGACATCAGTCTTCGTGCCCGGGAACGCATTTCGGTGACCGACAACGCCGGGGTCTCGTCGATGTATACCGGCGCGGTGGCGAGGGCCCCCACCGCGATGCTCAGGTTCGACCAGGCGTCTCCCGGAAGCCGGCCGGTACGCATCAGGTGGGAATCCACCCGCGCCTCGCTGCACAGCATCCGCTGGGCCAGCTGGTGGCTGGTCATCTCGAGGCTGAAGAGGCCGACGCCGACCCCGGCCTCCACCGCGACGTGGCGGATGATGTTCAGGCAGAGGGCCGTCTTCCCCATGGCCGGCCGGGCCGCGATGATGACCAGGTCTCCGCGCTGGAAGCCGGCGGTCATCTCGTCCAGCCGGGTAAAGCCCGTGGGCACGCCGGTCACGGTGGTGTCCTGCTCGTGGAGCTTTTCGATGTTCTCGAAGGTGTCGTGCAGAATGGGATTGAGCTGGGTGAAACCGCGGCGGGCGTCGCGCTGGGACAGGGAGAACACCATCCGCTCGGCGTCGTCCAGCAGCTCCGCGGTGTCTTCCGACGATTCATACGCCCGGGAGGCGATCTGGGTCGCCACGTTGATCAGCTTGCGCCCCTGGGACTTCTCGAGCACGATCCGGGCGTGGTACTCCACGTTGGCTGCCGTCGAAACGCCCTCCGTCAGGCCGACCAGGTAGAAGGACCCTCCCACGGCGGGAAGTTCGTGCCGCTTCTCCAGTTCTTCGCTCAAGGTGATCACGTCGGTGGGTTCGTTCCGGTCGTACAGGGCAATGATGGCGCTGAAGATCTTGCGGTGCGCTTCACGGTAGAACGCGGTATCGTCGAGGATCTCGAGGGCGATCGATATGGCGTCCTGCTCCAGTAGCATGGCGCCCAGGACCGCCGCCTCCGCCTCCACAGCCTGCGGCGGAAGTCGTTCCACCCCGTCGCTCTGGTTGTTCATGAGACCTCAGCTCCCGGGGTCGCCTGCACATCGGACTGCACGATGCGGTCGTATTCCTTCCGCAGCATCTGCACGTCCTCCCAGGTCGGCCGCTTGTAGGCCGCATTGCGCAGCAGGCCCGAGGGGTGGTACGTCACCAGCAGTTTGATGCCGTGATAGTCGTGGAACCTGCCCCGCAGCGCTCGAATCGAACTGTTCTCTTTGAGCAGGGCCTGGGCTGCGACGCGTCCGAGGGCGCAGATCAGCCGTGGCCGGACGAGGCGGATCTGCTCCTTCAGGATGGCGTCGCACGCATCGACCTCCTCGGGCATCGGGTCGCGGTTGTTCGGCGGCCGGCATTTCAGGATGTTGGTGATGTACACCTCGTCCCGGGTGAAATCGATGGCGTTCAGGATGCGGGTCAGCAGTTTACCCGCCTGCCCGACGAAGGGCTGGCCCTGTTCGTCTTCCTGGGCACCAGGCGCTTCGCCCACGAACATCACGTCGGCGTGCTCGTTCCCGGTACCGAATACAAAATGCTTTCGCGTGAATCCCAGCGCGCAGGCCGTGCAGCGATGGTATTTCGCATACAGGGCCTCGAGAGACGTTACCTGGGCCGACTGGGCCGACTGGGCCGACTGGACCGACTGGACCGGCTGGTTCGGCTGGTTCGCTTGATCCGCTCGCCTGGCCCCGGCAGGTCGACCGGCTCCGGCAGGTTGGGCGTACCCGGCAGGTCGGCCGGCTCCGGCAGGTTGGGCGGGCCGTCCGGACCGTGCTGACCGCGTCCGCTCCGGCAACGGAAGCGCCCCGTCCAGGCCAGCCGGCAGGTAGAGCGATTCGATTCCCTGCTCTTCTTCCTGCCTCACGGCCTCGACGGTCTGTCGTATCAGGTCGGACAGCGACGCTTGCGTGTTCATGCGGGAACGACTTCCCGGTTTCTCAGAAGGGCGGCGACTTCGTCCATGACGCGGTCCGCCACGTCGGACTTGGATTGCAGGGGCAGGGATTCCTCGCGGCCGTCACGGCGTATCAGGGTGACGATGTTCGTATCCGTCTCGAACCCGGCGCCATCGGCGGTGACGTCGTTGTAGACCACCAGGTCCAGGTCCTTGTCCGCCAGCTTCCGGCGCGCGTTGTCCAGACCGTCATGGGTCTCCGCGGCAAAACCGATCAGCACGGGCGGCCGGTCGGCGGCCACTTCCGCGAGGATATCGGCGGTCCGCGTCATTTCCAGCGTAAGACTTTCCTGCGTCTTCTTCATCTTCCGGGGGGCCTGGGTGCCCGGCCGGTAGTCCGCCACGGCCGCCGCCATAATCACGGCATGCTGGCCTTCGCGGTTGGCCAGAACGGCATCGCGCATCTCACCGGCGGTCCGGACATGTTCCACGGCGACCCCGTATGGATCCTGGAGGCTCGTTGGACCCGCCACGAGCGTGACCGACGCGCCGCGCCGCGCCGCGGCCCTTGCGAGGGCGTAGCCCATCTTTCCGCTGGAGCGGTTCGTAACGCACCGGACGGGATCGATGTCCTCCGCCGTGGGGCCGGCGCTCACCAGCACATTGCATCCCGCCAGGTCATGATCGGGATCGGCAAGGATGGCGACCGCTTCCACGATCTGCTCCGGCGCCGCCAGCCTCCCGTCTCCCTCTTCGCCGTTGGCCAGCAGGCCGAATTCCGGATCGATGACGTGAACGCCCCGGCTCCTGAGGCGATCGAGATTCGACTGGACGGCCTCGTTTCTCCACATGCGGAAATTCATGGCCGGCGCCAGGCAGCAGGGCGCTTCGCAGGCCAGCATTACGGTTGAGAGCAGGTCGTCCCCCAGCCCGTTCGCCATCTTGCCGATGATATTGGCCGTGGCGGGCGCGATGGCCACCGTATCGGCCCATGCCGCGAGGTCGACGTGTTCTTCACCGGCCATCCCGGTGTCGGGAAACTGCTCGACGGCCACGGGATGCCCGGTCAGTGCGCTGAACGTTACGGCGCCGACGAAGGCGCCGGCTTCACGGGTCATCACCACCCGGACGTCCGCCTGTTCCCGGACGAGTCCGCGGACCACTTCGGCCGCCTTGTAGGCCGATATGCTCCCCGTCACGCCGAGTACGATCCGGCGTCCTTTCAACCTGGACATCGAAAGCTCCTGGACATCGAAAACCGCTGCCTTACTCCACGGCCTCGTCTTCCGCGGCCGGCTGGTAGTCGTAGTTCAACTCGTCGCCGAGCAACCGATCCAGCGCCTGGGTCGTCACTTTCTCGGCGCGGTCGTCCTGCGTGCCCAGCATCTTGTTGTGGAGGTTGATTCGCCGCGCCTCCATGGCCGTAACCATGACAGCCTCGTAGATGTTGTCGGCGACGTCCCTCATGCGCTCCTGGGAAATGTACTGTGTCGATTTGGTGGCGTTCATGGCTGCTCCCATCGGCTGATGCGACGCCGTTCGGCGGCTATGATCCCCCGAATGGCGTCAACGGTTGACTGCTGCTCGCCTTCTTCATTGTCGACCCCGTAGTCATACGCGGGCAGGTATTTCATCTCGGTGCGCGCCTTGTCCAGCCGCTTGCGGATCTGTTCGTCCGTTTCCAGGCCGCGCTGTTTCAACCGCCGCGTCAGGCAGTCCAGGGAAGGCGGTATCAGGAAGACCAGAACGGCTTCCGGAAATATGGCCTTGACGGCCCCTCCGCCCTGGACGTCGATGACCAGCAGGGCCACGCCCCCGGACCGGATGATTTGCTCGACGGCGTCCCTGGGGGTGCCGTACAGCACGCCGTCGTAAACCTCCGCCCATTCGAGAAAGGCGCCCTGGCGAATCTTCTCCTTGAATTCCTCCGCGCTGACAAACTGGTAATCGATCCCGTCCCGCTCGTTCGACCGCATCTTCCGGGTCGTCATGGATACGGACCGGACAATGGTCGGGTCTCCGGTCGTAAGCAATTCGCCGATCGTGGTCTTACCCGTACCCGACGGCGCGGAGAGGACCAGGCAGAACCCCATTGACTCCGTGCGGCCGGGCGCGACGGAATTACTCAATGTTCTGCACCTGTTCACGGACCTTCTCCAGCTCTTCCTTGGCCTGGATGACGGAATGGCTGATTTCCGTATCGTTGCCCTTGGAGCCTATGGTATTGATCTCCCGGTTCATTTCCTGGATGAGGAAGTTAAGGCGCCTGCCCGGACTCCCGTCGTCCCCCAGCGCTTCCAGGAAGGCGCCGCAATGGGCGTTCATGCGGACGCATTCCTCGGTCACGTCGCTGCGCTCCGCAAACAGGGTGATCTCCATGGCCACGCGCTGCGGGTCGACCGGTCCGTCTTCGAGCAGGCCGTCGATCCGGTGGCGCAGGCGTTCCCGGAACTCGGCCACCCGTTCCGGCGCCCGGTCCTCGACCGACCGCAGCAAAGCCTGAATGGCCTGGATCCTGCCGCGCAGGTCGGTTTCGAGCGCCTTCCCCTCGTTTCGCTTCATGTCCTTGAAGGCGACGAGCGCACGCTCGAGGGCGGCCTCGATACCCTTCCAGCGCTCGGCCGGGTCGACTTCGTCGGCCTCCGGCGTCACCAGGCCCGGGTAGGCGGCGACCATTTCGAGGGAGACCTCGCCCGATACGCCGAGCTCGTCCTTGAGCTGCCTCAGCGCGTCGCAGTACTTCCTTCCCGCCTCCGCGTCGATCCGTATACCGTGGGCGCCGGCATCGCCGTCGTCGCACCGGACGGACACCGAAACGTTGCCCCGCGTCACCTGGTCCTGCACGTACGCGCGCACGCGGCCCTCCAGCGAACCCAGCGACTTCGGCAGCCGTACCGCGATGTCGCAGAACCGGCCGTTAACCGAACGCAGTTCGACGACGGTGCGGACGCCGGCGAGGTCGGATTCCCCGGCGCCGTATCCAGTCATGCTGCATATCATTCAAAGCCCCTGAATCCCCGGTTACGGCCTGTTTCCAAGAAACATGAAAATACACGCTAAACGGCGATTTGTCAATAACATATTGGCGGCCGTCCGGCGGTGTTCCTTCCCGTTTCCGGCACGCCCACAGCACGCTCAGGGCACGCTCAGGGCACGCCCCCCGCACGCCCCGGGCACGCCCCCCGCACGCCCCGGGCACACCGAAAAGAAGATTCATGACCCTTGACGCGGCAGGTCCCGTTATATTATGAAAAAGTCGTTCCGCGACGGTACCGAGACGACGCGGAACGTCGTCGTATCCAGATCGCACAGAAACCGGAATCAGGATAGAGCAGACATGGATGCCCTGGTGTTGCAGGCCGTGAAAGACGAATGCGGGGAGTTGGAGGGGAAGCGTATTGTGGCGGTCGAACAGTACGCACCCATGGAAATCGGCCTCGTGCTGAAGACGAGCACGGGCCGGCGCGTGCTGTCGCTTTCCGTGCAGCCGGGTTTCTCCCGGGTCCACCTGTCGGATGCCGCGAGGAAGGGCTCTGTGTCATCCGCGATGCTCGCCGCGCTGCGGGACCATCTCGTTCCCGGCGTGCTGGAGAAGGTCGACGCGGCGCCCTTCGAACGGGTGGCGCAACTCCATTGCCAGGGCCGGTCTTCGCCGGGTTCCGGCCGGTATCGCCTGATCGCCGAACTCATCGGCAACCGGGGCGTCATGGTCTTCATTTCCGAGCCGGACCAGGTCATCCTGGAGACCCTCAGGCGCATCCGGGGCACGGAGAGGACGCTGGCCCCCGGCGAGCCCTACGCGTTCCCTCCGCCGATGAATAAAACGCCGCTCGGCGAAGCCACGCGCGAACTGCTGGCCGAGGCGGATCGCCTGGAAACGCTGGAGACCCCCGGGGAACTGGCGCGTCATTTGACCGCCACGTTCGCGGGCCTGTCCAAAGATATGGCCGTGGAGATCCTGGCCCGGGCGGACCTGTCGGACGCGGAGCGTTTCGCGGACACGGATGCGGAGGACCGCGTCGTCCGGACCTGGCAGAGCCTGGAAGAGCTTGTACAGATCGTCAGGGCCCGGGACTGGACACCCTGCATCGGAAGATCGGGGGACGGCCGGGCCCGCGTCCTTTCCGCGGTCCCGATCTATTCCCTGCCCGCTGCGCAGGTAGAACACCACGAATCCGTCAGCGTCGCCGCGGAACGTTTCTATGAAGAACGAATGGCTGAAGAAGCGTTCATGCAGCGGCTGCAGAAGGTGCAGCGGGCCTTGCGCGATGAGATCCGGCGCCTGGAACGCCTGACGGAGAACCTGGGAAAGGATCTGGTTCACGTGGAGCAGGAAGAAGAATACCGCCGGTACGGCGAACTGATCACCTCTCACCTGGCCCGGCTGAAAGCGGGGTCGGCGGAAGCCGTGGTCGAAGACTACTTCAGCAGTGGCCGGGAGGAAGTCGTCATACCCATGAAGCCCAATCTGTCGCCGGCGGAGAACGCCCGGTGGTACTTCCGGCAGGCCCGCAAGGCCCGGGACGGCCGGAATGAAGTGGCCCGACGCATCGCCCGTGCCCGGAAACGCCTGGAAGAAGTCACGGGGATCCAGGCTAAGCTGGGATGCGGCGCCGACGAAGAAAGGCTGGAGGAAGCCCACCGGTCCTGCATCAGGCTGGGCCTGGTCAAGGCACCCCGCGAAACCGGGGCTTCGAAAACCGGGGCTTCGAAACGGCCGCGCAAAAAGGCCGCACAGGACATCCACCCAAGGAGGTACCTGACCTCCAGCGGACACCTGCTGCTCGTGGGCCGCAACAGCCGGGAGAACGAAGCGCTGACGAAATCGGCGGCGCCGGACGACATCTGGCTGCACGCACGGAACCTGGGCGGTTCCCACGTGATCCTGCGGCGGGAGGACAAGACCCAGATGCCGAGCAGGAAGACCCTGTACGAAGCGGCCTGCCTGGCGGCCTGGTACAGCAAAGGCCGGGGATCCACCACGGTGCCGGTAGACTACACGGAACGCCGTTACGTCCGGAAGATGAGAAACGGCAGTCCCGGACAGGTCGTTTTCACCCGCGAAAAAACGCTCTTCGTCGAACCCGGGCTGGCACTCCGGCAAGCCGACGCGCCGGGGACGTCCGGCCGGGGTTGACACGACGCGCCGGGACGTCCGGCCGGGGTTAATGCGTTCCGTTCAGACCCGGTCCACGATACGGCCTTCGGCGTAGGAACCCAGCAGCTTGAAGTCGGCCGCGATCTCCCGGAGGTGGTTGAGCGCACGGCTGCAGAGCAGGCTCTCGGCGTGCCCCTCGAAATCCAGGTAGAACAGGTACTCCCAGGGGGAGCCGACCAGGGGACGCGATTCGATCTTGTTGATGGAGATGTCCCGCAGCGCGAAGACGCTCATGGCCTTGAACAGCATGCCGGGTTCGTGGGGGACCGAGAACACGATGGAGGTCTTCAGGCGTTCACCCTCCGGTGGTTCGGACTCCCTGCCCAGGACCAGGAACCGCGTATAGTTCTGAGGGTTGTCTTCGATCCCGCGCTCCAGGATCTCGAGCCCGTACCGATCCGCGGCCCGCGTGCTCGCGATCACGCCCACGTCCCGCTCTTCCCCTTCACCGAGCATCTTGGCCGCGCCGCCGGTATCGTACACGGTTTCGGCTTGCATCGATGGGTGCTCCCGGAAGAACCGGACGCACTGTTCGAGCGCCTTGGGATGGGACTGGACCCGGCGGAGTTCCTCCGGCCGGACGCCCGGTTTCGCCATCAGGTTGTGGACGATGCGGAGCACGATCTCGCCCACGATCTGCAGGTCGTGCTCCTGCATCAGGTCGTAGTTGACGTGGATGCTGCCCGCCAGGGTGTTCTCGATGGGCAGCATTCCGTAGTCGCAGCTGCCCTCGTCCACGGCGCGGAACACGTCGTCGAACCATCCGTGGGGAACCGGTTCGGCCCCGTCTCCGAAATAGGCGAGCACGGCCATCTCGCTGAAGGCTCCCAGCTCGCCCTGGAAGCCGGTCCTGTACTTCTTCAATCGGTCCTCCTTTCACCCAGCAACGCGGCCCTGCTTTCCTTCGCCTTCGTCAGCGTCTTCACCAGTTCCGATTCGCGCCCTTCCTCGATCAGCGCCGCCAGGTCGTCGAGCAACCGCCTGGCGTCCTCGATGCCACGCAACAGGGGCTGACCGTTGGTCAGGCAGATGTCGGCCATCACCCGCACGGTGGACGCGGCCAGGCGGGTCGTGTCCCGGAATCCCGACGCGGCGAACTCGCCCAGGCGTTTATCCTCGCGCGCCGTCTTCTCCGCGGCAAGCGCCAGCACCACGGACAGCAGGTAGGGCAGGTGGCTGGTGACGGAGACGATCCGGTCGTGGCGGTCGGCGGGAATGAGGACGGGACGCGCCCCGATCCGGCGGACCAGGTCCATGAGCAGGTCGAGCGCGCCTTCATCTGCCGCGGTCGGCGGTACCAGGGCGAACGTCGCGTCCTGAAACAGCCCGTCATCGGCGTGATCGATGCCGGTGTGCTCGGTTCCCGCCATGGGATGCCCGCCGACGTACCGCCTGATGCCGGCCTGGCCGGCGACGGCGGAAACGATGGCCTCTTTCGTGCTGCCCAGGTCCAGGAGGATGGTCTCCTCACCTAGCATCGGTGCAAGGCCGGGCAGCATTTCCAGGATGGACCGCACGGGTGTGGCGAGGACGACCAGGTCGGCCCCTTCCACCCCTTCGGCCATATCCAGGTACCCCGCGTCGATGGCGCCGCGGTCCAGGGCCCGGTCCAGTACGGCCCGGTCCAGGTCGACGCCCGCTACGCGTTCCGCCGCGCCCGCCTTCCGGACCGCCATGCCGAAGGACCCGCCCAGCAGGCCCACCCCGATAATGGTGATGCGCATAGGCCAGCTCAGCCGATGGTACGGTTGACGGCCGTCGCGACCGCCTTCAGTTCCGGGATCAGGGAGGTCAGCGCTTCCGGAGTCAGGGACTGGTCCCCGTCGGACAGCGCGCGCTCCGGCGTCGGATGCATCTCGATCATGAGTCCGTCGGCGCCCACCGCCACGGCCGCCCGGGCGGCCGGTCCCACGAAATCGGCGTTGCCGGTCCCGTGGCTCGGGTCGATGAACACGGGCAGATGGGTGTATTTCTGCAGCACGGGCACGGCGGAGATGTCGAGTGTGTTCCGGGTCCAGGTCTCGAAGGTCCGGATACCCCTTTCGCACAGGACGACATGGTGGTTCCCCGCCGCCAGGATGTACTCGGCCGCCAGCAGCATCTCCTCGAGCGTGGCGGACATGCCCCGCTTGAGCATGACGGGCTTGTTGCTGCGCCCCGCTACGTTCAGCAGCGGATAGTTCTGCATGTTCCGCGCGCCGATCTGCAGCATGTCCACGTACTCGGAGACCATGGGCTCCATCTCGGGCTCCATCACCTCCGAGATGGTCGGCAGGCCCGTTTCCTCGCTGACCCGGGCCATGATCTTCAGGCCCTCCTCACCGAGCCCCTGGAAGCTGTAGGGCGAGGTCCTGGGCTTGAACGCCCCGCCGCGTATAATGTGGGCCCCCGCGGCCCGTGCGTGGTGGGCCGCCTCCAGGAACTGGTCATAGGATTCGACAGAGCAGGGACCGGCGATGATGGCGATGCCGTCGCCGCCGATCGTCACGTCGCCTACCTGGAAACGGGTCTTGTGCGGCTGCACCTCCCGGCTTACCAGCTTGTAGGGCCGCTGGATGCGCTGAACGCGGTCCACCCCCTCCAGGATCTCGAACTGTTCGGGAACGAGGCTGAGCGTATTGCCGATCACGCAGATGATGGACATCTCGTCGCCCTGGATATCCCGTGGCTTGCAGCCGAAAGCCCGGATCGTCTCCCGGACGTGCTCCTTCTGTTCCTTTGAAGCCCCGAGTTTCATAACAACCACCATTTCATCCTCCCTCGGCGATGTCCGGCCGGAGCACGACGGCGCCGTCCAGGTACACATGCCGGATTTCATCCTGCGATTTATCCGTGTTTAGATGAATCAGTACCCGTACGCACCGGGCGAGTCCCTCCGGGACCTCCATCTCCTGCGTGCAGAACAGGGGGATCGAGGTCCACCCCATCTGCCGCGCGCCAAAGGCCGGAGACTCCGCGTCGATGTCCTTCGTCACGGAGAAAACCACGCTGGCGATCCGTTCCAGTTCGATGCCGTTTCGGTCCACGATCGTTGAAAGCAGCCGATGAACAGCGCTTCGAATAGCTTCCGCTGTATTCGATTCAACGGTTATAGCGCCGCGAATCCCTCGGACCATAACTCCTCCCAGGTTGGTGCGTACCCGTTTTTTCCCGGCGAAGACCGGGAACGGGGTAAAACAGGTGGGCGCCGCGAAGACCGGTCCGGTCTCCTGGACGCCCACTGACCGCTCCTCCGATGCCTGAAAAAGATGCCATGTCAAGATCCCGTCAGACCACCTGATAATGCCAGTGCCGGTCCTTCGCCGGACGAAGCCTTCACCGTCGGCCCTTGTCGATGCCGCGGCGCAGCGACGCGGCGTATTCGCCCACGGACCGGAGCATGTCCGACTCGCCGGCGTGCGCCTCCATCACGTTGATGATGGCGCTACCCACGATGACCCCGTCGGCCAGGCACGCGGCCTCACCGGCCTGTTCCGGCGACGAGATGCCGAAGCCCAGTCCGAGGGGCCGGTCCGTGTGGGACCGCACCTGCGCCATGAATGCGTCCACCCCGTCCGCCAGTTTTCCCCGCGCACCGGTTACGCCGGTCAGGGAGACGCAGTAGACGAATCCCGTGGTATGCCGGCTCACCAGTTCGATCCGCGCCGCTGTGCTCGTGGGCGCCACCAGGAAGACCACGGTGAGGCCATGCCTCCGGCAGGCGTCGGACAGTTCGGTCCCTTCTTCCGGCGGCAGGTCGGGCACGATCAGGCCGTCCACGCCCGCGCGGGCGGCGTCCCGGCAGAGGTCCCCGATCCCGTAGGCGAGCACCGGGTTGTAGTAGGTCATCAAGACGATGGGTATGGTGGACTGCTTTCTGATCGAGGCTACCGTGTCGACGATGGCCCGCAGGGTCGTTCCCTGATTCAGGGCCCGCAGCGCGGCGCGCTGGATCGTGGGGCCGTCGGCGATGGGGTCGGAAAAGGGCACGCCCAGTTCCACCAGGTCGGCCCCACGGCGATCCAGTTCAATGACCAGCGCGGCCGTCGTTTCCAGGTCCGGGTCCCCCGCCATGACGTAGGGAATCAGCGCCTTGCGGCCCGCGGACTTCAGCGACGCGAAAGTCTCTTCGATCCGGTTCATTCAGCGCCTCCTCCGCCTTCGCCGCGCTCATCGTTTCCGGCCAGTAACCCGTCCACCTGCTCGACGTCCTTGTCCCCGCGGCCCGACAGCCCGGCGACGATGACCTCCTCCCGATCCATTTCCGGGGCAATCCGGGCGATATGGGCGATGGCGTGGGCACTTTCGAGCGCGGGTATGATCCCTTCGACCCTGGAAAGCAGTTCGAAGGCCTCCAGCGCCTCGTCGTCGGTCACGCTCACGTACTCCGCACGTCCGGAGTCCTTCAGGTAGCTGTGCTCGGGTCCCACGCCGGGATAGTCGAGTCCGGCGGAGACGGAATGGGCGACCTGGATCTGGCCGTTCGCGTCCTGTCCGGTGTAGCTCATGGCGCCGTGCAGCACGCCCGGCGTGCCCAGGCCCAGCGTCGCCGCGTGCATCCCCGTATCCAGCCCGTGTCCCGCGCCCTCCACGCCGACCAGGCGTACGCCGTCGCCGAGGAAGGGATGGAAGAGCCCGATGGCGTTGCTGCCGCCTCCCACGCAGGCGACGAGCACGTCGGGAAGCCGTCCTTCTTTCTCCAGGACCTGCTCCCGCGCTTCCCGGCCGATGACCGACTGGAAATCACGCACCAGCATGGGGAAGGGATGGGGCCCCGCCACCGATCCGATGATGTAATGGGTATGGCGGACGTTGGTCGCCCAGTCGCGCAGGGCCTCGTTCAGCGCGTCCTTCAGCGTGCGGCTGCCCGCGTCGACGGCGATGACCCGGCTGCCCATCAGGCGCATGCGGAAGACGTTCAGCGCCTGGCGTTCCATGTCCTCGGAACCCATGTAGACGTCGCATTCCAGGCCGAATCGGGCGGCCACGGTGGCCGTGGCCACGCCGTGCTGGCCGGCCCCGGTCTCCGCGATGACCCGTGGTTTCTTCATGCGCCGGGTGAGCAGGATCTGGCCGATCGTGTTGTTGATCTTGTGGGCACCCGTGTGGTTCAGGTCCTCCCGCTTGAGATAGATCCGCGCACCGCCGAGGGTCTGCGTCAGTCGCTCCGCGTAGTAGAGGGGGGACGGACGGCCCACGTAGTCCCGGAGGTAGTAACGGAACTCCTCCTCGAAGTCCGGGTCCCCTTTCGCCGCCTCGTACACTTCAAGCAGCTCGTCCAGGGCCGTCATCAGCGTCTCCGGAACGTAGCGGCCGCCGAATATCCCGAAATGTCCGCGCTGGTCGGGCAGCGTAATCGCCGTCATCCTTCGCTCCCGCTGCTGATGTGGTCGATCAGGGCCTCCAGGCCCAGCCGGTAGCTGTCGCTGCCGTGTCCGCAGATCTGCCTGAGCGCCACCGGTTCGATATAGGAATGATGCCGGAACTTCTCCCGGGCGTGTATGTCCGACATGTGGACTTCCACGACGGGCAGGCCCACGGCGACGATCGCGTCGTGCAGGGCGATGCTCGTGTGGGTGTACGCGCCGGGATTGATCAGGATGCCGTCGGCCCAGCCGAGGGTCTGCTGGATCTCGTCCACCAGCACCCCTTCGTGGTTGGACTGGCGGATGCGCATCTCGATCCCCCGTCCCGCCACGGACGTCTCGAGGGACCGGTTGATGTCCTCCAGCGTGTCCGTGCCGTAAACTTCCGGTTCCCGGACGCCCAGCATGTTCAGATTCGGACCGTGCAACACGAGTATTCTCATCATGGCTTCGCCGATTCGGCGCCGATGCGCCGCCCTTCTAGTTCCCTGCCGCGAGGACGGACCGGATGTACTCGGCCGGCACGTCGTCGCGGACGGCCACCTCGCCGATGCGGCTGGGCAGGATGAAACGCGGACGGCCGCCCACCGACTTCTTGTCGAACTTCATGGTCTCGATCGTCGCCGGGACGTCCAGCCCGTCGCACCGGTGGGGCAGCCCCGTGCGCCGCAGTAGTTCGGTCAGCCGCCGGACGCTTTCGCCGTCCAGCAGGTCCATGCGCTCCGCGACCCGGGCGGCGTAGACCATGCCGATGGCCACGGCCTCGCCGTGCAGCATGCCCGTCTGCGTCTCGATGGCGTGGCCCATGGTATGGCCGAAATTGAGTATGGCGCGACGTCCCTGTTCGCGCTCGTCGCCGGCGACCACATCCGCCTTGATCTCGCAGGACCGCGCCACCAGGTGCGCCAGCACGCCGCGGTCGCGCTTCAGTATATCGTCCAGGCGCCCCTCAATATAGGCGAACAGGCCGGGGTCGGCAATGACGCCATACTTGATCACTTCCGCCATGCCCGCGCGCAGTTCCCGGTCCGGCAGGCTGTCGAGCGTATCCAGGCTGGCCAGTACGAGCAGGGGTTGGTAGAACGCACCGATCAGGTTCTTCCCGCGCGGATGGTCCACGGCTACCTTGCCCCCCACACTGGCGTCCACCTGGGCCAGGAGCGAGGTGGGGACCTGGATGAACGGGATGCCGCGCATGAAGGTGGCCGCGGCGAAACCGGCCAGGTCTCCGATGACCCCGCCGCCCAGCGCGATGACGGGTGAACGGCGGTCCATCCGGTGGGCCAGCATGGCGTCATAGAGCTTCCCGGCCCACGGCAGCGATTTCTGCGCCTCGCCGTCCGGCACTTCGACCACGTCCGGTTCGAACCCGGCCGACCGCAGGGCGTCCGTCGTCCGGCCTCCATAGCGTTGTGCAATGCCCGGATGGGTCACGACCAGCGCGCGGCCGGTCAGATCGAAAGACGTCATCCGGTGTCCCAGCCGGTCGAGCACATCGGGCCCGATCACGATGTCATAACTGTCGGATCCGAGGTCCACCCGGATCACGCGTTCTTCGCTTTCCACCCAGGCCTTCACCATCTCTACCGTTTCCTCGATCGTATGCCGCGACGTGTCGATTTCGTGGTCCGCCCGGCCGTAGACCGGTGCGCGCTCGCGCTGGAGCGACCGGATCCGATCCAGCGGGTCGTTCCCGGCCAGGAGCGGCCTGATCCCCGAATCGCCTCGTGTGCGCGCCAGCACCGTTTCCGCCGGGGCGTTCAGGTGTATGACCGAACCGAGCGACCGCAGCACGGCGAAGTTGTCCGGATCGAGCACCGCGCCGCCGCCGGTGGCGACCACCCTGCGCACCCCGTCGGCGAGGCCCCGGATGACCGCCTTCTCGATCGTCCGGAAGCCGGACTCCCCCCGCTGCTCGAAGATCTCGGGGATACGCGCGGCGGCCTTCTTCTCGATCAGGGCATCGGTGTCCACGAAGGGAATGCCCAGGCCACGTGCGAGGCGCCAGCCCACCGCCGTCTTGCCCGTGCCCATGAAGCCGATCAGGACGATGCCGCCGTGTTGCCGTTTTACAGGTTCAGCCACTTCCCGTCCGCCTGTTGTCCGTGCCGTTCTTGTGACTAGTAGCGCGCCAGCTGGTCCATGTAGCCCCTGTAGTTGTGCTGCATTTCCTCCAGGCTGTCACCTCCGAACTTTTCCTGCATGGCGTCGGCGACGACGAAGGCCACCACCGCCTCGCCGATCACGCCGGCGGCGGGCACGGTACATACGTCCGACCGCTCCTTGGCGGAATCGAAGGCTTCCTTGGTCTCTATATCGACCGACATGATCGTGCGCATCAGCGTCGCGATGGGCTTGAGCGCGCCGCGGACGACGATTTCCTCGCCTTCGGTCATGCCGCCCTCGACGCCGCCGGCCCGGTTCGTTTCGCGGTAGAACCGTCCGTCTTCGTAGAAGATCTCGTCGTGGACCTCGGAACCGAGCACCCGGGTCACGCCGAAGCCCAGCCCGATCTCCACGCCCTTCACGGCCTGGATGCTCATGACGGCCTGGGCCAGGCGGCCGTCGAGCTTGCGGTCCCACTGCACGTGGCTGCCGAGGCCGGGCGGCGCGTTAAGCACCTTGACCTCGAAAACCCCGCCGATCGTGTCCTTGAGGGACTTCGCCCGGTCGATCTCCGCGATCATCTTCTGCGCGGCGTCTTCGTCGGCGCAGCGCACGGGCGAGGCCTCGGCCCGGTCGATGATCTCATCGTTCGACAGGCCGCTCACGTCCGCGTCCACCTGCCCGATCCGCACCACGTGGCTGAGCACGCGCATGCCGAAGGCCCCGAGCAGGGACCGGGCAATCGCGCCGACCGCAACGCGCATGGTCGTCTCCCGCGCACTCGCCCGTTCCAGGATGTCCCTCAGATCGCGGCGGTCGTACTTCAGTCCACCCGCGAGATCGGCGTGGCCGGGCCGGGGTCGGGTCACCCGCCGCCTCACCGGTCCCTCGGCCTCCTCGATCGCCATCACGTCCGTCCAGTTCTGCCAGTCCCGGTTCTGCACGACGAGAGATACCGGCCCGCCCATGGTCCTGCCGTGGCGCACGCCGCCCCGGATCTCGATCGTATCGGTCTCGATCTGCATTCTCCGGCCCCGTCCGTACCCGCCCTGGCGCCGTTTCAGGTCCCGGTTGATGTCTTCCGCGGCTACGGGCAGCCCCGCGGGCAGTCCCTCGAGGATTGCCGATATGGCCGGTCCGTGTGATTCGCCTGCGGTCAGGTATCGCAACATGCCTTCTCCTCCCGGGCTTTCCTGTGCCTTAGCTGTTCTTCCAACGCGCTCCTCATCACTTCGACCGGCGCCGCGCGGCCGGTCCAGGTTTCGAAAGATGCCGCGCCCTGGAACAGCAGCATGCCGATGCCGTTCGAGGTCTCCGCGCCCCGCGACCGGGCGCAGCGCATCAACGCGGTTTCCGCCTGGTCGTACCGCGTGTCGTAGACGAACTGTCCGCCGGTGAACCAGTCGCCTTCCAACGGCAGGTCCCCCGGGATCGCGTTGATCACCAGGTCGGACGCACGGACCGCGGCGCCGAGGTCCGATGGCGTAAGCGTGATCGCTTCCGCGCCACCCACCGACGCCGTGTCCCGGGCCCGGTCCGCGTTACGCGCGGCGATGGTGATCGATGCGGCCCCCTGCCCGCGGGCCATGGCACAGGCCGCCCGGGCCGCACCGCCCGCACCCAGGATCAACAGCCTCGAACCGGCGACGGCAACGCCTCTTTCCCCGAGCGCCCGCAACAGTCCGGCGCCGTCCGTCGACGTGCCTGCGAGCCGGCCCGCATGGTTCACGATGGTGTTGACCGAACCGATCCTGCGGGCCTCTTCGGACACCTCGTCCAGGTAGGGCAGCACGTCCGTCTTGAGCGGCTTGGTCACGTTGACTCCGGCCAGCCCCAGTCCCCGGATGCCGTCCACGGCCTGCCGCACTTCGGACGCCGCGATTTCGAAGGTTACATACACGTAATCCAGTCCGCAATGGCGAAAGGCCGCGTTATGCATGGCCGGCGAAAGCGTATACCCGATATCCTGCCCGCATACGCCGACCACGCGGGTCGAACCCGATATGCCGGGGCCGTTGCCGTTGGACCCGTTTTCATGTGAAGAGATCATATCGGCCGCCTCGCCGCTTCCACGAAAGCCCGGACCTTGTCGTGGTCCTTGCGTCCCGGTTCCCGTTCCACGCCGCTGCCCGTATCCACACCGTAGGGCCGCACGCTGCGCACGGCTTCGGCCACGTTGTCCGGATTCAGCCCGCCGCTCAGGATGACGCGGTGGGGGCTGCCTTCCACGAGCCGCCAGTCGAAGGTGGCGCCCGTGCCGCCGTACCGGTCTTCGGCAAACGTGTCGAGCAATACCGCTCCGACGGGATAGTCCGCGGCAGCGGATTTCCACGATGCGTCCCTTACGCGGAAGGCCTTGATGACCAGGCGCCCGGAACCGGCCAGCGCACCGCAGAAACCGGGCGTTTCGTCGCCGTGGAGCTGCACGACCTGGATACCCGCAGTCTCGCAGATGCCTTCCACGTCGCCGGCCGCAGCGTTCACGAATACGCCCACCGGGACGACGAAGGGCGGCAGTCCGGCCACGATTTCCGCGGCCCGGTCCGGCGCCACGCAGCGGGGACTGCCCGTATAAAAAATGAACCCGAGCGCGTCCGCGCCCGCGCGAACCGCCGCGGCGGCGTCCGCCTCGTTCGTGATGCCGCAGATCTTGATCCTGACCGAATTCGTGGCCCTGTCGTTCATGGCCCTGTCCCCGAGGTGGCCTTCCGACCTTCGATTCCCTGCTGCGCCTTCGCGGCGGACCGGCCCAGCAGGGCGTCCAGTTGTCCGCCGATCTCCTCCGCCGCCATCAGGGACTCGCCCACGAGTACGGCGTCGAATCCCGCCTGCTCCAGCCGCAGGACGTCCTCGCGCCCGTGGATCCCACTCTCGCTGACGGTCACGATGCCCCGGGGAATGCGCGGCCGGAGACGCAACGACGTTTCCAGCGAAACGGTGAAGTCCGTCAGGTCCCGGTTGTTGATGCCGATGACGCGGCTGCCTGCCGCCAGGGCCCGGTCCAGTTCCCGCTCGTCGTGCACTTCCACCAGGCAGTGCAGGCCGTATGCCTGCGCGGTACGCTGGAGGGCCGCCAGGCGGGTGTCGTCCAGGATGGCCGCGATGAGCAGCATGGCGTCCGCGCCCAGCGCCGCGGTCTCGTGGACCTGGTACTCATCCACGATGAACTCCTTGCGCAGCACGGGCACGGGGACGCACCGGCGAAGGACCGCCAGGTCCTCGTTGCAGCCCTGGAAGAACCGCCGGTCCGTCAAAACCGATATGGCCGATGCCCCGTGGGCTGCGTAGACCGACCCGATCTCCGCAGCCGCCACGTCGGGACGGATCGCGCCTTTCGACGGTGAAGCCTTTTTGAATTCGGCGATGACCCCGATGCCGTCTCCCTGTTTCAGCGCGCGGTCGAAGGGCCGGACGTCGCCGCGGCGAACGGGTCCGGTTTCGGGTCCGGCTTCAGGCAGGGGCGCGCGCCGCTTCCGGTCTTCGACCTCTTCGATCTTATGCGCTACGATTCGATCAAGGATATTCATGACTTCCGTGTCTTTCCCATCCCGTTGTCCGGGGCCGACGCACGGGGCCGGCGCACGGCGTCCGGAGGGTCATGCGCCGGTCTCCGGCCACCTACTCGTTGGTCATGCGGATCAATGCGTCGAGCTTCTCCCGCGCCCCGCCGGTGTCGATGGCCCGGGCCGCCTTTTCGATGCCCTCGTCGAAGTCCTCCGCGGCGGCGGCGGCCACGATCGCCGCGGCGGCGTTAAGCAGTACGATGTCCCGCCGGGGACCGGACTCCCCGGCCAGCACAGACCGGATAATCTCCGCGTTCTCTTCCGCCTCGCCCCCCTTGAGGTCCTCGATGGAAGCCCGCGGCAGGCCGAAGTCTTCCGGCGCGACGTCATAGGTCCTCACGAAGCCGTCCCGTGCCTCCGCCACGTGGGTCGGCGCCGTGGTGGTGAACTCGTCCAGGCCGTCCGCGCTGTGCACCACGAAAGCGCGCTCCGCCCCCAGGTTGTTCAGCACGTGGGCGGCGGTCTGGATGACGCTCGCGTCGTACACGCCCATGACCTGGGCCGTGGTCCCGGCCGGATTGGTCAGCGGCCCCAGCAGGTTGAGCACCGTCCGCACGCCGAGTTCCCGGCGCGGACCGCTCGCGAACCGCATGGCCGAGTGGAGGGCGGGGGCGAACATGAACCCGATGCCGATCTCGTCGATGCAGGCGGACACCCTTTCCGGCGGCGTCTCGATATTGACGCCCAGGGCCGTCAGCACGTCGGCGCTGCCCGCCTTGCTGGACGCCGCGCGGCCGCCGTGCTTGGCGATGAACGCGCCCGCGGCCGCGGCCACGAATGCCGCGGCCGTCGATATGTTGAACGTATGCTTTCCGTCGCCGCCCGTGCCGCAGGTATCCACGATGGGATAGGCCCGGCAGTCGATCCGCGTGGCCCGGGCGCGCATGACCCTGGCGAACCCGGTGACCTCCTCGATCGTCTCGCCCTTCAGGCGGAAGGCGACGAGGAACGCGCCGATCTGCGCCGGCGTGGCGTCCCCCGACATGATCCCGTTCATGACCTCCACGGCTTCCGCTTCGGTCAGCGAGATCCCTTCAATCGCCTTCGCTATGGCCTGCTGTATCATGGAACCCTTTCTCCTATGCGTCGCCTGAAATCCAGGCCGCCGGCATGCGGGCCGCCGGCATGCAAGACGCCGGCATGCAAGACACCGGCATGAAGACCACTGTCGCCCGACCTCGGCATGCGGGCCGCGGGTTGCGCGCTTCCCGTTCCCGGGACGTACGCCGTCATCGCCCGACCGCCTGCCGCACGATCTCCATGGTCGGGCGGGCCAGTTCCCTCGCGCTGCAGGCACCCGCTTCCAGCAAGCGGTCGATGCGGGACCGATCGGCCATCAACTCCTCGTAAACCGCCCTGGGGCGTTCCAGTAAACCGTCGATGAGGTCGAACAACTCTTCCTTGGC
This sequence comes from Candidatus Latescibacterota bacterium, assembly GCA_022821085.1. Lineage (GTDB taxonomy): Bacteria > JAAXHH01 > JAAXHH01 > JAAXHH01 > JAAXHH01 > JAAXHH01. Next base: position 9,445 of record JAJEEG010000003.1, on the reverse strand, counting down.
CGCTTTCCAGGTGATCCGGCCCTGCACCAGCCGGTTCCGCATCGTATCCGTCCGGTCCTCGTCCGCGAACTGCCGGTAGATCTGGAAGACGAGCGACGTCCCGGGGTCCTTGGGCGCGCCGGGCGGGCTCGAGTCCGTCTTGATCCCGAATATGGCCCTGCGCAACTGTTCGCGCGACCCGAAAAGCGGTATGGTGTTGTTATAGGCCTTGCTCATCTTTCTTCCGTCCGTGCCGGGAATCTCGGCCGTTGAAGGATCGGACAGGTACAGCGGCAGGGTGAGCACGTCGCCGAAGGACCGGTTGAATCGCGCGGCGATGTCCCTGGCGATCTCGATGTGCTGTTCCTGGTCCCGCCCCACCGGTACGTACTTCGCCTGGAACAGCAGGATGTCCGCCGCCATGAGTATGGGATAGGAATACAAACCCATGTTCACCCCGGCTTCCACGTCCCCGGCATCCACGTCCCCGCCGCTCCGCATGTGGCCTCGCGTGTGACGGTCCACCTGCGCCTTGTACGCGTGGGCGCGGTTCATCAGACCCTTCGACGTCGAGCAGGACAGGATCCAGGACAGTTCGAACACCTCCGGCACGTCCGACTGGCGGTAGAAGACCTGGCGATCGGGATCCAGCCCGCAGGCGATCCAGGTCGCGGCGAGTTCGTGGCACAGGTCTCTGAAGCGCACGGGGTCCTTCACGAGCGTCAGGGCGTGATAGTCCGCCAGGAAATACAGGGCATGCGCTTCGGGCGACCGCCGCGCGAGTGCCAGCGCGGGCCGGATGGCGCCGATGTAGTTGCCGAGATGCGGGCTGCCCGTCGGCTTGATTCCGGTCAGGATGACGTCGGGCCGGTGCATGGATCGGTTCGCAGGCCGGTTCGCAGGCTGGTTCACAAGCCGGTTCATGGACCGCCCTCCCGGCTCGCGTCCACCGCATCGGCCGCTTCGACCAGTTTCCTGAAGACGTTGTCGATGAGCCGGATGCCGATGCCGTCCTTGAGCGTCATGATGGACTCGGGATGGAACTGTACCGCCGCGACGGGCATCGTGCGGTGTTCGATGGCCATGACGGTGCCGTCTTCCGTCTCTGCCGTGACCGTTAGTTCAGGCGGCAACCGATCGCGTACGGCGTGCAGCGAATGGTAGCGGCCTACCGTGAAGGACCGGGGGAAGCCTTCGAACAGCGTCCCGTCACGCCCGTCACGCCCGGGCCGCCCGGGCCGCCCGGGCCGCCCTTCCAGGACGGTCACGCGCGACTCCTTCCCGTGCATGGGATAGGGCAGCACGCCCAGTTCGCCGCCGAAATACTGGACGATGGCCTGCAGCCCGAGGCAGACGCCGAAGATGGGCACCGCCCGTTCCAGCGCCGCGTCGATGGCCTGCGCCACGTCGAAATCCGACGGCCGGCCGGGACCGGGCGACAGAAAGACCAGGTCCGGATCGTACGCGTCCATGAGTTCCGTCAGCCTGGACCGCGAGATGCCCGTTCTGACCGTCGTGACGTCGGCGCCGGTCTGGCGCAGGTAATTGGCCAGCGTATGCACGAAAGAATCCTCGTAGTCCATCAGCAGCACGCGCTTCCCCGATCCGGCGTCTTCCGCGGATCCGGCATGGGCGCTTCCCCCCCGGTGTTCACGGGGACGCCCGATTGCATCGATGAACGCCATGGCCTTGAGTTCCGTCTCGCGCTCCTCGTCCCCGGGATCGGAGTCGATCAGCAGCGTGCTCCCGGCCCTCACCTCGGCGATCCCGTCTTTAATGCGTATGGTCCTGAGGGTGAGTCCGGTGTTCATGTTCCCGTCGAATCCGAGGAATCCGATCGCGCCGCCGTACCAGGCGCGGCACGACCGTTCGTTGCTTTCGATGAACCGCATCGCCCAGATTTTCGGCGCGCCGGTCACCGTGACCGCCCAGGTGTGCGCGAGAAAGGCGTCCAGCGCGTCATACTCCGGCCGCAGGATGCCTTCCACGTGGTCGACCGTATGGATCACCCTCGAGTACATCTCGATCTGGCGCCGTCCGATGACCCGGACGCTGCCGGGCACGCATATCCGCGACTTGTCGTTCCGGTCCACGTCCGTACACATGGTCAACTCGGATTCCTCTTTCTCCGAGCTCAGCAGCTTGAGGATCTGGTCGGCGTCGCTCAACGCGTCGTTCCCCCGGCTGACCGTGCCTGATATGGGGCAGGTCTCGATCCGGATCCCTTCGCCCCGGACGAACATCTCGGGCGACGCGCCGACCAGGTATTCGCGCTGTCCGAGGTTGATGAGCGTGGCGTAAGGCGCGGGATTCCGTTCCCTCAGGCGGCGGAAGATCTCGGACGGCGGGTCCGGGCAGGACTCGTAGAACGTCTGGCTGGGCACGACTTCGAACAGATCGCCCCGCCTGAAGTACTCCTGCGCCTTGCGGACGACGTCGGCATAGGCGCCCTTCTCGAATTCCCTGGCGGCCGTGGCTTGTCCCGCGCGGTAGGGCTGGACGGCGCCCTCCCTGGGCAGACCCCGGGTAGACCCTCCGTCCGTATCGAATTCGTAATCGTACCGGACGGCCACTTCGCGATTGTGATCGACCGTCACCAGCCGGTCGGGCAGGTAGAGCACCAGGTCGCGCTGGTCCTTCGGACGAGGCAGCCGGTAGTCCATGGGTTCGAACTGGAAGGCAAGGTCGTAGCCGAAAGCGCCGTAGAGCCCGAGATGATGCTCGTCCGGGCAGGAGAAGAGATCGATGATCCCCCGCAGGATCGAGAAAACGGAGGGTTGCCGGCTGCGCAGCTCTTCCGGGAAATGTTCACCGGGCGGATGTACCTCGCCGGAGACGCGGTCTTCGTGACGGGCAACGTTACGCGTAGCCCGCAGGCCTTCGACCTGCGCGAGGATCGCGGGCAGCAACACCCCGCCCCGGACGTTCAGGGCGTCGATACGAAAGGCGTTCTCCCGGGTCTCGATCCGGATCGGCGGATCGACGAACCCCATGTCCCACCGGGTATACCTTCCCGGATACTCGTAACCGGACGCGAACAGGGCGCCCGGGCGGGCGTCAAGCGCGTCGATTACGGGTTCAATGGCTTCGTCCGGAGGCAGATGCTCGGCGTACCGCTTGACGGACAGGCCGCCTTCGGTCTGGTATTCGATGGCTTCCAGGTGTATATGGGTAACACGCATTATCCTGTCCCGCGCACGGTGAACCGATCTTAAAAGTATCCCCAACCCTTTTAGCGGCCCGTCTTCGATTCACCCCATAAAACAAAAAAGGCCGCTACCTTATGAGGGTAGAGGCCGGTCAAATCAACGAAGGATGAATCTACTTCAATCAGGCGCCGCTTCGCATGACATGCCGCCTCGTCCCGTAAAAAGGCCACCAGGTAAACAGATCGCTCTGCTTCCGCCATGCATAGAATCGGGATGACCGGGACGAACTTGCGGCTGTCATATCAGTCCATTGCTCGATGTGAAAACCGTTCTGCTGCCGTATGTCGAATGCGCCATTATAGCGCGGCACGGCCGTAAAGTCAAGGTTTTTTCTCACCAAGAAAACAGTTGCGAATTCGGGGGCGAGCCTGTACCATGCTGGCGTTGTGGAGCGTCCGAGTAGGCCGCTGGATACGGGGTGCGCCGAATATGCAGGACAGGGAACCCGGTCTGTTCAGGAAGTGGTTCTGGAATACCTATGATTACCTGGGAACGCTGATCGTGATCAACATCCTCTGGTTGCTGCTCGCCCTGCCGCTGGTAACCCTTCCCCTCGCCTTCGCCGGACTGTTCCGGGTCACCGGACACATCGCGGCCTACGAAGAAACGGGCATCAGGGACTTCTTCGCCCACACCCGCGGGGACCTGCGCCGGAGCTTTCTGCTCTGCGGCCTGTACGCGGGCGTCCTGATCCTCCTGGCGGCCAACGTGCTCTTCTACGTCCGGCTCATGGAAGACTGGCCATGGACGGGGGCGATTCTGAGCGGCGTGATGATGTGGCTGATCGTCTTCGTCTGCATGACGGCCGTATACACGCTGCCCCTCATGCTGCGCGAACAGGTACCGGTCAGGCAGATCGTCCGGAAGGGCGTCTACCTGGTCGTGGACAACCCGCGGCATTCCTTCGCGCTGCTGGCGGCCGGCGCCCTCGTCATGGCCTTCAGCCTGGCCAGCGGCGTCGGACTGCTCTTTCTGGGTCTCGGCGCCATCGGCGTCCTGTTCAGCACCGGGCTGAGGGAAATCCTGAAACGATATGAGCGAAGGGAAGGCGGCGGCCTGGAGGAAGCGCGTGGATGGCGGGACCTGCTCCGCCCATGGGGGTATTCATGACGGGGAAGGAGGTCCGCGGCGACGCCGGGGAGACCACCGCGCCGTTCATCGTGATCGAAGGGATCGACGGGGCGGGCAAGACGACCCAGCTGAAGCGGCTCAGACAGTGGATGGAAGCCCGTTACGAAGGTCCGGTCCATACCACGGGGGAACCCACGAACCGCCCCATCGGCAGGCTGTTGAAAGACGCCCTTCAGCGCCGGGTGGAGCTCGACGGAATCTGTCACGCGCTGCTGTTCGCGGCCGATCGGATCGACCACGTCAAAACGGAAATCGAATCCTACATACACCGCGGCATCCCCGTTTTGTGCGACCGGTATTTCCTCTCGTCCTTCGCCTACCAGTGGCGGGAGATGCCCGGCGAACTGGACTGGATCGAGTCGATTAACGCCCGGGCGATCCATCCCCACCTGACCCTGCTGATCGACGCGCCCGCCGAAGTCTGCATGGACCGCATACGCCGGGCGCGGCCGGATACCGAGTTGTTCGAGGATCTCGAAACGCTCCGCGCCATCCGCGAGAACTACCTGGAACTGGCGCGGCGGAGAAGCGCCCTTGACCACATCAGGATCATCGACGGCGCGCGTTCGCCCGACGAAGTGCAGGAGGAAACGCGCGCGCGGGTGGAAGAAGTGATGCAACCCTCCTGCGGCGGATAGCGCCATGTTGACCTACATACTCCGGTTCGTAATGAGATTCCTGGCGGGGATCCTGATCCAGCAGGCCCTTCGTTTCCTGGCCGCCATGGTCATGCGTCCCCCCCGACCGGCCCGACCGGCGCCCGAACCCCGGTCCCGGACGCCGCAGAAGCCGAAGACGAACATCGATCCGAGGAATATAGAGGAAGGCAAGTTCGAGGACCTCCCCGGGAAGTGAGAACGTGAGCAAATTGGCAACGTGAGCAAAGGATGCTGAGAAACTTCACCTGGGTCATACCCCGCCGGCTGGCCGGCATGGCCCTGCCGACGGGCGCCCATCGAAGAAGCGCGGGCGATTCGGCCGACCCCGCGCTGGAGCAGGACCTGTTGCGCCTGAAGGAACTGGGCGTAAGCACCGTGGTGTCCCTGACGCGCGAACCGCTCCACGGGGGGACGCTGGAGCACTGCGGCTTCCGTAGCCTGCACATACCCGTGGAGGACATGACGGCGCCTACACCCGAACAGATCCGAAGGGCCGTCCATTATATAGATGAGCATGTGGAAGAGGGCGGCGTGGTCGTGCACTGCATGGCGGGCATAGGCCGAACCGGAACCGTGCTGGCCGGGTATCTCGTCTGGCAGGGGGCCACGCCCGAAGCCGCCATAGCGGAAATCAGAAGCAGCCGGCCCGGTTCGGTGGAGACCTTCGACCAGGAATCGTCGATCTTCCGGTTCGCCGAATCCATGGCCGGGCACAAAGCGTAATCACAAAGCGTAAGACAAGACGCGCAGGGACAAGACGCGAAAGGGAGGCATCCAGCCCCATGTTCACGATCGCCGTAATCACCGACGAGGTGTCCCAGGACCTGGACAGGATCATCGCATTCGCCCGTGATTTCAACCTGGACGGGATCGAGATTCGATCGATCTGGGACAAACCGCCCCAGGATCTCGACGACGACGAGATCGCCCGGATCAGGGACCGGACCGGCGAAGCCGGACTGGCGGTCGTCGGCGTGGCGCCACCCTTCTACAAGTGCGACATAGACGACGACGCTTCGTGCAGCGAACATCTCGATATTCTCCGAAGGAGCATACGGGTCGCCCGGGGATTGGACACGTCGCTGGTCCGCGTCTTCGCCTTCTGGAAACAGGACCCCCTCGATGGATTCTGGGACCGGATTGTCGACCGGTTCCTTGAACCCGTCCGCATCGCCGAGGGCGAGGGCGTCGTGCTGGGCCTGGAAAACGAAATGTCCACCATGATCGGCACCGGCGCGGAAACCCGGCGTTTGATCGACGCCCTGGATACACCGGTCGTCAAACCCCTCTGGGACCCCTGCAACGAACTTTTCGACGCCGACGGTCATGCTCCTTATCCCGACGGCTACGCTCACATCCGGTCGGACATGTATCACATGCACATCAAGGATGGGGCACAGGGCACGGACGGGGAGTATGTCAATGTTCCCATGTGCGAAGGCGAAATAGACTACCGCGGTCAGTTCGCCGACCTGGTCGAGCAGGGCTACGAGGGTTGCGTGTCACTCGAGACCCATTGGCGCGTCGGACCGGAGCAGATCGAACAGACCCTGCTTGAACTGCCCGGCGGAAAACAGTTTTCGGAGGCGGGCGAGGCGGCCTCCAGGATCTGCATGCGGAACACCCTGGACCTCCTGGCCGAACTGGGCGTAACCGGGCGCGAGGACAGACAGGAAAGGGAAGAAAGGGACCTTTAGATGAAAGACCACCCGTACAGGACGCACACCTGCGGTGAATTGCGGCAGACCGACGATGGAACGCGGGTGCGGATCGCCGGCTGGGTGCACCGCAAGCGGGACCACGGCGGCCTGCTCTTCATCGACCTGAGAGACCACTACGGGGTCACGCAGGTCGTCATCACCCCGGAAAGCGGATTCCACGAGGAGGCGGGAGACCTGCGTTCGGAGAGCGTCGCCACCTTTACCGGCGGGGTGATCCTGCGGGCGGATGATGCGATCAACCCCAACCTGCCCACCGGGCACATCGAGGTGAAGGCCGATTCCATGACGGTGCTCAGCGCCGCGGATCCCCTGCCCCTGTCCGTCGCGGACGAGCGGGAATACCCGGAGGCTACCCGGCTGACCTACCGCATGCTGGACCTGCGCAGGCAGCGGCCGCACCACAACATCATCATGCGGTCGCGCATCATCGCGAGCATACGGCGCCGCATGACGGAACTGGGTTTCAACGAGTTCAACACGCCCATCCTCACCAGCAGTTCGCCCGAAGGCGCGCGGGACTACCTGGTCCCGAGCCGCGTGCATCCCGGAAAGTTCTACGCCCTGCCCCAGGCGCCTCAGCAGTTCAAGCAACTCCTGATGATCTCGGGGTTCGACCGTTACTTTCAGATCGCCCCGTGCTTCCGGGATGAAGACGCCCGGGCCGACCGGTCGCCGGGCGAGTTCTACCAGCTGGACGTGGAGATGTCCTTCGTCGAGCAGGACGACGTCTTCGAAGCGCTGGAGACCCTGTTTTACGGACTGTTCACCGAGTTCAGCGACTGGGACGTCACCGCCCCGCCCTTCCCGCGCATCCCCTACCGCGACGCGATGCTCCGCTACGGGACCGACAAGCCCGACCTCCGGTTCGCCCTGGAGATCGAGGACGTCACCGAAGCCTTCCGGGCGTCGGAATTCAACGCCTTCCGCCAGATCGTCGAGAAAGGTGGCGTCGTCCGGGTCCTGGCCGTCCCGGGCGTGGCCGCGCGGCCCCGCAGTTTCTTCGACAACCTGGACCGGACCGTGAAAGAGGACTTCGGGGGACGGGGCGCGGCGTACATCTCCTTCACCGAGGACGGGGTCAAGGGTTCCATCGCCCGCGTGCTGGACGAGCCGACCCTCGAACGGCTGAAAACCGTCATCGAACCCGAAACGGGCGCCTCGTGGTTCTTCGTGGCCGACACGGAGGAACGGGCCGGCGACGTGGCGGGCCGGCTCAGGCTGCATTTCGCCGATATGCTCGACCTGCGGGAACCGGGCGCCTACCGCTTCTGCTGGATCGTCGATTTCCCCATGTACGAGTACGACGCAGAATCGGGCAAGGTGATCTTCTCGCATAATCCATTCTCCATGCCCCAGGGCGGCCTCGAAGCCCTGGAGACCACGCCGCCCCTCGAGGTCCTGGCCTACCAGTACGACATCGTGTGCAACGGTACGGAGCTGTCCAGCGGCGCCATCCGGAACCACCGGCCCGACATCATGTACCGGGCCTTCGAGATCGCCGGTTACCCGGCCAGCGAGGTCGACGCGGAGTTCGGCGGCATGATCAGCGCGCTGAAGTACGGCGCACCGCCCCACGGCGGCATCGCTCCGGGCATCGACCGCATCGTCATGCTCCTCACCGACGAGACCAATCTCCGGGAAGTCATCGCCTTCCCCCTGAACCAGAACGCCCAGGACCTGCTCATGGGCGCGCCCGGGGAGGTCAGCGAAAAACAGCTCCGGGAACTCCACATCCGCCTTCGGCGGTAGCCCGGCCCCGCATCCTTTTTATTTTACTTACACCCTTGACAATGGCAGGGATGTTGATTATATTTACCTGTCTGTGTTCTTGAGCTGCTCAAGATGCGGATCCGTACTGATTATAATGGCCACCATAGCTCCAATGGCAGAGCGGCTGATTTGTAATCAGTAGGTTCTCGGTTCGAATCCGAGTGGTGGCTTTCTGGCAGCCAGGGGAGGTTCCAGAGCGGTCAAATGGGACGGACTGTAAATCCGTTGGCTCAGCCTTCGCAGGTTCGAATCCTGCCCTCCCCATGTTTCGCGAAGAGGGCCCGGCGACGCCGGCTGGACCACGTGGACTGACCAGGATGACCGGACCGTCGAGACCGACGCGAGCCGGCCGCCTGACCAGGATGACCAGGCTGGCCAGCAGCTTCAGAACGAAGACCGGCGGGAATAGCTCAGTTGGCTAGAGCATCAGCCTTCCAAGCTGAGGGTCGCGGGTTCGAGTCCCGTTTCCCGCTCTAAAGGCCCGTGTCCGGGGTTCGGAATAACTGAAGGTTTTTACCGCAGAACTGTAAAAGCTTATCTGAACCTTGAACGAAAGTGCCCTTGTAGCTCAGATTGGTAGAGCAACGCCATGGTAAGGCGTAGGTCGCCGGTTCAAGTCCGGCCGAGGGCTTGGCGCTGCATTTCGCTGACGAATTTTGCTGACTTAGAAGACGTTTTCGTTTCGTTAACCTAGCCGGTTCAGGAGAAAGACTCCATGTCGAAGGAAAGATTCGAGCGTACCAAGCCCCACGTGAACATCGGCACGATCGGTCACGTGGACCACGGCAAGACGACCCTCACGGCGGCGATCACCAAGGTCCTGGCCGAGCAGGGACTGGCCGAGTTCCAGGATTACGACCAGATCGACAACGCGCCCGAAGAGAAGGAGCGCGGCGTCACCATCAACGTGCACCACGCCGAGTACGAGACCGCCAACAGGCACTACGCCCACGTGGACTGTCCCGGACACGCCGAC
>JAJEEG010000007.1 GCA_022821085.1 Candidatus Latescibacterota bacterium | reverse complement strand
GTGGCATAACCCGAAGCCCCCGGAATACCGGGTATGTTGAACGCACCGCCATCCCTGCCGGCAGCCTCGATGAAAGCAGCCGTTAACGCGGCAGGATCATTCTGCAAACCAGCCACGTTGATCTGCAATGCTCGAAGAATCACGCCATAGATCAAGCGATTCAGCAACCTGCCCGACAGGGCCATGTTTTTAGCGTGCGTAAACAACCTGCCATCGGGCGTCAACTGCACAAGATAGGTTGAGCCGGAGTGAAACGGGCTCCCATCATGCCTCAACAGACAACCGACGTACAACTGCAGTTCACGCGAACCCGCACCGCTCCCACCAGTGAATTGATCTTTCACGGCCAGCGCGAAATCCTTCAGGCTGGCTGTGCCGGCTTCCACCTGCTGCGCCGTCACGGCCAGGTCCTCAGGAAGCGTCACCCCCGGAGGGAGTGGACAAGGTTCCGGCGTTTGGGCTGAAGCGGAACGCATGTCGAAAAACACGCCAGCCAGTACGAACAGGCCGGCTATGAGCAATGACGAGACTCTGGTCCTGCGTGTTCCGATCTGCATCTGAAAGACCTCCCGTTAGAGTCTGATATGTCCTGAATTTACTACTATATCATTTAATGTTTATTGGACAAACCTTTAATCAAAAAAACACTGTCACGGTTCTATAATAGTATCAGTTATACTACATGAAAAGGCTTGGAGGGAAGTTAAGCAGAGGTCCCCGAGGCGTAGCGGTGTTCCAGTGCTTTTTCGACTTCGGATTCCCACGTGCCGTCGACGCGAACGCCGTATTCGGACACGCCTCCCGTCGCCCGCGGTCCGGTGATGTAGGGCCGGTAGTCGCGGCCCTCCTCGATGAGCTGGTCCGGCGCGTAGTCCGCGCGGAGAAAATGGAAGGCGATCCCTGCACGAGACTGGTCCGTGCGGTTGTGGCCCGTGCAGTGAGCCGTACCGTAGCAGAAGAACAGCGCGCCGCCCGCTTTCAATTCGATGGTATCCGCCTCATCCTCCGGAGGATAGCATCTGATGTGGTGGTCGCTGTACGGATCCCGTTTGTGTTCGTAGGGCGTCCTGTAACTGCCGGGGATTACCTGCATGGTGCCGTTCTCGACCGTCGCGTCGTGCACGGCGATCCAGACGGCGGTACCCTTCAGGGGGTCGCTGATTTTGAAGTAGGCATTGTCCTGGTGCCAGTGGGTACCCATGCCATCACCGCCCGGTTTGAGAAAGACCTGGTCGAGATGAAGAATAAAGGGATCACCGATTAGCTGTGAAATGGCAGCGGTGATGTCGGGTTGGAAGGGCAGGGCGCGAAACAGGTCGCTATGCCGGTACATCGGGCAGAGTTGCAGATTGCGCTGCGTGGTGGACGCCGTCTTTCCATCGCCTGCCGTGGCCACGTTTCGCAATGCGCCATCTTCCATGAGCCGATCGATCTCGGCCTGGAAGGCCCGGGTCTCCCGGTCAGAGAAGAACCCGGGTTTGGCCACGTAACCGTGGGACCTGAAATGGTCGACCTCTTCGATTGTCAATACCATTATCCCCGCCCTTTACCTGGGTCCGCCCGGTATTCTGCCCGGTTCCCTTTCTCCAGGATTTGTCTGGGTCCTTGTATGTGTAAGACCGGCTCCACCCATGGAGGTCGGTCTCGCTTCAGTTGTTCGGCGTCAGAAGCTCATGCGGCCCAACAGGCCGATATGGTGGTCGGACGCTCGGCCATGCCGGTCGATTCGCGTACCGGCAAGCTCCAGGGATGCAGCGCCGGCGACGGTACCCGCCGTGCCGAACCGCGCACCCAGCCGCATCTGCCGCCGGTCGTCTCCGTGTAGATACATTTCACCGAAGGGTGTCATTAATACGCCGATGGACGGATACGCGAGCCCGTAGCCGACCTCCGCCCTGAGCGCGCGGGCGTTATTCCGGCCGGTGACGGATGTGCCCTCAAGCGGACTATCGCGCCACATCATGCCCGAGTCTCCCGTACCGGCGCCCATACGGGGCGCGACGGACATGGATAAGCCCGTTCCGCCCGCACCGGGACTCAGGAAGGCGATGAGGGAGACCCCGTTTTCACTATATCCCTCGGCGGTGTGTACCGCCAGGTACCTGCCCTGTGCGTTCACGCCCACCCTGCCGCCTGACAGACGGAGGCCTCCCGTAACCTCCAGGCCCTGGCCCGTCTGGCCGGCGCCGCCATCATAACGCCCGGCGAGCTGCGCAAAGGGGGTGATGACGGTCCCTCCGGCGAGCTTTGTCGAACGCGATCCCTCCAGGCCGATGCGGACCCGCTGCGCGTCTGCGTTTATGTCGCCGAGTGCAGGAGAGTCACTGCCGGCGGTCGACAGACGGGCCAGTCCCGCGTCGCCCACCACGTCCAGCCCCGTGCCGCCCGTCCCCGCCAACCGGGTGCGCAGGCCCACCATGGCCATGCGCATGGAGAGATCGCTCGCGGCATCTTCCACTTCGACTTCGCCGGTGCCGAGTCCCACGATCGACCACGCTTCCGAAAGACCGGTACTGCATATCCAGCGTACGTAGGGCAGCACGCTGGTCAGCCGCGATTCCAGGCTGCCGCTCGCGACGGTTACTTCGTAGTCGGACTGGCCTATCGCGTGCGAGAGGGCGATACCGGCCATCCAGTTGCGCTGCGCGGCCACGTCTAACCCGAGATATGCCGTCCTGAGGTTACCGTCGTAACTGGTTCCCGAATCGGGTTCACCCTGGAAGCCTTGCAGGTCACCCGCGCCCCAGACGGTCCACCTCGGTCCGCCGGTGGCCGTATGGTCCTCGAGTGCGTAGGAGAACGAACTCGTCCGCAGCAGGTAATCGCCGCCTGCGTTGCGCCGGTGTTCTGCGTCGTTCAACAGGGCCAGATGTTTCTCCCGAACCTGGCGCCCGTGGCCCGTGAGGTTGGCCAACGCCGACACGCTGGACGCGAATCCGTCTATTCTGCGGCCGCCCACGGTGATACCTTGTCCACCCGCTCCCGCGGTGAAGCGGCCGCCGATCGTCGTCGAGACGCTGGACAGCATGTTCCGGCCCATGGCGCCCAGGATGTTCTCGTAGGCCATGCGCTCCGCGGCGATGGCTGTGACGGTCACGCCCACGTCGACGGTGGCCGTTCCCGCCGCGTTCCGGGCGGCGATCGTCACCGTTGCGGAGCCCTTGCGGCCGCCGGTTACGGTCACCGTGGCGCCGGATAGGACGGCTTCGGCCACGCCATTATCCGACGAAGCAGCCGAAAAGCCCAGGTCGGTGCCACTGAATAGCGCACCCGCGTCGATCGTCCTGGATTCGCCGGCGTCCAGCGTTACCGCACGCGGAGTGCCCACGGCCGCCGGCGCATCGTAGGAATCGGTCACCACCACGGTGGCGGAATCGAGTTCCCGACCATCGAAACTCGCCGTTAGGACGATCGTTTCGCCCCCGGATTCATACACATCGTCGTTGACGACCGTAATGGCCAGTTGCGTCGAACCCTCCGTGGCCTCGCCGGGAATCGTGAAGCTCAAGTCGCCGCTCACGCTGTAGTCATCGCCGGTGGCCGTCCCGGAAAGCGAAAGCGGGATCACGGTCTGGACCGGTATGGCCATGTTCGTCTGCGTGGCGGTCACCGTCACGGTCTGCGTTCCGCCTTCCTCCGACACCGTCGCAGGGTTCACGGAAAGGGTAACCTCCGGGGTGTATCCGGCGAAGTCGAAATAGAACCCGGATCCGATGACGAGTTCCACCCCATCGACGACGACAGATTCCGCGTAACTCACCTTGGGCGATCCCAGTTCTTCGTCTCCCACAACGGCCGGATTGTCGAAATAGTACTCGACGTAACCTCCTCCGGCCTGTGCGGCCGCGATGAGCTCCCGGGTATAGTAGACCCCGTTCAGGTCCTGGGCGTCGATGATATTCATGTTTTCGATCGACGGATTGGCACCATGAAAGAACAACAACCCGTCTGTCTGCAGGAAGAAGATGTAGATTTCGCCCAGCCGCAATATGCCGTCCTCGACCCGGAAGGCCTCTACGACCTCCTCGTGGCGGTCAAATCCGACCTCGTCGATAGCTTCGGTATACGCGGCCGCCGCCACACGGACGAAAGTCTTCAGGGTAGTTCGATCTACTATATCGGCAGCGGTGACCGCTCCGGGCTCCAGAACCGGGACAGTTCCGTCGTGGACGGTGATCGTGGCGGATGCCAATGCCTCCATGGCGTAACTTGCCGTGACTATAATGGATTCACCGCCGGCCTCCTCCACCCCGTCGTCCGCGACGGTGAATGACAACTCCGTCGTGCCCGTTGTGCCTTCCGGGGGTATCAGGATATGCATGTCTCCGGTCACCGTATAGTCATCGCCGGTCGCGGTACCTGACAGGGTCAGCGGCAATCTGGTCGTTACCGGCAATGGATCTCCGGTCAGGGTGGCGGTCACCATCACGGTCTGGGGCCCGTCGCCTTCGGTGAGCACGGAGGGATCCACCGCCAGCTTGGTCTCCCGGTCGTAGTCGGCAGGATCGAAGTATATCCCCGCGCCAAAGATCACCCGCCGGCCGCCGCGGGATTCGAAAGACTGGACATAGCTCAGCTTCGGCGTACCGGTTACCTCGTCTCCAGGCACCGACGGATCGTCATACTGGTATTCGACAAAGCCTCCCCCGGCGTTGGCCACCTTGATGAATTCCTGGACGAACCTGACGCCGTTGATGTCCTCCAGGTGGGACTGGTTCCGCGCTTCCAGCGTTCGGTCGGCGCCATGGAAGATCACGTAACCCAGGTCGTTCAGTATAAACAGGTAAATGGATCCGTGCCGCCAGTGCCCGTCCTCGATTCGGAAGACGTTCAGTATGTCGGCATAGCGATCGGTCCCGTGTTCCTGCAATGCGCCTATGTAGCCTCTCATGGCCCCGATGACGAACTGCTGCAGCGTTGCGCGGTCCATCACTTCCACCGCCGTCACCTCGGGCTTGGGAATGAGCGAGGCATCGTACACGGGCGGTTCGATCTGGGACACGTCCTGGTAGAAGCCGCCGACCAGGATGACCTGGTTGCCGTAGTTGTTTCCGAAGAAACTGGTGGCGTAGGCTACCTTGGCGGGATCGTCTTCGTCGTCGTTCGGATCGTCCCAGGTGTAATCGACGTGGCCGCCGCCCAGCCTGCCCGTCTCGATAAGATCCCGCACCACGGTTTTTCCCGTGTCGTCTTCGAGTTCGAACAGGCTCTTGCCGCTGGCTGTAACGTCGCCCGCGTGGAACAACACGGTACCGTCAAGGAGCATGAGCAAGAGAAACGTGTTGCCGTGTTTCCAGTCTCCTTCTTCCCGGGTACGGTTGAGAAACGGCGCAAGCGCGTCGCCTGAGTCGTATATTCCTTCGATGTGGGTTTTCGCGCCTTCCACGAAAGTCGCGAGCGTCTCCCGGTCCACGACCTCTCCGGCCGTGATCGGCCCGGACGGCATGTCCTGGGCGAGTGCCGGCCTTGCCCCGTACAGCGATCCGATGAGTCCGGTCATTACCCCTAGAACCAGCATAGATACCGTCAATCTACCAGAGATAAAGGAAATCATCATATTGTATCCCGATGATGCTTGCGTACATCTAGCGGCTTTCGCCCGATCTTACTTGCAGGGATTCTGATTATTCCAATCTTTCAGATATCGCCTCGTTACCGAAGCGCTCGATGGCTTCCAGCGTCTCGCGGACGTCGTCCCAGGAAGTCGTATGGTTGACGATGCAGAGCCTGAGCGAGAACTTGCCCCGTAGCAGAGTCGATGACATCAAGGCGCGGTCCTCCCAGAAGACGCGGGCGAGCACTTTCCGGTTGATCCTTTCGAGCGATTCCTCATCGAGGTCCGCATGGTCGGGGTCGACGCGGAAGCATATGATACCGAGTGAAGCCGGTATCAGCATTCCCAGGGTTTCGTTGTTTCGGACATGCGCTTCGGCCCGCGCGGCGAGTTCCATGCTTCTGGATATGGCGTTTCGGAATGGGGCCAAACCGAAGGTCTTTACGGATACCCAGATCTTCAGGGCCCGCACGGACCTGCTCAGTTGCAGCCCCCGGTCCGCGAAGTTGGGATGATTCGCGCCCCACACCGTGTCCTGAAGGATATCGTGGCGGACCGCGAATGCCCGCTCCAGGGTGCTCAAGTCCTTGACCAGCAGGCAGCCCGCCTCGTAGGGTTGGAAAAGCAGTTTGTGGGCGTCAAGACCGATGGAGTCCGCCCGTTCGATACCGCTCAGCAGTTCCTTTCCCTGCTCGGTAATAACCGTAAACCCGCCATAGGCGGCGTCGACGTGGAGCCAGATGCCTTCCGCCTCGCAGAAATCCGCCAATGCCGGCAGTGGATCGATCGCGCCTGTACTGGCCGCGCCGGCATTTGCGCAAACGGCGACCGGATTGAATCCCGCGGCGCGGTCCTCTGCCACCGAGCGTATGAGCTTTTCCATGTCCATGCGGAAGAGCGAGTCCGTTTTGATCATGCGGACGTGATCGGGTTTGATGCCCATGATTCTGGCCGCGCGGACCAGAGCGCTGTGGCTCTGCTCGCTCATATAGACCGTGCCGCGTTCGGGAGCGCCCGCAGACTCCCGCGCGGCGACCAGGGCTTCCAGGCTGGCCGCGGAGCCTCCGGAAGTCATCAGGCCTCCGGCGGTATCCGGATACCCCAGCCAGCGTCGCATCCAGTCGATGACGACCAGTTCCATCTGGCTTCCCCCGCTGGAAGTCAGCCAGGTGCATTGATTGATCTGGTATGCGGAGGCCATGAAATCGGCCAGTACGCCGGGCCAGGTCGGCGCCGACGGGATGAACGCGAAGGATCGGGGGTGATCGAGGCGGGCGCCGAGGGGGAGGATTTCCTTTGCCGCCCTTTCCAGGACCTCCAGCGCGGAACTGCCGTGTTCGGGCGGATCTTCCATAAGCTGATCTTCCAGTTCTTTCTTGAATTCGCCGTCCCAGGCCTGTTCTTCAGGAAGATGCTTGATTCGTTCTACGATGAGTTCCGCCGTTTTGTTCGCGAGCTCGAGCATGACTTCTGGGGGCATCTGAAGACCGTCGTGCGCTTCCACCCCTGATCCTGCGTGCTGCTTTTCCTGTTTCTCCCGGGCCACTTTTGATCTCTCCTGATTCCCGTCGTCGCTCAGCACCGCTTATCGCTCAGCGCCACGAATCCAGGTAATCCTGCTGTTCCGGCGTCAATGCGTCAATGGCCAAGCCCATGCTTTCGAGTTTCAGGCCCGCGATTTCCCGGTCGACTTCATCCGGAAGGGTGTATAATCCAGGCGGCATATCCTCGTGCCTGGCGACCAGGTGCTCCACCGCCAGGGCCTGGTTGGCGAAGGAAAGGTCCATGACCGCGGCGGGATGTCCCTCGCCGGCAACCAGGTTGACCAGCCGGCCTTCACCGAGGAGATGCAGCCGCCGGCCGTTTGCCAGGGCGTACTCCTCCACGTTGGGCCTTAGTGATCTTTTCTCGATCGCCAGGGCGTCCAGGGCCTGCACGTCGATTTCCACGTCGAAATGCCCGGCGTTGGCCAGCATGGCGCCGTCTTTCATGACTTCCAGGTGATCGCGGCGGATGACCCCGCGGTTCCCGGTCACCGTGATGAACAGGTCGCCCAGCGCGGCCGCCTCGTCGATGGGCAGTACCCGGAACCCTTCCATGGCCGCTTCGAGCGCCGGAATGGAATCCACTTCCGTTACGATGACCTGGCCGCCCAGTCCCCTGACCCGGGACGCCACGCCACGCCCGCACCAGCCGTAACCGCAAACCACCACGGTTTTGCCCGCGATCAGCGTGTTGGTAGCCCGGAGGATGCCGTCGAGCGCGCTTTGGCCCGTACCGAACCGGTTGTCGAAGAGGTGCTTGGTCTTTGAATCGTTGACCGCGATGACCGGAATGGTCAGGTCGCCGTTACGGACCATGCTTCGGAGCCGGTTCACGCCCGTGGTCGTCTCTTCCGTTCCGCCGATGATGCGATCCAGTTGCCGGCGGTGGTCCCGATGGGCCGTAGTGACCAGGTCGGCCCCGTCGTCCAGCAGGATGTCGGGATTCGATTCCAGCACGTTGTGCAGGTGCCGATTGAAGGTGTCCGGATCCTCCCCTCTTTTGGCGAATACGGGCACCCCGTGATGCACGGCCAGACTGGCCGCCACGTCGTCCTGCGTGCTGAGCGGATTGGAGGCGCAAACGACGGGTTCCGCGCCGCCCGACTTGATCGCGGTGACCAGATTCGCCGTCTTGGTCGAAATGTGCAGACACACGGCGACGCGCAGGTCGCGAAAGGGCCGTTCTCGCGCGAACCGGTCCTTGATCGAATGCAGTACCGGCATCTGGCGGGCATCCCATTCCATGCGCACCGCACCGGATTCGGCGAGGTCGGGATCCCGGATGTCAGATTCCATTACTGGACTTTGCAGGCTGGTGAAGGGTTGCTTCGGCAATCTCCGACCGAACTTCATGACGGATCCCGTCCACGCAACGCGGCCGGTGTCGGGATGACTAACTGTCATTATGGCTTTCGGTGCACTACGCGTCAAGGTTTATACCCCGGTCGTATCGCCGTACCGGCTGCGCTTGAAAATGCTGAGTATTGCCCGCTTCAGCGAACACGGCATAAGCCCTTGACATCAAGGGACTTCAACGACTAACATGGTGAGATTTCATTTCCTGGTAAGTGACTGATTTATCGGGTTTTACACGGACCGTTCTTCCAATCCTCCGATCGTTCGGACACCCCATGCTCGACCTCTCCAGACAACGCCTCAACCGCACCATCCTCTCCCTCGCATGGCCTGCCATTCTCGAAAACCTGATGCACACGACGGTATACATCGTCGACAGCATCTTTATCGGTACCCTCGGAACGCTGGCTTTCGCCGCCGTGGGCCAGAGTTCCATGATCCTCTTTACCGTGGTTTTCGTGTTCTACGGCATTGGGGTGGCCACGGGCGCCGTCGTGGCGAGGAACCTGGGCCGGGGCGACCAGAAGACGGCTTGCGAGGCCGCGGGTCAGGGGATCATACTCGGAACATCCATCGGTCTGATGGTGGCCGCGCTGGGCCTGATGTTCGGCGAGGATCTCATGGTGTTCCTGGGTACGGAGCCGGACGTCGTCGCACGGGCCCAGGAGTACATGCCCATCGTCTTCGCCTTCAGCGTGCTTCGCCTGTTCATCTACACCTGCAGCGGGATCCTGCGGGCGGCCGGCGACACCAAGACGCCCATGTGGATCACGGGCGTCATGAACGTGTACAACATCTTTGCCGACTGGGTGCTGATCTTCGGGATCGGACCCTTCCCCGAACTGGGCATAACCGGCGCGGCCCTGGCTACGGGCACGGCCTACGTCCTGGGTGCGGTCCTGCTCGTGTTCAGGCTGTTTCGCCGTCACGCGAGATTCAGGCTGTGCGGCAGCGACATCGGCAATATCAAATCCGAGCACCTGCGGACCATCATCCGCATCGCGGTACCGAATCTCGGAGAACAGTCCGTGATGCAATGCGCCTATTTCTCGTTCATGTGGATCGTGACCAGCCTGGGCACGACGGCGCTCACGGCGCATTTCATGACCATACGGGTGGAGATGGTTTCCTTTATGCCCGTATTCGGGCTGTCCATGGCCGTGGCCACCGTGGTCGGGCAGAGCCTGGGCGCCGAGCGTCCCGAGATCGCCGAGCTCGCCGTGAAGAAGGCCGCTCGTATCGGCCTGATCGCCATGAGCGCGCTGGGTCTGATCTTCGTTGCCGTGCCCGGCCTCCTCGTCGGTATCTACAGCCCGTCGCCGGAAGTGTATACCCTGGCCGTGCTTTGCGTGCGTATCGCCGCCCTCGAACTGCCGACGTCGGCCCTGCTGATGATCTACACCGGCGCCATGCGGGGCGCGGGAGATACCGTGAGTCCCATGCTGATCAGCATCTTCGGCGCGATCTTCCTGCGGATCGGCATGATGTACGTGCTGGTGATCGAACTGGGATGGGGATTGCCGGGGGTATGGTACGGTACGGCGCTGGACTGGGGCATCCGCCTGGTTATCGCCTGGTTCCTGTTCCGGCGGGGCCGCTGGAAGCGGGTAGCGATCTAGGGGAAGGATATTGGCCTGTATCCGGTTTGACAGCACGTAAACGGGCGACTACATGATAGCTCCAGATCGAACGTCATTGTATGGATTGAAGGCGAGGCATACACATGAACTTGAGAAAAATCAGTTATAAAGAATTGAATGCCAGACAGAAGGAAATCTATAATTTTCAGAAAGTTGCGAGTCAACTTGCAGACTATGGATTCAACTGCATCAAACTGTCTGATGACTGGCAGGGCGCTGATTTTCTTGCTTATCACAAGGATGGTGACCAGACTCTGAAAGTTCAACTTAAGTCGGGTATGGGGATTTACACGAAGTACGTTGGTAAGAACTTATATATGAGTTTTCCGATTGATGGGACCTGGTATCTTATTCCCCATGGTAAATTGGTAGAAATCGTGAGCGAAGAAAGCCCTGGGGTTTTCGACACACGTTCATGGACGAGAGAGAACGGGTACTACACCTGGCCTCGTCCTCCAAAGGCAATCCGAGCACGGCTTTCTGAATTCGCATTATAGTCGCATAGTCGCTAAGCAAGTTTTCGCGGACTCAAGCTTACCAGGATCTGATTCAATGCGAGTGGTATTACAACGCGTATCGAGCGCTTCCGTCATAATCGACGGCGCGGTAACCGGAGAAATCGGTCCCGGTCTCGTGCTGCTCCTCGGCATTGCGAAGGACGATGCGCCGGAGGACGTGGAGTACGTCGTAAACAAGTGCTGCGGACTGCGGATCTTCGGAGACGATCAGGGGAAGATGAATCGTTCGCTGCACGACGTGGGGGGCGAGGTACTGGCCATTTCGCAGTTTACCCTGTTCGCAGATACCCGCAAGGGCCGCAGGCCCAGTTTCGAAAGCGCCGCGCCGCCCGAACACGCCGAACCGCTGTACGAGTTGGCGGTCGAACGCCTCAGGGAACATGGCATACGGGTCGCCACCGGCCGTTTCGGCGCCTTCATGGAAGTGTCGCTGGTCAACGACGGCCCCGTGACCTTGACCGTCGAGTCCCGCCGATGAATGAGATCGTCCTGGCTTCCACTTCGCCGCGCCGGTCCGGCCTGCTCCGGCAGATCGGGATTCCTTTCGAAGTCGTGACGCCCGACGTCGATGAGTCGCGGTATTCGTTTGAAGTGGATCCGGCCGGTACGGGCGAACGGCTTGCCCTGGCGAAAGCGAAAAGCGCGGCCGGCCGGGTCGACGTCCGCGGCCGCCTGGTGCTCGGCGCGGACACGGTGGTCCTCTTCGAAGGCCAGGTACTGGGCAAGCCGGTCGATGCGGAGGACGCCTGTGCCATGCTGGGCAGGTTGACCGGTCACGCCCATCGGGTGCTTACGGCCTTCGCCCTGCTGGAGGTCGGAACGAATCGCTCGGTGACGGGACACGAATGGACGACCGTCTTCATGCGCGCATGCAGCGACGATGAAATCCGGACGTACGTGGACACGGGCGAGCCCCTGGACAAGGCGGGGTCCTATGGCGCTCACGCGCTCGGCGCTTCACTGATCACCCGTGTCGAGGGATGTTTTTACAACGTGATCGGCCTTCCCCTTGCCCGGTTGCTGAAAACGCTGACGCACTTCGATGACCTGGCGACGTGACTTGGGCCGCATCGAGGTGATGATGGACGCCACGGCAGGATTCAGGGCCGACTGAACAAATCCATGGCCGATTTCCGTGGACATCTCTGGGGTGGTTTCGCCGCCACGATGCTGGCGGGCATGGCCTGCTTTGCCGGTCTCTGGTGGACGGGAACGCTTGAAACATACTGGACGCTCGACGTCTGGCCGAAGGTCCTTCTGCTGCTCGCCATCGGGATGCTGTCCGCCTGTTTCCCGGACGTGGATACGGAAAGCAAATCGCAACGACTGTTCTACCGCCTGTTGATTCTGCTCGACATATGGTTTATCTTGATCGGGGACTACAGGACCGCGGCTTTGCTCGGTCTCGGCGCGATGCTTCCACTGCTCGGCAAGCACAGGGGGTGGACCCACACCTGGCTCGCCATGCTGCTGGTGCCCGCGCTCTTCCTGCTCGTCCCCATGTATCTGAAACAGACCGTGGATTCCTTTCCGATCGTCTGCTACGTCGTATCGGTGTCGGCTTACGCAAGTCACCTGGTGCTCGACGGTTACATCGAACAGACGGGCCGGCGTATCCGACGCCTGGTCGGAGGAAACTGAGCCGCGGAAGCGATCGAATCGTGCGGCGTCCGCCATCAACATTGAGCGATGTCCGCCATCATTCCGGAGTTACCATGAAAAGCGCACTGGAAATCGCCATGGAGAAGACCGCCGGCGCACAGCAGGGCGGCAAGCTGACGGACGAGCAGCGCAACGGGATCGCCAACCTGGAAAAGGAATACCAGGCCAAGGTCGCGGAACAGGAGATCATGATCGAATCGAAGATCAAAGCGCTCGCTGCCCAGGCGACAGGTCCCGAGTTCCAGCAGCAGGTACACGCCCTGCGGGAGCAACTGGTTCAGGAACGGGAACGGCTGGAAGAGGAGAAGAAGGCCAAAATACAGGCGGTCCGCGACCAGGCTTCATAACGTGAGACCATCTCTGATCATCCCCCTTCAGGTATCGAGTACGGATTGGAGTTCTCGTCATGGCTAAGAAGCGATTGCGCGTCGCGCTGATCGGTTGCGGCGGCAACATGAGAGGGGCCCATGTGCCGCGCATCAAAGACGACGGGGCGGTGAATCTCGCCGCGGTGGCGGATACTTCAGAAGGCGCGGCTTCGGCATTGATGGAACGGTGGGGCGGCCAGGTGCCCTTCCACGCCGATTACCGGGACATGATCGAGGACCACCGGCTGGACGCGGTCATGGTGAGTTCTCCCCACGCCCTGCACTACGAGCAGGTGGACTATGCGCTCGATCGCGGCCTGCACGTGCTCGTCGAAAAACCCCTTACTATTTCATCCAGCCACACGCGTGCGCTGATCGGCAAGGCGGCGGCGCGGGACCGGATCCTGCTGGTGAGCTATCAGCGCAATTTCATGGCGCCCCATGTCTACGCCCGGGAGTTGATCCGGAACGGCGCCATCGGAGAGATCCGCGGCGTGGTGGCCTACGTCACGCAGAACTGGGGCGGCACGCGAGGCTGGAGGCTCGACCCGGTCCTCTCAGGCGGCGGCATGTTCCTGGACACGGGCAGCCATCTCGTGGCCTCCACGCTGTGGATAACGGATCTGAAACCCCTCGAGGTGAGCGCTTTCCTGGACAAGGCCGGCAGGGACGTGGATATCAACATGGTGGTGGCCGTGCGGTTCGAAGGAGGCGCGTACGGCACGCTGAACACCTTCGGAAACGCATCCCGTCATGACGAACGCATTGCGATCCACGGCAGCGAGGGCAGCCTGGTCTTCCACCTGCACCAGTGGCGCGTCAAGTCGGTCCTGTTGAACGACGAGCCGCTGAAGGTCCCGGCAAGGATCTCGGAGGACACGCCGGACGCCGCGTTTTTTCGCATGATCCGCAACGGGGGGAAGGGGTATGAGCCCCCGCAATTCGCGCTCGCCGTTTCCCAGGTCAGCGAGGCGGCCTACCAATCGGTCGAAGCGGGAAAAGCGGTTGAGGTTGCCGGGTAGGCCGGGCAGGACCTGTCGCGCCAGGGCGCGGCCGGAATCAGGAGAACCAGGAGACCGAACATGAGTGCGACAGGGCGTCTGTCGGAAAAGCGGGCGGTCGTCACCGGAGCGGGGCGCGGTATCGGTCAGGCCATCGCGCTGAGACTCGCGCAGGAAGGCGCGCACGTGGCGGCCGTGGACATCGATCGCGAAAGCGCGGAAGCCACGGCGGACCGGATACGCGACGGCGGAGGCATCGCGGCGGCATTGACCGCCGACCTGGTCCGCGTCGACCGCATCGAACCCATGATCGTAGAAGCCGTATCGGCGCTGGGCAGGCTGGATATCCTGGTCAACAACGCCGGACGGGTGGAGATCAAGCCCTTTCTCGATCTGACCGAGACGGAATGGGACCAGGTCATCGATCTCAACCTGAAGGGGACCTATTTCTGCATGCAGGCGGCGGCCCGTCAGATGATCCGCCAGGGGGGCGGCGGCCGCATCATCAACATGTCCTCCATCTCGGGCCGTCACGGGAGGGCCGACTCCAGCGCCTACGCCGCCAGCAAGATGGCCATCATCAGCATCACGCAATCCGCGGCCCTTGCGCTCGCCGACCACGGGATCCTGGTCAACGCGCTGTGCCCGGGCGTCGTGGCCACGCCCATGTGGGACCACATCGACGAGGACCGCGCCCGCCTGTTCGGCTACGAACGGGGGACAGCCCGCGCCCGGCTCGTGGAGAAAATCCCCCTCAAGCGGGTCTCCGAACCCGAAGAGATCGCCGCCGCGGCGGTCTTCGTCGCATCCGACGAGAACACGCTGATCACCGGCCAGGCGATCAACGTGGACGGCGGCATGGAAATGAACTGAACGCGCCGGGGCGAACCCGGACTCGTCGTGGCGCGGCCGTTCGGGGCGGGCTAGCATTCGTCGTGGCGCGGCCGCTCGGCTTTGATCTTGACAGTGCGCGTCGCCCGCCATATACTCCGTAGGTTCCTTTTCACAGCCCGTTCAGGTACATCGCATCGGCCGGCATGGCCCGCACCGCCATCGTGGCCACCTTCGCCCGCACAGGCAAGACTCCATCAGAAAGACCTCATCAATGGATCCAATAAGACGCGAAAGACTCTCCAAGCTCCTCTCCCTGATACTCCGGCACAAACCCGAAAGATTCTCCATTACCCTCGACGAAAGGGGATACGCTTCGATCGACGAGATCGTCGAGGCCATCCAGGAGAAGTTCGATCAGCTGGCGAAGGATGAGATCCTCGAGATCGCCGACGGCGCGGAGAAGAGAAGATTCGAGGTGGAGGAGGACCGCATCCGGGCGCGCTACGGACATAGTTTTCCCATCGACCTGGGGCTGCCTCCCGCGGATCCGCCCGAGTTCCTCTATTACGCGACCGTACCCGCGCGGGCCTCGGTTATCACCAATGGCGGCCTGACGCCCAGCGACCGCCAGTACGTCCATCTTTCCCTTTCCGAAGAAATCGCCGCGCAGGTGGCCAGGAACCAGACGGATACGCCGGTCGTCTTCCGCATCAACGCCCGGCAGGCCACGGAAGCCGGCGTGAATTTCTATGACCGCTCGCCGGTCATCCTGACGACGGGCGTGCCTTCCGAGTTCATCGATGTGCTGCAGGAGGCCCCGCCGCCTCCCGCCCTGTTCGGCCGCCGGAAGCGGAAGGCCCCTCCGCGCAGATAGCATGCGCCGCCTCATCCTCCCCTTCCTCGGCCTGCTGCTCGCCATCTGCCTGCTGTTGTTCGACCTGACCATCCTGTGGTCGGGGCGCACCGCCATACGCCCCGTGATGCAGAAGGGCGTCGCCCTGGGGGTATTCAAGGCCTCGGAGGGGATGTCCTATTACCGGTCCTCCCTGGAAGACATCGCGGCCCTGGGCGCATCCCACCTCTCCGTCCCCGTTTTCGTCCTGCAGGACTCCGTGGATTCCGTCACCCATTTCACCCGCCCGTCGGACGGCGCTTCGCGGGAACAGTACGAACGCGTGATCCGGGAAGTCATCGACTACGCCCACCGGATGGGGTTGAAGGTCCTGCTGACGCCCATCGTCAACCTGGACCGTCCCGGCGAGAAAGAATGGCGCGGGACCATAGCCCCGGGCGATTGGGAGGCGTGGTTTGAAAGTTACCGCGGCATGATCCGCCACTACGCCCGGCTGGCCGCGGAAATGGACGTAGAGTACCTGAGCGTGGGTACGGAGCTCGTATCGGCCGAGAGGTTCACCGGACAATGGCGGGAGACCATCGCCGAGGTGCGCGGGGTCTTCCCGGGGCAACTCACCTATTCCGCGAACTGGGACCGGTATGACCGGGTCGCCTTCTGGGACGACCTCGATTTCCTGGGGATTTCGGCCTATTACGAACTGTCGGAATCCGAGGATCCCACCGTAGAACAACTGGTCTCCGCCTGGCGCCCGGTCAAGGCGGATCTGCTGCGCTGGCAGGCCCGATGGAACAAACCCCTGTTGTTCACCGAGATCGGTTACATGAGCCAGTCCGGTGTCGCCGGCCATCCCTGGAACTACGTGTCGGAGAAGCCCCTCGACCTGGAAGCCCAGCGGCGCTGTTACGAAGCCCTGCGGCTGGCCTGGGAAGGGGAAGAACAGTTTGCCGGCCTGTACCTGTGGATCTGGGAACCGGACAAGCGGGGCGGGGAAAACCGGGGGTACAACTTCGCGGGAAAGCCCGCGGAAGAAGTGGTTCGCGACTGGTACCACAGCGTGCCGGACAACGCCAACGTCCTCGATTACGCCGTCAACGGCATGGAGCGGTTTCTGCGGACTCTGAGGCAGGGCCTCTGAGGAAACAGGCGCGCCGACCTGGAGTGCCGTGCCGTTCTGGAGCGCCGGCCCGGCCGCTAGAGTGCCGTGCCGTTCTGGAGCGCCGGCCCGGCCGCTAGGGTGCGCCGGATGGATCGGCGGTCCTGCGCAGGTTCATCAGGTCGTCACGGCTTCCCATGGCGATCAGGATGTCTCCGGTCGCCAGCGTCTGGTCGCTTCCCGGGTTGAACGCGACGTTGCCGCCGGGCCCCTGGACCGCGATGACGATCACGTCATGGGTCGATCCGATGGCGCCGGCCCCGACGGTTGATCCCGCGAGTCCCGATCCCGGCCCGATCTCGATCTGGTCGAGTTCCAGGTCGAGTTTGTCCGCCATGGACGCCAGCTCCATGAAGTCGGCCACGGCCGGCTTGAGCAGCATCTGCGCCATCTGCCGGGAGCCCGTGATGACCGGCGAGACCACCTTGTCCGCGCCGGCGCGGGTCAGCCTGGGGATGACGGACTCCTCGTTGGCCCGGGCCACGATGTGGATGCCCTGGTTCAGGTCCCGCGCCGTCAGGGTGATGTACAGGTTCTCCGGGTCGGACGACACGGCGCACACGATGCCCCTCGCCCGCTCGATCCCCGCCGACTTCAACACTTCTTCCTTCGTGGCGTCGCCCGTCAGCACACGGTAACCGTCCGATTCGAAGGGCTCGGCCCGGTCTTCGGTCTCGATGAGCACGCAGTCCAGGCCACGGCCGGCGATTTCCTGTCCGATTCTCCTGCCGACGCGGCCCGCGCCACAGACGATGTAGTGGTCTTTCAGTTCCTGTATTTCCTTCATGAGGCGCCTCTTCCCCAGTGAGGAGACGACTTCGAGCGATACGACCGACTGTACGGCAACGGACAGTGCGTAGCCCAGCGTCCCGACGCCCACGACGATCAGCAGCGTGCCGAAGTAGCGGCCGTTTTGCGTGAGGTCGGCCGGCTCGGTATATCCGATGGTCGTGATGGTGATCAGGGTGAAGTAAAAACTCTCGAACCAGGTCCACTCTGTCAGCAGTTTGAATCCCAGGGTACCGAATCCCAGGATGACCACGATGGCGAGGGACGCCCCTATGAGTTTGTGCTTGGGATTCATGTATCCGGTCCGCCCGGTCCGCCCGGCCCGCCTGGCCCGCCAGAACCGCCCGGAGCGTCAGGACCGCCTGGAGCGTCTAGGCGGACGCCGGCGCCGCGTGACCACCGTAGCCGAGGGCTTCCACGTCCCGGTGCAGGCGTTCCAGCACCCGGGACCTGACCTCTTCGAACAGCTCCCGGGTCAGGAAATGCACGGCGGGCAGGTCGCCCTTGTGCTGACCGACGAAGACGTCGGACGGCATGTCGTATTCGTCCGGGGTAATCCCCTGTTTCTGCTCGAGGGCGAAACCCAGGATGTGGCACCGGTAGGTGGCGTCCAGCACACGCTCGGCCGAGAAGGGCACCCCGAAAACGGACTCGATGCCTTCGCTGACCTGGTCCGGCGGGGCCATAGTGAAGAGGCAGCCCCCGTGCAGGTCCTTGTTCACCATCTTCCAGCCTTCTTCGGTGATGTTGCGGACCCAGTAATCGGCGGAATCGGGCTTGCAGTCCGGGTCCATCACGTACAGCAGGAAGGTGCGCATGGACATGTGGCCGCCGGCCACGGCGAAGGGATAGCCCGGATTGGTCTGTCCCAGGTAGGCGGAGAACTCGACCCCCTTGGCGTGCATGGCGAAAGCCTTGCCGCCGATCTCTTCGGCGATCGCCTGGACGCCCTTGCCGAAGAGGGGTTCGCGTCCGTAAGCAATATCTTCTTTCAGCCGGCGGGTGCCTTCCGCGTCCCCGAAGGTGACGCCGCCCGCGACGGTACCATTGCCCCGGGCATTGTAATCCATCAGGAAGGAGATCACGACGTTGGCCGAAATCGTATCGAACCCCAGGTCGTCGTCCAGCCGGGCGAGTTCCAGGTTGTCATGGGGATCCAGGATGCCCAGGTTGGCGCCGGACAGTTCCATGGGTTCGAACTCGAACCGGCCGAGGTACTCTCCATGGTTCCTCCGGGCCTTGCGCCAGTCGGGATCCTTGCCGCCTTCCGGGATGTCGTAAAAATCCTGGTGGCAGGTAATCTGGCAGCCGTAGCAGCTTTTGTCGATGACGATGAAGTCGTCCGATTCCCGCATGGTCTCCAGGTGTACCGGGACGGCCACGTTCTCCCCGGGCGGCTCGAAGTTTCGGTAGGGCAGCACCCCGAATCCGTCGAGGATCTTGCTGTTCTTGCCCGTGCCGCCCAGTCCGTTCCGGTTGTGCGGATGGCGGTATCCCCGGCTCTGCTCGCCCCGTCCGATCTCGTTGTTGATGACCTTGAGCCGGTCGTCGCCCTTGCGGTAGTAATCCGTCTCCGCCCGGGCCACGATGCCGATGATGTTCTTGGAACCGAGTACGGATCCCATGCCGAGCCGGCCCGCGAACCGCCACTTGTCTTCCCCGCTCATCAACTGTTCCTGGGTCGACCCCACGATGGCCGCGTACCAGACCGTTTCCCAGTGCTCGCCGGCCGGCCCCAGGACGGCGAAATGGGCGTGGTAATCCTTGTCGCCATCGTTGTATTGCTCGTCCAGGTAGACCATCTTGTCCCGGACCCGCGCGCCGACCAGATGGTCCGGGGCTTCGACCAGGGAAATATCGGGACCTTCGTCGTTCTGCCGGATCACCAGGAAGCTGGGAACGTCAGCACGTCCGGTGAGGATCAGGTCGCCAATGCCGGTATAGGAAAACTTGCGGCCGAAACTCCCGCTCATGGCCGACCATACGGGCATGGGCATGCCGGCCCGGGTGCGCTTCAGGGGAGAATAACCGGAGAAATACGCCCGCAGGCCGGTCATGAACTGCGTGCCGGTGAAGCAGCCCGTATTGACGACCAGCGGCGCGTCCGGCGCGAAGGGATCGCTCACGTCGTAGCCCGAGAGGATCTTGAAGGACCGGCCGATGCCGCCCAGGAAGTCCATGTCGTCTCCGACCT
This sequence comes from Candidatus Latescibacterota bacterium, assembly GCA_022821085.1. Lineage (GTDB taxonomy): Bacteria > JAAXHH01 > JAAXHH01 > JAAXHH01 > JAAXHH01 > JAAXHH01. The sequence continues at coordinate 117,153 of JAJEEG010000007.1, read as the reverse complement.
GCAGCGCTTCGTTGCGTACCTCGCGGCCTTCGGCCACGTCGTATTCGATGCGGGTGTAGCAATAATCGGTCACGTCTCCCGGCGTGCCGTTCGCTGGTTTCAGCACGATCTCCCCCTCGTTATTGGACTCGAAATTCCGCCATCTGAATCGGTTTGGATTTCAAACGGGACCGCGACGGATTACCCCGCGGCTTCGTTCGAACGGGACCGCGCCGAATCACCGCGCGGCTACGATTAATATACAGGAATGACCGCGCGAAAACAGCAATAATCCCTGCAGGGTGAAATTAACCAGGCGGGGCAATGGGCGGTTGACAATGCCCACGCGTTTCGTTTAGAATAACTCCAGAAACAACGCCAATCCATACTTGATTTCACCGCCCTTTACCGTACGTCCATACGCCGCCGAGGCCAGCCATGACCATGACCGACCTTTCCCAGCAGACCGAACCCGCGATCGAAGTCCCCTCTATCGTGGACGATGAGCAGATCCAGTTCTACGTGGACAACGGCTATCTCGTCGTTCCCGACCTGATGACCGCCGGGGAACTGCAGGAGTTGAAGGACGACCTGGTGGACGTGGCAAGGGGCAAGTATCCCTGCCGCGGACTCGATCCGCCGAAGCCGGGCGACACCGACGATGACGTGCTGCAGCGCATCCTCTGCATCCACCAGCCCCACTTCGTCAGCGAAGTGATCGAGAAGTACGTGCGCCATCCGAAGATCTGCGGCGTGCTGAGCCAGATCACCGCGGCCCACCTGCCCTACTGGGACGGGAGCGTCAAGTGCATGCAGTCCATGTACTTCATCAAGCCGCCCCGGTTCCAGGGCCAGGCCTGGCACCAGGACGAGATCTTCATCCCCACGCGGGACCGGTCCCTGATCGGCGCGTGGATCGCCGTGGATGACGCGACGATCGAGAACGGGTGCCTCTACGTCATACCCGGTTCCCACCGCAACGGCTACCTGTATCCCCAGCGGGCCCACGAGAACCCTGACGAGTTCGACTTCGCCCCCGAGAGTCACGGTTTCGACGAGTCCGTGGAAGTGCCGGTCGAAGTGCGCGCCGGCGCCCTGGTCTTCTTCAACGGCTATCTCCTGCACCGGTCCTACAAGAACCGGAGCGAACAAACCCGCCGCGTGCTGGTCAACCACTACTGCAACGCGTGGAGCCTCCTGCCGTGGGGCATCGAAGAGGGCGAGCGTCCCGCCACGGCCGACCGGCGCGTAATCGTTCCGGTTTCCGGCACCGACCCCTACGCCTGGAAGGGCTACGAACCCGCGCAGGACAAGATCTGGATCCGCAACTGCAAGGCTGCGGATGAGATGAAGGAGGAGGCGCACTAGGGGCAGTCTCCTGCTGGCCCCTGAACTCGATATTGCGTTCCAACGGTTTAGTCCTCGATTACTTCCCCGACTATAACACCATTCGGTGACGAGCACAAACACGCAGTTTCTTAAAAAAAGCTTGATCAATATGCGGCAGTGCCGCATATTATGTTATGAAGATAATCACGACCCGGACCTACGAACGGGCTATTCGCAGGTTGCTATCGGCGCAAAGCCGACGGGATATGTAGGTTGCTATTGCAGCCGATCCCGATGGAGCGCCGGTTGTACCGGGAACCGGAGGAATCCGTAAGTTTCGTTGGGCCTTACCGGGTCGTGGCACGCGGGGTGGAGTTCGGACGATATACTACCACCATACAGGGACAGAAGTCGTCTATATGCTGACGGCATATGCAAAGTCCGCCCGCGAAGACCTGACTATGGCGGATAAGAAGGTGCTTACAAAACTCGTTGCAGAGATCAAGAAGAACGGGAGAATCAAATGACGGCGAAACGAACCTCATTGGGTCGAGAAATCGAAACGGCTTTGGGGGAGGTACTGTCTCACGTACGTGGCGAGATTGAGCTTCCATCCAGAATCGTTGATGACCCGTCTGCTGATCGCGTTCGGACGCTTCGTACTCGCATGAAACTGAGTCGGGCGAAATTCGCTGATCGATTTGGTCTTGACGCCCGAGCGTTGCAGGATTGGGAACAAGGCCGTCGCGTTCCAGACCGCGCGGCCCGTGTTCTACTGACCGTTATCGATCGCGACCCGGAAGCCGTTGTGCGTGCGCTGGCGTCTGATCCATAATAGGCGTGATGGTATAAGGCTCTGTTGGTACTTTTGTGCCGTATAAAGAATTGATTCTTGTGAGGATATGTTGATCCCCTTGCTCCTGTGTTTTCTGCCGGCACGCACCGGATCACTCCCTGACCGCCCCGACTCCTATGATGGGCGGCGCGGCCATGAATTCGTCCCAGAACCCGTTGTCCCGCTCGGACGGATGCAACTGCGGGTCGATCCAGCGAAAACCGGCAAATCCGGCATCCTCGAAGGCCCGGCGATACGTTCCCGGCGAGAGATAGTAGTTGTTGAATTCGAACCGCGTGCCGTCGTCGTTCTTGAACCGGTAGACAACGAGATCGCCTTCGGACGGTATCCCCCCGGACGACGCTCCCTCTGACGGTGTTTCCACTGATGGCGTCGAACCGGCCGGGGTAGCCCCTGCCAGCGTTTCCTCGGACGTCCTCCCCTCGGTCGTCCTCCTCTTGTACTCCTTTTCAAATCCGTAACGGGCGTAGGAGAACGTGCCGCCGGACGCGCTCAGGACGTTGTCATTGAATCCCACGAAACGCCCTCCCGGTTTCAGCGCGCCGTGGGCCGCCCGAACGAAACGAAACAGTTCATTCGCGTCGCGGGCGTAGTTCATCAGGTACATCGCCACGACGAGATCGACCGGCTCGTCCAGGACCAGGGCCGCCGCGTCCTGGTTCAGATACCGGCAACCCGTGGGCCGCGCGCGTTCCTCGGCCTCGGCCAGCTGTATCATTTCAGCGGAGATGTCGACACCGAGCACCTCCCCGGCGCCGGCGCGTTTCAGCTTGCGCGTATAGAATCCCTCGCCGCAGGCCAGGTCAAGCGCTTTCACTCCGTTAATGTCCCCGAGCGTTTCGAAAAGCGTGTATTCCTCGATGTACTTGCGAAAGGACAGTTGCTTGGAGTCTTTGTAGGCCCCGGCGATGGCGTCGTATTCGGATTTGGCTGGTTGTGTCATGTGGTTTCCCTCTGCTTTACCTCTCACATTATACCTGAACAGAACGGAGTTTCAAGTCCCATTGCCTCATTCATAAGCGATTTACACGGCCCGCATGCCCATGCTATTCGCCCGCAATTCCGTTGACGGAACGGCTTCTTCCCCTTAGTTTTCCCATTATTTGAAACTCCGGATCTCATCGTAAAAGTAACGTCCCGTTTCCTTGCGGAGCCTTGCGTGAACGTCATCTGCGTCTGCCTGGACACTTTTCGCGCCGACATCATCGGCCCGGGCAGGAAGTACAGTCACGCGCACACGCCCAATCTCGACGCCTTCCACCGCGGCAGCATCCGGTTCAACCGGGCCTTCGGCGAAGGGCAACCCACGCTGCAAGTACGCCGCGCCCTGTTCACCGGGATGCGCAGCTTCCCGTGGCGGTACAACTTCGACCGGCGCGGCCACTGGCATCACGCCCCGGGCTGGCACAAGATACCGCCGGAGCAGGACACGATCGCGGAGGTGCTGCTGGAACGGGGGTACCTGACGGCCCTCATCGCCGACACGTACCACATGTTCAAGCCCACCATGAACTTCTCCCGGGGGTTCGCCCACCTGGATTTCGTGCGGGGACAGGAATCGGACAACTGGAAGAGCGGCGATCCGAGGTTGGTTGAGGCGCAACTCGCCCGGCACGTGAGGCAGCCCGTCGACATGTCGAAACACGCGGGCCTGGTGAACTACCTGCTGAACCAGCGCCACAGGAAGGGCAAGGACGACTACCAGTGCGCCCGGGTGTTCAACTCGGCAGGCGCGTGGCTCGCGGACAATCATACGGCGGGGCCCTTCTTCCTATGGGTCGACAGCTTCGATCCCCACGAGCCCTGGGACCCGCCGACGGAATACGCCGACCGGTATTTCGAGCACGACGGCCTGGATTTCATCGTGCCCGGTCCCGCTTACGCACGTAACGGGGAAGGCAGGGGAGGCGGACCAGGTGGATCGGGCGGACCAGGCGGGCCAGGCCGACCATCGGAAGCGGAACTCCGGCGCATCGAGGCGCTGTACCTCGGGGAGGTCACCCTCGTGGACGAGTATGTGGGCCGGCTGCTGAATGCGGTGGCGGACCTGAACCTCCTCGACGAGACCATGATTGTGATCCTGTCGGACCACGGAACCCAGCTGCTCGACCAGGGGAGTTTCGGCAAGGGACCGAACGAACTGCACCCCTTCAATACGCAACTCAACCTCATGATCCAGTCGCCGGGCGGACCGGCGGACGTCGACGTGGACGCCTTCGTGCAGAACCACGATCTCATGCCCACGCTGCTCGGGCGGCTCGGGGTCCGGGCGGACTGGACGGACGGGGCGGACCTTTGGCCGCTGGTCACGGGAGAGCAGGTCGCTATCCGGGACCGTATCGTGACCGGGTGGGCGTCCTTCATCACGGGCAACGCCGTGGGCCGGGCCAGCGTACGGGACGACCGATGGAACTTCTGCACGTCGGTGGGCTATGAGGACGAGGCGGGCGATGAACTCTTCGACCTGGCGAACGACCCGGAGGAGCGGCGGAACGTGGCCGCGCAGCATCCTGATGTCGTTTCGGACCGTCGCAGCGACGTAGAGGGCGTCATCGGCCAGCCTCTCCCCGGCCGGTTGGTGGAGGTATGCGATCCTGCCCCGGCGCCCATGTCGCACTGGTTGCAGCAACGGCTGGGGCGGCGGCGGGATTGAACGGCTCCGATAGCGAACGGCTGTGGTAGCGAACGGCTCCGGTAACGGACGCGCCGGTAGCGAACGAGCCGACCTGTGGGAATGCGATCCGAGGTTATTTATACACTTGTACAATTGTACAACTAAAAACCGCGTATCATTTATGAAGTTGGCGGAGTGTACATGCGGTTAGCGGACAAAGCCGCGATCGTTACGGGCGCAGGAGACGGAATCGGTCGCGGGATCTCGTTGGCGCTCGCCCGGGAAGGCGCCGCGGTAGCGGTGTGCGACATCAACACCGAAACAGTCGCGGAGACCAGTCGCCTGGTCGCGGACGCGGGAAGACCCGTCCTGGCGGAAGCGCTAGACATCACCGACCACGACCGGGTCCGGTCCTTCGTGGACGACGCGGCGTCCCGGTTCGGCCGGATCGATGTCCTGGTCAACAACGCCGCCATCATGCCGGTGAGCCCCATCGAGGACCAGGATGAGGAGACCATGTCCCGCATCCTCTCCGTCAACCTGCTGGCTCCGGCCGTCTTCAGCAAGTACTGCATTTCGCATATGCGGGCTGCGGGTGGTGGATCGATCATCCACATGGCCAGCGTGACCGGACATAACGGCCATCCGGGCGTGGCCGTCTACGGGGCGACGAAGGGCGGGCTGATCGCCCTGGCCCGGGGCCAGGCCATGGAACTGGCCGAGGACGGGATCAGGGTCAACACGGTCTCGCCCGGCACAGTGGATTCGCCCATGCTGCACAACTTCGTGAAGGAGAACGCCGGGGACCCGGAAGCGGCGCTCCGGGCTTTCGACCGCCTGCACCCCATCGGCCGGATCGCCACCATTGAAGAGGTCGCCAACGTTTTCGTGTTTCTTGCGAGCGACGAATCCAGCGACATCACGGCGACGGACATCCGGTGCGACGGCGGTTACGCGGTCCAGGGTCGCCAGCCGACGGAATAGTGGCAAAAGCGGTCCGCCTCGTCGGATGCCGCCCGGCTATTTCGTCCAGAAGCGATCACCGGGCGGATAAGCAGCGCAATTACACAAGTAGATTACAGCGGCAAGGAGAACTTATGCCTGTAGGGGTTTGCGCATACTCGTTCAACACGGGATATGACGCGTTTGAGCTTATGGACATGGCCGACGAACACGGCCTCGTGGGCGTGGAGTTTCCACCCGACGACTGCCTGCCTGATCTGTCCCCGGCCTCGCTGGAGCGGGCCCGTGCCCGTGCCGAGGAAAGCGGGCTGTTCGTTATAGCGGACGGCGGCCAGGTCGAGGGCGAAATGCTGCGGCGCCTGATTCCCGCGGCCGCGGGCCTCGGTGCCTCGACGTTACGCGTGGTCATGAGCGGTGTACTCGGCGGCGACCGTCGGCCGCTGTCGGGCCGGTGGAACGCCCATCTCGCCGGGTGCAGGGATATCCTGCGCGAGGTGCTGCCCCTGGCCGAGGAACACGGGGTGACCATCGCCGTGGAGAACCATTCGGACGCCACGTCCCACGACATGCGCTGGCTCTGCGAAGAACTGGACAGCGCGCACATCGGCGTTACGCTCGACGTGGGCAACGTGCTGGCGGTCTGCGAGGAACCCTTCGGTTACACGAAACGTATCCTCCCGTATCTGCGGCACGTCCACCTCAAGGACTACACGATCCATCCCTCCGACGAGGGGTACCGCATCGCGCGGTGTTCGCTGGGCAGCGGCGTAGTCGACTACCCCGGCCTTCTTTCCCTCATCGACGGATACCGGGCCCAGCCCGGCCCGGCAGACTCGCGCGGAGAGATCACGAAAACCATCGAACTGGGCGCCATCTATGCCCGGCACGTGCGCATGCTCATGGATGACTACTGGGCGGAATACCCCGATCGCGACATCAGGGACACGTTGCCGTTTCTGCGGTTGTACTGGTCCCACGTCCGCCCCGTTGGGGAGGACTGGCGCACGCCCAGGGAGAAGGACGAATCCACCGAGGCTCTGATGGCATACGAGACGCGCGAGTTCGAAGAAAGCGTCGCCTACCTGAAAGACGTCGGGGCCGTTCGGGCGGGCTCCGGCACATCCTGAAACAGGCGGACAGATTCATGAGCTACTCCCTGCATACCGGCGACCCCATTGAAGCGAAGGCGGTCGAAATGAAAATGGAACGCCTGGACCAATCCGACATGCACGAGTCCATCGGATCGATACCCGACCAGATGGAGGCGGCCTGGGAGGAAATGGCCGGCCGCACTTTCCCCGACGCCTGCCGGAACGTCAACCACGTGGTCGTGGCGGGCATGGGCGGATCGGCCCTGGGCGCCCACCTGATACAGGACGTCTTCCGAGACCGTTTGCGCGTGCCGGTGACAATCGTGTCCGACTATGCCGCGCCTTCGTGGATCGACGAGCGGACCCTCATCGTGCTGTCCAGCTACTCCGGGGGTACGGAGGAAGTGATGGCCATGGCGGAACACGGTGTTTCCCGGGGGATACCGATGATCGCCCTGACCACCGGAGGCGACCTGGAAGCGTTCGCCGGGCGCCATGGGCTGCCGGCCGTGGTGTTCGGCAGCGAGCTCAATACCTGCGGGCAGCCGCGTATCGGCCTGGGCTACGCGGTCACCTACCTCGTGGCGATGTTCCGGCAACTGGGGTTCGTGGAGCTTGCAGGAACCGAGGTAACGGGCGCCCTCATGCTGCTGCGGGAGACCAACCCGGTATACGCGGCGCCCGGAGCGGAGAACCCCGCCTATGATCTGGCATGGGCCACGCGGGGGAAGTCGGTCCTGATCATGGCCTCCGAGCATCTCACGGGCAATGCCCACATCATGGCCAACCAGTGGAACGAGAACGCCAAGAACCTGGCGGCGTGGTTCGCCATTCCGGAATTGAATCACCATCTGCTCGAAGGGATGACCCACCCAGGGGAGCATCGGGAGGGGCTCGCCGCCGTACTGATCCAGTCCGGCCTGTATGATCCGCGCAACCGGCGCCGCCACGAGATTACCCGCACGCTACTCGAGAAGCAGGGGATCGCGTGTTCCGTCGTCACGCCCCGGGGAGAGACGGCGCTCGAGCAGGCCTGCGACCTGCTCCTGCTCGGCACCTACGCCAGTTTCTACCAGGCGCTCCTGAACGACACCGATCCGTCGCCCATACCCTGGGTCGATCAGTTCAAGCAATTGATGGCACGTGAATAACCGCTCGCCGGGATGAAGGCCCTGTTCCCGGGCGCGCATCGGGAGACGGCATCGAGAGACGGTATGGTATGAGTGAAATCGTCACCTACCTGCGGGGAAAGACGTTGCTGATCACCGGCGCTACCGGTTTCCTTGCGAAAGCGATCGTGGAGAAGATCCTGCGGTGCGCCCCGGAAGTCGGACGCATCTACCTGGTCGTCCGGTCCCGCCGCAGGAAGGACGGCACCACGCTGCAGGCGCGGGAACGGGTGGAGGAAGAGATCCTTCAGTCCGCCGCCTTCGCCCGGCTGCGCGAGACCCATGGCGATCGTTTCGCGGAGATCATGCACGCGAAGGTCCACGCTGTCGAGGGCGACCTTACCCTGGACCACCTCGGGCTGGAACCGGATCTGTACCGCCGACTCGCGGCGGAAGTCGACGTCGTGCTCACCTGCGCGGCTTCCGTGACCTTCGACGAAGAAATCGATGCCGCGCTTCAGCTCAACACCCTCGGTGCGCGGCGCATGCTGGAATTCGCCAGATCGTGCGGCGACGCCACGCTGGTCCACGTCTCGACGGCCTACGTCAACGGCCAGACCAGGGGACGCATTCCCGAAGTCCCGCCCCGGCCGGATTGGTCCATGGCCCAGGAAATGGGTCGAAGCGAAGCGCCCTTCGACCTGGAACAGGAAACACGGGACATACTCGCCAGGGCGGATGAGATCCACGACGAATCCCGGTCTCCGGGCCAGCAGGATCGTTTCAGGAAGATGGCGCTGCAGCAGAACCCGAGCCCCACGCAGCGCTGGCTCGACGCCCAGATGGAGACCTTTCGCAAGCGCTGGCTCAAGGAAAGGCTCATCGAAGAGGGCATGCGGCGCGGGCAGCAGTGGGGGTGGCACGACAGCTATACCCTGACGAAGGCCATGGGCGAGCAGTTGATCGTCAAGCACCGCGGGGACCTGCCCACGGCCATCATACGGCCGTCCATCGTGGAAAGCGCGCTGGTCGAGCCCGAACCGGGATGGATCGAGGGACTCAAGGTGGCCGACCCGCTCATCGACGCGGTGAGCAAGGGTCGCCTGCCGGACTTCCCCGGCCAGAAGGACATGATCGTGGACATCATCCCGGTGGACATCGTGGCCAATACGACCCTGGCGGCCATGGCGCGCACGGCCCGGGAGGGCGGGATCGGCGTGTACCACGTGTCGACGGGCGACCGGAATCCCGTCCTCTTCCACCAGGCCTTCGAACACTCCTACGAGTACTTTCAAAAACATCCCCGCCTGAACCGGAACAACGAACCCATACCGATCCAGCGTTGGACCTATCCGACCCTTGGCCAGTTCCGGCGCCGGTACAACCTGCGCTACGTCTATCCCCTGAACGCCGCGTTGTGGACGCTCAACCGCTTCAACCGGATCACCTTGCTGAACAACCTGAAGCGCAGAATCGCCGTGATGAAGTCGGCGATCTCGCGCATGCTGTACTACGCCGCGATCTACAGTCCCTACACGTCCCTGGAATGTACTTTCGAGACGGATCGGACGGTAAAGTTGCACGAAAGTCTGGATCCGGAGGACCGGCTGCTCTTCAACGGCGACGTCTCCCGGATCCACTGGAAGACTTATTTCCAGGAAATCCATATCCCCGGCCTGAAACGCCACGTGCTGAAGACCGATGAGCCGAAGCCCGCGGTCACCGAAGAAGAGGAGGTGGCGGAGCGTTCCGGGTTCGCCCAGGCCGGAGAGGACGCCCTGCCCCATCTCGATACGCTGACGGACATACTGGCCAAGAGCGCGGACATGTACGGCGACAAGACCGCGCTGCAGATGCAGCGGGACGATGGCTGGGTCCGCTATTCCTTCAAGGACGTTTTCGCCCTGGCCGGCCACATCGGCTGGCAGTGGCGGTCCGGCGGCCTGCATCAGGGCGACCGGGTCTTGCTCTACTCGGAGAACCGGCCCGAATGGGGAGTTGCCTGTTTCGCCGGGATGGTGGCCGGGGCCGTGCTCGTGCCCGTGGACCGCCGCTCAACGCCCCAGGAAGTATGGCGCATCGCCCGGTTTACCGAATCGAGGGCCATCCTCTGCACGGAAAGCGGTCACGCGTTGCTCACGGCATCGGCGGAGCCCGGCGACGAAGTCATGTTCTGGAATATCGAAAACAACGGCCTGCCGTTCGACGCGCCGCGCCAGTCCGCGTCGCGCCAGTCCGCGTCGCGACAGCCCGCATCGCCCGCCGCCCTGAACGAGGAGCCGCCCCCATGGGCGCCGGTGGAACCCGAAACGCCGGCCGCCATCATGTTTACCCGGGGCATGGCGGCCGAATCCCACGGCGTGGTGCTGACCCATCGGAACTTCGTGTCGAACCTGCTTTCCCTCGCCGAGATCCTTCGCGCCTACCGGACCGATCATTTCCTGTCCCTGCTGCCCATGAGCCAGGCCCTCGAGTTCACGGGCGGTTTCCTTATGCCGTTCTACGCGGGGGCGACCATAACCTATACCGCGTCGGTACGGCCTCGGTCCCTGGTCGGGCTGATGGATGAAACCGGGGTCAACTGCCTGATCGCGGCGCCCCGGATATTCGGGCTGTTGCTCGGGTCACTGCGGCAAACGGCCGCAAAAAACGGCGAAAGCGTCGCTTCCCGCATGCGGCTGCTGGTCAGCGGAGGCGGCACGCTCGATTCGGATCTGTACCACGCCTACCGGGAGATCGGGCTGACGATTCACGAGGGATACGGGCTCACGGAAGCGGCCCCGGTCGTGACTGTAAATCCCATGGACCGAAGCAAGCCTTCTTCCGTCGGCGTGGCCCTGCCGGCCGTAGACGTTGAGATCCAGGCCCCCGACACGGAAGGCAACGGCGAGATCATCGTGCGCGGGAACAATGTCATGCAGGGGTACTACAGGAACCCCACGGCGACGGAGAACCGCCTCCGCGGCGGGTGGCTTCACACGGGGGACATCGGGCGCATCGACCGGGACGGCTATCTGTATATCGCGGACCGCATCGAGCGCCGGGAACACGCCGCGACCGCCTTCTTCGACGTGGACGGCACCATCGTGGATGCGACGATCGTACACTATTACGCTTTTTACAGGACCTGGGGGTATTCCTCCCCGCGGCGCCTCGTCTGGACCATCGGATTCCTGCCGAAGATCCTCTATTACATCGTCCTGGACAAGATCAGCAGAAGCCGTTTCATCCAGTCGTTCTACCGGCAGTACCGGGGTTTCAAACGCGGGGATTGTGTATCCCGGAGCGAACAGCTTTTCGAGGAAGTCATGCGTCCGCGGATGTTTGCGGGCGCCGTCGAACGCATACGGGCGCACCAGCAACGGGGCGAGCGCGTGGTCCTGGTCACCGGGTCCCTGGATTTCGTCATGGAGCCGCTGGCGGAATACACCAAGGCGGACGACCTCATCGCCCTGTCCATGAAGGAAGACGACGGCCGGCTGACCGGCGAGACGGAAGGTCCGCCCCTCGGTGACGAGGCGAAGGCCCGAATCGTTCGGGATTACGCCGAGCGCTGCGGTATCGACCTGGCCCGGTGCTATGCATACGCCGACAGCAGTTCGGACGAACCCATGCTGAGCGTGGTAGGCCACGCCGTCGCCGTGAACCCGGGCGCGAAGCTGAAGAAGGCCGCGGAATCCGGCGGATGGGAAGTCGTGCATTGGACCCATGTATGAAAGCCGTACAGTACATCAAGAGCGTACCTCGGTACCTGTTCGTCCGCACCCTGGGCCATCGGCGCCCCGGCTCGGCCACCGGCGCGCTGTCGTGCATCCGCATGGCGGACGTCGATCCTCCGGCGCTTCCGACCCCCGAATGGATGCGCGTCAGACCGCTGCTTAGCGGGATCTGCGGATCGGACCTTTCCACAATACGAGCGAAGGGCAGCCCCTATTTCTCGCCCATGATCTCCGCGCCTTTCGTGTTGGGCCACGAGGTGGTGGGCGTAGTTGAGGAGACCGGTTCCGGTACCGGGGATTTCTCCCGGGGAGACCGCGTGGTGATCGAACCCGGCCTCTGCTGCGCCGTCCGGGGCATCCACCCGCCGTGTCCGTCCTGCCGGGAAGGCGACTTCGGCCTGTGCGAGATGGTCATGCACGGTGACATTTCCCCCGGGATACAGACGGGATACTGCAGGGACACCGGCGGCGGATGGAGTACGTCCCTGGTGGCGCACCCCTTCCAGGTCCACCGGGTGCCCGATGGGCTTTCCGACGAGGAAGCGGTCCTGGTCGAACCTTTCAGCTGCTGCCTGCACGCCGTGTTGAAGTCCTTCCCCGGTGACGACGAGACCCTCCTGGTGATCGGCTGCGGCGCCGTCGGTCTGCTCACCATCGCGGCCGTCCGGGCCCTGGGAGGGAAGTGCCGCATCCTCGCCGCCGCCCGGTATCCACATCAACAGGCCATTGCGGCCGCCCTCGGTGCGGACTGCGTCATCGGCGAGAGCGAAAACCTCTATGATACGGTCAGCGAAATGACCGGTGCGGAGATCCACCGGCCCGAGATCGGGAGGCCCGTATTCATCGGCGGGGTGCACCGGACCTTCGACTGCGTCGGATCGTCGCGCACCATCGACGACGCCCTGAGACTGACCGGCTCCGGCGGCGGCGTCACCGTGGTCGGCATGCCGGGCATCCCTACAGGGATCGATTGGACGGCGGTGTGGTACAAGGAATTGAAGGTGCAGGGGGCCTACGCCTACGGGACGGAGGAACATGAAGGCCGATCCGTCCGGACCTTCGAACTGGCCATGGATCTGATCGAGTCGGGGAAGGTCGGCCTGAATCCCCTCGTGACGGACCTCTTCCCGCTGAAAGAATTCCGGAAGGCCATCGGCCGAGCCCTGGAAGCCGGACGGCACGGCGCCGTCAAGGTGGCCTTCGACCTGAGAAACGAACCGGGTTCATAGGTCCTGCGGCACCGCCGGTTTTATGTATCGGACGAATCGGAGCACGCCCGTGCCCTACCTGAAGTTATTGCACGGAAAAGACTCGCAAGTGCATGTCCTGTCGAGGGATGTCACTACCCTGGGCCGTTCCGGCGAGGCCGACATCGCCATACGCGGCGACCGGGGCGTTTCGAAGCTCCACGCGCGTATCGAAACGGAGGCATCGGGCTACGCGATCGCGGACCTGGGCAGCCGGAACGGGACCTACGTCAACGATCATCCGATCGGCGGCGAGCCCGCCCCGCTGCTGCCCGGCGACCGCATCCGGCTCGGCCGATCGGTTTTCGTCTTCGAGGGGGGAGAACCCGAAGGAACGGTACCCGAAGAGCGCACCGATGATTTGCTGGCGCCGGCCTCCCTCTTCCGGGCGGACCGGTTGCCTTACACGATGGCGGGCGGCACACCCGCCGTGAGGCCTGAAGATACCGACGGACGGCTGCTGAAACTCACGGAACTGAGCAAGGAAGTCATGACGTCCCGCAGCGAGGCCGAATTGGGAGCCCTCGTGACGCGGAGCCTGCTGGAGTGGCTGGAGGCGGACTGCTGCGCGATCGTCCATCCCGTTGAGTCCGGGGATGGATACGACTTCGAAATCCAGACGCTGGCCTCCCGGCCCGGTTACGAAGGCCGCTCGATATCGATCAGCACGACGGCCGTCAAACAGGCCCTGGAAAACCGGATGGCCTCAATCACTTCGAATGCCCTGGGGGACGAACGGTTCAGGGACCGGCAGAGCGTGATCGTCCGCCGGCTGGTGTCCATACTCTGCGTCCCCCTGTGGCATGAAGACCGGGTGTTCGGCCTGCTTTACCTCGATTCCTCAGATCCTGCCGTGCAGTTTACCGTGGACCATCTCGGCCTGTCCAGCGCGGTGGCCAACCTGACCGCCATCAAGACCGACAACCTGCGCCTGTTCGACGCCGCCGTGGCCAAGAGCGCGCTGGACAAGGAACTGGCCCTGGCCGGCGAGATCCAGGCCGGGCTGCTGCCTGGAGAAAGCTATGCCTTCAACACGCTGGCATGCGCGGGCACCCATGTGTCCTGCGAGGAGATCGGCGGGGACTACTACGACTTCATTCCTTTCGGCGAGGGCGTTCTGACGGTGACGATCGCCGACGTGACCGGACACGGTCCGTCCAGCGCACTGCTCATGGTCGCCTGCAAGACCATGCTGACCACCCTCGTCGACATCGGCGTGCCGCTGGTGGAACGTGTCGGCAGGTTGAATCAGTACATACTCCATCATTCCTCGGTAAGCCAGTTCATCACCTTCTTCCACGCCGAGATCGATATCCGGGCGAAGACCTTGCGCTACTGCAACGCCGGGCACAATCCGCCCATGCTCCTTTCGCAAGACGGACCGGTTCAGAAGCTGCCTCCCGTTACACCGCCGCTGGGGATCGCCGCAGTCTCCTTTGAGACGGAAACGGTACGGTTCGAACCCGGGACCAGGCTGGTCATGTATACCGACGGTGTCACCGAGGCGGCCAACCCCGACGGCGAGCTGTTCGAGGAACAGAGACTCGAGTCCCTGCTGACGAAGCACAGGCGCCAGGGCGCGGGCGCATTGAAGGACACCGTCATGGCGGCGGTGTTCGGGTTTTCAGCGGGATCCCGGCAATGTGACGACGTCACCCTGGCCGTGGTGGAGCATACCGGCGCGTAATACCCGCGCGCAGTAATCAGCGCAGTAATCACGGTACGCGTGCGCGGGAAGGGGTGCGCGGGAAGGGGCAACAGACCCGTCAGATCCAGCCGTGATCGATGTTCACCGGCGTGCCGGACTGCTGGTGGGTCCACTGTCCTCCGCTTGCCAGTTGCACCTCCCGGCCGGAAATGGAAGACTGCTCCGCGGCGAACAGGATCTCCATGACGTGGCGGCCCCATTCTCCGGGCGTGGGCGGTTCGGTATCCTTGCGGATCGCCTCGACGAACCCCTTCCATTCGTTGTACATGGGATGGGGCGGGTCGTCGAAGGGCACGTCCTCCCACCGGTTGTCCCTGCCCACCCTGACGTACTTCTCGCCGGACTCGCTGAAGCGCAGCGATCCGTTGGCGCAGATCACCTGGCACTCGTGGTTGGGGCCGCCATCGGCGTAGCCGACGGCCACCGCCACGCCCGACGTGCCATTCTTGTAGCGGATGAAGGCCGTGGCGGAATCGTCCGCGGCCTGGTAGTGCGCCCGGTTGCCGATGTTGGCGGAGACCGAAACCGCCTGAGAGGCCATGACCCACGAGAGCCGGTCCACCACGTGGACCCCGTTGGTCATCCACATGCCACCGCCGTGGAACCGGCTGCGGTACTGGGGCCTGCGACCGCCGTACCCCCAGTTCTTCGACATGTAGCACACTCCCGTGATAGCCGGTCCCAGGACGCCGGAATCCAGGATTTCCTTGGCCTTGACGCTGGTGCCGTAGAAGTGCTGCGTCAGGCCCACCATGAGCTTGACGCCGTTGGCCGCCGCGGCGCTGATCATGTCGTCGCACTGGTCCAGGCTGATCGCCATGGGCTTCTCCACCAGGACGTGCTTGCCCGCGTTGCAGGCGTCCACGGTCAGCCGGTGGTGCAGCTGGTGGCCGAGGACGACGGCCACCGCTTCGACCTCGTCGTCCTCGAGCAGTTCCGTATGGGTGGCGTACCCCCTGGGGATGTCGTACTTGTCCATGTATTCTTGGCGCTTTTCCTCAAGCAGGTCGGCTACTGCCACGATCTCCACGCCGTCCTGGTTCGTGATGGCTTCGCAGTGGGAACGGGCGATGCCGCCCAGTCCGATGATGCCGACGCGCAGGTTAGACACGGGTGAAGCTCCTTTGATGGGTGCGGGGAAGTGAATCGGCGGTGGTCCAGGCTGCCACCTTCACCGGTTTCTTGATATTTGCCGGCCGAATTTGGCCCGAGAATAGTTTACGTGTGATAAGACCTGCACCTGTCGCCTTCGGCGTTTCACCTTTTTTTCCAGGAGAGTACGCCGGGCGGACTTCTCCTGGTTTCGACTCCCACGGTAAGCAATGCCTGAAATCAGGCGTGCAGAATCAGGGATACGCGAATAAACCTATCTAAGAAAGGAGAACGGCACGGTGACCAGGCGGGCATAGATGGCGGGTACCATATCAGTGGTAATTAATCGCACGTCCCCAGTTCGATGATCAGTGCCTGCACAATACGACGCAGTTCTGGCAGGTTGTTAACGGCGTATGTCCAAACTCGTTCCGGCATCACACGGGTCATATCCGTGGCTCAGAAGATTGCGAAAATCAACAATGCGACGCAGTTGGGGAATCCGGCTTCGACAACTCAGGATCTATTTCATGTAATCGATTCAGCGCCTCTCCGATGATTTCGAACTTACGCTCGACTGCGGCCTGCTTTTCGTCGGCGTCAATGAAAGCAGTCCTATCAATCCCTTCGAGATAACGTTCGATATCTGCGGCCGCAAATTCAACGTCTGTTAGTAGTACGCGAGCGTCATAATGCATATATCAACTCTTTCGACCTGTCTATCGCCTGTTGGAGATAAGGATTGCGAATGGTGCCTGATTCAATCAGATCCACCGGACGATTGAGTGTACGGCTCAGGGCATCGCGAAAGTCGAAATACTGGTCCAGTGAAGATGGCCCGGTTTGCCGGGTAAATTCCACCAGGAAATCCGCATCGCTGACCTCGGGGTCAAAATCCGTACCCCTTGCCGCTGAACCGAAGACTTCAAGTCGCACCACGTCGTATCGGCGGCATATGACGGCGATTTCATCGTGTTTGTCAGCGATAGCCGTGTGCATGACTATTCTCCTGGTTGTAATCGTCATCGAAAAGAGTCAGTAACCACTTGAGATTCCGCATACGTTCTTCAATTAATCTGGTAGCGTCGTTGTACTCAATCTTTGGCTGTGTTGATCCACCCTCTGACGACAAGCCCTCGAGCTCCCCAGTTACATCAATAGTTATAACTTCACTGGAAACCCTTATAAACTGCTTAGTATGTTTAACACAGTTTTCAATGGTATCAACGGATAATGTTTACTTTCCGGCGGTTTCGTGATAAAAAACATGGCGTAGTCGGAAAGTCTACTTAACGTGTTTAAGAGTATTGTCAATCATTCGATTACATGATGCGTTCATTGGTAAGAACTACTGTAATTCGTCGCCCGACGGTTAACAATGGTTATTCGTTGCCGACGGTTTCATTGGACCTAAAACCGGACTGTTTACAGTGGAGGAATGCTGAGTCTATACACGTACGCAGGTTCATACTTTGGGGACGAGTTGGATTGATGAATTTGGCGGCGTTCTCGTTCGTTTCGACCAGTAAACAGGCGTTGAATAAGATACCTGCCAACCCAAGGTGATCGAAATGCCCTGCATGTACCGGTTCGTATCTACCGGTCACAGCCCTCACCGTGGCTACACACCGCTGAAATCCCAGGGAGCGCACCATGTACCCGATCCAGAAGAACGCACGCTCGGCCAGACGGGGCCGCGGCCTGGCCCTCATCGTCCTCATCCAGTGCATCACCCTGACGGCCTCCGCCCAGTACACGCCGGTCGGCCCCGACGACGTGGTCGACCTTTCGCCGGTCATATCCGGGCGTCATTACCAGTACTGGCCGGGCGGACAGGTCCATCACCAGCCCCTCGTCGTGCCCTATATCGTCCATGGAGACCGGCCCTGGGCGTCGGACCTGATCATCCTGGACGAGAACACGGCCACCCAGACGGACACGCCGGCCCACATGATGCCTCCCCAGCACAGCGGGCTGCCGAACGCCCATTACTGGGGCGGCCTGACCGTGGAACAAGTCCCGGCCTGGCAACTGGTGGGCGAGGTTTACAAGATCGACGGCCGGTCCATGCTGGACCATGCCCCGCCGGGCGTAAGCCCACTCTTCACCCTGGATGCGGTCATGGCCGCCGAGGCGGCGCACAGGCCCATCGGACCGGGCGACGCCGTCCTGTACTGGAGCGGGTACGACGACCGCTACGACCGGCCCGCGCCGGATGACCGCCGCCTGATCGTGGAGCCCGTCGAGGGGACGGTCCCCGGATGGCCCGCGCCGGACTACGACGCGGCCGAATACGTGGGGAGCCGGGGCGTATGGCTCATGGGCATCGACAGCCCGAGCATGGGCGGGCTGGGTCCTCCCCACTATACGGCGCAGGGTCCGCAGGGCATGTTCGAGAACCCCCTCGCCCTGGAAAGCCATCTCGGCCATTTCAAGTACGGCGCCGTCCACACGGAGGGACTGATCAACCTGGACAGGACCCCCAACGGTTCCCTGTACATCGCCCTGCCGGTGAAGCACGAGAACTCCCCGACGGTCGAGACGCGCGCCGTGGCCATAATCAACCCGGCCCTGGCTTCGCGCCTGCTCGAAGCCGTAAAGGCCAAAAGGGTGGTCGACCTCTCCGTGACGCTGTCCATGGACCGGCCCGTGTGGTGGCCGGGCAGGGGCGTGGGCCGGCATGTCTTTCCCTATTCCAGGGTGCAGCCCGTGAACTACTTCGATGGTCCCTTCGGCCCCTACTGGGTCAATACCCACATTATGGACGCCCACACGGGGACCCACGTGGACCCGCCCGCGCACTACGGCCCGCCGCCCGGTTTCGATGTGAACCGGTATAGCGAAACGGTCCGCGCGACGCTTGGGGCGTTCGAAGCCGCGCATGGTCCGCTGAAGCGTACGGAGATGACGACGGAAAAGGTTCCCCTGCACCACTTCATGGGGCCTGCCCGGGTCATCAACGTGCAGCACCGCGTGGGGACGACCTCCCGGGACGACTGGCCGGCCTCGCCGGCCATCACGCTGGACGACGTCAGGCGGCATGAAGCGTTATACGGTGATATCGGGAACGGGGAAGTCGTGCTGTTCCACACCGGCCATACGGATACCCACTTCCGCAGATTCGCCCGGGGCCGGGCGGATCAGAGCGTCAAGGCGCCCCTGGACGGAGCATCCGAAGGCTGGCCGGCGCCGGGCGCGGACGTTATCGCCTACCTGGCCGGCAAAGGGGTCAGGCACGTGGGCATCGACGCACCTGACATGGGATCGGTGGACCCGGTGGAATCGATGAAGACCCACTGGGCGGCGGTGAACCACGACATGATCTTCACGGAGTATCTGATTGGCGCCGGGCAGCTTCCGCCGAAAGGCGCCTTCTACATTTTCCTGAGTCCCCGCCTCGAAAACAATCACGGCGGACCGGGCAGGGCCATTGCCATACTGCCGTAGGCGGGGTCACGATCGCCTTAAAACCCGCGGATCAGGCCCAGCCGCCGCGGCTCAGTGCCGTACGGACCGTCCGCCGGCGCGCCATCCTACGCATCGTCCGCGTCCCGTCCCACCCCGAGGGCGTCCGCGACGCGGTTGATGTAGTTGAACCACGACGCGATCAGGGTGATCTGGAGGATGGCGACGTCGTCGAACCCCGCGGACCGCAGTCCTTCGAGATCGGTCTTCCGGATCTGCGTGGCATCCTCGGTAAGCCGGATGGCGAAATCCAGCATCGCCCGGTCCTGCGTGTTCAGCGGCGCCTTGTCGTAGTCGTACTTGATCGCTTCGACCAGTTCGCTGTCCAACGTGACCCGACGCAGAAACTCTGCGTGCGAGTCAATTCAGTAGACACACCGGTTTCTCGCGGAGACGATGGTCGAAATCATCTCGTGCTGCCTGCGGGAAAGCGGAAGATCCGGCGACAGCAGCACGCCGAAGGTGGCAAAGGCGTGATGCAGCGCCTCCGGGATCAGCGAATGCGACGCCACGATGCCCGAAGTGCCATCGTCGGTGGGATGCACCGGCGTGTCGTACTCCGCGGGATAGAGCGCGCGCTGTGCCTCGAGAGCGGCGAGCAGCCGTTCGTCCCCATCCGACGCGGAGACGGTCTTAATCCAGGCCATGGTCTTCTCCTGACGATCTTTGCTGCGCGGTTTGGTTTCTGAATACGAGAAAGTACACCGGTATCCCCAGGACCGTCACGCCGACGCCGAGCAGGGCCTGCACGGGACTGTTGCCGAAGAGCAGCACGAGCAGGACCGCGGCGAGGATCAGGAACAGCACCGGGGTGACGGGATAGAAGGGGGTCCGGTAGGGAGGCGTCTCGGCGGACCGGCGGCGTACCACGAACAGGCCCGCCACGGTGAGCGCGATGAACAGTACGGCCACGAAGATGAAGTAATCCAGAATCTGGCTGAAGGTCCCCAGCCACACCAGCAGCGAAGCCAGCCCGCCCTGGATGGCGATCGCGCGGTAAGGCGTGCCGAAGGCGGGATGGACCGCGCCGGCGAAGCGGAGGAAGACGCCGTCCCTGGCCATGGCGAAATAAACCCTCGGCGCCATGAGCAGCAGTCCGGTCAGGCTGCCGACGATGGACAGGATGACCACGGAGGAGAACAGGATTCCGCCGCTGCGTCCGAAGAGCACCTCGCCGGCCTGGGCCGCGAAGGTCTCGTCGCTGGTGACCTGGGATACGGGTACGAGGTACATGAAGACGGCGCTGGTGGCGATATAGGTCAACGCGACGATGCCTACGGCCAGCAGCAGCGCCCGGGGCAGGGTGCGCGCCGGGTCCTTGATTTCACCGGCCACCTTGTTCAGGTCCCACCAGCCGGCGAAGGCGAAGAAGGCCCCCACGATGCCGCCGGCCAGGGCGCCGAACAGCGGACCGGAATCCGCCGGCCGCTCCACGAAGGGCGTAAAGTTCGACCAGTCGCCGAGTCCCAGTCCGAACCCCAGGAGGGAGATGACCGCGAGCACCCCGACCTTGAACACGGTCAGCAGGACGATGATCCAGGCGCCGATGCGCACGCCGTAGATGTTTACGCCCGTGAGGACGATCAGCACGGCGATGGCCAGCAGCTTCATCGCGACCGGATCCATCGGGTAGATATGGCCCGCGTAGCTCGCCATCCCGGTCGCCAGGGTCGCCGTGATGCCCGGGTCCAGTACCATCAGGGACATCCACCCGTACAGAAAGGCCGTCGGCGTGCCGTAGGCCTCCCGGAGATAGACGTATCCTCCGCCCGCCTGAGGATATCGGGAGGCCAGTTCCCCGAAACATAGCGATCCGCAAAGGGCCATTCCGGCCATGGCCAGCCAGATGACGAGCAGCAGCAGGGGCGATCCCAGCGACTTGGCCATCCCGGCGGGCACCAGGAAGATCCCCACGGCGATCATCCCGCTGATCACCATGGCCGTAGTCGGCCAGATTCCCAGTTGTCGGCGCAGGTTACCCGTGGTCATGAACGCGTTTTCGTCGAGTTGGAAACAAGGACCGGGTGATCACACCAGTTCGGGTTCGTTTTCGATCCGGCTCAGCCAGTAGTGGTTGTCGAACTGGTCGTCGCCGGTCAGGAACCGCCAGAAGTGGATCCGGTTGACATGCTCGATGCGTTCCTCGTTCCCGTGCCACGGCTGGTTCGTGCTCAGGATATGGCTGACTTCCGGATCGTCGATGTCCTCCGTGTTCCAAAGCCGGAGCTGCCTGACTGTCGGATTAAGGCGCAGCTTGAACATGTACCGCATCTCGTCGGTGCGATTCGGCTGGGCGCAGTGCCACATGCCGTGATGGAGCACGATCACCGTCCCGGCCTTGCAGATCATCGGCACCTGGCCCACGAAGTTGTGGTACCGGGCGATGTCGGATTCGCTGATGCGGCGGTAGTGGCTGCCGGGAAGGATCAGCGTGCCCCCCATCTCCCGGGGCGTGTCATGGGCGAAATACATGAACTGGATGTCGAAGTGCAGCCGCGTGTCGATGATCGCGTCAGCGTGCCAGTGCTGTCCGAAGTGGTGGCCTGCCGCTACAGTGTGCACGGCGTGGTGGTCGTAAAGAGGATCCGGTCCGACCAGACTGTGGATGATGCCTTCGATCTCCGGAAGCCGAAAAACGCGTCCCACGGCCGCGTCCGGCCAGATGGCGCTCAGGGGCGATCCAGCTTCTTCCCGGGGGATGGCCTGGTTGTCCATTTCCTCCTTCACCGCCCGGTTCAGCTCGTCGGGCACCAGTTCGTCGAAACGGAGATACCCCTCCGCGACGAACCGCGCCATTTGCTTCGAATTCAATAGATGGGTGTTGTCAGCCATCGACCACCTCCATTTTTTCGAGTATGTACTCGTACTTGAGATAGGACACCTGGTATTCCGTGCCCGGATAAGCCGGGTATTGCTGGGGAAACTGGACGACCCGCCAGCCGTCCCGCATGGCGTCCACCACCGACCCGTAGGGCGGATCCGTGGCGCCGCCCGAGTCCGCGGCATCCCCCGATGTGTGGCGTTCGTCGGCGGCCGAAGTGCCGTCGAATTCGGACCAGGCCACGACGCCGGCGTGCAGGTCGGGGGTCCGCAGGTAAAGCACCAGCAGTTTCTGGCGTGTTTCAGGCATTAAGTTCCCTTTCCGGTGATACGTTCTATCGTGCCCGACGTGGACATCCCGTCCAGCACGGGCACTCTTTCCACGCGGCCGCCGTAGGCTTCCACCACGTCCCAGCCCACCACTTCCTCGTGACCGTAGTGACCTCCTTTGACCAGGACGTCCGGCTTGAGCAGGTTGAGCAGCGGAATGGGCGTCGGCTCGCTAAAGAGGACCACATGGTCCACGCAGGCCAGGGCGCCGAGCATGTAGGCCCGTTCCGATTCGCCGTAGATTGGCCGGCCCTCGTCCTTGATCGCCCGGACGGACGCGTCGGTGTTTATGGCCACGATGAGCAGGTCGCCGTATGATCGCGCGGTCTGCAGGAGATGGACATGGCCCGGATGGAGCAGGTCGAAGCAACCGTTCGTGAATACGACAATGGCGCCTTCCTGGCGCGCGCGCTCCACGGCCGCCGCAAGTTCAGCGCGTTCGAGGAGTTTACCGCGGGTCTGCTGATTGTGCATAACCGGCCACAGCGTACATATTGGCGATTCGAACGAGTTGTCCTTGATGTAACATCGGGAGAGCGGGGCGTGTCAACCTAAATAACCAGGGAAATAACCATGGGCGGGCGGCGGCCCGGAAGGCGGCCCGGAAGAGGTCAGGATCTTACGAACATCATGCCCGGAAGTTGCCGCACCGCGCCTTTCAGTTCGAGGGCCAGCAGGACGCCGAGCGCCTGGGAGGACGTAAGGGACAGGGCGGACGCCAGGTGGTCGATGTGCTTGGGATCCGAGGTGACCTGGCCGTACATGGATGCCTCCTCGGGCGGCAGATCGAAAGCCGGACCGGCCGGTTCCGGTCCCGACCGGGTCGGTTCGAAGCCCAGCCGGGGCGCCAGTTCGTCGATCACGTCCTCGACCCGCTGGATCAGCTTGGCCGTGCCGTCCTTGATCAGCCGGTTCACCCCCACGCTGCCGGCGGCGTCCAGGGAACCGGGCACGGCAAAGACCTCACGGCCCTGGTCCAGGGCGAAGCGCGCGGTGATCAGCGCTCCGCTGCGCTTGCCGGCCTCGACCACGATGGTTCCCAGGGTGGCGCCGCTGATGATCCGGTTGCGCTGGGGGAAATGGACGGCGTCCGGCCCGGTTCCGAAGGGGTGCTCCGTCATCACGGCGCCATGTTCCCGGATAGATGCCATCAGCTTGCGGTTCTCCGCGGGGTACGGCCGGTCGAGGCCCGAACCCAGCACCGCCACCGTGCGGCCGTTGCCGCGCAACGCGGTCCGGTGGGCGAGCGTGTCCACGCCCCGCGCCAGGCCGCTCACGATGGTGAACCCGTATGAACACAGTTCCGCGCTGAAGGACTCGGCCATCTTTCGGCCATAGGCGGAGGTAAACCGCGTACCCACGATGGCGATGGACTGCTCGTCCTCCGCTTCCCAGCCGCCGGAAACGAAGAGCAGCGGCGGCGGATCGTAGATCTCGAGCAGCCGTTCGGGATAGTCCCGGTCGCGGAAGGTGACGATGCGCGCGTCGTGCCGATCGAGCAGGCGCAGCTGGCGGTCGACGAAGGCCTCGTCCCGGTGGCCGTGTACCGCCCGGGCGATCTGCGGTCCAACGCCCTCGGTCTCGGCCAGTTCGTCCACGGTGGCGGAAAGGGCCGCGTAGGGCGACCCGAACCTGCGCAACAGCGCGTGGAACCGCGACGCGCCCACGCCCGGCACGCGCGCAAGGGTCAGCCAGGATGCCAGGTCCGTCATAGACAGGTCCGCCATAGGCGAGTCCTCCATAGACAAGCCCCCAGGGGACAGCCATTTAGTGCAGGTTACGAGACTAACCGGGAACCCGTCGGCGCATAGCACCGTCCGACGCGGTTCATTGAGATTAGTCAGGCTAGGCGGGTCCGATCTCGTGAAGAATCTGACCGATCTCTCCGAGGAGTTCGGGGAGGCCTTCTCCGGTGGCGGATGAGATCGCCAGCACGGGGTTGTTGCGCTGGCCCGCGTGCTTCGCGCGGTCGGGATCCACGACGAGGCCGTCCAGGACGGAACGGTCCACGATCAGGTCCAGCTTGGAGAAGACGATCAGGGCGGGGCGGGAGAGGAGTACGGGATTGAACTGGCGGAGTTCGTTGACGAGCACTTCGTAGTCGTGCAAGGGATCGGGCTGGCTCGCGTCGAGCAGGAAGACGAGGATCCGGGTCCGCTCGATGTGCCGTAGGAACTGGTGTCCGAGTCCCTTGCCCGCGTGGGCGCCCTCGATCAGGCCGGGGATGTCCGCCAGGACGAAGCGGTCGTAGTCTCCCAGCTTGACGATGCCCAGGTTGGGTTCGAGGGTGGTGAAGGGATAGTCGGCGATCTTGGGCCTGACGGCGGACAGACGCGACAGCAGGGTGGATTTGCCCGCGTTCGGATGACCGACCAGCCCCACGTCGGCGATCAGCTTCAGTTCGAGTTCCAGCTGGCGTTCTTCGCCCGGCTTGCCCTCCTCCCAGCGCCGGGGCGCCCGGTTGGTGGACGTGGCGAAGGCCGAGTTGCCGCGGCCGCCATGGCCTCCCCGGGCGATGACCAGGGTCTGGTCCTCTCCGACCATGTCGGAAACCACCGAGCCGGACTCCCGGTCCTTGACGATGGTCCCGGGGGGGACGCCGATGACCAGGTCCGGGGCGTTCCGGCCGTGCATGTCCTTGCCCTGTCCGTGGGTACCGTTCCGGGCCCGGTACAGGTGCTGGAACTGGAAGTCGAGCAGCGTGCGCTTGCCCGGGTCGACCTGCAGGACGACATGGCCCCCGTCGCCGCCGTGGCCCCCGTCCGGCCCGCCCCGCGGCACGTTCTTCTCACGGCGGAAGCTGCAGCAGCCGTTGCCGCCGCGCCCGGCCTTTACGTGGATTCTCGCGAAGTCGACGAACATGAGGGATATCCGAAGATCCGGTCGCCCGCGCCTGGTCGAATATGCGCCTGGTCGAATGGGCGTGTCGCCGGTGGCCTACATCCGCTCGATGATGGCGGTGCCGAAAGCCGAGCACTTGACTTCCTGCGCGCCGTCCATCAGGCGGGCGAAATCGTACGTCACGATCCGGCCCCCTATGGCTTTTTCGATGCCCTGTATGATCAGGTCGGCCGCTTCGTCCCAGCCGAGATAGCGCAGCATCAGTTCGCCGGAAAGGATGACGGAACCCGGGTTGACCTTGTCCTGGCCCGCGTATTTCGGCGCCGTGCCGTGGGTCGCTTCGAACACGGCGTGTCCGGTCTTGTAGTTGATGTTGCCGCCCGGCGCGATACCGATACCGCCCACCTGGGCGGCCAGCGCGTCGGAAATATAATCGCCGTTCAGATTCATGGTGGCGATGACGTCGAACTCGTCGGGACGGGTCAGGATCTGCTGCAGGAAGATGTCGGCGATGGCGTCCTTGACCAGGATCTTGCCCTCCGGCACGTCGCCCCCGCATTCGTCCCAGCTGACCAGCCGGTCCGGGTATTCCTCCTTCGCGAGTTCGTATCCCCATTTCTGGAATGCGCCTTCCGTGAACTTCTGGATGTTGCCCTTGTGCACCAGGGTGACGCTCTTGCGGTTCCGCGCGATGGCGTACTCGACCGCCGCGCGGATCAACCGCTTGCTGCCGGTCTCGCTCACCGGCTTGACGGCGATGCCCGAATCGGACCGGATTTCCCACCCGAACTGTTCCCTGCAGAATGCGATCAGCCTGGCGGCCTCGTCGCTGTAGGCCTCCTGTTCCTTCCCGGCGTACACGTCCTCCGTATTCTCGCGGAAGATGACCATGTCCACCATCTCGGGATGTCGCACCGGACTGGGCACGCCGGTGAACCAGCGTACCGGCCGCAGGCATACGTACAGGTCGAGGATCTGGCGCAGCGCCACGTTCAGGCTGCGGATGCCGCCCCCCACGGGCGTGGTCAGCGGTCCCTTGATACCCACCAGGTATTCCCGGAAACTATCTACCGTTTCATCCGGAAGCCAACTGCCCGTAAGGTTGAAGGCTTTTTCTCCTGCCAGCACCTCGTGCCACGCGATGCGCCGGTCTCCGCCGTACGCCTTGTCGACGGCGGCGTCGAAAACGCGCTGGGCCGTCTTCCAGATATCCGGTCCCGTGCCGTCGCCTTCGATGAACGGAATGACCGGTTGGTCCGGGACGTTGAGCACGCCCTTGTCATCGATGGTAATGTGCTTTCCACCAGCGGGTGGTTTTACAGCCATGTCGCTTTCTTCCTCCTCCGTCGGGTTTCCATGATGTGATAGGTTTTATATGCCCAGTTCGTCCAGGCTCTCCTGGTACACTGAGGCGGAAGCACGCAGCGCCGCCCGTTCGTCGTCCGAAAGTTTCAGTTCGATTACTTCCTCGATGCCCTCGCTGCCCAGCTTCACGGGCACTCCCACGCAGACATCCCGCAGTCCGTACTCGCCTTCCAGCATGACCGAGGCGGGCAGCACGCGGTTCTTGCCCTTCAGGACGGATTCCACCATCTGGACGACGGACGCCGCCGGGGCGTAGTAGGCGCTGCCCGTCTTGAGGTAGTTGACGATCTCCGCGCCGCCGTCGCGGGTCCGCTGCACGATGCGGTCGATGGCCTCCCGGGACAGCAGCTCGGTGATGGGTATGCCGGAAACCGTGGTGTACCGCGGGATGGGCACCATGGTGTCGCCGTGCCCGCCGAGAATGATCGCCTGCGTGTCCTCCATGGATACGCCGAGTTCCATGGCGACGAAGGACCGGTAACGGGCGCAGTCGAGCACGCCGGCCTGTCCGTAGACGCGCTTCCGTCCGTACCCCGACACCTTGAGGGCGACATAGGTCATGACGTCCAGCGGGTTGCTGACCATCAGGATCTGGGCATCCGGCGCGTACTTCACGATGTTTTCGGTCACCGACGTGATGATCTCCGCGTTCTTCTTCAGCAGGTCGAGCCGGTCCATGCCAGGCTTGCGGGCCAGGCCGGCGGTAACCACCACGAGGGCCGCGCCTTCCAGGGCCGCGAAATCGTTGGAGCCTTCTATCGCCGAATCATAGCCCAGAACGGGTCCGGCTTCCATCATGTCCAGTCCCTTGCCCTGCGGGATCCCGTCGACGACGTCGATCAGGGCGATATCGCCCAGTTCCTTCTGCGCGGCGTACAGCGCAGCGGTCGCCCCCACGTTTCCCGCACCGACAATGCCGATCTTTACCATTTGTTCCTCCATGTATAAACGATGTATCGGATTTCCTGACGACTTTAGCGGGCCGGGTCCATATCGATCAGCAGCGATGCGTCGATGGGATGGTAGTGGTCCGCGGTTTCCATCAGGTCCCGCGCCGTGTTGTGCGGAAAGGAAAACACCTCCACGCGCGGCCCCAGTTCCTTGAGCAGCTGGATCAGCGACACGAAATCTCCGTCGCCGCTGGCCAGGATGACGACGTCGACCTTCTCGGCCATTCTGATCATGTCGATGGCCATCTCCATGTCCCAGTCGCCTTTCGCCGAACCGTCGCTGCGCCTGCGGAGGTCCTTCCGCTTCACCTCGTAACTGAATTGTTCAAGCATGGTCACGAATCCGCTCTGGTCCACCTCCGGGGTCTGGATCACGTAGGCGTAGGCACGTATCAGCCGGCGATCGTTCACGGCGGCCTGCATGAGTTTCTCGAAATCCACCCGTGCCGCAATCCCGTGCTGTTGCCGGGCGGCATACCACATGTTCTGCACGTCGATGAAGAGGGCTACCCGTTCAGATTCCGCACCGCCTTCTTCACTGATCCGTTCGATGCGACGCTGCATCTCCCTGACACGGTCTTCCAGGACCCGATTCCGTTTTTCCAGGTCCGCGCCGTACCGGCGGGCTTCGATCAACGCCGGGTCGGCATCCTCCATCGGGCGGGCGTCCTCCATCCGGCGGTCGTCCTCCGGCCCGCCGTTCAGGGCCGGTTCGTCCCGAAGGTAGGGGGACGCCGTCTCCTCCGATACGCCTGACCGGGGTTGAAAGGCCGGTATCCGGTTCAGGCGTTCGATAGCCGGCGCGTAAACTGCCTCCCGTTCATCCAGCAACATGGCGAAGGTCATCCGCCCGCACTCACGGGTATAGGCGTCGGTCCGGTCGCTCAACAGGGAATTGATGCCTTCGGGGGGCGATTTGCCGATCTGGTCGATCTCCCGGGAACTGGTTTGAACCAGGGTCCGGATGACCTGCGCGGCGGAGACTTCCCGTTCGAAGCAGTCCCCGGCGAGCTACGCGGCGAGCGTATGCATCGCCGTAGTCGCCAGGTCCCGACCGTCCCGGACCAGACCGCAGATGTGCAGCAGTTTGACGATCAATTGACGATCGAGGGCGAGTTCCAGGATCCGGGCGAGCCCTTTTTCGTCGATCCTGCTGAAAAGACGCCGGTAATCCGGAAGCGCGGTTTTCGAGTTCTCCATGAATCCGCCGTGTGTTAGAAAGATGGCCGCTTTAGCTTCGCGGCCGGTCATCCCGCCAGGGACGACAGCCCCTCCTCTACCCGGTCCATGCCCCTTTCGATAACGTCCAGGGTGGTGGCGTAGGAAAACCGCAGGCACCCTTCCGTTCCGAAAGCGGCGCCTGGCGCCGAGATCACCTGGTACGCCTCCAGCAGGTACATGGCAAGGTCCAGCGATCCTTCGATAGGGCGTCCGTCGGGCCGTCTGCGGCCCGTATGGGCCGACATGTCCGG
Organism: Candidatus Latescibacterota bacterium; assembly: GCA_022821085.1. Taxonomy (GTDB): domain Bacteria; phylum JAAXHH01; class JAAXHH01; order JAAXHH01; family JAAXHH01; genus JAAXHH01. The sequence continues at coordinate 88,203 of JAJEEG010000007.1, read as the reverse complement.
GAACACGTAGAACGCGCCGCCGGGCCGGGCGCACGTGACGCCTTCCATGTTGTTCAGCCTTCCCATGATGTAGTTCCGGCGGCGGTCGAATGCCTTGACCATGGGCGGCAGGAAGTCCTCGGGGCCAGTAAGCGCGGTAACGGCGGCGTGCTGCGTGATGGCGCTCGGATGCATGACGGTCTGGCCCTGGAATTTCACGACCAGGTCCATCACCTCGGCGGGACCGGCGGCGTATCCCAGGCGCCATCCGGTCATGGCGTACGCCTTGGACAGCCCGTTGACCACCAGCGCCTGTTCCTTCATCCGCGGATGGAGGGCTGCGATGCTTACGTGTCGATGGCCGTCATAAAGGATCTTCTCGTACAGTTCGTCGGTAATGACGTATATCCCCGCATCCAGGACGACTTCGGCGATGGCCGCGAGTTCGTCCCGCGTGTACACCATGCCCGTGGGATTGGACGGGGTGTTGAGCATGAGGGCCTTGGTCTTCGGCGTAATCGCGGACCGCACCTGGCCAGCCGTCACCTTGAAAGAGGTGTCTGGCCCCGTGTCCAGCACCACCGGAGCGGCGCCGGCCAGTTTCACCATCTCGGGATAACTGACCCAGTAGGGCGCCGGGACGAGGACTTCGTCGCCTTCGTCGCAGATCACGTAGAGCAGGTTGTAGAGGGCGTGCTTGCCCCCGGAGGTCGTCGCGATCTGGCTCGGTGCGTATTCGAGCCCGTTGTCCCGGGCCAGCTTGCGGCAGATCGCTTCCTTGAGGTCCAGGATGCCGGTCGCGGGCGTGTACCGGGTGATGTTGTCCCGGATCGCGGCCATGCCGGCTTCCTTGATATGGTCCGGCGTGGGGAAGTCCGGTTCGCCCACGGCGAAATTGAAGACCTCGACGCCTTCGCGTTTCATCGCGATGGCCCGTTCGTTGAGTACGGTAGTCGCGGAGGGTGCGATGCGATCCAGTTTTCGGGAAGGGGGACGAATAGCGGGCATTGGGAAAGGGGTGGAGGGTGGAGTCGGGCAGTCCTTGGATATCCGGGGGTTTAGCTGATCGATCCGCGCTTTTCAAACAGCGCCTTCAACACGGGAGGTGGGACTTGATGGCTTACGTCGCCACCGAAACGGAAGACCTCTTTGACGAGCGAAGAACTCACGTACACCGATGGCTCGCCGGGGAAGAACGATACCGTGGTCACCGACGGGGCCAGGCGCCGGTTCATGAGCGCCATCTGGGACTCCGCTTCCAGGTCTCCGGCGGAACGAACGCCGCGGACGATGGCATGGGCACCGAGTCTTCCGGCCAGTTCGACCGTCAGTCCGTCAGACGACATCACCTCGACCCCCGTCCAGCCGTCCACGGCCTGCCGGAACAGGTCCACCCGTTCCTCAACCGAAAACACCGGGCGCTTTTCCAGGTTGGTCGCAACGGCCACCACCATACGGTCGAACACGGTCAGCGCCTGCCTCAGCACGTCCAGATGTCCGTTGGTCACAGGATCGAAAGTGCCGGGGTACACCGCAACTTTCATCGCCGGGTTCTCGATGAAGGAGGTGGAAGATCGATGGGCAGGACTTCCGGACGGTTCACGGCTGCCGCCGGAACGGGCTGATCGGGCCCGCCGGGCCGAAAGAAAGACAGCGCCGTGTCACCGATCGTTCGGCTGCGCACCAGGTCGAGACCTTCGCAGGATTCCGGATGATCGTCTTTGTGATGCTCAAGGACGAGCAGGCCGCCGGGAGCAATTACGTTTCGTTCGCCGGCGGTCCGGACGATTTCCCGCGCAACCGGATCGCCATAGGGCGGATCGGCGAGCACGATGTCTACGGCGCAGGCATGGTCGGCGAGGTAATCGAGACTCCGTACGGCGTCTGTCATCCAGATCCTGCCGGTTCCGCGAAACCCACAACGGTCGAGATTGTCTCTTATCGTGCGGACGGCGCGCCGGTCGCGGTCGACGAACAGGCAGCAGCGCGCACCGCGGCTCAGCGCTTCAATGCCCAGGCTTCCTGTGCCGGCGCACAGGTCCAGCACCGTTTCGTCGACGATTCGTACCGCCAGGATATCGAACAGCGATCCGCGTACACGGCTGCCGGTGGGACGAACGGCGCCGGTTACGGACTTCAGCCGACGGCCCCTGGCGATTCCTGTGCCGATCCGCAACATGATCCCCACCTCCGGCCATTACCGTTCGGACCACATCGAAAATAGATTTGCAGGGGGTGCATGTCAACAAAAAAGGCCGTTGGAGAAACCCGGTTTTCCGGCTGTTTTCGGGGCTTTCCGACACGTCGGCGCATGGTTCCGGCCGGGCGCGTCCAGGCGCGACCAGGCGCGGCCCTACATTCACTTCAGCTTCACCAGGGGTCGTATGCGGCCGAGTTTGGCGGGACCGATCCCCTTCACTTCGAGCAGCTGCTCGACCTGCACGAAGGGTCCTGACTGTGTCCGGTATTCGATGATCGCCTCCGCCAGTTTCGGACCGATCCCCGGCAGTTTCTGAAGTTCGGACGCTGGGGCTGTATTTACCGGAACCAGCAGGTTGCCGGTGGAAGAGGCGGATTTCGCAGCGGCCTCGTCAACCGAGCGTCTCAATTCCCGCGTTGCGCCTGGGCGTCCCGCGTGTTGCGTTTCAGTCGGACGTCCCGAGTCCGCCCTGGTGGACGGGCGACGTGCGTTCGAATCGTCCTCGTTAGCTGTGGCGGATGCCGTCTCGTTACCTGCGTTCAGCCGTCCGAGGGCCGGAGCCGGTCCCAGATCGGGCAGGAAATCCGAATCGTACTGTTTCACCAGCAGAATAACGGCACCGGCCAGCATGCTGGCCGCGACGAAGATGACGGCCTGTATCTCCCCTTTAGTCATAGTTCGACCGCTGCCTTTGATAAATCGATAACTTTTATTACCGGTACCTTATAATTACTGGTACGTTGTTGCCGACTTCATGATCGCCCTCGGGTCAAACGGGGTCAATCAGTTGAAGACGAACTCGGTCCACAACCCGCCGCCTCTGCGAAGCCGCTTCTGCTGGGTAATCACGTTCAGCGTATTCGTCAGTTCAAGCGTCACGCCGCCGCGGACGTACCTGCTGAACCGGTAGTCCGTCGTAACCGAGAACCGGTTCTGATTCTGACCGTTATTGGCCTGGAAATCGCCGCCTATCCGGGAGATCAGCGTCCTGTTGGAATTCCGGGTGAATTGGAGCCGGGCGTTGATGTCCCCGCTTGTTCTCCTCCCGAAGATCCGGACACCGGGCCTGAGCCGGTAGTCGACGGCGACGGTGATAGACCTGGTCTGAAGTTTCTGATCGGTCGCGTTCCGCCCGAACTGGGTCAGTCCGTCCGTCGTAGTGAAATTGCCTCTCAGCACCAGGCCCGCGTTCAGGTCGAAGACGAAACCGAACAGTGGAGACAGGGTCGTCGTGGTCGTGCGGGTGATGCCGGATTCGCCGGGGTCCGAATCACCCGTCGCGGCGCCCTGCGCGACCGCCAGGTCCTGTTGCTTCAGGTCGGTACTCTTGCTGTTGCGTCTCGAGAAACCGCTGGACAATTCGATCCGGCGAAACAGCCGGCCGAATTCGCCCATGCTCCTGGGATTGGGACTCCAGCGCAGGTTCATTTCCGGCCACGTGGTATTGCGCTGCTTCCGGTTCAGGTTCGTGGATCGATTACGGGTCGATACCCACGTGGGCCGGATGGAAAAGGATGCTCCCATGAAACGGATTCCCGTTCCGACGTTGAAGGACGAACGGTTCGCTTCCGATTCCTGGTTGCGCTGGATGCCGGTAACCCCGCCACCGGTCCCCAGGGTATCGAATGGTACGGAAAAGTAGTCCGAAAGTCCCATGCGCTCCCGCAGGGTCGGGCGGGAGACCGCGTTGAAGAAGTTCTGATTGCGGCTGACCGTGAAATTGAGGGTGACCGGCGAGAGATTGCTCAAGACGGTGACAAACCGGTCTGCCACGTTACGCCTGAACCATCCGGAATCTCCCGGTTCCGATCTCCTCGAAGCGTTCCCGAAAACGTTCGATATCATCCTGGCCATGTTGACGTTGGTACGCACGCCCTGCTGGTTGTTGAACGTAATGGTCCTCGCTTCCGGAGATGCGCCGACAAGTTGAAGCTGGGGATTTCTGTTTTCCGCGTATGACGTGGTAAAATTGTAGGAAGGCCTGAACCAGGTGGTGATTTCGGGCCGGTAGTCGAGGCCCAGGTTCTGGCGAAAGCTGGTTTCCGGCCCGAATTCCAGGCTGGTAAAGGACACGGTGGAATCGGACTTCATGTCGTTGGAAACGGCAAGGTTGTAGTTCATTCTCAAAGACCTGAAAGGTTCCATGATCGCGCGGATATTCCGATTCAGATACCGGGTGAAGCGTTCGCTCCGGTCCGAAATGACCGAAGGGGTTTCACTGGCATCTCCCACTAAGACGGTTCTCCCCGGCCTGTTGAGATAGATCCGCCTGTCGCGGTTTATCTCCGAGAACAACTCCAGTCGAACGGGGAGCGGGTTGAACGCCAGTCCTGAAATGAAATCCGGCAGCGGCATCCAGCCGAGAATCGGCCACTGGATCCTCGAACGCGGGGTAAGGTTGTACTGAAGCCTTGCCCGGTAGGCCCCGGTCGTATCGATCCTGGAAACGGAGTGCCGGAAATAGTTGGTCGACGTGTAGTCGAACCGGATGCGTTCCAGGGTCCAGGCGACGAAGGGATTCGTGGAACCGGTCCGCTTGGAGATTGAAGTCGAGAAGGACCGGTCGGTGTTCTCTGTGCGCTGTGCTTCGCGCTGTTCGCTGTTCAGCAGGACGATGTCGGAGCCGACCTGCAACCGGGGCAGCCTGTGGTCGTTCCTCCAGCGAAGGCGCACCGGAACGGACAGCCCCCAGTTTTCCGGCAGCATGTTTCCCAGGTTCAACAGGGTGGAGAAGTTCATAACGGTAGACCTGCTCCCCGCTTCTTCACCGCCTATCCGGCGGAAGTGGCTGCCCACGCTTCTGACGGTCCCGAACAGCGAGAACACGTCGGCGAATTCGGCGTCTATTTTCAAGCGGCCGGCCAGGCCCCGGTCGCGCCGGACGTCACCGGCCCTCAGTTCGTCCAGCCAGAGTTCGCCTCCCTCGAGTTCGGTATCGTAAGGGTTGTAGATCCCGACCGTGATATGGCGGACCCGGGCCAGCGCGGGTGCGCCGAGTACCCTGTACTGCTTGTTCCCTTCCAACTCTGCGATGGCCAGTGTGATCCCGGTGCCCGGCGGCCCCTCCCTGAAACGCACAGGACGTTCCTTCCCGTCGCTCAGCATGACCGAATAGGTGGTATCCGCCGTCGTCGCCGTCACCCGCGCGGCTTCCGTTTCGCTTTTCAGAATCGTCAGGTCGTCGAAAACGACCCTGAGATGATTCGCATCGTCCCAGCCCGGGACCACGCGGGTTCTGTATTCGTAATAGTCGTATTCACCGCTGCCGAATCGTATAAAAAACTCGGGCGACCGGCCTCCTTCGAAATGATCCGAACCGTGGATGTACAGTCTCAAGGTGTTGTACAACGTATAGTCCTGGAAGGAAAACAGGGTACGGTAGGCCTCGGCGCTGTGGTGAGGCTGCAGGTTGGTGTAGGTGAGGATAAGCGACTGTTCCTTGACCTGGAGACCGGTTACCCGATCGTATTCGATGATCGCGCCGGGTGGCGTAGTGTAATCACCCGGGTTGTCGTAGGTATTCTTCACGGCGACATCGAAAGTTTCTTCGTATTCCGCCAGCTTTTCGGCCGGTACAGGGAATCCGCTGGAATCGGTGATGGCCCCTTGAAAGTCTTCCTGCCACTGGTTGCCCACGATGTTGATGGAGGCGATGCGCATTTTAACCGGTTCGTTCACCATCGTGATCCAAAGCCGGACCGTTTCGATCCGGTCGAATCTCGGCATGCCCACCGAACCGTCGTACGCCCGGTTTGACGTTAAGGAACCCCCCGCCATCGTTTCCGCGTCCACACTGCCCTGCCCACCCGCGTCACCCTCCGGCGGATTCGGTCCGGTCGGATCCGGGCCGGCCGGTTCGGCACCGGAAAGTCCGGTGTCCAGCGGAATGCGGTACAGGCGCCAGCTGTCCGGGTTCTCCCAGTTGGATCGCTCCCGGTCGCCGCCGGCTACGAACATCGTGTCTTCGTGGTCCGGACTCAGATTCACGACGAATTTGAAGAAATCGTTCTGCACATCGAGGAATCCGGAGTAATCGAGGTCTTCGGTATCGGGACGCCGGTTCTGGTCCGGATCGCTGGCATTGACTTCCGGTCCGTTGATCCTGCTGTAGTCGACCAGGTCGACCGGCACGTTGCCGCCCTGCGTGCCTTCGAAGGCGAAGTTGTCCCCGTGCGGGTCCGGATTCGTCACCGCATCGAAACCGGTCTCGTCCTCGTCCCGCAGGCCGTCCAGCCCGATATCTTCTTCGGGTTCCAGGAGATTGTTTCCGAAACCGTCGCTTCGGTCATCTTCCGTATCCAGCCGACCGTCGTCGTTGACGTCCTCGCTGATCACCCCGAGGTCGACGTGCAGTTCGCCACGGTTTCCATTCACCCACAACTCGATGAAACGGCTGCGCGTCTGGTCGACGTAGCCACCGGCCAGCGGATGCATCAACCCGGCCCAACGGTTCAGCAGGTCATCCGGCCCGTTTGGCTGCCCCGGCGCGTTGAAGGTAGAATCCGCGTGAATACCGCCCCAGCGCAGGTCGGGTTCCGTGGGATCGAACTCCATGATCAGCACATGCTGCAGCTGGTCGCGGCCCGTGACCTCGCGCGTTGGATAGATCTGACGGACGTCGACCTGCTCCAGGGGATTGTACCAGATCAACCGGCCCCGCTGGCCGTGCGTGTGCCGATCGGGCGGACTGGACGGCCGCCAGCCGCTGCGGCGCACGCCCAGGTCGGTTTCCTCCTTGCTTCCTTCAAAATCGTCGATGAACCCGTCGCCCAGTATATTGGGGTTGGGCACGCTCTGGGCCAGCTCGGCCTCGATGATCAGCGAGGACGCCTCGTCCCCGAGGTCCGCGGGGGAGATGAAATCCATGAAGGAAGTCATAAAGTCCGGTTCGAATTCCAGGCGCGCATCGATCCCCCACATCATGTAGCGCCCGGTTTCGCGGCCGATCCGTGATTTCTGTTCCAGGGACTTGTCGGACCGGTACAAGAGGGTGCCCTTAATCCAGGACCGTTCGCTGAACTGGTATTCGCCCTGCAGCCCGAGCAGGGTGTTCGACACGGGCTTGAAGAACGGTGCGAACTGAAACTGGACGGTCACGTCGGCATCCGGGGTCAGGGCTTCCTCATTCGTGAAGCGTATCTGTCCGACCTCGTACAGAATGATGTAGTCCGTACCCCGCTGCAGTTGCTGGCCGTTCAACCGGACGATTTCACTCCCCTCGATGATGTTGGTCCGACCGAGCGCATACTGGGACAACTGGTTTCGGTATTCGACCTCCAGGAAATACTTGTGCAGCCTGTTGTGCTCGGTGATGATCTGCTCGTTCGAAAGGTTGTATATCCCGGGCGTTTCGTCAGGAAGGCCTTCCTCCTGGGTATCCGGATAGGCCAGTTGTCCGGCGGAGTTCCGGGTCAGCATCGGCGCGAAGGGATACTGGTCGGGGAAGATCAGTTCGCCCCGCTCGAAATTGATCAGCGAGTAGTCGATATCGACACGCCGGTCGGGCTCGGAGTGGGCGTCCACTCCCCTGCGGTCGAGTCCCAGCAGCTGGACGTAGGGCGTTCCGTTCTCGTCGATCTCGCTGTGTTCGCCTTCGGACTCGATACGGTAGATCCTCAGGTCGAAGTTGTTCGGATCGATATCCGTCTGGCCCAGGTAATACACGTTTCGCCATTCGTACTGCCAGGTACCCCACTGGGAGGGATCGTCCTGCACATCGGGAGGCCTTTCCTGCTGGCGCTTGAGCAGGCGCAGCAGCGGGACGTCGCCGTCGAGGCGGCCGTACTTTATGACTTCTCCGTCCAGGCTCACGGTCTCATAGTACACCGCGAGCATGTCGTCTTCCTGCAAAGGCGTATTCAGTGCGATGTAGCCGAATTGTTCGTTTACGTAAAACTCGTCGGACTCCAGGTATCTGAACTTTCCTTCAATGAATTCACCCTCCTCGGAGCCGTGGATGAGCACGCCGTCAGCATCGTACACCGGGGGCTCCGGGAAGGCGCTGGCATTGACCAGCCTGGCCTGGTTGGTGAGGGTCACCTGCCCCGCCACGTAGACCTGGATCAACCGGACAGAGTCCTCCGCCGCGATGTGGGAACCGTTTACGTCCCTGCGCGAAAAGTTCCGGCGATACCGTTCGTCGATGAAATAGTAGGTCCTGCGCCTGAAGTCGAGGTCCCTGATCGTCCGGCTGGAACCCTGCGAGCCCGCCTGGAACGTGGCGGATTCCCCTTCCCCTTTCTCCTGGCTGGCAATCGCGGTCAGGTGGAAGCCGCCGAGTTGGCCCGTCGTCTTGATTCCGAACAGTCCGGTGTGCTGCTGCGTGTAGCCCGTGAACTCCGTGTTCTTCAGCTCGAGAGAAACATTGCCCGCTTCGAAACTCTTCAAGATGCCGTTTCCTTCCCGTCCATCGTCGAAGACATCCTGGTAGCGGATGGCGAGGTTGTTGTCCAGATCGGTGAACGCTTCGCTGTTCTGCTTGATGTTCACCTCGATCTTCTCGCCGATGTTCCCCGTCACGGTAAATTCCTGGTTCTGCTTCATGGACACGTTGGGCGCGCGGGAAAACCGGTTCGTCGCCGTGCTCGCGCTGCCTTCGGTCCATTCGCTGGCCATGTCCATCTCGATGCGCTGGTTTCCGAGAATCCGGATTACGGGCGAGCCGCCGCCCAGAAACGTTGGCAGGTTCACCGGCACATCAAGGGTCAGCAGCCCTTCCTCGCTGAGTCGCGTTTGGGTTTCGAAGACGTAGGACACCACGGACGTCCGCCACAGTTTCCTGAACTGGGCTGCGCTGCGCAGCCGGTAATACTGGTCGAAGGAAAGGACCAGCGGCACGCGCCGGCCGAGTCCGCTTTCCTCGTCGATGTAAGCCACGAGCTGGAGATCGGGATAGATGACGGTCCGGCCGCCGAATGTCCAGGGCGTATCGGAGAGCGTACGCAGCGGTGGTTTGCTTAGCCCGCGGGCGATTTCGTCAACCTCTTCGAAAGTGACGACGTGCAGCCGTGCGCTTTCGAGCCGGATCGCTGGGCCTTCTACCTGCGCCTGTGTGGCGAAGGTCCACGCGGATGCCAGCACGAGGCTGAGTAAAATCGTGAAAATGCGTTTCATAGATTAACGAAAATATACCTGGGAAGCGACGCTCGCAATACCTGTTGATACGTCGGAAGGACGACCGAAGGATACCTTGCGTTCCATGCCGGGAAGCCGCGTTCCAAGCCGGGAAGCCCGCCGGCAAAAGACTTGACACGGCCCGCCGGCAGGATTAGCGTAATCTTGCGCGCCATGATCGCGCGGTCGCCTTCGCACGAGCGTCTTCGGCCCCGATGATGAAAACGAAACCTGGAGCCTGCTTCCCATGGAACAACAAGCCACCGAGTTGACCACGGGCGGATGGGTCTTTCTCATCCTCGCATGGACCGTGATCACGGGCCTGACCGCAGTCTGTTTTTACCGGGTAAGAAAGTTGGATTAGGACCCGGCGGAATGTCGGGTTTCCCGGCGGGATGTCGGGTTTCCCGGCGGGATGTCCGGTTTACCGACGGGATGTCCGGTTTCCCGGCGGAATTTCAGGTAGCCGCCCGGTTGCCCTTTCCCGGAAGCTGCCCGGCTGCCCATTCCACTCCGTCATAGATCGCCCCTGCACCCGGTATCGATTCCACTCCGTCAAGATCGCTCCTGCCCGGCTGCCCATTCCACTCCGTCAAGATCGCCCCTGCACCCGGTGTCGATACCTCGTCTACACTCCGTTTCACGTGTTTCCCGGACAGCGAGTCATCCCGATCCTGAACACGCGCCCCGCTTGACATTCGGGCGTTTTTGCCTTATCCTGTAACGGTTTTCCCGACTACGACTGACGCCTGCAAAGGACCGCCATGCGGATCATCGTCAAATGTTTCGCAGGATGCAAGGACGCGGTAGGCGCGGCGTCGGTTGCGGTAGATCTCCCGGCGGGGACCACCGTGGGCGAGGCCTTTGCGGAGCTTGTCGATTCCTATCCCGCCCTGGCGAGTTACGACCGGAGCGTGATGCTGGCCGTGAACCGCGAATACGCCGACCGGCAGTCCGTGCTGGCAGATGGAGACGAACTGGCGTGCATTCCGCCGGTGAGCGGGGGCGGCGCTGATCCTCCATAAAGAGGCAGTTTAAAGCGCGTGTACAAGATTACGAGCGAATATATAAAGCCGGATGCCCTCTTCGAATGGTCCCTCAAGCCGCACCACGGGGCGGTGGTCACCTTCGCCGGTACCGTGCGGGACCACTCGGACGGACGGCGGACCCTGCGGCTGGAATACGAGGCCTACGCCGAGATGGCCGAAGCCAAGATGCGGGAAGTGGGCGAGGAAATACGCGAGAAATGGGGCATCGAAGACGTCGCCATGATACATCGCGTCGGCACGCTCGAAATCGGGGAGATCAGCATCCTCATCTCCGTGGCGACCCCCCACCGGAAAAACGCATTCGAGGCCTGTTCCTACGCGATCGACCGCGTCAAGCAGATCGTGCCCGTCTGGAAGAAGGAGATCCGGCCCGACGGGGAGCGGGAATGGGTGGAACGCAATACCTGATAACCGGTCCCTGCCATGATCAACCTGGACCACGGCGCGGCGCCACCGGTTGACCCCCGTGTCATCGAAGAAATGGTGCCCTGTCTCAGCGAATTCGCCGGCAATCCGTCGAGCCTTCACCGGGCCGGTGCAGCGGCGCGCAACGCACTGGACACGGCGCGCGGCCGGATATCGGGACTGATCGGCGCCGATCCCGGCGAGATCATATTCACGGCGAGTGGCACCGAAGCGGACAACCTGGCCGTCAAGGGGATTGCGCAGGCGAGCACGAAACGCGGGCGGCACATCGTCGTTTCGAGTATCGAGCATCACGCCGTGCTGTATGCCGCGAAGTCGCTGGAGCGCCAGGGGTTTACCCTCACGGAGGTCCCTGCCGGCGGGGACGGCATCGTGCAGCCCGACCAGGTCGCGCGGGTCCTGCGGGACGATACCGTACTCGTTTCCGTCATGTGCGCCAACGATGAGACCGGCACGATCCAGCCCGTGCGCGAAATCGCCGAGATCGCCCACCGGAACGGTGCGGCCGTCCACACCGATGCCGTGGCTGCCATGGGGCGCCTGACCGTCGACGTTCACGAGCTGAACGTGGACGCCTTGTCCCTTTCCGCCCGGTCCCTGAACGGCCCGCCAGGCGCCGGAGCCCTCTACGTGAAGGCCGGCACCCGGCTGCGTCCCCAGGTGGAAGGAGGCGTTCAGGAAGACGGCCGGCGCGGCGGACATGAGAACATCCCGGCGATCGTGGGTTTCGGCCGGGCGGCGGAGTTGGCGGTGGATGAGTTGCCCGGCCGGATCGACCGCTTGAGGCGGCTGGACGAATCGCTGTTGCGTGGTTTGAGGGACCGCCTGCCGGATGCCTCCATCAATGGGCATCCCGATCTGCGCCTGCCGGGTCACATCAACCTGTGGATACCCGAGGCCGACGGCGAATCCGCGGTCCTGATGCTCGACGCCCGGGGCATCGCCGTTTCTGTCGGTTCCTCGTGCGCCGCCCACGCGGCCAAGCCCTCCCACGTGCTGCTGGCCCTGGGCCGGACGGCGGCCGAAGCCCGGTGCTCGCTGCTGATCACCGCCGGCCCGGACACCGAGGAAGCCGAGGTCGGCGAGGCACTGGACGCGCTCACCGAAGTCGTGGGAGAACTGCGCGCCATCGCCGGCGTGACGGTATAGGAGGCGGGCGCGGCAGTACAGACGACCGACGCCACCGCGCGGACGACCGACGCAGTATGGAAATGGGAGGCTCGACGAACCGTGATCCAGCCGGTCTTGACCCTCGACACTTTCGGCCTGCTCTGTCCCGTGCCGATCATGAAGACCGCGTCGGCCATCCGAGAGATCGCCGTAGGGGAAGTGCTGGAAGTGCTGGCCGACGATCCCCAGATCCTGGAGGACATGCCGGCCTGGTGTGCGAGTAACGGGCACGCCCTGCTCGACACCATCGAGGAAGATGAAGAATACAAGCTGTACGTGAGAAAGGTAAAATGATTGCAATGGCGCGTCCCGGAATGTATTTTGCGCAACGAGATTCGACCATCGGCAGGTTGCTTGTTCGACCATCGGTGGTTGCCTGTCCGGCCACCGGTGGTTGCCGGAAGGAAATGCGGCGTTTGCGCGGCGCAGTGCCGCCGAGCAGAATCAGGAGCAGGAGCAAAAGATGGCCCATGAAGTGAACATGCGGGACGTGGTGGACCGGTTGAAGCAGATCATGTACCCGGGATTCGACCGCGACATCGTCTCCTTCGGCCTGGTGAAGAACGTGCAGGCCTCCGGTGGTCACGTGGCCTTCAGCCTGGCCTTTTCCACGCAGGACGAATCCACCCGGCGCCAGATCACGATGACGGCGAAGGAAGCCGTGGAGCGCATGCCCGGTGTGCAGGACGTGCAGATCACCGGACCGCCGCCGGGCCAATCGGCCACGGCCCAGGGACCCGCCGCGGGCCAGCACGGGCAGGCCGGGCAGCCCGGCAAGATCGAACTGCCTGGGGTGAAGACCATCGTGGCGGTGGCCAGTGGCAAGGGCGGCGTGGGCAAGTCCACGGTCTCGGTGAACCTGTCGGTGGCCCTGGCCGACGACGGCGCGAGCGTGGGCCTGCTCGACGCCGACATCTACGGCCCCAGCATCCCGACCATGATGGGCGTCAAGGACCAGCCCGGCGTGGTGGGACAGAAGATCCTGCCCATGATCGCCCATGACATAAAGATGATGTCCTTCGGATTCCTGATCCCGGAAGACCAGTCGGTCACCTGGCGGGGCCCCATGGTCCACCAGGCCGTGCAGCAGCTCTTGCGCGACGTCCTGTGGGGAGAGCTGGACTGCCTGGTCATCGACATGCCGCCGGGCACGGGAGACGCGCACCTGACGCTGACCCAGTCCGTGCCGCTGACCGGCGGCCTGGTGGTGACGACGCCGCAGGACGTGGCCCTCATCGACGCGCGGCGCGGCGTGGCCATGTTCCAGCAGGTCAACGTGCCCATACTCGGCATCATCGAGAACATGAGCTATTTCAACTGTCCCCACTGCGGCGAGCGCACGGATATCTTCACGACAGGCGGAGGAAAGCGGGCCAGCGAGGCGCTGGGCGTGCCCTTCGTCGGTGCATTGCCCATCGATCCGGCGGTCTGCCAGGCGGGTGACCAGGGTACCCCCATCGTCCGGCAGGAACCTGACTCGCAGCAGACGGAAGCTTTCCGCCGGGTGGCGGAAACGCTGCGGGCGTCGATCGGGGTATAAGGGGGAAGCGACCATGTCCAAACCCGTGAAAGCAGTCGGATTGCTGTCCGGCGGACTGGACAGCACGATCGCGGCCGCCATGCTGATGAGGCAGGGCATCGAAATACAGGGGCTCACCTTCTACACCGGCTTCTGCGTGGTCGAGCACAACCGCAGGTCCAAGACGCGGAAGCGCAAGAAACCGGTGCGCAACGAGGCCCTGCAGGCCGGCGCCAAGCTGGACCTGCCCGTCGAGATGATCGACATCTCCGGTCCGGACTACCTGAAAGTCCTGACCGATCCGAAGTACGGTTACGGTAAAACCGTGAATCCATGTATCGACTGCCGCATCTTCATGTTCCGCCGCGCCCGGCAGTACATGGACGAGATCGGCGCCCAGTTCATGTTCACCGGCGAGGTCCTCGGCCAGCGGCCCATGTCCCAGCGCCGCCAGCCCATGAACGTCATCGACCGTGACGCCGAACTGGACGGCCTGCTGCTGCGGCCCCTTTCCGCGAAGCGCCTGCCGCCCACCGTACCGGAACAGGAGGGGTGGGTGGACCGTGAGAAACTGGGTGATATTCAGGGGCGTTCCCGCCAGAAGCAGATGGAACTGGCCGAGGAGTACGGCATCGAGGACTATCCTTCGCCCGCGGGGGGCTGCTGCTACCTGACCGATGAGAATTTCGGCCGTCGCATCCTCGACTTCTTCGATCACGAGGGCAAGGAGAATCTGACCATGGACGACGTGATGCTCCTCAAGATCGGCCGCCACTTCCGCGTCAAACCCGATGTGAAAGTGGTGATGGGCAGAGAGGAAGGGGAGAACAAGTTCCTGGAGCGCTACACTCCGGGCCGGTGGAGATTGGAAACGAAGGACGTCACGGGGCCGACCACCCTGGTCGAAGGCCATCCCACCGACGACGACCTTCGGCAGATCGCGGGCATGACCGTGCGGTACGCGGGATCGAAGGCCGATCCCGGTACGCCGGTGACCTGCCGCTACGCAGATGCCGAGCGCATCCTCGAACCTTCCCCGGTCGAGGAGTCTGTGCTGGAGACGTGGCGGATTTAGGCTTGGCAGACGAGCAACGATCGCCTAGCGCGATCCGTGTACCTCGCCCTGCAACCATCAAGGCAACGAAAGAGCTGGAAGAAGGCAAGGGTCAGCGTTTTGAAAATGCCGAGGACTTATTCCGAGATCTCGACATTTAAATGCTGACCCCTGTACGTACATCGCGGTTTACGAAGGATGTTAAGGAGACAAACTGTATTTAGTCCGAACAGATTCTCATTCCGATCATTTTGAAGAATAGCCTGACCCTTACAAGTCAGACCTGTTGTGATAACTGCAAAATCATGTCTACTACCAGTTCGATATTTGGTGAAAGATAGAAGAGAAAGAAGGACCACGATGCAGATGAAGAACCCACCACATCCCGGCAAGGTGGTGCGCGTTTCATGCCTGGAACCACTCGACCTCAGTGTGACCGAAGGCGCGAAGGTGTTGGGCGTCAGCCGTCAGGCGCTTTCCAATCTGGTGAATTGCCGTTCGCGGATTTCCGGCGACATGGCGGTCCGACTGGCAAAGGCTTTTGGCTCGACCACAGAGACATGGATACGTCTGCAGGCGGCTTACGACGTCGCACAGGCGCAGGCCACATGACCGATCTCCCCGTTATTGAACGTGTATCCAACAATTCGGCCGAGGTCGACGCATCCATCATCTGGCTTCATGGTCTGGGGGCGGACGGAGGCGATTTCGTGCCGATTGTTCCGCAACTGGGGCTGCCGGCGGTCTACGCGGTCCGCTTCGTTTTTCCGTCGGCGCCATCCATCCCGGTGACGATCAACCAGGGGATGGTTATGCCCGCATGGTACGACATCATGGAACTGGGCGATGCCCGTCGTATCGACGCGGCCGGGCTACGCGCTTCCGCCGGCAAAGTGCAGGCGTTGTTGCGACGGGAGATCGATCGGGGCGTACCGAGCGAACGGATCCTGCTGGCGGGCTTCTCCCAGGGTGGCGCGGTCAGTTTCGAAGCCGGGCTGTCGTGCCAGTACCGGCTCGGAGGCATCATCGCCCTGTCCACCTACTTTCCCACGGCCGACAGCGTCGTCGTGCATCCGGCTCAATCCGGGCTTCCCGTATTGGTCTGCCACGGATCGATGGACCCGATGCTGAATGAATCCCTGGCCCGCGACGCCGCCGAATCCCTCAGGCGATTGGGCATGGTTCCCGAATACCACGCGTATCCCATGGCCCACGAGGTGTGTCCGCAGGAAATCGAACAGATCGGCCAATGGATCCGGACCGTACTGGGGAACTGAGGTGAGTGTTACTCAGGAGGCACCTTGGAAGCATTTGAGTTCAATTCGCCGGATCAAACACCCAGCAATCCCGACGCGTTGTCTATCTCGAGGAGCAAGCGGTTAGGCCTGATGGGTGTTCGCGACCAATGCTTCTCGATTGATCGTATAAACTCCGGACGAACCAACTTGGCCCGTTGCTCAAGCCATTTGTCCTGATCGTATCGAAGGTAGAGACCTTCTGCAGGGTGATCGGTAAGTTGTGATCGCGTTAGGAGTTTCACGAGGTCCGGAAGAAGAAAACGCCCGCGAGCAATGACTGGAACACGGGTGATGCGTATCTTCCCGCAAATTTGATTACGCCGATGTGAAGAAAGGAAACGCCCGGACAGTTTATCGTAAATATCATATCCAAGGAACCAATCGGGCAAGCGTTCGTAGTAAATCAAGTGCTGGGCATAACACCATTCGCCAAAAAGGATGTAACGATCGGTCAGGGATTCAAACAATGTATCAATTCGATTAACTAACCAATCTCCCAGTTTTTTCCACTGGCCTGAGTCTGAACCCGGAAGACGTAAATACTCACCCCGGTTCTGGACCCGTAAATTCCCCTCTGAATCAAAAGAAATCCCCAGATTGGCTCCGTCCACCTTTTCTTCGACAAGAAGCTCATTCTTCAAGAATGCATCGCGTTCAGTTTCTGTCAGCACCTTATCGCTTCTGAGGTCAGCTCCCGGCAGTGTCGCAAGATGAGGCGTCGATGGAAACTTGACGAAACCGTCCTTCATGTGTCCGCCATCTCAGTTTGCTTGGATATAACGTACGAACGACAAATGAAATCGACGTCTATGCCGACCTCCGCTAGCGCGTCCTTCCATCCCCACCACTTGGTGTCGGTCGCCTGCAAAATGGGCGGTTTATCGGGGTGGGCATTGGACGCTGCGACAAACTTCCGGTCCGACTTGTCGAATTGATCCAATCCCTCGTGCACCGGAAACTCTTCATAGGAATCGTTATTCCTGGTGATGCTTACTCTTTGCGACGCATGCAGGCTCCATCGGTTGTCATGAACCCACTTCATAAAACGATCTCCTACACCGGGTTGCCCCCTCATTGATAACTGCCGGCGATATTCATCGAAGATCTCATCACCTGCGTCGATGATCAGGCTGCGCTTGTCGATAACGTGCCTGATTGCTTCGATACATGCCACCACACACGAATCAGGCACGTCGGATTGTGGGTCTGGCTGTGTTGCAAGATTGGCGGTCTTTGGCACATTGGTGTCTACCAGGCACTTCATCGGCAGGCTCATTGGGAAACCTCTGCATTGTCGGCTTCTCGCATTCGCTTCGTCATTGCCGCCATGGCATGTTCGGTGATGTCGTCCATCTCGGCGCCGAAAAAGTTTTCCGGCCAATTGAGGATGTTGCCAAAGGAGTCGAATTGCAGCGGATCCAGGGTTGCAGGCGTCTTGCTGATATTGGCGAAGTAGGCCGATACTTTCGACTTTGGAACTGTGTCCTCAGCGATGCGACGCTGCAGGCGACGAAGGAAATGTTCCGAATGAGTCTCGATTACCAACTGGATATTCCTGTCCTTCCCATTTTCTTTAGAGTTTATGACGTCAATCATCACGTCAGCCAGCGCCGTTTGCGCGTTTGGATGTAGATGTATCTCGGGCTGTTCCATAAGGATGATTGAGCCTGCCGGTGCATAGAAACACTGCACCAACACCGGCAATACTTGAGAAATACCAAAGCCTACATCCGGTAGATCGACCCAGTCAATTGAGCCCTTAGTGCGAACTTTAACCTCGTAATCCTGTCGTTGATCGGAAATCTGATTGACTTTGAACTCCTCAATCAATCCCATTTCTTTGAGCTTCTGGGCTATGACTTCCTCGAAAGGTTTTACCCTCTGTCTATATCCCAGACCGATTTTGCGGTTACGTGCCGCAAGGATTGCCGCAACGGTATTCTCTCCGTCATAGCCAACGCTCTCAGGTTCTACGCCAGGCCAGGAATACAATCGTTCCGCCTTGGTGCGCAGCGGTCCGAGATAGTAGAGTGATCTGAACAGTTGCTCATGCTGCAGGTTAAGGGTCTGAACAAACTCCGCGTTTTGGTAGTAAGCCACGACCTCATCAGGGAATCCATAGAATCTAACCGGCGCGCCTGGCGACCAACCACGTCCCCGCTTACGTTTCAGTGTATGTTTTGTGAATTCAACTCTATATTCAGACTTGGTGTTGGATCTGCGCTCCATTCCGATTGTCACGGTAGCTTGGTTATCTTGCATCAGTTCATATTTCAGGTGGTCGAGCAGCAAGGTCTGTTGATCGTCATCGCTCAAGCCAGCCTTGGCACAGAAAAAAAGACCGTCACCGGAATACACCTGGCCTGACAAAGGATCTCTGAACCTCAGTTGTTCCGAAATTGACCAACTGTATTCGAATTCGATCTTGGATTTTGGGTCACGGCGATAGACCATTTCCTGATAGGAGCCCAGCTGTACTGCAGCATTTCTGCCCCCTGGATTGAAAACCGCCTTTCTGTCTGGTGAATCAACCGTTTGCTTCAACATCATCAGAAATTGGCCGATGCTTGACTTTCCCGAGCTGTTTGCTCCGAAGAACAGGGATATTGGAGCCATACGTATATTGCCGGTGTCCTTCCAGCCCTTGAAGTTCTGAATTCGTAGCCTGTTAAACATGGGTATACCCTCCCAAATGTGTTACTTCCTCATCACATGTATTATTGGGAGAAAGCATGTGTCAAAGGTAGTGTATTGTCGACTGGATTAAGCGTCTGTCGACAGGTTATTCGAATATCACCGTATCAGATGTCACCTAATTAAGTGCCAAATCCTTTATTTGGGAATAGTTAAGAACGTTTCAATTGGTCTCAACACGCTGAAGCAGTCAATCCATCATGATGTTGTTTGCCAATCGTGCGTACTGGAATTTCCATCTGGAGAATCTACTGGTTTCTTCAAGGCAGCCCAAGCAGCCCCTTGGAATTATCGCTGAAAACCTGCATTGCCTTATCATCCGAAAGATCGTTTAGCACCCGCGCCATGGCCGCCGCCGGCATGAAGACCGGGGCGTGGGATCCGAAGAGCAGTTTGTTTCCAAGGCCTTTCTCCACCAGCATCTTCACGCCGTCCACCCCGTCTACCTGGGAAGTATCCGCATAAAGACCGGGCAGTTCGCGGACTTGCGCCGCGCATTCTCTCAAAGCAGCCGCACTCGCCCCGCCGATGACCAGTTTCAGGTCGGGATGATGCTTCGCTGCTTCCACCACGTCCCTGGCCGGCACATCGGGCACCATCGCCAGTGGATGATGCCGCCGCGGGTCATCAATACGGATCTGGACCATCGCGGCCAGGTTCGCCCGTACCGCCTCTTCGAACAGTTCATCCGCCGCGGCCAGGTCATACCCTCCATAACCCGGCAGCAGCTTGATCATGCGGACGGCACGATGTCTCGCCGCCTTCTCCAGCTCTTCAGGCCAGGTCGGCAACGTCGGGTCGATGACCGGTACGGGGCTGATATCCTCGAACTCGGACGCCGCTTCATAGACGACCGGGTTGCAGAGATGCGGGTTGGCGCTCCACGCGGCCGCAAGCGGCGCCATGAAGATGCGTTCGACACCGTATTCGCGCAGTGAGGCCCGTACCGAAGCGACGTCGTGCGGCACGTTGACCAATGCTGGCCACGGTCCGGTCCAGGCGTTGACGTCAATGATCACAGCGAATCTCCCGATTTTCCGATCAACTTCAATATCCGCAACGCGTTGTCCCACAGGATCGCGCGTTTGTCGATGTCCATAATGTCCGCGCCCAGGACCTTGTTCATCGTGACGCCGAAGTGCCGGATGGGCGCGTCCGAGCCGTAGACGACCCGGTGGGCGCCAAGCCTGCTGACGGCCGCTTCGACCATGCCGCTTTCCGGATCGCCGCCCGATGTATCCACGACCACGTTCGGCAAGTCGGCGATCGCTTCGATGCCGCGGTAGCCCACGCCGTTGAGATGGGCCATGATGATCCTCGACCGGGGATGTCGGCGGGCGAGATCGGCCACGTCGAAGGGCGTGGACTCACCGGGCAAGTTACCGGTGGTCTTCAGCCAGGCGTGCTGCAGCACCGGGACGTCCTTCGCGACGGCCGCTTCCATGATCGGGTCGAGGCCGGGATCGGTCGCCTTCCGTGCCACCCAGAGCTTGACCCCGGCCATTGCCTGGCCGCCCACGCAACGCTCGATTTCGGCGACGGCTTCGTCCGGAAACGCGGGCGTGACATAGCAGAAGGGCAGGATCGCCTCCGGCTCCGCGTCGCGCATCCGCAGCACGTAATCGTTGGCCTGCCGGCACTGGTCGGGTGTGGGTTCGTAGGGGGTGGTCTCGTACAGGGAGAACACGCACATCCGGGTCACGCCGGAGCGGCGGGCGGTGGCGACAAGCCTATCCGCATCCTCGACCGGAGAGGAAACCCCATAGGAACCGAAACAGTTCAGGGGATGTACGTGGATATCCAGCGCCGGGCCATCGGGCAGGAGTTTTTTACGCAGGTCGGCGAGGGTCATGGAATTCGGACAGCGAGGTACGTACGGACAGCGAGGTACGTACGGGCAGCGAGGTACATTGCGTGACGGGCGGGGCTGCTGCGCTGCTGACGCATATGGGCAGAGGCCGTTACAGCCGGTAGAAGGAGATGGCGTTGTCCCGGAACAGCTTGCGCCGTTCCGCGTCCGAGAGTCCGCCGGTCGCCCAGGACAGGGTCTCCACCCAGCGCGGATACTCGGTGGCCTGGAAGGCGACCGGCCAGTCCCCGCCGTACATGACCCGGTCGATGCCGAAACAATCGATCACGTGGTCGATATAGGGCTTCAGGTCCTCGGGCGTCCACCGTTCCATGTCCGCCTCGGTGACCAGACCCGACACCTTGCAGCATACGTTGGGCATTTCAGCCAGGATCCTCAGTTCATCTTTCCAGGGGTCGAAGACCTGGTTCTTGATGTCGGGCTTTCCGATATGGTCCAGGATGAAGGAGACGTCGGGACACTGCCGGACGAACTCGATCACGTTCGCCAGCTGCGGGTGGAAGATGCAGATGTCGAAGGACAGCCCGTGGGACGGCAGCAGGCGAACGCCTTCGATGAACCCGGGCTGCAGGCAGAAATCAACGGATTCAGGTTGCAGCAGGCGCCGGATGCCCTTGACCAGGGGAATCCGGGCAAGCGCCTCGAGGTCGGCGTTGATTGCCCCGCCCCTCTCGAGTGGCGCGTTGGCCACGATCCCGCGGATCCGGCCGTCCTGCCGGGCAAGTCCGGAAACCCATTCCGCTTCCTGCACGTGCTGGCCGGCGTCGCATTCGCATTGCACGAAGACCATCTGCTCCACCTGGACCGCTCCGCAGGCCTGCCGGTATTCCTCCAGCAGGTACCGCTGGTTCAGCAGGGGGATATCGTCCAGCCAGCTGTACCTCAGGTGATTCGGGTCCCAGAGATGAACGTGGGTGTCTACGATGGGGAAGTCCATCATGGCATAGTCTCTTTCAGGGTGTGTCGCGTTGCGAGCAAGTTGTTTCGCTATATGCTTCCGGAGGAGACACTTTGGGTACGGACCGGGCTCTTCCAAGCGTACCACGCTTTATCGGTATATCCACTCTTGACTTCAACGTCAACTTCCATACGCAATGCGACGATCTCTTCGTCGCTTAAAACATCCATTAACGCACTTTTGAGACGCTCGCCGACGTCTACGTCAAGAATCCTTCCTTTCTTCTTCGACATAACCCATCCCTCATGGAATAAAAACCAGTTTGATCATAATAGAAATATAGGCAGCTAGAATAATGCCGATGATCCACCGAAAATAGGTTGCGTTACTTTCGATCAGGTATCTGATGTGATCATCTGACGCTTCAAGTCTGGCCAACCGGTTCTTGATACTGTTGTCTTTGTAGTAGATTTCGACCATTACTTCATCGTTGGAGCTATGTGGTTTTCTTTCGTTCATATTATGATCTCCTTCAACTGGAAGCTATCAGGGCACTGGTTGGTAGTCAACGGATTTACAGCTTTACATTCGTCCGGCGGCCGGCTGCGAAACCGGCCTTGAGAAACCTGTAGAATCAGGCAAGTATGTTTTCCTTTTTGTGCTTGAACTATCTCGCACCCCCGTGTACTATGCCGGTTCGACCGGATCCTTCAACTTTCCCTGTTTTTTGACTGATCGTTCGTCTTCGGCGTTGATCGGACTATATGCCATAGTCGGTATAGCAATGCCAATTCTCGGATCCCACTTCATGCCCGCAGGACCCGCCTCCGAAACCACCCGCCCCCTCGGCAAGCTTTCGCCCCTGAAGCTGGCCGCCGTGCCCACCTTCGCCGGCATGCTGAAGTACGTCGGTCCCGGTATCGTCTGGGCCGGGCTGGCCCAGGGTAGCGGCGAGCTCATCTGGTGGCCCTACCTGACCGCCAAGTACGGCGCGGCCTTCATCGGCCTGCTCATCCCGGCCGCCCTGATGCAGTTCTGGGTCAACGTGGAGATCGCCCGGTACACGATCATGACGGGCGAGACGGCCCTGACCGGCTTCAGCCGCGTAGGGAAGTGGTACGTGTCGGCCATCTGGGTCGGGGTCTTCCTCGAGAACATCTGGTTCGGCGCCTACGCGTCGGCGGGCGGCGGCGCCCTGGCGGAGCTCACCGGGTTCCCCTATGGATGGACGGTCCGCGGCCAGTCGCTCTTCTGGGCCTATCTGACCATCGGCATCTACCTGGTCGCCCTGTTCATGGGCCGGGTGGTCTACCTGATCGTGGAACGGCTCACCATGGCCGTGGTCGTCATCACCATGGTGGGGATCGCCTTCGCCGTCTTCCAGCGGCCGGTCCTGGATGTGGCGGGCGAATTCTTCGGCGTCCTGCTCACGCCCGGCTACCACCGGCCCGCCAACTGGGACCCGGCGGACCTGTCCACCGTGCTCACCGCCATCGTCTTCGCCGGCGCCGGCGGCTTCGGCCAGCTCTTCCTCTCCTACTGGATGCGGGACAAGGGCGTGGGCATGTCGGCCTATATCGGGCGTATCACCAGCCCTCTGCGGACCGCGCCGGAGGCCATCTCGGCCACGGGTTACGCCTTCGAGGACAACGAGGCCAACCGGATAAACTACGGGAAGTTCATGCGGTACCTGAAGCTCGAGTCGGGCCTCGGCGTCGCGCTGAACCTGGTTACGACCATCATCATGTGCTGGCTGGCGTGGGCCCTGCTGAAGCCGCAGGGCATCGTTCCCGAGGGCTGGGAAATCGCGGTGGTGCAGTCCGCCTTCTTCGAGGTCAGCTGGGGCGCCATCGGCAAGGTCCTCTTCCTGATCGTCGCCGCGGCGTTTCTGTGCGATGCCTGGCTGCAGTCCACCGACGGATTCGCCCGCATGCAGGCCGACTTCATCTACGCCAACGTGAAACGGGCGCGGCGGTACCACTTCCGCACGCTATACTATGGTTTCGTCGTGGTCTTCACGCTGCTGACGACGATCACGCTGCCCCTGGCGCAGCCGGGGGACCTGCTCATCATACGGGGCGTCATCGCCTTCCTGGCCATGGGGCTCTTCTGTCCCGGACTGATCTACCTGAACTACGTGCTCGTTCCCCGGGCCTTCCCCGCGTGGACCAAACCCCATCCCCTCACCCGGATCATCATGGTCGCCATCACCGCGACCTACATCTCCATCGGGCTCTGGTACATCTTCGTGCGCCTGTCCTGAGGGCAGTCGGCTGCAGCGAC
Source organism: Candidatus Latescibacterota bacterium (assembly GCA_022821085.1). Classification (GTDB taxonomy): domain Bacteria; phylum JAAXHH01; class JAAXHH01; order JAAXHH01; family JAAXHH01; genus JAAXHH01. Next base: position 64,650 of record JAJEEG010000007.1, on the reverse strand, counting down.
GCCTACACCGCCGCCGGCGCCACGCGCGCCGTTCTTTCTTCGGCGATGCGCACACCGGCCTCGATGATCTCGAGGGATTCGTCGATCTGGGCTTCGGTGATGGTGATCGGCGGCATGAACCGCAGGACCTGGGAACCCGACAGCTCCATGAAACGCAGGCTGAGCGGATCCTTGTTGAGCATCCGGGGCACGATGGGCAGCCACAGCCCGTTCTCGTAGCAGTACTCCGTCACCATGGCGGCGCCTTCGAAATTGGGCTCCCGGCTCTGCTTGTCCGTCACCAGTTCGAGCCCCAGGCAAAGGCCCAGGCCGCGTGCCTCGCCCACGATCTCGTAGGTTTCCTCCATGACCTTGAGCCGGTCCATGAAGTAGTTGCCCACGACCCGGGCGTTTTCCACCAGGTTCTCGCGATCGACGATTTCGATATTGGCCAGTCCGGTCTCGCAGAGGAGCGGGTCCCCGGCGTGGGACGAGAAGGGCATGAATCCCTTGGCCACCGCGGCGTCCGCGATCTCCGCGCTGGTCATGACCGCGCATAGGGGCACGGCGCCTCCCAGTCCCTTTGAGCAGGTCACGATGTCGGGCACGAAATCGAAGTGCTCGAAGGCGAACCACTTGCCCGTCCGGCCGAAGCACGTCAGGGCCTCGTCCGCGACGGTCAGGATGTCCCGTTCGCGGCAGATTTCCACGATCCGCTGGATCCACTCCTTGGAGGGCACGATCTGCCCCGCCGCGCTCATGAGCGGTTCGAAGAAGAAGGCCGCGGGCCGTCCGGAGGTGGACGAGTCGATCACGTTCTCCGCCGCGTCCGCGCATCCCAGGTTGCAGCAGGCTTCGTCCCGGCAGAACTGGCAGCGGTATTCGTAGGGCGTCGGGATGAACGAGGCGCCCGTGGGCATGGGGCCGTAACCTTCCCGAAGCATGCCGCCCCGGCCGGTGATGGACGCGCTGCCGTAGGACTGGCCGTGGTAGCCGCGCATGAGGGCGATCACCTCGAAGCGGTCCGTGTACTTCCGCACGAGGCGCAGGGCCATCTCGTTGGATTCGGATCCCGTACAGGCAAAGAAGGACTTCTGCAGCGGGTCCGGCGCGATTTCGGCCATCTTCTTGGCCAGCAGCACCTCCGACGGCGCGATGAAGGTCGTTCCCACCTGGATGATCTTATGGGCCTGGTCGCAGAGGGCCTTCACGTATTCCGGGTGGGAATGGCCCAGGGTTACGCACAATTGACCCGATTGGAAATCGATGAAACGCCGGCCTTCCACGTCCCACATGTAGAGCCCGTCACCGCGTTCGGGAACCAGCGGCGCGGTCCGCATCGGATGTCTCAAGAGGTACTGGTTGCCGAGTTCGAGCCAGCCCTTGTTCGTGGTGGGTAGCGACGCCATGATCCGTCTCCTGAGGTTGCTTAAGCTTTGATAGTGACACGCGTTTTAAAGGGGGGAATGAGGTAAGGCCATGCTAAACCGACACCACCGGCCTGTCAATACAATTCGCAGACGCTTCAACGGCGCTTCGCCGGCGCTTTCGACGGCCCTCGCCGGCGCCATGATGGTCCGGAAGGGAGGAGATTGTTTTTGCCCTGTCTCCGGTCCCGTTCTATCTTCAATCAAGAGCGTCTGGCGGGTTTGACTGAAAGACGTCCGGCGATGGCGCAGGCTGCTTGAACCTATCGTATCGCAATAGGTATTCTTTCAGGACCATTATGGTTATCAATCCAGGTAATGCGGCACATTATAAATGGGGCAAGCACTGTGATGGATGGCACCTTTTGAATACGGCTTCCCTGAGCGTAATTAAAGAAAGGGTTCCAAAAGGAGGCGTGGAAGAGATGCACTATCACAGCGAAGCGCAGCAGTTATTCTATGTGTTGCAAGGAGTTGCCTCTGTTCAACTCGGGGAGGAGACGTACAGGGTGCCGGAAGGTAGCGCCATTCATGTGCCCCCCAAAACACCACACCGGTTGGAAAACCCTGGAGAGGAAGATCTCGTATTCCTCGTCATTTCTCAACCACACAGTCATGCCGATAAGATGAAGTGCTGACAGTCAGGAGGAAACGAGCGGGTTTCGAACGCCAGAATGCCCGACGGAAACCATGAAAACCTATCGCGTAGGGATCATCGGCCTGGGGCGCATGGGCAGTACGATCGACGACGAGGGACATACGCCTCTGCCCTATTCTGTCGCGGCGGCCTGCCAAGCGAGCGAACGGCTGGAGATCGCCGCCGGCTGCGACCTGCGCTCCGAACGCAGGGAGGACTTTGCCAGGCGCTGGGGCGTCCACGCGCTGTACGAGGATTTCCGGGACATGGTGCAGAAGGAGCGCCCCGATATGGTTGCCGTATGCACCACCGCATCGGGACTGCAGAAACCAGCCCGTGAGGCGCCGGACGCGTCATTCCGCGGCGATTCCCATGCCGAGCTGGCCGTCGCGCTGGCGGAAATGGGCGTGCCCATGCTTTACGTGGAGAAGGCCATGGCCAGTTCCATGGCAGCGGCCGACGACATCCACGACGCCGTCCTGAAGAACGGAACGGTGTTCAACACGGGCGTGCTGCGCAGGTTCGACGACCGGTACGGCGTGGTGCGGGACGCGGTCCTGCGGGGCGACGTGGGCGAACCCAGCGCGGCCATCCACTACGCGCGGTCATCCCTGATGCACGGTCACATCCATTCCATCGACACGCTCTCCTGGCTGATCGGCGATCCAGTCATCCGTTCCGTGCGCGGCGAGATCGACCCCCGGGACTACGTCATCGAAGGCGACCACATCCCCTACGATCCGATCGCGACGTACGAACTCGAATTCGAGAACGGTGTCCGCGCATGGTCGATCCCCGCGGCGGGATGGGAGTACGAGATCATCGGGACCGAAGGCGCCATCCGGTCACTGAACAACGGGGCCGGCGCGTCGTTGCGGCGGGCGCCGATCGATGGGCGGGACGATCGCAAAGGACGAAGCGCCTGGGAGGAGACGCCGTTCGAATTCGTTACGCCGAAGAGCACTGTAGTTTCCTGCATGGAAGACCTCGTCCGCGCGTACGAATCAGGCGATCAAAGCCTGGGACACGTCGAGATCGCACACCACATCACGGAAGCCTGCATCGCCGTCGCCGAAAGCCACCGGCGCGGAGGCGCATGGGTAGATCTCCCGCTGTCAAACCGGGATCTGTACATCTGGCACGTCTGATGCCTGAACGCTTGAACGATGCCGGCAGGCTGTAGCTTCGGCCGGCATGGTCTGTATCTGCTCCTATGGGGGTGGTCCGTCCAGTGGTGCGGATGTGTTGAATCTCAAGTATCCCCTGACCTCATCTACCTTTGTCTCCACCCGGTCCAGCGATGCCCGCAGATCTTTGATTTCCGCTTTGATTTCGGTTCTCAAGCTACCCATTTCGGTTCTCAAGCTACCCGTTTCACTTCTCAATTCATCCCTTATGGCACCTAATGAAACGTGCAAATACGTCAGTATTGAAATAAGGGTGATTATCGATGTGAAGACCGCGCCGTGGCGCTGCCACCAACCTGACTCGGACATTTCATTCCCTCCCAAAACATTACGCCATATTTCCGCGGTGCCAGTGGTTCCTGAATCTCATTGACCGGGGTTGGAATCGTTGCCGGTTACTAGGTCCGAAATCGCAATCCGGATCGTACGGATATCTTCCTTGATGTCTTCAAGCGTCGTTAAGATTCCACTTTCTATTGCCTCTCTCTTCCCCATCCAAAGGCACAGTTTTCCTACAGCCCCGATAACAGCGATCAATAGTATGGCAGCAACCGCTGGCAACCACGAAGGTATCGATTCCATTTGAATTCCCCTTTTCAGTTCTTTTGGTGTGTACCTTAGTATTGGATTACGAGATAAACGATTTTATGAGGATTGCGACGGTCATGACCAACTGGCCGATGACTACCGTCTCTATCCGGGACAGGCGCTTGCCTATCTGATCATTGTTGACTTCCAGGCGTCCGATCCGTCCTTCGTGGTTTGTGCATTCGGTCGACATGATCTCAGCCTATCTCCTTAATATTTCCTCCCCGAACCTGGTGCATATTCCCGAACAAGGTGGCTATATAAGGTTAGTCAGGGGACTTTCACTTAATCTCGTAGAATAAAAACTTTCGAAGGCAAATAGGGGGGCGTGCGTCATCCGGGCACGGATCAAGACAGCGTTGAGGGTCCTGCATCCGGTCGTGTGCTCCGGGGGTGGCTGGATTCAACCTGCACCAACCGGTCTTCCTCCAGCACGTACCCGCTCAGCTGCCCGCCATAGATACATCCCGAGTCCAGGCCGATCACGTAGGGGGAGCCGTCGTCCCGGCGCTTGATGACGAGGCCGCCGGGAGCGTCGTGGCCGAATATGATCAGCTTGCCGGATGGATCGTACGCGTCGTGCCATCGGGGTCCCACGATGCCTTCGACGGGCGGCCAGGTACGGATGACGAGGAACTCTTCCGCGGTCGTGTCGTGAAAGCCTTTTTTGGGGTTGATGCCCGCGTGGACCAGGAGGAAATCGGGCTCGTCGATCCAGAGGGGAAGCGACTCCAGCCAGGGGATCAGGGCGTCGGCGCACGGTGCGAGGGCTTCCAGGGTCTGAAGGGTACCGGGGCTTCGGGTGGGTACCGCGGCACCGGAAAGGAGCTGTCGAAGCCGGTCCGCCAGGCGGTAGTCGTGGTTGCCGAGGATCATCCTCGCGTCCGTATCCCGGATCAGCTTCCATACGCCTGCGGGGTCGGGGCCCCGGCTGAAAGCGTCGCCTGTCAGGTACAGGAGATCCGTGTCGTGCTGGAACTCCAGTTTGGAAAGCAGTTGTTCGAATTCACGGGCACAGCCGTGAATGTCGCCGATGAACAGGGTACGCGAGGGAATGGCGGACTCCGGGATGATCAACAGGCGTGTGCGAACCGATGGTACCGATGGAATCGATGGATCCGATGGTCAGGTTCTGTTCCATAGGCGGACCGGAAGACCGGTCGTCTCGTCATCCCGGATTATACGCGCGCGGCTCGGGGAGGGTCAAGGGAATGAGCCGACGGATTATGAACCCGCTTTCTGGCCGAAGACGACTACACCAACGAACAGCGCATTCCTCACGCCGACACTTACCCCGACCCGGTTGAACACGGGATTGAGCTGGTTCCGGCAGTGGACCGGCGACTCGTGCCATCCCTTTGCCCAGATCTCCGGTATATCGTTACGCGGCGACCCCCGGTTGTAGGCTAGATTCTCGCCTACGACGAGCCATGCCGTGGCCGGGCTTGCGGCCGTCACCCGGTCCCCGACGCTCGAACCGTTCGACCCGGTATGGGGGTCGGCGGACAGGTCGTTCGCCAGATTGTCCTCCATGTGCACCCTCGCGGCTTCGGCCAGATCATTGTTCCAGGCAACCGGGGTCGTAGGATCGAAGGCATCCCCGCCACACGTGCCACCTAGCATCCTCTGCGCGTTGATGCCTGCCACGATGCGCTGCTCCAAATCTGAGAAAGGGGTATCCGGGGGAGGTTCCGGCGTTGGGGGAGCAGGCTGTGTAGGCGACTCAGGCTCGGTTGGCGCAGTCGTTACGGGCTTGCCATCCGAACCGCACGCGGCGAACACAACGAGCAGTGTAAGACAGCAAACGGCAGCATACGGCAGTGTCTTGAGGTTCAATACTTCACTCCTTGTTTAATGTTCTGGCTCCGGTGGCAGCAGACAGTGCCATTTTGATCAGTTCGTCCTGCATGATTTTCGTTTGGCAACCCCTATTATCCAGAATCACCAGGTGGTCCAGGAGGGCCTGGTGGTCCGGGTTCACCCTGCGGACCCTGTGGACCAGGTTCACCAGGAGGACCTTGAGGCCCAGCCGGACCCTCCGGGCCAGGTTCACCAGGAGGACCTTGAGGCCCAGCCGGACCAGGAGGACCAGGAGGACCGGGTACACCCTGAGGACCAGGAGGACCTGGAGGGCCCGGAGGACCTTGCGGGCCAGGTTCACCGCAGTTCACGACGCCACTGTCCTGGAAAAACGCCTCAAGCCACGCCTGTAACGCGGCGTCCGATGCCCATCCTTCCTCTGATGCTATCACCCTTGCTGACGGTCCTGGAGGACCTGGAGGGCCTTGAGGGCCTTCAGACCCAGGCGGGCCTTCAGGGCCATCAGGACCATCTGGGCCCTGACGACCATGCGGACCAGGCTCACCCTTTGAACCCGCTGCCCCCCTCGGACCAGCCGGGCCGCGAGGGCCACGAGGGCCAGGTAGGCCACGAGGCCCGCGCGGACCTTGTGGCCCAGGAGGACCAGGCTCGCCGCAAGTCACGATGCCTCGCTCCTTGAAAAGCGCTTCGAGCCAATCCTGGAACGCGGCGTCCGAAGAAATCTCTGGTACTACCACCCGACTAGACGAGCCTGGCGGGCCTGCTGGGCCCTGAGGACCAGGTGGGCCCTGAGGACCAGGTGGGCCAGTATCGCCACGATAGCCAGGCGGACCAGGTGGGCCAGGTTCACCTGGCGGGCCTTCAGGGCCCTGAGGACCGGGTGGGCCCTGAAGACCTGGCGGGCCTGGCAGGCCACGAGGGCCAGGCATGCCACGGAGGCCAGGCGGACCAGGTGGGTCTGGTTCGCAGTCCACAACGCCACTCTTGTTTCCGATCCCCTGTAGCCAGGTTTGGAAAACATCATTTGAAGGCGCACACAAATCTGTGCCATCCAGATTCAGGCTTCGAAGTTCATCGAGATCAGTGAATGAGTCGGGCAGGGGACCGGACAAGGCAGCATTCTGGTGCAACCACAGACTTTGCAGATTGCTCAGGTTGCCCAGTTCCGACGAAACTGTACCTGACAACTGGTTACGGTAAAGACCCATAGTACGCAGGTTAGTCAGATTGCCCAGGGCCGATGGAATGTTGCCTGTCAACGCGTTGTCTTGAAGCTGCAAGTTCGTCAGGTTGCTCAGGTTGCCCAGGGCGGGCGGGATTGGACCAGATAAACTGTTGTCGCTGAGTTGCAACCAAACAAGATTGTTCAGGTTGCCTAGGCCGGACGGGATCGCGCCCGACAACTGGTTGTCCCAAAGTTGCAGACTACGTAAATTTTCCAGGTTGCCCAGGGCCGATGGAATGTTTCCCGATAATGCGTTGCCAGGAAGGCCCAGGTATTGAAGCTTAGTCAGATCACCCAGGGACGATGGAATTCTGCCAGATAACCCACCTCGACTGACTACTGTACCAGCGTCGTCAATCTCCCCAGATAACCAGAGATGTGTCACCCGTCCGGTGTCGTCGGTGGTCACGCCGTTCCACTCTCCGATTGGCGAATCACTCAGCCAGTTCGTATTGTTCGCCCAGTTCGGGCCGTCGGTGGCATTGTAAAGCGCCACCAGGACATCGCGGTCCGGGTCGTCCGGGGGCGACGAATCGCAGTTACTGACGCCTACCACTCTTCCCTGGATCCTCCCGAGCCACGACTGAAATGCGGTGTCTGTAGGCGCGCACAACCCCGTGCCATCCACAGCCAGGTTGTTGAGATTCTCAAGATCTGTGAAAGTGTCGGGCAGAGGACCTGACAGTCCAGTGTTGGCGCGAAGGGAAAGATCAGTCAGGCTGGTCAGGTTACCCAGTTGCGAAGGTATACTGCCTGACAACTGATTGAAGTAAAGCCCAAGATATGTCAGGCTGCTCAGGTTGCCCAACTCCGGCGGTATACTGCCTGACAACTGATTGTCTCCAAGATCGAGCCGAGTCAGATTGTGCAGGTTGCCCAACTCCGGCGGGATACTGCCTGACAACTTGTTGGTGTGAAGCCGCAGATCTTGCAGATAGCTCAGATTACCCAGCACCGGTGGGATGCTGCCAGTCAAACCGTTGGTGGTGTATGTATCATCGTCGGATATTGTGTATAACCTGAGACGCGTCACCCTACCTGCAGCGTTGGTGGACACGCCAAACCACTCTCCGATCGGTCTGTCACTTAGCCAGTTGTCGTTTCTCACCCAGTTCGGGCCATCTGTGGCGTTGTACAGTGCTACCAAGACGTCGCGGTCGTCCGATCCTGAAATGACAGTACAGTCAACAACCCCCGATTTCACCGGAATCCCGCTGAGCCACGCTTGAAATGCAGTGTCAGTCGGCGCGCACAGACCGGTGCCTTGAAGCCGCAGTTCGTTGAGGCGACCGAGACCGGCAAGTGTACCGGGCAGGGAACCAGAAAGAGCGGTGTTATTGTAAAGCCACAATTCTCGCAGATTACTCAGGTTGCCCAGGGTTGTAGGAAGGCTGCCGGACATCTGATTGTCGTTAAGCCGCAGTTCTCGCAGATTGCTCAGGTTGCCCAGGGACGAAGGAATACTGCCAGACAACGCGTTCTCGTTGAGAATAAGCCAGTTCAGATTGCTCAGGTTGCCCAACGTCGCAGGAAGGTTGCCGGACAACGAGTTGTTGTTGAGACTCAACTCTTGTAGATTGCTCAGGTTGCCCAGTGATGAAGGGATACTGCCGGACAACTGATTGTCGTTGAGAATCAGCCTGTCGAGATTGCTCAGGTTACCCAGTGACGAAGGGATTCTGCCGGTCAACGCGTTGACTTGGAGCTGCAAGTACGTCAGATTGCTCAAGTTGCCCAGTGCTGGAGGGATGCCTCCTGACAACCCGTTTAGGAAAAGACTCAGACTATCCACCCGCCCATCCGCGTTAGTGGACACGCCATACCACTCTCCTATCGGTCTGTCACTCAGCCAGTTGTTGTTTCTCGTCCAGTTCGGGCCGTCCGTAGCGTTGTACAGCGCCACCAGGACGTCACGGTCCGGGTCGCCCGGCGGTGGGGGCGGCGAGGTACAGTTCACTACGCCCTGTTTATCAGAAATTCCACTTAGCCATGCTTGAAATGCAGTGTCAGTCGGCGCGCACAGACCCGTCCCTTGAAGATTCAGTTTGTTCAGATTGCCGAGACCAGAGAGTGTGCCGGGCAGGATTCCAGAAAGAGCGGTATTGTCGTTGAGCTCCATGCGCTCCAGATTGCTCAGGTTGCCCAGCGATGAGGGGATATTGCCGGACAACTGATTGTCCTCGAGTTCGAGCCATTCCAGGTTCGTCAGGTTACCCAGTCCGGACGGAATCCTACCTGCAAGTCTGTTGTAGCTGAGAATCAGTTTTACCAGTCTGTTTAACTGACCCAGTTCAGACGGAATAGAGCCAGTTAATCGATTGGACCATAACCACAGGTCAAGCAGGTTCTTCAACTGGCCCAGTTCGGACGGAATAGAACCGGTTATCATGTTATTATAAAGATACAGGCCATGAAGGTTGCTCAGATTGCCCAATTCTGGTGGGATCGAGCCCGATAGCATGTTGTCTCCAAGCCACAGCCTACTCAGTTGATTCAATTGACCCAGTTCGGAAGAGATCGAACCCGACAGTGCGTTGTTCCTCAAGTCCAAACGGGTCACCCGACCCGTTGCATTGGTGTCTACTCCGTACCACTCTCCGATCGGCTTATCGGTCAGCCAGTTCGTATTGTTCGTCCAGTTCGGGCCGTCGGTGGCGTTGTACAGCGCCACAAGGGCGGCGCGATCGTTCGACGGCTCCGGCCCCACCAGGCCGCAGTTCACAACGCTACTTTTGTTTGGAATCCCACCGAGCCATGCCTGGAACACGGTGTCTGTCGGCGCACACAACTGCGTGTTGTCTAGATATAGGTATTGCAGGTTGGTGAGATTACTCAGCGACGGAGGTAACGCGCCAGTCAACTCGTTGTTGCTCAGCCGCAGCCATCGCAAGTAGGTGAGGTTACCCAGCGAAGAGGGCAACGCGCCGGACAACTGGTTGCCAGCAACGTTCAGGCTTAGAAGTTTGCTCAGGTTGCCCAGTTCGGAAGGAATGGGACCGGTCAGTTTGTTGTCAGCAAGGACCAACCAATTCGTCAGGTTGCTCAGATTTCCCAGCCAGGAGGGAACAGGACCGGTTAATTGGTTGCGGCTAAGGTCCAGACTTTCCAGATTACTCAGTCGGCTCAGTTCGGAAGGGATATTGCCCGACAACTGGTTGACGTCAAGGTCCAGGCGTCGCAGGTTCGCCAGGTTGCCCAGTTCCGGCGGAATGGGGCCTGTCAACGCGTTGTAGTTGAGAGACAGGCGCTGAAGGCTGCCCAGGTTACCCAGTTCAGGTGGGAGGTTGCCGGACAGGCCGTTGCTGGCCTTGCCCGCAACATCGTCGACGCGCTCCTCGCCATTTACGGTGTAAAGCTGAAGATGCGTCACCCTGCCCGTATCGTCGGTTGTTACCCCGTACCAATCTCCCAGCGGCGCATTGCTCAGCCAGTTCGTGCTATACACCCAGTTCGGGCCATCGGTGGCATTGTACAGCGCCACCAGGGCGGCCCGGTCGTTTCCCGGCTCCGGCCCCACCAGACCGCAGTTCACGACGCCACTTGTGTACGGTATCCCGGCGAGCCATGCCTGGAACACAGCGTCTGTCGGCGCACACAACTGCGTGTTGCCCAGCCACAGGAATTGCAGGTTGGTGAGACTACTCAGCGACGAGGGTAATGCGCCTGACAACATGTTATTTTGGAGATACAAGCTTTCCAAATCTCTCATGCGGCCCAGTTCCGGAGGGATATTGCCGGACAACTGATTACCGCGGAGTGCCAGGAATGTCAGATTACTCAGGCGGCCCAATTCCGAAGGAATGGGACCTGTCAGTTGATTGTATCCAAGGTCCAACCAGTTCTTCAGGTTGCTCAGGTTACCCAGCCAGGAGGGAACGGGACCGGTTAACTGGTTGCGGCGAAGGTCCAGGCTTTCCAGATTACTCAAGCGGCTCAGTTCGGAAGGGATATTGCCCGACAACTGGTTGACGTCAAGGTCCAGGCGTCGCAGGTTACTCAGGTTTCCCAGCTCTGGTGGAATGGGACCCGTCAATGAATTATAGTTGAGAGACAGACGCTGCAGGCTGCCCAGGTTGCCCAGTTCCGGGGGAAGGTTGCCGGACAGCCCGTTGCTGGTCTTGCCGGCGACGTCGTCGACGCGCTCCTCGCCATTTACTGTATACAGCTGAAGATGCGTCACCCTGCCCGTATCGTCGGTTGTTACCCCGTACCAATCTCCCAGCGGTGCCTGGCTTAGCCAGTTCGTACTGTACACCCAGTTCGGGCCGTCGGTGGCATTGTACAGCGCCACCAGGGCGTCGCGGTCGTCCGATTCAGATTGGTTGAACAGGTTTCCGGACAGGTCCAGCGTCTGGAGATTGGCCAGGGTAAACAGGGCCGGCGGGATGACGCCCGTCAACCGGTTGTCCGAGAGATCCAGAGACACCAGCGCGGTGAGATTGCCCAGCGCGGTCGGAATTGGACCGGACAACCCGTTGTTCGCAAGATGCAGGTTGCGCACGCGGCCGGATGATGTCGCCGAGACGCCGTACCAGCGGTCCAGTGGCGCCTGGCTCAGCCAGTTGGCATTGTTCGACCAGTTCGGTCCGTCCGTCGCCTCGTACAGGGCGATCAGTGTCTGCCGGTCCTGGTCCGTCCCCGATCCGCAAGTCTGTACGCCCCGCCGGGTCGCGATCCCGGCAAGCCACCTTTGGAATCCCGCGTCCGAAGGCGCGCACAGACCCGTGCCCGTCAGTTCCAGGGTTTCCAGGCCCGTAAGCCGGACGAACGAGTCAGGCAGGGGACCGAACATCCCGGTGTTGCCGTGTAGCAGGAGTGACTTCAGGACCGGCAGGTCACCCAGTTCAGACGGGACGGATCCGGTCAAAGCATTGTTGGACAGGTCCAGCACTTCGAGCCGGACCAGGTTGCCCAGTTCAGGAGGAATAGTACCGGTATGACCGTTGTCGGAAAGATCCAGCACTCGAAGGAAGACCATTTCGCCCAACTCAGGCGGGATCGGACCGGTAAGGCCGTTGTCAGGCAAATTCAGTGCCACGCCGGCCACGCTGGCTCGGGCTCGCACCTCTGGCGTGCTCGAGGACGAGACCGTCGACACACCGTACCATTGATGAACGGGCTCGTCGCTCAACCAGTTTACGCTATTCTTCCAGTTCTCGCCGCCCGTGGTTTTGTACAGGGCAGTCAACGTCCGCCGCACGGGATCCGACACCGTCACCCGCGCCTGGGCCGTCTTCTGTCCGGCCATGGCGATTACGATAGCGCTGCCCTCGCCGACCGCGGTGACCAGGCCGTCGGCACTCACTGAAACCACCTGATCGTCGCTGCTGCGCCAGGAAACCGGGGATGCGGGAACCTCCCGGTCGCTTTTGTCCAGTACTCGGGCGCTGAGACGTAACGTTTCACCGGTGGAGGATAGGTCTGCCGTCTCCGGTGTAACCACGATGCGGAACGCGGTCGCCGAACGAGACTGTGTGGGATTGTCCCTACCGCAGGCAAACACCAGCGGAAAAAACAGGGATAGGGACAGGAAAACGAGCAACACGGCGTGCCAGCGATCCGTTAGCGCGTCAGCACCTGGTTTAGGGAGTGATGCGGCAATGCGTCGGAAGATCCCACGACTGCTGTGTTTTTGGAAGAAGGAAACCATTATATACGGTATCTCCTCGGTGTCAGGTGTGTAACGCGACCGGTGTCACTTAGTCTTTGTGTTTATGAAATCGCAAAAGTGGTACGCATTGGTAAAACGCTCATAGCCGGCAGTCTTAAGAAGACTGGTTTACGATGTGGATTCGATACGCCGCTTCGCCGGAGTTTATCCTTCATAACCCGGTGCTGAAACTAGCCACCGGGCTATGAAACCGGCCGTTAAATTTCGGGGTGGTCCTGTCCCTTACATCATTAAATCCAAATGAACATCAGCTACTCCATTGCCTGGTCCAATGGCGGGAGCCGATTGTAGTGTATCCGCAGATCGTCCAAGCCCATGATTACCGCGTCGTTGACCGCAAGCAGGCTCATGTTTCCACTGATGACCGAATTTACCGTATCGAGCGAGATGATCAGTGTCAGCTGGCCTTCGGTCACCAGGTAGCCCATCGTCATGGGTGGATCGTCCCCGATGGTCAATGTGATAGCGTTGCTGTCGTCTTCGATTGCGGTCCACGGCCGGTCTGACCGTCGCTGTTGGTGTAACTGCCGTCGATGTTCAGCTGGAACCAAGCCGTTACGAATTGGTTCTGGATCCCCGCGACCACCTGTACGGCTGCTTCATCGCCAAGCAGGCTTTGCAAGTTGGCTACGATCACATCGGCACCTTCGCAGCCAATGAAAGCAATGAAAAAAGGGGAAGTATTAGATAGGAACACCATCTGGATAGTTCGAGTTACTTGGAAAAGCCTCCTGCACCCTGGGCGAGGGCTGCAAATGACAACACCGACAGGATGGCTGTCAAAATATTTGGATACAGAAAAGCCCCGTAGATGCAACGGGGCTTTCCTTTTTTTCGGGACCGATCGCCCTTTTCAGTGGCCGGAGGCTCCTACTCAGGGCGAACGGGAAGTTGTAACGAAATGACCGAGACAAATGCAGGGCGGATGCTGATGTGTTGCTTGCCCTGTCGGGATAACTCCGGGGGTCACTCGAAACTTGGTCCGATGGGGTGCCCGGGAAGGCACCCCACCAAAGCCACAGGACTCTGTCAGCGCCCTGTCTACGGGACCCGGATTTTCCCGAGGTTATTCTGGCGCATTCACGATCCTAACAGTGAACAGGATGTTAACAGGATCGGCGCCGGTAGCGGTCAATTTAACGACCGACGTTTTTGTTCCTGCATTGGAAGTAGCCGGGTCTGTTTGACCAGGGTCAGTAGGAAGGGGTGTAACCGTGACAAGTGGGGCTGCCACTCCAGCGAGTGTCGTGGTTACTGAACCAGCATCGACCGCAGCAACAGTAGCGGTTTCTGATACTACATTGACCGTACCGATGACCCTCTCATTGGAAACGATGTCGTACAGGAACACCTGGAATTGAGTATTGGCGTAATTCCAAGCTACGTCGATTGCTGGGGTGCTGGTGTCAGAGTCTCTACCTCGATCCCAAACAAAGGTGTTGCCGTTACTTGAGGTCGAAGCTCTAATGAAAACGGTCTTGGTCTGGCCGGTCACGCTCACGTCGATACTGCCGCTCACGCCTTCGGCCGTCGCCATAACCGTGCCGTCGCCGCCACTCGCCCCGGTGATCTTGACGACAGCACCCATCATCAGGAGCGCGTCGTCCGCATCCTTCTGTTGCTCCACGGAGGCTACGGTTCCGGAATCCCAGGACCAGTTGGAACGCGGCGCAATTGCCTTGCCGTCTTCATCTTGGGCCACGGCGGTTATCACCTGGTCATGTGTCTGGCTCACGGCCAATACGACTGGTTCGCTCAATGCAACGGCAGGGTCACCGACCATGAAAGCGACCTTGGCGATTGGCTTGGTCACCATGACATTTATATCACCAGCAAGCCCGGACAAATCCGACACAGCCCTGACAACGGCTGACCCGGCCCCGACGGCGGTTAGCACGCCGTCTTCGAAGGTGATGGCATCGTTTTCATCCTTGTGGATCCCAATCATTACCGGAATGCTCTCAAGGATCTTGCCACTCTGTGCACGGACGGCAGCCTTGACATTGCGTTCTTCACCGACCCTTAAGACGATATCGATCGGCGCTTCCGATTTTTCCTCCGGCGGATCGTCAGAAGGATCATGTACCAAGTAGGCGATGTGGTCCGCCTGGGCCAGCTCGATGGGATCAATTCCCTCGATCGGTAGACCTGGACCTACAGGACCCTGCTCGCCGGTGTCACCCTTCTCACCTTGCGGACCCTGCTCACCGGTGTCACCCTTCTCACCTTGCGGACCCTGCTCACCGGTGTCACCCTTCTCACCTTGCGGACCTGGAGGACCTTGCGCACCATCAGCACCTGCCGGGCCAGCTGGGCCTGCCGGACCTGCCGGGCCCTGAGCACCGTCAGCACCGTCAGCACCATCAGCACCTGCCGGGCCAGCCGGACCTGCCGGACCCGTCGAACCCTGCGGGCCAGCCGGACCTGCCTGGCCGGCGGCGCCGGACGGACCAGCCGGACCTGCGGGGCCTGTCTTACCCTCGCATCCCAACAGGGACAAACCGAGAGTCAATACAGCAATTATGAGGTAATGCATTGTGTTCTCCCGTTTATGGAAACACTACTAAAAGGAATGACGAAAACACGAAACTTGCCTATATCGCCTCCTTTCCCGCGAATTGATCGGTTGACTTGAATTAACAGGCTCAAGACTGCTCGTATTTCAGGTCTTATCGGGCACTTTTTCAGTTAAATATGATTATGCGGAACTTCAGGGCGTGGCGGCTGGTGTGTTCAAAGGCGGATGAAATCGGGTGTTACGCAGTGTTACGTGCTGGGAGTGTGAATCGGATACGTCAGGTAGGATGGGGTAATTCAGTTGGATCGCGAGGTAAGACGGGTAAGAGATCGGGGTATTACAGGTATGAATCGGATACATCAGGTAGGAGCGGGTACGACAGGTACGTAGAATTGGTAAGGGGATTGGCGAGGGAGACGGGTGGTCCAACTATTATATCGTTAAACACAGAAAAGCCCCGTATGCTTCAACGGGGCTTTTCTTATCTTCGGTACCGATCGCCCTTTTCAGTGGCCGAAGCTCCTACTCAGGGCGAACGGGAAGTTGTAACGAAATGACCGAGACAAATGCAGGGCGGATGCTGACATGTTGCTTGCCCTGTCGGGATAACTCCGGGGGTCACTCGGAACTTGGCTTATAGGGGAAGGGTTGGCACCCCTCCCCCACGTGCCACAGGACTCTGTCAGCGCCCTGTCTACGGGACCCGGATTATCCCGAGGTTACTCGGCCGGTGGTGCCGCACCATACGCTATCGTGAAATGAATACGCTTGGATACCGCGCCATTCACCTTCAGTTCTACGATGTAACTCATGGAACCGGCATCTGTCTCGTGAATGCCGGCCGGTTGAGTGGTAGCGTTGGCCAGGGCGGTCCCAGCTGGTGGTACGGCTGGGGTTGCGGAGGCGTCCCCAGCGTCAAAATTCGCAACTGCAACCTGCACTGTTACTACACCATTTGCAGCGGCGTTAGGTGTGGTAGCTAGCAACCCAACTGTCGAAGCCTTATTACCACTGACATTGAGAGTTAAAGCACTATTATCGAAGTTGGAGATTTGCGCGTCAGAAATCGCATTGTACAACTCGACATCAAAGGTGGTAGTTATGGTTGCGTCCTCCCACGCCGCCGAAGCCGCCGGGTCGCGGTCCCACGTGAAAGTACGGGTATCAGGGTCGGTGTAGATAATGGTACGGGTGATGCTAGAACCGGAAACGGCGACATCGACGGAAGCCGACGCACCTTCGATAGCGGCGGTAATGGAAGCGTCGCCACTGCTCTTTCCAGTAATCGTTGCCTGACTGCCGGCCTTACCGATAAACTTGCCTTTCATCTCGCCTGAAGCGTGCTTATCAGCGGCAACACCGGCAGAACCCGAATCGCTGGACCAGTCGTAATTGCCCATCATACCCAGATCAGGCACCGGCTTATCATCACCATCAAGCGCACTGGCAGTAATCATTGTGGTTTCACTGATGGCCAACGGGATCAGACTATCCTGGCTGAGTTTGACCTTGGCAACCGCATTGGAAACCATGACCGACAACTCACCGGCAACGAGATGGGAAGCTGACTTGAAGCTTACCATCGATGCACTGTACTTGGCATCATCTATATTGTAATTTGATGCAAGCGCAGTGATAACCCCATCTTCAACCGAGATATTCTCCTCTTCCTCGTCGATAGACCAAACCAGATCAGCACCTTCAACTATGGCGCCATCCTGTGTGCGGACAACAGCTTTGACCGTAGCTTCCTGGCCTACTCTGAGAAGGATGCTCGTACCGTCCCCTATTCTTGCCGGTGTCAGCTCGGCCAAACCACCATAGGCTTCGGAGGAGTGTTCAACAACCATAGCAGCAACATGGTCTGCTGAGAGGATTCCGAGAATCTCATCCGGGCTTAAACCAGGAGGAAGTGTAGCTGCTTCACCTGGCTCACCCTGCTCACCCTGCGGACCTGCCGGACCAGTCTCACCCTGGGGACCTGCGGGACCAGCCGGGCCTGCAGCACCATCGGCACCGTCAGCACCAGCCGGACCCTGGGGGCCTGCCGGGCCTGCCGGACCCGTCGAACCCTGCGGGCCAGCCGGACCTGCCGGGCCAGCGGCGCCGGAAGGACCAGTCGGACCTGCGGGGCCTGTCTTACCCTCGCATCCCAACAGGGACAAACCGAGAGTCAATACAGCAATTATGAGGTAATGCATTGTGTTCTCCCGTTTATGGAAACACTTACTAACTAGAAGGAATGACGAAGACCCAAACTTGCCTATATCGCCTCCTTTCCCGCGAATTGATCGGCTGACTTGAATTCCCAGAATCAGGACTGCTGGTTACGGTTCAAAACCACCGAAATTCAGGGTCGTATCGCGTACTTTTCCCCTTAAATATGATTATGTTGAGCTTTATAGTCGGACCTGAGCAGGGACGTCAGGCGGGAGAAAAACCAGGAGTCGGAAGGGAGATAGAAGCGTGGATAGACCAGCGGTGAGCCTACTGTGGCCCGACAGATGATCGAGGTTGTCCCTACCCATCGATTCCAGCCGCAGGGTGTTTGGGCTTGAGTCCACCCCGCGCGCGGCGTATATTGACGGGGCTGTTGAGACTAGGAAGAATGGGAGAATCCCTTGAAGAATCGGAGATTTCCTTAGGATATAGCGAGGCTTGCTTTGCGCAGAATCGGCATATTCGGGTGGGGTATCGTGGCGCCCCGTTCGCCCAACATGGCAGCCTTTGCCCGCAACCTGGAAGGGTCGGAAAGCTGGCTGGCGCCTTTTGAAGGGTTCGGCCCCAACAACTTCCTGGTCGGCGAACCCGACTTCGACTTCGGGGACTACCGGGCATGGATCGACGCCCGGTTCCCGTCGAACCGGTACCCCCGCCTGGTCGACAAGATGGACCCCACCACGCTGCATGCCGTCGGAGCCTTCATCCAGGCGCTGGAGCAGAATCCGGGTTTGGAAAAGGAACTCCAGGCACTGGGGACGGCCGCCCACGTGTACATCGGCACCGGCGTGGGCAATATCCCGACGATCAGCCGGATCAGCATGGAGCTGTACCGGGCGCAGCGGGCGTGGGATCGGTTCTGGGGATCGGCCGAACGGAACGCCCGGCTTCGCGCGTACCTTACCCGGCACGACGACGAAGGCGTGGACGAAGCCATGCCGCCCCATCCGGAGACCGCTCCTTCCGCGAAGCGCGACCAGGCCGAAGAAGCCTGGAACGCCTACTGGACTTCCCAGTCTGAAGAGCTGAGATCCTACCTGGAGACCCTCGCCAGGATCGAGGGGATGAACGTCGAGGGCACCGTCGAATCGGGCAAGCTGAAGCTCATCCGCGAGAAGCAGCGCCGCAAGCAACAGCTGCAGGATGACTGGGGTGCGCCTGAACCGCCGTGGGAATGCGTCTCGGCCGACCTGATCTGGAATATCCACAACACGCCCGCGTCGCAGGTCACCATGATGGGGCAGATCAACGGGCTGTCCCTGGCGCCCGTGGCCGCCTGCTCCACCTTCGGCGTGTGCCTCAAACTCGGCATGGACGCCATCCGGCGCGGCGAGGCGAAGGCCGTCGTCGTCGGCGCCACGGACCCGCCGCCCACGTCCCTGCTGGTGGGCGCCTTCTACCGCGCCCGCGTCTCCGCCGCGGACGGCGCCGTGTCCAAGCCCCTGACCGGGCTGCGCGGCACCCACGTCTCGGGCGGCTCCGTGCTGTGGATCATCGGGGACTACGAATACATGACGGAAAAGGGGTTCAGCCCGGTTGGCATGGAACCCCTGGCCGTTGGCGTCAGCTCCGACGCCGACCATATCATCACGCCGTCGAAGGAAGGCCCGCAGCTGGCGGTCGGCCAGGCCATCGCGGACGCCCGCGTTTCCCCCGAAGACATCGCCTCGTGGGACCTGCACGCCACGGCGACGCCCGGGGATTTCCTGGAAATGGAGAACCTGCTCGAGATGGTGCCCGGCTCCGTGACGGTCACCGCCCGGAAAGGCACCTTCGGCCACGGCATGAGCGCCGGCGGAGGATGGGAACTGACGGCGCAATACCTCGGTTACGAACGGGGCGCCCTATATCCCACGCCCCTGTCCCGCGACGAGGTGAACCCGGAAATCGGCAGCCTGCACAACCGGTTCGTCTACGACGCGTCCTGCCCGCTTCCCGATGGGATCGCCGGCAAGCTGTCCATGGGGATCGGGGGCATCAACGCCTGCGTCATCTCTCGGCCGCTTGCGGATGAGTGAGGGCGGGAATTCCCACTTGCTCGGTCATAGTCGAGATTACAAGGTCCCGCTATACCCGCTACAGCAGTAACACCCGCTACATCAGCGACATCAGCTACCAAAATCCGTTGAACGCAGAAAAGCCCCGTACCAGCAACGGGGCTTTTCCTGTTTTCAGATCCGATCGCCCTTTTCAGTGGCCGAAGCTCCTACTCAGGGCGAACGGGAAGTTGTAACGAAATGACCGAGACAAATGCAGGGCGGATGCAGATGTGTTGCTTGCCCTGTCGGGATACCTCCGGGGGTCACTCGGAACTTGGTGTGGCAGGGAAAGGTGGGAACCCTTCCCTGCCTGCACCGCAGGACTCTGTCAGCGCCCTGTCTACGGGACCCGGATTATCCCGAGGTTACGACTGTTGTGGAACTGTCGAATCCTCGCTTGCCGGAGATATGGTAATACTCACGGATCGAGAAGAAGCTCCAGGAAGGCTAATAACGATTTGCGTAGTGCCAAACTTGCTAATGGCGGATGGGGGTACCGTAAACGAATAAGCACCTGTATCGGTTCCTGCAGCTACTACAATGCCAGTCAGGTCAACGATGTCAGTATTGGCTGACAGCGAAAAATTACCTGCCTGGTCACCCTCTGCAGTTGGCAATCCAGTGGTTGCATTCCGATTTATCAGATCCCACAGCCTGAACCTGTATACCAGAGGCGCAACGACAGGAGGATCAGCTGAATTGACAGGTTTTACAACCATCGTGTTGTCAGGCAGCTTGTAATCATCAGCTTCTTCTTCATCATCGTAACTTTGTCGTTTGACTGTGTAGGCCTGGGCGATAGGATTAATCAACTGGATTTCAAACTCGTTAATCCCACCAGCCGTAACGGTGACTTTCACAGCCTTACTGGTCTTGCCGCCCGAACTGGCAGTGATTGAAGCCGTACCTGTCCCGTTGGCCGTAACCGCGCCATCATCAACTGAAGCTATAGCATCATTACTAGAAGCCCACGAGAAGGAAGCACCGTTGATTTTCGAACCATCTTTCTTTCTAGCTTCCGCTGTGAGCGTAATGGAACTGCCTTCCGGTATGGTGATGGCTCCACTTGCAGTTTTGGAGGTATTGGCTCCACCAGGTCCCATTATAACAACGTGATCAGCGCTGGAAAGCACGTTAACGGCTATATCGATGGCTATTCCACGTCCAACCGCCGTAACCGTAATTGTGGCTTCACCCGATCTCTTGGCTTCGATCAAACCGCCATCGCTTACCGTTACGTTGACTTCATCATCGGATGAGTATGCGAACTCAACAGGTAACGCTTCTTCATCCTGTGATCCAGCTTTGATAGCAAGTTGAACCATATCACCAACGCCCAGGTTATAGGACAGGGCGTCTGTACCTTCAGCCGGGACGAAATTCGGTGCCCAATAGGTAACCTTCCCAGCCTTTTCACCATCTTCATCGATGTGGCCTATAATGATATGATGAACGGTTGCCAGGATGTTCCCCGGAATATCCGTTGGGATACCTGAGTCACCAGGATCACCCTTGGGACCCGCCGGGCCAGTCTCACCGGTGTCACCCTTCTCACCTTGCGGACCTGCCGGACCAGCGGCACCATCAGCACCAGCCGGACCCTGGGGACCAGCCGGACCTGCCGGACCAGTCGAACCCTGCGGGCCAGCCGGACCTGCCGGGCCAGCGGCGCCGGACGGACCAGTCGGACCTGCGGGGCCTGTCTTGCCCTCGCATCCCATGAGGGACAAACCGAGAGCCAATACAGCGATTATGAGGTAATGCATTGTGTTCTCCCGTTTATGGAAACACTACTTACTAAAAGGAATGACGAAGACCCAAACTGACCTATATCGCCTCCTTTCCCGCGAATTGATCGGTTGACTAAATTGCCATCCAAAGTTGCTGATTTCGGATCAAACCACCGTGTTTCAGGGTCGTATCGGGCACTTTTTCAGTTAAATATGATTATGCTGAGCAGCAGGGAGCGGAGGCTGGCTCGTCGGAAGGCCGACGGAATAGGGTGTCGCGCACTGTTTCTTGCTGGGAGTGTGAATCGGATACGTCAGGTCTGGTCGGGTACGTAGAAGGAGCTCGAGGTACGACCGGTAAGAGATCGGGGTATTACAGGTATGAACTGAATACGTCAGATAGGAGCGGGTACGACTGGAACGTAAAATTGGTAAGGGGATAAGCGAGGGAGACGGATGGACCAACATTAAATCGTCAAACGCAGAAAAGCCCCGTACCAGCAACGGGGCTTTTCCAGTTTTCGGAACCGATCGCCCTTTTCAGTGGCCGAAGCTCCTACTCAGGGCGAACGGGAAGTTGTAACGAAATGACCGAGACAAATGCAGGGCGGATGCTGATGTGTTGCTTGCCTTGTCGTGATAACTTCCGGGGGTCACTCGGAACTTGGTCCGATGGGATGCCCGGGAAGGCACCCCACCAAAGCCACAGGACTCTGTCAGCGCCCTGTCTACGGGACCCGGATTATCCCGATGCTAACTGCCCGCCTTGGAGTTAGCAGGAAGTGTAATGTCCACCTCGATATAGATTGTAGGGCCATGCGTGTATGAGATCTCCACTATAGCGGTGCCCCGGCCCACTACCACACCATGGAGTGAAGACACCGAAGGATCCGCCCCTATTACTGCTGAGAAACCTATTCCAGAATTATTGGAGGATGTAGTAAAACTACCACCGACAAAAGCAAGCACATGCGGGTCCAAACTCGTAAAAGTCGCCTCTCCAGCCAATCGGGTGAGTCCATTGTATCGAACCCAGTCGCCATCTGGATTTTTCTCGTGGATTATCACCGAAATGATAAAGGAATCCGGTACCATCGTAATAGCGGATACCGGCTGATAGACCACCGGGTCAGCGGTTGGATCAACCGCAGTCGAATCATCAACAGCCAAATACGTCGCCGCAATGGGGAGCGTCGGTATCAACCTGCGTTCGATACCCTGAATCGAGAATACGGTGACTTCGATCTTGTTGCTCGCGACGTCGCCTACATGTGCCGTGATTTCAGCACTTCCGGCACCAACACCGGTCACCACGCCGTCTTCATCCACTGTTGCAACGGCTACATTGGAACTCATCCAGGTGAAGGTTACATCAGGAACAACGACCCCATCGACGCCCGGCATATCGTCCTGGGCTTTGTCGTAGGCGACGGCACTGACCGTTATCTCATCGCCCACTGCAAGCCTGGTATCCTCGCCAGTCGAAGCTATGATACCCTTGACGACATCGTGTACGGTAACGTTGAATGCCACTTCTATCCCACGGCCATCGACGGACATGGTTACCGTCGCCTCTCCCTTTCTATTACCCGTAATCGTACCGTTATCCACCGAGGCTGTCGTCTCATCGTCGGATGACCACGTAAACGTAGAGGGAATCGGCTGTTTGCTAACGCTCGCGACCTTGGCTGCAAAGGTTGTTGAACTACCTGCAAGCAGACCAACGTCCACGCCTTGGATCTCATCTTCACCCGCAACAGGTATAACAGTGCCTTTTTCAGGGTCTGTTTCACCGTCCTTCAGCAAGAGGATGTGGTGTACGTCAGCCAGGATGCCGCCAGCGACGACCTCGTTAACGATACCCTGGACAGTACCTGGATCGACTCCGGTGCCAGGTGCACCATCCTCACCCGGTTCACCCTTCTCGCCTTGCGGACCTGCCGGACCGGTCTCACCCTGCGGACCAGGAGCACCATCGGCACCATCAGCGCCAGCCGGACCCTGGGGACCTGCCGGGCCTGCCGGGCCAGTCGAACCCTGCGGTCCAGCCGGACCCGCCGGGCCAGCGGCGCCGGAAGGACCCGTCGGTCCTGCGGGACCGGTCTTGCCCTCGCATCCCAACACGGAAAGCGCGAAGGCCAATACAGCAATTATGAGGTAATGCATTGTGTTCTCCCGTTTATGGAAACACTTCTAAAAGGTGTCGGATACCGCCGAGAACCAGTGAGAGCGATATAGTGGAGCTCTCACCTGTATCACTGGATACAGAAAAGCCCCGTTAACTGCAGTGGGGCTTTTCCTGTTTTCGGAACCGATCGCCCTTTTCAGTGGCCTGTGGCTCCTACTCAGGGCGAACGGGAAGTTGTAACGAAATGACCGAGACAAATGCAGGGCGGATGCTGATGTGTTGCTTGCCCTGTCGGGATAACTTCCGGGGGTCACTCGGAACTTGGTCCGATGGGATGCCCGGGAAGGCACCCCATCAAAGCCACAGGACTCTGTCAGCGCCCTGTCTACGGGACCCGGATTATCCCGATGTCAACTGCCCGCCTTGGAGTTTGCAGGAAGTGTTATGTCCACCTCGATATAAATCGTGGGGGCATACTTGGAAGAGATCTCCACTCTGGCGGTGCCCCGACCTACTACAGCGTGGCCAGCAGCAGGATCCGATCCTATTGATACGCTGTGCGCAGGACCCGCAGTAGTGCTAGCTGTAGTAAAACTACCGCCGGTGAATGCAATCACCTCCGTGTCCAAACTCATGAATGTAACCGTCGAACCTGTAGCACCGGAATCGAGGTTCGCCCAGTCTCCATTCTGGTCTTTCTCCTGGATATTCACCGTAATGTTAAAACTGGTCGGCACCATCGTAATAGCGGATACCGGCTGATAGACCACCGGGTCAGCGGTTGGATCAACCGCAGTCGAATCATCAACAGCCAAATACGTCGCCGCAATGGGGAGAGTCGGTATCAGCCTGCGTTCGATACCCTGAATCGAGAATACGGTGACTTCGATCTTGTTGCTCGCGACGTCGCCTACATGTGCCGTGATTTCAGCACTTCCGGCACCAACACCGGTCACCACACCGTCTTCATCCACTGTTGCAACGGCTACATTGGAACTCATCCAGGTGAAGGTTACATCAGGAACAACGACCCCATCGACGCCCGGCATATCGTCCTGGGCTTTGTCGTAGGCGACGGCATTGACTGTTATATCATCGCCCACTGCAAGCCTGGTATCCTCGCCAGTCGAAGCTACGATACCCTTGACGACATCGTGTACGGTAACATTGAATGCCACTTCTATCCCACGGCCATCGACGGACATGGTTACCGTCGCCTCTCCTTTTCTATTACCCGTAATCGTACCGTTATCCACCGAGGCTGTCGTCTCATCGTCGGATGACCACGTAAACGTAGAGGGAATCGGCTGTTTGCTGACGCTCGCGACCTTGGCCGCAAAGGTTGTTGAACTACCTGCAAGCAGGCCAACGTTCACGCCTTGGATCTCATCTTCACCAGCAACAGGTATAACAGTGCCTTTTTCAGGGTCTGTTTCACCGTCCTTCAGCAAGAGGATGTGGTGCACGTCAGCCAGGATGCCGCCAGCGACGACTTCGTTAACGATCCCTTGGACAGTACCTGGATCGACTCCGGTGCCAGGTGCACCATCCTCACCCGGTTCACCCTTCTCGCCTTGCGGACCTGCCGGACCGGGCTCACCCTGCGGACCGGGTGCACCATCGGCACCGTCAGCACCAGCCGGACCCTGGGGACCAGCTGGACCTGCCGGGCCAGTCGAACCCTGCGGGCCAGCCGGACCTGCCGGGCCTGCGGCGCCGGACGGACCAGTCGGACCTGCGGGGCCTGTTTTGCCCTCGCATCCCAACACGGAAAGCGCGAAGGCCAATACAGCAATTATGAGGTAATGCATTGTGTTCTCCCGTTTATGGAAACACTTACTTAAAGGAATGACGAAAACACGAGACTTGCCTATATCGCCTCCTTTCCCGCGAATTAAGGTCGGTTGACTTAGATTACTTGGCTCAAGACTGCAAATCAGAGTTCAAGACTGGTCGAATTTCAGACCGTATCGGGCACTTTTTCAGTTAAATATGAATAGACCGAGCGTCAGAAGGCGGCTGGCTCCCCGTCTGATTTTTCGCTTGCATTTGGATCCCGCGCACTGTTTTGTGATGGTGTATGATCGAATATTTCGGGTACAGAAGGGTATTTGTGGTCTGTACCGGATACACAGGAAGGATCTGGTCGCAAGGTGGGACGAGTACGTCAGGCAGGATCGAGTACGTCAGCCAGGACCGGTTACATCAGGGCAGGATAGGGTAAGTCAGGAATGGGAAAATGATGATGCAGGACCGACAATATGTGGCGCATTGCCAGGTTTTAACGGGGTCCGGATCAGGTAGGGAACTCACAGAAAATGATAAAAAAAGAAGTTTTTTCTTGACTTATAGCTCAATCTAATCATATATATACGGAGTAAAATCACATAAAAAACATAAATGATCACTTAGTAGTTGACCGGCTCCCGAACCAAGCGTACCTTACCAATGAAAAGACCACGAAACGGCAAGATGGAGACCGGCGAATTGGGGACCGGCTTAAATGGCTTACGTTCCCGGTATTTAAGCACTGCCCTCTTTCGAATCCGTTCCCGGGTAAAGCCGTCCTTGCCCGTCGGCACCGCGGGACTGATCCTACAAACCCAGCCATCCGGTATTTGTTGAACCACTCCATTTATATCACAAAAACAAACATTTCAGATAACGGCAGGAGATAGTAGCTGGTTTCCTACCTGTCTCGTCCGAATAAAGGGTAACAGCGATCTCTACCCCGTGAGAGCGTGTCGGACCTCTTGTGTGGAGATAGTACGATGCAGCGTAACATTTCCTTACAGCATACCCTCGACCACAGGACCAATGGAACGTCCGTCGATGTCGCGCGATTACTGGAAGCCAGCATCGCGCCGAACACGGCAAAGGCGTATGGCGATGCATTGCGCAAGTTGTTCCAGCACCTGGATGGGCAGCCGTTGACCGACACTACGCTTGCGGGCTACCTCGCACACCTGTATACCAGGGGACTGGCACCCGCTACCGTAACAGTAGTGGTGCAGGCCGTCCGTTTCTGGGAGAAGCTGGATCGACGCCCGTCGAGCGTGGGGCCGTTAACGAACCGGACGCTGGCCGGGATCCGTCGCGAAGGTCGAAACCGGGGCCGCGGCCAGGTTACGGGATTGACTCGCGAGACGGTCAAGATCATGGTACAGAACGCAGTCGCCACCGACACCCTGGCCGGACTGAGGGACGCCGCGCTGTTTCGCGTGATGAGCGATGCCTTGTTGAGGATCGGAGAAGCCGTCGCCATCGATTGCGAACACATCACCACCGAGTTTGACGGGAGTGGACGACTCCTATTGGTCCGAAGCAAGACGGACCAGGAAGGAAAGGGCGCCAGCCTTTTTCTGACCACCCGGACCGTCGAAACGATCCAGCAGTTGCAGCAGAGAGCCGGCTACACGGAGGGGCCCCTCATTCGACGGATGCTCAAAGGCGACCGGATGAGCGATGCCCGGCTGACGGTGGATGGCGCCCGGCTGGCCATCAAGGCCTCTGCGGAGCTGGTCGGCATCAAGGGCGTGAGTGGGCACAGCCTTCGCATCGGAACCGCTCAGGAACTCGCGCAGCGCGGCGCAACCCTGGTCGAATTGCAGAATGCCGGGCGCTGGTCCGACAGCCAGATGCCCGCGCACTACACCCGCGAGCAAGCCGCGGGAAAGGGCGCTGTCGCCCGGTTACTGGGGATTGATTGAAAGCAGTTCGGCCAGCCCATCCACCGTGGTCACGGGCTGCCGGCACACGAACTGCTCGCAGACGTAGGCCGTGGTCGCGCCGTCGATCTGTGGACGGTTGGCAAGAAGCGGGATGCGGTCCGGCGCACGGCCGCCGACTTGGCCATCGACACGGCCGCCTGCCCCGGCACGGCCGCCGACTTGGCCGCCGTCCCCGGTCGGATCGTACAGGGCCACTACCTTGTTCGGCAGGAACGTGCCGTCGATCAGGTCCAGCATGGCCCGCGTGGTATCATCCTCCCTGGCGCCGACCAGGGCGATCTCGACGGGCTTGTCGAGATACCAGGAGAGTCCGCACAGCAACTGGCCGAAGCCCCCGGGCGCCGCGCCCATGTAGTCCGTGAAGAGGGAGAGGGTCTGACCGGCCCGGTCCCGGTAATCGTTCCTGCCGGTAAACGCGGCCAGCCGTAGCAGGTTCTGCACGCTCACGGCATTGCCCGATGGAATCGCGTTGTCGTAGGGGTTCTTGGACCGGACGATGAGCGTCTCGTGGTCGTCGCTGGTGAAGAAGAATCCTCCGTCTTCCGGATCCCAGAACCGCTCGATCGTCGTTTCCATGAGTGCCTCGGCGTGGGCGAACCAGGCCGGGTCGAAGGTCGCCTCGTAAAGGTCGAGCAGGGCGGAAACCGTGAAAGCGTAGTCGTCCAGGTAGCCGTTGAACCGCGCGCGGCCGTCCTTGAACGTATGCATGAGCCGGCCGTCCTCGTGCAGCGCGTCCAGGACGAACCCCATCGAATCCGCCGCCGCGTCGAGCCAGGCCGGTTCGCCGAAAACGCGGCTCGCCCGGGCCAGGCTGCCGATCATCAGCCCGTTCCAGTCCGTCATGATCTTCTCGTCCCGTCCGGGGTGCACGCGTTTTTCGCGGTGATCGAAGAGGGTCCGGCGGCCTTCGGACACGATCGCCCGCAACTCGTCCGGCGCCACCTGCAGGTGGGCGGCCAGGGGCTCCAGGCCGACGTCCACGTGCAGGACGCTGGTCCCGTGTTCGAAGTTGCCCCCTTCCTCCACGCCGTAGTAACGGGCGAACAGGCGGCCCTTCTCGTCCCCCAGGACCGCCTTGATCTCGTCCGGCGTCCACACGAAGAACCGGCCTTCCTCGCCCTCGCTGTCCGCGTCCTGCGTCGCGTAGAATCCCCCGCCGGGCTGCAGCATCTCTCCGATCACGTACGACGCCGTTTCGGAAACGACCTTGCGGAACAGGGGTTCCCCCGTGGCCTGGAAAGCCTCGGAGTACGTCCCCAGGAGCAGCGCGTTGTCGTACAGCATCTTCTCGAAGTGGGGGATCAGCCACTTCGCGTCGACGGAATACCGGTGGAACCCGCCGCCCAGGTGGTCGTAGATCCCGCCGTTGCCCATCTTCGCCAGGGATTGGGCAGCCATGTCGAGGGCCGTCTGCCGCCCGGACCTGAGGTGCTCGCGCAGCAGGAAGGAGAGCGTCATGGACGGGGGGAACTTGGGCTGCGTTCCGAAACCGCCGTTGGTGGCGTCATAGGAAGCGGCGATCCCGGCGTAAGCCTTGTCGAGCAGGCCCGTTTCCAGGGTCTCGTTGCTTGAGGTGAACCCGGCCAGTTCGACGAGGCGCTCTTTAAGCTTGTCGCCCTGTTCCTCGGCTTCGGACCGGCGTTCCCGGTAGAACTGGGCTATCGCCTCGAGGATGCGGGGAAACCCGGGCCGGCCGTACCGGTCGTCCGGAGGGAAATAGGTGCCCCCGTAGAAGGGTTTCAGGCCGGGCGTGAGGAAGACGGTCATGGGCCAGCCGCCGCTGCCCGTCATGGCGGTGACGGCATTCATGTAGATCTCGTCCAGGTCGGGCCGTTCCTCCCGGTCCACCTTGACGTTGACGAAGTGCCGGTTCATGAGCTCCGCCGTCTCCTCGTTCTCGAAGGATTCGTGGGCCATGACGTGGCACCAGTGGCACGCCGAGTAGCCGATGGACAGCATCACGGGCTTGTCTTCCGACCGGGCTTTCTCCAGGGCCTCTTCACCCCACGGATACCAGTCCACGGGATTGTGGGCGTGCTGAATGAGGTAGGGGCTGGTTTCGTGGGCCAGGCGGTTGGCCTGCTGTCCGGCCTGCTGTTCTTCCTGCTGTTCGTTGTCGTGCGCTGCGTTCAAAATTACACCATGCCTTCCCTGACCATGCGTTCCAGGACGAAATCGCCGACGTCGATGGGAAATTCCAGGACGCGACGCCGTGCGGAGGACTCGAAGATGCCCATGATGGTCTCCAGGGCCGCGCGGGCGATCTTCGCCTCGGACCGGTGGGCGGCGCGGCCTTCCACGGTGGAGACCAGTTCCTCCAGCTCGCCGCAGACATTGGAATAAGTTTCTTCCAGTTGTGGCACGTGCCATCCGTCCGAACGGTAGCTGGACAGCATTTTAAGCGGAGGTCCGTCGGGACTGTTTACTTCAATGACACCGTCGGAGCCGATGATCCGGAAGGAGAAGGACTGGCTCGCCCGTTCGCCCAGTTCGACGAAGCCCACGACGCCGTTTTCGTAGCCGACCCGCCCGATCGCCATGTCTTCGGCCGGCATGTCCGGATGGTTGCGCCGACCTTCGATCTGGTTGCGGCGGTCGATCTGGCCCATGACCCACCGGGGCGGGCTGTCGCCGTTCAGGTAGCTGATCAGGTCGATGACGTGCGTGCCGTTGTTCATCAGGTCCAGGGTGCAGTGGCCCCAGATCATGGCGACCTCTCCGATTTCCCCGGCCTGGACCCATGCGCGCGCCTGAACGGCCTGGGGCGAAAAACGGTGGGCGTGGCCGATGGCGAGGGCGGCGCCGGCTTGCTCGCAGGCCTCGATCATCCGGTCGGCCTCGTCCAGGGAGACGGCCATGGGCTTCTCGCACAGGATGCCCTTCGCACCGCTTTCCGCCGCCGCGATCGTGGCTTCGCAGTGTCCGCGGGGCCAGGTGCATACGCTCACCAGGTCGAGCTGCTCCCGCTCCAGCATTTCGCGGTGGTCCGCGTACAGCCGGATGCCGTGTTCCCGGGCGAGATGCTGTGCCTTCTCCCCTTCCGGGTTGATGTCCGATCCGGCGACCAGTTCGATCTCGGCGTTACCGGCGTGGCGGTATCCGTTCGCGTGGGCGGTGGCGATGCCGCCGCAACCGATGAAGCCTGCCCGGTACTTGTTCATATGGTCACGCCCTCTCCGAGATGGTTTCACGTCCGGTACACGGACACATCATGACCTTAGTATCGGACGCGTCAGGCAGGTCGGCCCGCCGCTGCCCGCGTAGCAGATGTGATCGCCGTCGAATGTTTCGACCCGGCAGCCGGCCTTGCGCATGCGGTCTACCGTAACCGGATTGCCGCTCCGCACGATGACGTAGCGGGGTCCTGCAGCCAGCACGTTGCAGCCGAGACTGTCGTATTCCTCGTCCGGCACCGCCACCAGGCCGATGCCCAGGGCGGTCAGCATCTCCCGGAACGGGATGGGGAGCAGCCGTTCGTAGACGACCGCAAGGTCCGTGTCCAGCAGGCTGATGACGGACATCAGGTGCAGCACCGCGCCCGGACCGTCCCAGTGGACCATGGGGACGGCCACCACGTCGATGCCCCGCGGCTGCAGCAGTTCCTGGAACTGGCGGATCCCTTCGCCGTTCGTGCGGTAGGTCAGCCCGATGACGGCCAGGTCGTCCTTCAGCCAGACCACGTCCCCGCCTTCGACGCTTCCGGGCGGTTCGATGCGCCCCGCCACGGGGATGCCCGCCCCGGCGAACCAGTCCGCCATGGCGTCCGGCTCTCTCATGCGGGCGTCCTTGCCCATGCGGCCCAGGATCACGCCATGGTCGGTCACCGAGGCCACGGGATCGTGCGTGTACAGGGCGTCCAGTCCCGTGCGGCCGTCTGCCGGCAGGCACGCCACTTCGGCGCCCGCCGATTCGAGCAGGGAGGTGAACTGCCGGTGTTCGTCCACCGCGCGATCGTAATCCGGCCTGGCCAGGTAGTCCAGGGAACGCCACTGCGCGTCGATCCGTTCCTGGCTTTCGAAGGCTTCTTCCGGGCGCATGACCAGCACCCGCTTCAACGGGCGCAC
Source organism: Candidatus Latescibacterota bacterium (assembly GCA_022821085.1). Classification (GTDB taxonomy): domain Bacteria; phylum JAAXHH01; class JAAXHH01; order JAAXHH01; family JAAXHH01; genus JAAXHH01. The sequence continues at coordinate 33,685 of JAJEEG010000007.1, read as the reverse complement.
CATGGACTGGCAGCCGTAGGCATTCATGGGGACCGTTCCCCGGAGATGAGGGCTTCGGTTTCGTCCTCGTTCAGGATTTCGACACCGAGGGACTGTGCCTTCTTCAGCTTGGAACCGGCGTTCTCGCCGGCGACCAGGTAGTCCGTCTTCTTACTCACGCTGGACGTCACCCGCCCGCCCGCGGCTTCGATCCGGCCGGCCATCTCCTCGCGGGAGTAGTTGGGCAACGTGCCCGTGATAACGACGATCTTGTCCGCGAACGCCCGGGAGCCCGCGCCGCTTGCCACGCCGCCCTCCGCGGACGTCCGGGCATCCGTCCCGCCCTCCGGCGTTTCCAGTGCCATGCGGAGGCCGGCCTCCTTCAGCTTCCTGACGATATCGAGGTTCCGATCGTTCCGGAAGAACGAGACGATGCTATCGGCGATCTTCGGACCGATCTCGGGTACGGCGACAAGAGCCTCTTCCGACGCCGCCTTGATGCCGTCGATGGAGCGGAAATGTTCGGCAATCTGCCGGGCGGCCCGCTCCCCCACGTGGGGAATGCCCAGGCTGAAGAGGAGTCGATCGAGGGGGCGGTTCTTGCTGGCTTCGATACCCTCCAGCAGGTTGCCGGCGGATTTCTCGCCCATACGCTCCAATGTACCGAGCTGCTCAAGGGTCAGACAATAGATGTCGCCCACGTCCCCGATCAGGTCGGCCCCCAGGATCTGCTCGGTGACCGCCGGACCGAATCCTTCGATGTCCATGGCGTTCCGGCCGGTAAAATGGGTGACGCGCGCCTGCGTCTGGGCCGGACAGGCCGCGTTCCCGCAACGCCACGCCACCTCCTCGCCCACCCGCACGAGCGCGGTTTCACACACCGGGCAGGCCGTCGGCATCTCGAAGGGCGTCGACCCCTCCTCCCGCTCGGCCATGTCGACCGAAACGACCTTGGGAATGACGTCCCCGCCTTTTTCGATCCATACGGTATCGCCGACGCGCAGGTCCTTGCGGTGGATCTCTTCCTCGTTGTGGAGTGTGGCCCGGCTGATCGTCGACCCGGCCAGGAACACCGGTTCGAGCTCGGCCACAGGAGTCACCACGCCGGTGCGGCCGACCTGCAGCCGGATGTCCAGAAGACGCGTCCTGGCCCGCTGCGCGGCGAACTTGCTGGCGATGGCCCAGCGGGGGCTCTTCATCGTGGCGCCGAGTTCGCCGTGCAGTGAGGTGGAATCCACCTTGATGACCATGCCGTCGATATCGTAGGACAGCGTCGATCGCCGTTCCTCCCAGTCATGGCAGAAACCAATTACCTCGTCTATGGCCGCGAAACGCCGGGCTTCCCGGTTGGTCGGAAACCCCTGGCCGGCCAGCCAGCGCAGCCGCTGGAAGTGGCTGTCCAGTTCGGGCCGGGCCGCGAGCGCGCCGTCTTCGTCCTCGAAACGCAGCGTGTAGAGAAACACCCTCAGGGGCCGCTCGGCGACGACCCGGGGATCGCGGAGTTTCAGCGAGCCCGCCGTGGCATTGCGGGGGTTCGCGAAGAGCGGCTCCTCCCGTTCCGCGCGGGAGTCGTTAAGCGCCTGGAACCCGTCGTGGGGGAGATACACCTCGCCCCGCACCTCGATGTTGTTGAGCAAGGACTCTTCTTCGGCAATGCGCAGGGGGATGGACCGGATGGTCCGCAGGTTCGCCGTGATGTCGTCGCCCTGCTCGCCGTCTCCCCGCGTGGCCCCCAGGGCCAGCGCGCCGTTTTCGTAGCGCAGGCTCACGGCCACGCCGTCGATCTTCAATTCGGCCGCGTAGGCGTATTCCCGCTCCGGACCCAGCAGGTCTCGGATGCGGCGGTCGAAGTCCCGGATCTCCTCATCGTTGTACGTGTTGCCGATGGAGAGCATGGGCACGGGGTGCCGGACGACGGGAAAGGTAGCGGAGGGCGACCCCCCGACGCGCTGGGTGGGCGAATCGGGGGTGATCAGGTCGGGGTGGGCCGATTCCAGGTCCTGCAGCTCGTTCACCAGCATGTCGTATTCGTAATCGCTGATGGACGGATCGTCGAGTACGAAGTACCGGTGATCGTGCGACCGGATGTCCCGGCGCAGGACTTCAATGCGTTCGGCAGGCGACATGGGTTCCGCGGGTTACGCTGACCGGCGCGGGGCGACGCTGATCGGCGCGGGGTTGCGCTAGCCGGCGCGGGCGACTTTCGACCGCGGTGATTTCCGGGCGCGTCGGATTTCCTCGCGCTTCTTCGCTATCCAGTTCTGCCACCAGACCACGATGGGACTGGCGATGAAAATCGAGGAATAGGTTCCGGTGACGACGCCGAAGGTCAGCGCCAGGGCGAATCCCCAGTTGGTCGACGTGCTGCCGGCCAGCAGGAAGACCAGGACCAGCAGTACGGTGAGCGACGTCATCATGGTCCGGTTCAGGCATTCGTTGATGCTGCGGTCCACCACGCCCGAAAACCCTTCCGTCCGGGTTCGGCCCAGGCTTTCCCTGATGCGGTCGTATACCACGATGGTGTCATTCGTCGAATACCCCACGACGGTAAGCAGGGCCGCCACGACCGCCATGGTGAGCTCCTCGCCCACGAGGGTGAGCATGGCCAGCACGATGAGCACGTCGTGGATCAGCGCGACGATCGTCCCGATCCCGAACCGGAACCCGTTGACCTGCCGGAACCGGATGGTGATGTAGAGGACGATGCCGATGATGGAGGCCCCCACGGCGCCCATGGCGTCGACCGTGAGTTCCTTGCCGATTTTCGGGCTGACGTTGTATTCCTGTCGCAGCCAGTCGTCTTCAGTGCCCCTGAGGTTCTCGGGGAACTGTTCCCGGAGCGTCGTTTTCACGGCCGATGCGATCTGCTGCTCGTTCCAGTCGCTGGCGGCCGCCCGGATCAGGATATTGTCCTCCTCGCCGATCACCTTGATCTCGCTCTGGCTCAGGTCGACGGCCTGGTCCTCGATGGTGACGTTACCCAGGGCGCCGCGAATATCCTGTACCTGCACCGGGGGATCGAACTGCATCTCGATTAATGACCCGCTTTGAAAATCCACGCCCCAGTTCACCCCGCCGCGTACGACGATGGTCCCCAGGCCGACCACGATCACGCACCAGGTGATGACGAAGGCCGCTTTGCCGAACCGCATGAATCCGAAGAACAGGCGCCCGAAGGGGTCTGTCCGGCCGATGCTGACCTGGGCGAGCTGCCACCGGTCGATGAGGGCGTCGAAGAGGGACCGCGTGATGAAGATGGCCGTGAACATGCTGATCAGGATGCCGAATCCCAGCGTCACGGCGAATCCCTTGATGGGGCCGGTCCCGAATTCGTACAGGGCGAAGGCGGTGATCAGGGTGGTGATATTGGCGTCCACGATGGTGCGGAGCGCGTTCCCGTAGCCGCTGTCCACGGACTGCCGGATCGTCTTCCCTCCGGCCCTGAGTTCTTCCTTGATCCGTTCGAAGATGAGGATGTTGGCGTCCACCGACATGCCCATGGTCAATATGATCCCCGCGATGCCGGGCAGCGTCAGCGTCGCCTGGAAGGCGCCGAGGACGGCCAGCAGGAAGAGGAGGTTCAGGATCAGGGCGAAATTGGCGATGAAGCCGGCCGTCCGGTAATACACCGCCATGAAGATCATGACGGCGATGAGGCCCAGGATCGAAGCCCACTTGCCGGAGTTGATGGCGTCCTCGCCCAGGGACGGTCCCACGACGTACTTGCTGATGATCTCCATGGGCGCGGGCAGGGCGCCGGCGCGCAACACGATGGAGAGGTCCCTGGCCTCCTCCAGCGAGTTGATGCCGGTGATCTCGCCCCGGCCGTTGGGGATGCGTCCCTGGATGACCGGCGCGGAGAACACCCGGCCGTCCAGCACGATCGCCAGGCGCCGGCCGATGTTGTTCCCCGTAACGCGGGAGAAGGTCCTGGCGCCGTCGTCCGTGGTCGTGAAGCCGACCGACGCCACGCCCATGCTGCCGATGTCGGAGCCTGACCCGGTCTGCGGGAAGGCGTCCGCCAGTACGGCGCCGGTCAGTTCCGGCTGGGCGTTCATGTAGTAATAGGACCTGACGCGCTGTCCGCTGGCCGTCGTCCGCATCACGCCGGCCCGGATCTCCGCGCCGGCCGGAATGAAGTTCTGCACCTGGGGCTGGGCCAGGATTTCGTCTACGCGGGCGGTATTGCTCGCCGGTACGATGATCTCGTTGTCGGAGAGGTCGATCAGCGACAGAAAGGGGTTGCGTTCCGCCGTGACGTTCGCTTCGGGAATCAGGGCGCTCGTATCCGCCGGGACGCTCGTGGTATCGCGGGCCGCCAGCAGGGCGTCGATGCGCTCGACGACCGAACGAAGCTCGCTGCCCTCGCGCAGCAGCCTGAACTCCAGCTGGGCGGTCTGGTTGATCAGCGTCATGGCCCGGTCGATGTCCCTGAGTCCCGGCAACTCGACGATGATGCGGTCTTCGCCCTCCTGCTGGATGATCGGTTCGGTGACGCCGAATTCGTTGACGCGGTTCGAGATGACCTGCATGGCCCGTTCCACGACGTCTACGGCTTCCTCTTTCGGCAGGTTGGACTTGTCCACCTCGAGCTTGATGTGCACGCCGCCCTGGAGGTCGAGCCCCTGGCGGATGGACTGGTCCTGAAGCCGGTCGCGTTCGGCCTTGGTCAGGTTCAGATCCTTGAGCTGCGTCCGGTCCGCCTCGGTCAGCAGCGGATCCGCATCGATCGCTTCGATCTGTTCCGGGGTAAGGGCGGTCTGTAAGGGAGAATACTGCCAGTAGTCAGAAGTTCTGACGGAAGGATAGACGTACCAAAGCGCGGTGAAGATTACAACGAGAATAAGAACGATACGTACCTGTTTCCACTGCATGCAACCCGGCTCCTAAGCAGACGAAGGCGGGTTGCCTGACTGCCTGCCCCCCGCCTTCGTTTCTGCGTTGCGTATAGATGATTCAAGTTGTTCGATGGGAATCTGGTCGTTAGTCTCTCAGGGCGAAAAGCACGTTCTGGCCGGCGAAGTTATCCGGCACGAGCAGTTCGATGGATACCCGGTCGCCCGAGGGATGGAATGCGACGACGTAGTCCTGGCCGTCCCTGAAGGTGCGCGGGAACACGTCCACCTTCTTGATGCTGTCCAGCGACGGGAAGGCCGAGCGTTCGATCGTGAGTACCGTGCCTTCACGCAGGTCCTGGGACTGGGCGAAGTCCACTCCGGAGAGGGATTCCACGCGGGGGCCGCCGAAGAACGGATCCTTGATGACCATCGAGTCTTTCCAGTGATCCATGGTATTGACCGCGTAGAAAATGGAGTTCAGCTTCATCTCGGCCGCAAGCTTCGCCTGCTCCTCCATGTCCCGCTGGGCCAGCGCCTCGTCGCGGGCGTCGGACAGCATCGCGATCTGGCCGTTGAGGCGTTCTTCTTCGCTGCGCAGGAAAACGATCCGCTCCTCGAGCATGTCCTTGACCTGGCCCAGAGAATCGGCGATGAAAGCCGCCCGGGCTTCGGCCGCGTCGCGCTCGTCGGTCAGCGTCGCGATGGTGCGGTTGATGCGCGCCCTGGCGATGCGCTGCGCGCGGCCCGGCGACATGTCCGCCGTGCCCTGCGTCACGTACGTGCCGAGGATGCCGTCCGTGTAGAGCAGCCAGATCTGGTTGCCGACGTTCAGGTCCTCCACCAGCGCGGTCTGCTCGACCACGTCACGGGCTTCGGCTGTCGAAAGGCCGTGATTCTCCATGAGGTATTGCAGGGCGACCTGGATGTGGGAGTCGCCGCGCTCAACCGTGTAGGGCGCCGGCAAATCGTCTCGAAGATCCTGCATCTGCTGCTGCAGTTCCGCGACCTCGCCCCGGGTATCGATGATCTCCTGCACGAGACCGCGGTACGATACGTCTTCCTCGCCAGCCAGCATTTCATTCAACACGGCTTCGTGGTCAGGATTCAGCGCCATGTTGGTCAACGACTCCGCATCGACCTGCCGGTCGGGATTCGATTCGTTGAACGTCGCTATCGTCGTCTGGATCTCTTCCTGCTTGGCGCGGATTTCCTGCTCCGTGGCGTCCAACCGCTCTACGAGCTCCTCGAAGTTCGCAGGCTCGGTTGCGCATCCCATGACCAGGGCCATGGTCAGCAGTACGAATATTCCTCGCATTGGATTCCTCCGTTTAAGAGTTTCACCGTTGAACCACCTTGATTCACGGCATATATAGATTTCAGATCGTCCACAATTATAACCCCAAAACCAAAATCTGTCAAGTATACTCGGTCATTGCAGTGAACTTAACAGGGCCTTCCTTACGTGATACGTTACCCGGCGGAACCTGCCCTGAACGGAAGGCGCGCCGGGGATTCCGGATCACCTCTTCGGGGATTCCGAGCCGTCTTTCCAGTCATTCCGGATACATTCTTTTCATCTCCGTGACCGACGCACGCACCAGAGTTTCCAGCACCTCCAGGTCCACGTCGGCCAGCTTGTTGACGTACAGGCAGGACTTGCCGGTCTTGTGCTTTCCCAGCCGGGAAAGCAACGCGTCGGACGCTTCGAATCCGGTCATGATGTAAATCGACAGGTTCTGTTTGCGCGGCGAGAACCCCACGACGGGCCAGTCGGCTTCCTGTCCGCTCGCGTACCGGTAGTGGTAGCTTCCGTACCCCACGATCGACGGTCCCCACATCACGGGTTCTTCGCCCGTCACCCGATGCATGAGCTCCAGTAATGTACGCGCGTCCTCGCGCCTGCGCGGGTGTTCCACCGCGTCAATGAAGGCTTCGACGCTCGCGCCGGTGGGCCGGGTCTTGAGATCGGACATGGTTTCAGGCTCCGTGGATTATTGCTCCGTGGTTTACGCGGACGGTGGGCGGCTCCATCGAAGTCCGTCGAAGCGCGCGAAGTCCCGGTCGAGCGTGATTCAATACATCGTTGCGGTCCGCCCCACAAGGACGTTCACGTCAGGAAGGACCCTCGTGCTTCTCCATGATTTCGAGCAGAGAGTCCGAATCGCTCAGATCAACCCCGGGCATGATCCCTGTCCCGTGGAACACCTGCAGTTTGACCGGGGGCCGTTTCGCGTTGCGGCGGCGTGACAGGGAGTCTCGCAGCGCGTCGTTTATGACGGCGGTCAGCGTCCTGCCGGTACGTGCCGCGATGCCCTTTAATTCCGCTAACAGGCTGTCGTCGATGTGAATCGTTGTACGCATGCGTAAAAACATATCTACTAAACATATTTATGTCGATCTAAATCCACGATCCACGCTAAACCGATTCCGGGTCGTGTCTCTCTCCGGGTCCTGTCCCCCACCGAATCCTGCCCCTTATTAATGTATAGTCAAAACCTGAGCGCAGAACCTCGTAGCGTAATTTCCGACTGGCTAAACCGGATCCGCGACATCCATCGTTATTCGCAGTTCCGACGCATGCTGCGACGGGAAAGACGCCTCCGCCCGATCGGTCTGATGAAGTCACAATACGGCTTGACAGTACCCCGCATTCCCCTACATTCCCCTTTACCCCACATAAAGCGGCCTCTGGCGCTTTGTGTCGTGGCGGTGACCTCGATTCTAATCGTACGCATTCCGGAACCGAAGTGACCAACCAACGTCCATTTGGTACAGGTCGTCGCGTCACTCCCGGGTGCCAGCGTTGCCGATAGCGGAATGCCCGCCATGTCTCAGATCACCTCGAAACAGGATGCGGAACGACCACCGGATGAGGTGAATCCGGAGGTAACCGCGCAAACGCGGAAGACGGAGGTCGCTGCGGCAACGCCAAAGGCGGAGACCGGTTCGCGTCCATTGACCTACCTGTTCACCGGGGGCGGCACGGGCGGCCACGTCTATCCCGGGCTGGCCATCGCCGACGAGGTGCGGAATCGGAACCCCGAAGCCCGCATCGTGTACGTCGGTGCGCGGGGCAGAATGGAAGCCTCCCTCGTGCCGAAGCGGGGCTATCCGATCCACCTGGTCCATGCCCGCGGGCTGCCGTCGGGCAGGCGGCCGTTCGCGCTCCTGCGCTTCGCAATCAGCACCGGCTTCGGCGTCCTCCAGAGCCTGTTTCATCTGTTGAGACGCCGGCCCCGCATGATCGTGGCCACGGGCGGCTACGCCAGCAGCCCGGTCCTCCTGGCCCACTGGATACTCAAATCGCTCCGTCTCTCGGGCGCCTGTAGATGTTTCGTCCACGAGCAGAACGTCGTGCCCGGCAAAGTCAACCGGCTCGCTGGCCGCATCGCGGACCGCATCGGGGTTTCCTTCGAAGCGTCGCTGCGGTATTTCCCGCCAGAAAAGACGACGTGGGCGGGCTACCCGGTACGGCGGGAGATCGGCGCCATTTCCAGGGACGCCGCACGGGTCTCGCAGGGTCTGCCGGCCGACGCGAAGGTCGTATTCGCCTTCGGCGCTTCGTCAGGCGCCCGGTCCATCAACCGGGCCGTGGTCGACGCGCTGCCCGGGTTGCTGTCCCGGCCGGACATCCACGTCATCCACGTCATCGGCCAGACACGAAGTCCGGATTACGACGCCGAGGCCGACACCCGCAATCGCCTGGAACGGCTCGAACTCGACGACGAACGACTGTCGAGATACCACCAGTCGGATTACTCCCACGAAATCGAAACGCTCTACGCCGCCAGCGACCTGGTCATCGGCAGGGCCAGCGCCGGCGTCGTCACCGAGATCGGCATCTGCGGGATCCCCTCCATCCTTGTGCCGCTGCCCTACGCGCCCGGCGACCACCAGGCCATGAACGCCAGGACGCTCGAATCGAGGGGCGCGGCCCGCGTCGTGTACGAATCGATTTCCGTGGAGGACGGCCAGACCATCGGCGAGGTCGACGGAGCGCGTCTGGCCCGCCTGGTCCTCGAAATCCTGGACGACCCGTCCGGCCACGCCGCCATGAGCAGCCGGGCCCGTGAGACCTTCGACCGCGGAGGACTGGACCGGATCGTCGACCAGCTGGACCAGATGCTGGCGGACAGCCCGGACAGCCCGGCTCACGCGGACAGCCTGGACCACCCGGACCACTCAGACCGGCCGGCGGACCACGTTCGTTCCAACGGACAACCCGACCGACAAGGCGGCCCGGGCGACCCAGGCAACCCAGGCAACCCGGGCGACCCAGGCAACCCAGTCAACCCAGGCAACCCAGACCGGCCGCCGGTCTCCGCGCTCTCCCCCTTTGCACTGGTCCGGCGTTTCGCGGAAGGACGCGACGAGGCCTTCATCGAGTCCGTGGGCGAAGACTACCTCAAGTACCGTGTCGACGGATTCCTCAAGGACGGGCGGTGGCCCATCCGGAACGAGGGCGTGAAGCTGGCCGGCCTGCTTGGCTACCACGACCGCCTGCCCTTCCTCCTCGCACTGCTGCGAGACCGGACGCCGGCGCCCTTCTTCCAGCGACTCCTCGGCGGCGACTACCGGCAGGTCGGCTTCATCCGCCGCAACGCCGTGACGGCGATCGGCCGGCTCGGCGTGTACGATGCACCGGTGCGCGCCGTGCTGCTGGACCTGCTGGCGGATCCCTATTACGAAGTGCGGTCCGCCGCGGCCCTGGCTTTTGCCGACCTCGCCCAAGGTCCGGAAACGGTGGACGCTGATGGAGAGAGGGACGCGGCGGTACTGAACGGACTAAGCGGCCTTTTGCGGGAATCGTCCTTCGAGATCCGGTCCGCAGCCATATGCGCCCTGGGCCGGATGGGCGACGGCACCGTCACCGAATGGCTCAGGCCATTCTACCAGGACCCGAACGGGAAGGTGCGACAGGCCGTCATCGACGCCCTTGCCGACCTGGTCGGGCGGAGGATGATCGTCGACCTGGACGGACTGCGCGAAGAGCTCGACGGTATCCTGGTCACATCGAACCACTTCGATCCGGACTTTCCGATCAAGCGGACGCTGAACCGGCTGACCGGCATGATCCGCCAACAACAGGAAAACTCGTGAGCGCCCCATGATCTATCACCTCGTCACTTATCTCTTCGATACCGTCGACGCGCTGTCGTTTCTGCGCCTCTTCCAGTACCTGAGTTTCCGCGCGATCTGCGCGGCGCTGACGGGGTTCGGCGTCACGTTGCTTTTCGGCCAGCGTATCATCCGCCTGCTGTACGTGAACCACGTGCGGGACAATCCCCGGTCGCACGGCGCGCTTTCCTCCGCCTCGAAGGCCGGCACGCCGCTCATGGGCGGCCTGCTGATCGTCGCGGCCATCTTCGCCAGCGTGCTGCTGTGGAGCGACCTTTTCAACCGCTTCACCCTGGTCTTCCTGTGCGCCCTGATCTGGTTCTCCCTGTTCGGATTCATCGACGACTACCGGAAGGTCCGGCACCGGGACAGCGACCGTGGGCTGTCCCAGGCCACCAAGCTCTTCTTCCAGGCGGTCTTCGGCCTCGGTTTCGGCCTGGTCTTCCTGCTGCCCGGCCTGTCGCCCGTGTCGGCCGAAATCGCCTCCGAACTCTATCTCCCCTTCGTGAAAGACCCCGTCCTCGACCTGGGCTGGTGGTACCTGCCCTTCATCGCCTTCGTCATCGTGGCCATCGCCAACGCGGTGAATTTCGCCGACGGCCTGGACGGACTGTCCATTGTGCCGGTCTCGTTTACGGTGGTCGTGTACGGGGTGTTCGCCTACGTCATCGGAAACGCGATCTACTCGGGCTACCTGCAGTTCACCTTCCTGCCGGGCAGCGGCGAGCTGACGGTGATCTGCGCCGGGGTCTTCGGCGCCTGCATGGGGTTTCTCTGGTACAACGCCTATCCCGCCCAGGTCTTCATGGGCGACGTGGGCGCCCTGCCGCTGGGCGGCATCGTCGGCACGCTCGCCGTGCTGCTCAAGCAGGAGTTCCTCTTCGTCATCACCGGCGGGATCTTCGTGGCCATGGCCTTCTCGGTCCTGGTCCAGGAGAAGATCGGGATCAAGTGGCTCGGCCGGCGCATCTTCTACATGGCGCCGCTCCATCACGCCTTCCAGTACCGGGGCCTGGCCGAGACCAAGGTCGTGATCCGGTTCTGGATCATCGCGGGCATCCTGGCGATCATCGGCCTGTCGACCCTGAAGATCCGGTAGGCGGGATGGCAGCGCGCGATAGCGGGTTAATGGTCCGCGAGAAGGGCGGTAACCTCAAGTGATCGGCATACAGTACACCAAATGGATACCGCGGGTCGATGACGCCGAGGACCGCCTCGAACAGCTCCTGGGCCTGCTGAGCCAGATCCTCATCCACACGAGCGGCGACGTGGAAGAAGCCCTGAAGTGGATGCGCTATATCGACCAGCGACAGGGCATCTTCGACGATGAAATGTCCTACGAGGCCTTCGTCAAGGAGCTCGAGAAGCGGGGCTACGTGAAGCAGAAAGGCGACGCCTTCTCCCTCACCGAGAAAGGCGGTCGGCGCATCCGGGAGGACTCGCTCCGGTTCGTCTACGGCAGCCTGAAGAAGGGGCTGAGCGGCGGTCACGAGACGCCCTTTGAAGGGGAAGGCGTGGAGCGGTTGAGCGAAACGCGGCCGTACCGCTACGGCGACCAGGCGTCGAACGTCGATTTCACCTCCACCATCGGCAACGCGATCCGCCGGTCAGGATTCGACCTGGACCTGCACGAGGACGACTTCGAGGTCTACGAGGTCGAGCATACCACTTCCTGCGCCACGGTCATGCTCCTGGACATCAGCCACAGCATGATCCTGTACGGCGAAGACCGCATTTCCCCGGCCAAGCGCGTGGCCATGGCCCTGGCGGAGCTCATCATCCGCAAGTATCCGAAGGACGAACTGCACCTGGTCCTCTTCGGCGACGACGCGACGCAGGTGAAGATCGAGGACCTGCCCTATGTTTCGGTCGGCCCCTACCACACGAACACCAAGGCCGGCCTGCTCATGGCCCGGAACATCCTGCGGCGGACCCGCAACGTCAACAAGCAGATCTTCATGATCACCGACGGCAAGCCCTCGGCCATCTACGACCGGAACGGCCGACTCTACCTGAATTCCTTCGGGCTGGACCCCCGGATCGTGAACCGGACCCTCGACGAGGCCATGACCTGCCGGCGCGAGAAGATCACCATCAGTACCTTCATGGTCACCCAGGATCCCTACCTGGTCGGCTTCGTCGAGCGTCTCACGGAGATGAACCACGGCCGGGCCTACTACTCCTCCCTCGACAGCCTCGGTGAATACATCCTCGTGGACTATGTCAAGAACCGCCGGCGGCGGGTGAACTGAGGTCTGCGGTTGATCTGAGCGTGGGGCGTTTCCTGTAGATCAAAACAACGCGTATCGAGTGTCGCCTCTGGTTCGGCAGTTGTCGACAGCCGTGGCATCTTGCTAGGCAGCCGTGGCCTATGGCTAGACAGCCGCTTCAGGTTCGGCGGCCGGCAGCCATGGAAACGTCCATGTGCCGTGACCGTTATTTTAATTTAGGGCCTAAAATGGAATAACGATTTCGTTAATTCACTAAAGTGGAATAGCAGGATCAATCCTTCGTCATGGGGTGAAAGTACAATTTCGGATGATTCGACTTGCGGATCGATTCAGAATGAAACCCGGTGCCGAAGCCAGCCACCGGGTTATGAAACCGTTCAATAAGCACGATGCAATCCTACCCGTACATCGTTGAACACAGAAAAGCCCCGTACCAGCAACGGGGCTTTTCCTGTTTTCGGAACCGATCGCCCTTTTCAGTGGCCGAAGCTCCTACTCAGGGCGAACGGGAAGTTGTAACGAAATGACCGAGACAAATGCAGGGCGGATGCTGAAGTGTTGCTTGCCCTGTCGGGATACCTCCGGGGGTCACTCGGAACTTGGCTTGAAGGGGAAGGATTGGCACCCTTCCCCCACGTGCCACAGGACTCTGTCAGCGCCCTGTCTACGGGACCCGGATTATCCCGATGTTACTCTTCGGCGGCCACTTTTGCGCCCGGTTCAAGCGTAATGCTTACTTCAACATAACGCGTTGTAGCGTAATCGGAAGAAATCTCCACTCTGGCTGTGCCCCGCTTCAACACCTTACCGCGAGTACCATTAACAGCTGTAAGACCTGCAGCTACGGTGCCATCACTGGTACTAGAAGCGATAGTAGCACTCTCGCCATAGTCATCGTCACCAGGACTGTTGGTTTCATCGGTAAAAGCGACCACATCCGTGTCCAAACTCGTAAACTTCACATTGGAGCCGTCAGTGACTGGACTCCAAGTGCCGTTCTGACCCGCGTTGGGGTCGAACTGCTCAAGAGTCACGGAGATATTCAGAGTTGCCGGTGTTAGCGCCGGGGTACCGGTTTGCTCGGTGCCGGCAGCCGATGTATCACCAACAGCCAGATACGTACCTGAAATGGGCAATGTTACACGCAGACGACGTTCGATCGTGTCAAGTGCGAACACGGTGACTGGCACCTTGTTGCTCGTGACATCGCCTACATGAGCCGTGATATCAGCGCTTCCGGCAGCAACGCCCGTCACCACGCCGTCTTCATCGACTGTCGCCACGTCCTCATTGGAACTCATCCAGGTAAAGGCTGTATTGGGAACCTCGTTACCCTCGGCACCCGCCATCTCGTCGTCCTGTGCAACATCATAGGCGACAGCACTAACGGTAGCTTTGTCACCCACCGCAAGTCTGGTATCATCACCTGTCGATGCTATGATACCCTTGACGACGTCATGGACGGTAACGTTGAACGTGACTTCGATTCCACGGCCATCGACGGACAGGGTTACCTTCGCTTCGCCCTTCAGATGACCCGTAATCACACCGTCATCCACAGAGGCGACATCCGAGACGTCGGATGACCACGAAAACGTAGCGGGAATCGGCTGCTTGTTTGCGGACGCGGCTATGGCTACATATGACGTGCTTCCACCTACAAGCAGACCAATGGTTACTTCATCCGTAAAATCAGGACCGTCTATAACAGTACCTTTGGTCTTGTCTGTTTCACCATCCTTCAACAAAACGAGGTGGTGAATGTCTGCCAGGATACCAGTTCCGATGACGCCATCAACGATGTCCTGGATAGCACCCGGATCGGCGCCTGCACCGGCCGGACCCTGCTCGCCGGTGTCGCCCTTCTCACCTTGCGGACCAGCCGGACCAGCCGGACCAGCCGGACCTGGCGCTCCATCAGCACCGTCGGCACCGTCAGCACCAGCCGGACCCTGCGGGCCAGCCGGACCTGCCGGACCAGTTGAACCCTGCGGGCCAGCCGGACCTGCCGGGCCTGCGGCGCCGGACGGACCGGTCGGACCTGCGGGGCCTGTCTTGCCCTCGCATCCCAACACGGAAAGCGCGAAGGCCAATACAGCAATTATGAGGTAATGCATTGTGTTCTCCCGTTTATGGAAACACTTCTAAAAGGAATGACGAAAACACGAGACTTGCCTATATCGCCTCCTTTCCCACGAAATACAGTCGGTTGACTAAAATTACTTGGCTCAAGACTGCTCGGATTTCAGGGCCGTATCGGGCACTTTTTCAGTTAAATATGAATAAATCGAGTATTGGATTCGGGTCGCGGGAGGTACGTAGATTCCTCGCTCGAAGCCTATGCGATAGGGCGCTACGTACTGTTTCTTGCTGGGGAATAAGTCAGGAAAGAAAACGTCAGGGATGTTCGGATACGACAGGCTTGGGAAACACCGGGGACAGCGAGTTGGGTGGGAGGACCGACTTCTTAATCTTGTTTAGCAGAACCAACCCTTCGTCACTGGATCGAAGTGCGATTTCGGATGATTCGACTTGCGGATCGATGACCGTTATTCTAAATTACGTACCAAATTAGAATAACGGAGATGATAATTCCTTTAAGTTGAATAGTGAACAGGGAACCATGTAATGGAACGAGGACTGACCGGTACCTATGACCGTTTGACCATAGATGGCGAAACGGTAAAGGCCTTTGTCCCAAATCCCTTGCCCCCGGAGCCGGGTCTGGACCTGGACGGACCGCTGCAACAGTTGCTCGAATCCGCGGTACACGCCCTGGGACGGCTGGACAGCATTACCGTGCTTTTGCCCGATGAAGCACTCTTTCTGTATACCTATGTGCGTAAAGAAGCCGTGCTCTCATCCCAGATCGAAGGAACGCAGTCCTCGTTATCCGATCTCCTGCTCTTCGAACTCGAGGATGCACCTGGCGCACCCGACGCCGATGTGCATGAAGTTTCGAATTATGTCGCGGCGATGGAACATGGACTGAAACGTCTGAACAACAATTTCCCGTTATCGAATCGATTGATTCGTGAAACACATGGAATACTCCTGTCACACGGTCGTGGCAGTACGAAATCGCCGGGCGAGTTCCGGCGGTCGCAGAACTGGATTGGAGGTACTCGTCCCGGCAACGCCATCTATGTACCCCCGCCGCACACCGTAGTGCAGGACTGCATGGCTTCACTAGAGCGTTTTCTGCACGCGACGGACGACGGGTTGCCGGTGTTGCTTCGAGCGGGACTCGCCCATGTGCAGTTTGAAACGATTCACCCTTTTCTCGATGGCAATGGCCGAGTGGGCAGGTTGCTTATTACGATGTTGTTATGCCACGCGGGGATACTGCATCAACCCATGCTGTATCTGAGCCTGTACTTCAAGCAGCATCGCAGCGAGTACTACGAGTTGCTTAACAAAGTACGCCTTACCGGAAACTGGGAAGCATGGCTCACTTTTTTTCTCGAAGGGGTTAAACTGACGGCTGAAGGAGCCGTCGGCACGGTTGAACAGTTGAACAAGATGTTCAGAAGAGATCGAAACCGGATCGAAGAATCCGCGGGCAGAAGAGCAGGATCAGCTTTACGCGTACATGAAGCCTTGAAATCACATTTACTTCTGTCCCTTGCCGTCGCCCGCGAGGAGACAGGTCTATCATTCCAGGCTACGGCTACGGCGATGGAGTCTCTGGTCAGACTCGGTATCGCCCGGGAAATCACGGGAAGGCGCCGCAACCGGCTATACGTCTACGACAGGTACCTGGCGATGCTCAACGAGGGAACCGAAGTATAGCAGCTTCCTGACTACCGCCCACCATGACCCCCGCCTCGTTCGTTAAATCCCTGCAGCAACTCGAATTCGATCACGCGTTCAACCCGTACGTGGACCGCTGCCCCGTCTACGACCTGGCGGACGCCCCGAAGCGGCGATCAAGGATCCTGCGGTCCGTACTCGAGGCGGCGCGTGAGCGGCCGGTAGACGCGCTGTGGATCGGCCGAGATATCGGCTATCGAGGCGGCAGGCGGACGGGCCTGGCCTTCACGGACGACGACCACCTCCCCGAACACGGGCGGAGATGGGGGTTGGCCGTTCAAAGCCCGACCCGGGGCGGCATGGCCGGCGAACGATCGGCCCGTGCAATCTGGAACGTGCTGTCCCGTATAGACGCGCCTGTATTTCTTTGGAACGTATTCCCTCTGCACCCCCACGACCCGGGCGATCCTTTCAGCAACAGAAAGCACAACGCACGGGAGCGCGCGGCGGGAGAAGAGATCCTTTCCCTGCTCGTCCGGATGCTGGCGCCTTCCACGATCGTGGCCGTGGGTAGAGACGCGGCCTTGACGGCCAACCGCCTGTTCGGTCGATGCGATCCCCTGGCCGTGCGTCACCCGAGCCACGGCGGGCAGAACATTTTCACGGACCAGATGTCGCGATGGTATGGTTTGGGATGATTCAATTCAGCAGCGCCGGTTGGAAGCGACGCCCACTTGGAAGCCAGGCGCGGGACATTGATTCATTCTTGACGCGGAATAACCGCGCCTGTAGTATAAACTTTGTTCCGCTAACCATATTGTTCTACTGAACAGTTTTTGTCCCGAATATACCACCATCTCACCTGCCATCATCGGTGTCAGCCGGGAGATCATTCTATGCGCGCATTCTTCAGCCACCTCTCCTCACACAGGCTCCGCGGTATCTCGGCCGTGAAACTGCTGGCCGTGCTGGCCGCCGTGGTCTGCGGCGCCGGGACCGCGTACGCCCTGGCCGAGCACGAAAGCATCGCGGTCGAGGCGCCGGACCAGTTCGTGTTCAACACCATTTCGTTCATGCTCTGGGGCGCCCTGGTGATGTGGATGTGCGCGGGCTTCACCATGCTGGAATCGGGTTCCGTGCGGACCAAGAACGCCTCCATGATCTGCCTGAAGAACATCGGCCTCTATTCCATCGCCGGGATCGCCTACTATTTGGTCGGCTACAATCTCATGTACGTCGACGTGGGGAGCTACATCGGATCCTTCTCGATCGGCTACGGCCCGACGACGGACGAGATCGCCCTGGTCAACGGTTCGGAGAGCGCCGCCGCCGAAGTGATCGCGCTGGGCTATTCCACCATGTCGGACTGGTTCTTCCAGATGGTCTTCGTAGCCACGGCCGCGTCCATCGTATCAGGCGCGCTGGCGGAAAGAGTCAAGCTCTGGTCGTTCTTCATCTTCGTCCTCGTGCTCACCGGGGTCATCTATCCCATCGTCGGCGCGTGGACCTGGGGCGAGGGATGGCTCAGCCAGATGGGATTCAAGGACTTCGCGGGCTCCACCATCGTCCACAGCACGGGCGGCTGGGCGGCCCTGGCCGGCCTGATCGTCGTCGGGCCCAGGCTCGGCAAGTACCGCAAGGACGGTTCGGTCAAGTCCACCCCGCCTTCCAACGTGCTGGTGGTGACCCTGGGCGTCTTCATCCTCTGGCTCGGGTGGTTCGGGTTCAACGGCGGTTCGCAGCTGGCCCTGGGCAGCCCACTGGACGCCGTGGCCATGAGCCACGTGCTGGTCAATACCAACCTGGCCGCCGCGGCCGGCGCGCTCATGGCGCTCTTCTGCGCGCGGCCCGTCTTCGGCCGCACCGATCTGTTCGCTTGCCTGAACGGCGCCATCGCGGGCCTGGTCTCGATCACCGCGGGGCCCGACATGGTCCAGCACTACTGGGCCATCATCATCGGGGCGATCGGCGGCGTCGTCTGCACGCTTGGCATGAAACTGCTGGAATCGGTGAAGATCGACGACGTGGTCGGCGCCGTGCCGGCCCACCTCTTCGCGGGCATCTGGGGCACACTGGCGGTGTGCATCGTGAGCGGTGGCAACGTCGGCGTTCAACTGATCGGCATCCTCGCGATCGGCGCCTTCGTCTTCCTGGTCTCCTGGGTACTGTGGAAGCTGATCGACGTGGTCATGACCGCCCGGGTGACGAGCCAGGTCGAACGGCTCGGGCAGGACGTGGCGGAACTCGGTATCGAGGCCTATCCCGAGTTCGTGCTCATGCCCGAGGAACAGGACGAAGACCAGTAATCGACGCGCCTCGCGTCCCACAACGAAAAAGGCGGCAACCGCACCGGGTTGCCGCCTTTTACTGTGCTATAACGATTTCGGAAGTTCCACGCCGAGGAGTGCCGACCCGTGCCGGCCGGCCTCCCTGCCCGCCCTTACCGGCCGGGTCGCGGTCGCGGGTCATGGCCGCGGGGGCCTGTCAGCTGGTCTCTTTCTCCTCCGCGCCGTCTTCCTCCTCCGTCGTGTCTTCTTGCTTTTCTTCCGCCTTCTGGTCGGCCTGGTCCTCCGCCGGACCCTCCCGGTCGATCAACTCTAGTATCGACATGTCGGCGGCGTCGCCCTGCCGGTGCCCGATGCGTACGATGCGCGTGTATCCGCCGGGCCGGTCGGCATAGCGGTCGGCCAGCGGACCGAACAGCTTCGCGACCACGGATTCGTTGCGGATGACCCGCAGCACCTGCCGACGGGCGTGCAGGTCTCTGCGTTTTCCGAAGGTGATGAGCCGTTCCACGAGGCGGCGCACTTCCTTGGCCTTCGCCGTGGTGGTCTGCACGCGTTCCGTGTCCAGCACCGATGTGGCCAGGTTGTTTAGCATCGCCTTGCGGTGACTGGGTGAGCGGCTGAGACCGCGCCCCTGCTTTCGATGTCGCATTCCTGATACTCCTGTCCAGACTGCCGGAATGACCTGCGCGCAGGTCATTCGATTACGTGTTTTCCGCTTCTACCTCGACGTACTCTTCGATATCCATGCCGAAACCAAGTTCCATCTCCTGGAGGATCTGGCTCAGCTCGGTCAGCGACTTGCGGCCGAAGTTCCGGTATTTCAGCATCTCGGTCTCGCTCTTCTGCACCAGGTCCGCCAGCGTCTTGATGTCCGCCGCGCGCAGGCAGTTGCTGGAGCGGACGGACAGTTCCAGTTCCTCCACGTTCATCTGCAGCAGCTTCTTGATCTCTTCGGCCTTCTCGTCTACTTCCTCTTCGGGCTCGGAGATGAACTGATCGTCAATGGAGATGAACAGCTGGAGGTGGTTCCGCAGGATCTGGGACGCGGTGGACAGGGCGTCCTGGGGACCCACGCTGGCGTCGGTCCAGATTTCCAGCACGAGCCGGTCGTAGTCCGTGCGCTGGCCGATCCGCGTGTTCTCCACCTGGAAATTCACGCGCGTTACCGGGGAGAACATGGCGTCCATGGGGATCACGCCGATGGGCTGGTCCGGTATCTTGTTCTGCTCGGCGATCACGTATCCCCGGCCGCTGTCGACGTGGATCTCCATGCGCAACTGTCCGCCCTCGTCCAGGGACGCGATATGACGGTCCGGATTGAGGATCTCCACGTCGGCGTCCGTCTGTATGTCTTCGGCGGTAACGTCGCCCTTGCCTTCCGCTTCGAGCATCAGCGTCTTGGGCTCGTCGCTGTGCAGGATGAGCCGCAGTTCCTTGAGGTTCAGGATGATCTCGGCCACGTCTTCCACCACGTTGGGCATGGTGGAGAACTCGTGGGCGACGCCGTCGATCCGGACGCCGACCACGGCCGCTCCGGGCAGGGAGGAGAGCAGGACCCTCCGGATGGAGTTACCGATCGTCGTCCCGAATCCCCGCTCCAGCGGCTCGATCACGAACTTGGTGTAGCCATCGGTTACCGTATCGTCTTCGACTAAGACGCCTCTCGGCATCTGGAAATTCTTTAATTTCATAGCGTATGTTGCCCCTCGTCGCGCGCTTCGAGTGAACACGTGGATGGCAGTGTCACGGCCCTACTTCGAATACAACTCGATGATCAACTGTTCCTGTACAGGTGTCGGTATATTCTCCCGGATCGGGGCTTCCAGCAGCCGTCCGGCCAGCGTGGTCTTGTCCAGGTCCAGCCAGTTTACCGCCGGCCGCTGGTTCGCGGCGCTTAAGGAAGCGTGAATGCAGTCGAGCTGGCGGCTCTTCTCCTTGACCTGTATGGTTTCACCCGTACGGACGATGTACGAGGGGATATTGACGATGCGGTTGTTCACCACGATATGGCGATGGCGGACCAGCTGGCGGGCTGCTTTGCGCGACGGCGCGAAACCGAGGCGGTACACGATGTTGTCCAGCCGGGTTTCGAGCAGCTGCAGGAGGCGTTCGCCCGTGTTGCCCTTGGTCCGGGCCGCCTTCACGAAGTACGAGCGGAACTGTCCTTCGCCGATTCCGTACGTCTTGCGCGTCTTCTGCTTTTCACGCAGGCGAAGCCCGTATTCCGTGGGTTTCCTGCGCCCGACGGAACCATGCTGGCCCGGCGGGAAAGCGCGGCGGTCCACCGCGCATTTCTCGGAAAAGCACCGATCGCCTTTCAGGAACAACTTCACGCCTTCCCGTCGGCAGATACGACAGTTGGCGTCCGTATAACGAGACATGTTCTCTCCTATCACGCTCGAGCCGGGCGGCCTGCGCCAGGCGGGCCAATTCAGGCCCCGGCGTCCGCCCGTTGATTCACGATCAGACGCGACGTCTTTTCGGAGGCCGGCATCCGTTGTGGGGAATAGGTGTAACGTCCTTGATAGCGGAAATCTCGAGACCCGCGGCTTGCAGGGCCCGAATGGCCGATTCGCGGCCGGCGCCGGGTCCCTTCACCCAGACCTCGACGCGCTTCAGTCCCAGTTCGATGGCTTCCTTCGCCGCGGCTTCCGCGGCGATCTGCGCGGCAAACGGCGTACTCTTACGGGAGTTGCGGAACGTGCCTCCCTTGCCGCCGCTCGACCAGCTGATCGTGTGTCCCTGCAGATCGGCGAGGGTAACGATCGTATTGTTGAACGTCGCCTTGATATGGGCCACGCCTATGGAGTCCACATGCCGGTCTCGTCTCCGGGCGCGGCTTCGTCTTGCATTAGCCAACCTTCTACCTCCACGGTTTTAAGTTACTCGCTACGTCTTCTTGCGCTTCGCACCGATGGTGCGCCGCGGTCCCTTGCGTATCCGGGAATTCGTACGGGTCCGTTGTCCCCGCACCGGCAGCCCGCGGCGGTGGCGCAGGCCCCGGTAACAACCGATATCCATCAGTCGCCTTATGTTGAACGTGATGTCGCCGCGCAGCGCGCCTTCGACCTGGTAATCGTTTTCGATGCTCTGGCGGAGCTTCGTGATCTCCCGGTCGGTCAGGTCCCGGACGCGGGTCTCCGGATCGATGCCGGTCGCGTCGAGCACCTTGCGGGCGGTTGTCAGTCCGATTCCGAAAATGTAGGTGATTCCGATCTCCACGCGCTTGTCGCGAGGCAGATCGATTCCGGCGATACGTGCCACCTTGCCCTCCTTGGCAACGGGTCGTTGCTATCCCTGCCGCTGCTTGTGGCGCGGGTTGCGACAGAGCACTCGCACGACGCCCCTGCGGCGGATGACCTTGCAGTGTTCACAGATTTTCTTTACCGATGCGCGTACTTTCATCTTCCGGTCCTCGTGTTGCGGTTCGTTTCCGCTTGCGCCGGGTTCTCCGTCGTTACCTTGCCCCGGATGCAGCCTTGCCCGGGCTTACTTGTAACGATAGGTAATCCGGCCGCGTGTCAGATCGTAAGGCGACAGTTCCACCATGACCTTGTCGCCCGGCAGGATCTTAATGAAGTTCATGCGTACTTTGCCGGATATATGGGCCAGGACCCTGTGGCCGTTTTCCAGTTCAACGCGAAATGACGCATTGGGCAAAGGCTCCACCACCGTACCTTCCACCTGTACCGGGGGTTCTTTCGGCATGGGTTACAACCTCTCACCGTTCGGCCGCGCCTCGCTGCCGCGTCGGCCATGATCGGTTTCCGGTCCGCTTGGCCCGGTCTACGCCTCGCGGGCCAGGCACGTCAGTATGCGCTCGGTTACTTCCTCCGGCGAACCATCGCCGTCGATCCGTTCCAGAATGCCCGCCCTGTCGTAGTAATCGACGAGCGGCGCCGTAACCTTCCTGTAGACTTTCAGCCGGTGCCGTATGGTCTCCGGCGCGTCGTCCAGCCGGTTCCTCATGGCCAGGCGGTCGATCACCGTACCGTCGGGCACCTCGATGTTGAGCACCACGTCCACGGGGGCGCTCATGCGCTCCAGCGCCGCTTGCAGGAAGTCGGCCTGGTTCAGGTTCCGCGGGAAGCCGTCCAGGATGAACCCGGCCGCGCAATCGGCCCCGCGCAATCGGTTTTCCAGTATGGCCTGCGTCACGGCATCGGAAACCAGTTCGCCCCGGTTCACGAATTCCGATATCCTGCGCCCGACCTCGGTTCCTTCCTCCATCTCCCGCCGCAACAGGTCGCCTGTTGAAACGTGCGGAATGCTGAATTTCCCCGACAGCCTCGTTGCCTGCTCGCCTTTTCCCGCCCCCGGCACTCCGAGTAGTATCAGTCGCATAACCTGCTCACCTGGCGCCCGGACGCCGGACCGACCAAGCCGACCAGGCGGACCAAGCGGACCGCAAGGCGCCTGGCACAAAGGTTCCGAAGCCTAGCCCGCCCGGCCGCGAACGCGGCCGCGTTTCATGAAGCCCTCGTAGTGGCGGGACACGAGATGCGACTCGATTTGCTGGAGCGTGTCCAGGGCGACGCCCACCACGATCAGCAACGCGGTGCCGCCGAAGAACGAAGACGCGCTCAGTGAGACGTTCATGCTTCGGATGATGAGAAACGGCACGATGGCGATGATCGCCAGAAACACCGAGCCGGGCAACGTAATGCGTGTCAGAATGTGATCGAGATAGTCCGCCGTTCTTTTTCCGGGCCGGATCCCCGGGATGAATCCGCCGACGCGCTTCATGTTGTCCGCCACGTCCACGGGGTTGAAAATGATGGATGTATAGAAATACGTGAAGAACACGATCAACAGGCCGTACATCGCGTTGTAGATGAAGGCGCCGGGCTGAAACCACTCGACCATGGTCTGGAACACGGCCATGTTCGGGAAGAAGCTCGAAAACGTGCCCGGCACGAACATGATCGACTGGGCGAAGATGATGGGCATCACGCCGGCGGCGTTGACGCGCAGCGGAAGGTGCGTGCTCTGCCCTCCGTACACCTTGCGGCCGACCACGCGCCGCGGGTACTGTACCGTGATCCTTCGCTGTCCCTGCGTGATCAGCACCACCGAGGCGATGATCAGGATCCACACGGCCACGATGAAGATCTCGACGAGACCGCTGCGCAGCCCGTTCATCACCGCTTCGATCTCGCTCGTGACCGCGATGGGGAACTGGGCGATGATGCCGACGAAGATGATCAGCGAAATGCCGTTCCCGATGCCCCGCTCCTGGATCTGCTCTCCCAGCCACATCAGGAATATGGTGCCCGTCGTCATCGTGACGACCGTCACGAAGATGAAACCCGCCCCGGGTTCGATGACGGCGGAGCGGCCCACCTCGTCGCGGATGTCCTGGAGCCAGTAGCTGATGCCGAGCGCCTGTACAAGCGAAAGCACCACCGTGCCGTAGCGCGTGTACTGGTTGATCTTCTTCTGTCCTTCCTGTCCCTCCTTCTGGAGTTTCTGCAGGTACGGCCACATGGACCCCAGCAGTTGCAGGATAATGGACGAGCTGATATAGGGCATCACGCCGAGGGCGAAAATGGTCGCGCGCTCGAACGCGCCGCCCACGAACATGTTGTACAGCCCGAATATGGTCCCGCCCATCTGGCTGAAGAAGGCGCTCAACACCTCGTGGTCGATGCCCGGCGTCGGGATCTGGCCGCCGATCCGGTACACCGCCAGCAGACTGAGGGTGAAGATGATGCGCCGCCGCAGTTCCGGGATCCGGAATACGTTCTGGAAAGCCTCGATCATCCGGAGATCACCTCGACCGATCCGCCAGCCGCCTCGATTTTCTGCCGCGCCGACTCACTGACCTTGTGGACGCTCACTTTCACCGGCCGGTCGACCTCGCCTTCGCCGAGGATCTTGACCGGGTCCGTGGATTTCCGGACCAGACGCCGTTCCGCCAGCGATTCGGCGTTCACGACCGTCTCTTCGTCCCATCCTGCCAGGTCGCGAAGGTTGACGATCTGGTAGGTCTTGCGGAACAGATTGGTGAACCCGCGTTTCGGCAGTCGCCGCACGAGGCGCATCTGACCGCCTTCGAAAGACGGGTGGATCTTCTTGCCCGACCTGGAACGCTGGCCCTTGTGCCCCCTGCCGGCGGTCTTGCCCGTGCCGGAGCCCGGCCCGCGGCCGAGGCGCTTGACCTTGCGCACCGCGCCGGAGGCGTGTGTCAAACCGTCGACTTTCATAACAGCCGTCTTCCTTTCTTCCCTGAACCCGCCGACTATTCGTCGTCCGCCGTGATGGTTTCCACTTCCACCAGGTGGCCGACGCGTGCGATCATGCCCTGTATCTGGGGCGTGTCGTCATGCACGGCGCTGTGATGCAACCGCCGTATGCCCAGCGCTTCGAGGGTCCGTTTCTGCCGCCGGTGCCTGCCGATGGCGCTTTTCCGCTGTGTAATGCGCAGTCGCGTCGCCATAGACTACCCTTTCAGTTCCTCGATATCCACGTCCCGCGCGTCGGCGATCTCGGAGGCCACTTTCAGATCGAGCAGTCCCTGCAGGGTCGCCTTGGCCACGTTGTAGGGATTGGAGGAACCGATCGATTTGGTGAGGATATTGTGTATGCCCGCCGACTCGAGCACCGCGCGGGCCGCATCCCCGGCGATAACCCCCGTACCCGGGGAGGCCGGTTTCAGGATCACTTCCGCCGCGCTGAACCTCCCGATGACGTCGTGGGGGATCGTGCCTTTGACCACCGGCACCCTGTGCAGGTGCTTCCGGGCCGTTTCCGTAGCCTTGCGGATCGCCTCGGACAGTTCCAGTGCCTTGCCCATGCCCAGGCCCACGTGGCCGTTGCCGTCGCCCACGGCGATCAGCGCGTTGAAGCTGAACGTGCGCCCGCCCTTGACGACTTTGGCAACCCGGTTTATATCGACCAGGCGTTCCGACGACAGATCGAACTCATCGGGATTGATTCTCGGCAATTTACGCTCCCTTCATCAGTAATAATACGCCGGACGTTCCGGCCCTGGCGGCGCGGATTTTCTAAAATTCAAGTCCGCTTTCGCGCACGCCTTCCGCGAGTTCCTTCACCCGGCCGTGATACTGGTATCCGCCGCGGTCGAAGGTCACGCTGGACACGCCCTGCGCCTTCATCTTCTCTCCCAGCACCTTGCCCACGATCCTGCTCTGCGCTTTCCGGTCCATCCCCGATTCCAGCTGCGATCTGATCTCGGGCGTGTTGGTGGAAAGGGACAGCAACGTGGCGCCCGCGGTATCGTCGATGACCTGGGCGTAGATGTGCTTGAGACTCCTGAAGACATTCAGTCGCGGCCGGGCCGCATCGCCCCGGATGGATTTCCTTACCCGGCGATGGCGGACCTTCCGCATCCTGGCTTTCTGTTGCGTTTTCCTGGACATGTTCCTTTTACCCGTCCTCCCGTCAGGCCGCCCCGGTCTTGCCGGCCTTCCTGCGTACCTGTTCGTCGTCGTAGCGTATGCCCTTGCCCTTGTAGGGCTCCGGCTTCTTGAACGACCGGATCACCGCGGCCACCTGGCCCACGAGCTGCTTGTCGATGCCCCGGACCGTTATCCGGTTGCCATCGGTCACCTCGAGGTCCACGTCCGGCGGCGCCTGGAAGATCACGGGGTGGGAATACCCCAGGGTGAGCGTCAGGTTGCTGCCCTTGAGCTCCGCCCGGTAGCCCACGCCGACGATCTCGAGCGTCCGGTCATACCCGCTGACGACGCCTTCCACCATGTTGGCGATCAGTGAACGGTTCAGCCCGTGCAGGGCGCGCGACTGCCTGGATTCGTTCTGACGCGCCACCACCAGGTGCCCGTCTTCCAGAACGGCGCTGATCTGCGTGGGTATCCGGTGGGAAAGCTCGCCCTTCGGACCCTTCACCTTGACGTTCCGGTCGTCTATCGAAACCTGGACCCCGTCCGGGATCGCTATCGGCAGTTTACCTATTCGTGACACCCCGACTCCTTCCGGTGTTCCTGGCTACCAGATGTAACACAACACCTCGCCGCCCGTGTTCAGCTGGCGTGCTTCGCGGTCCGTGACGATGCCTTTGGGCGTGCTCAAAATGGCCACGCCGAGGCCGTTCAGGACCCTGGGCAGGCGGTCCGCCTTAACGTACACGCGCCGGCCGGGCTTGCTGATGCGCTTGAGCGTGGAAATGATCGACTCGCCCACCGGCCCGTACCTGAGGTATATCCGGATGATGCCCTGCTTCCCGTCTTCCACCTGGGTATAGTGGCTGATGAACTTGTGGTTCAACAGGATACGGGCGATTTCCGCCTTTACCTTCGAGGCCGGTACTTCGACCCGCTGGTGTTTCGCCTGGCACGCGTTGCGTATCCGGGTCAGCATATCCGCGATCGGATCCGTCATTGACATCTTGCTTATTCTCCCTCTCGAAACGGCCCCGTGCTGCTACCAACTGGCCTTCGTCACACCCGGAATCTCGCCCTGCAGGGCCAGCGTCCGGAAACAGATGCGACAGATTCCGAAGCGGCGCATGTAGGCGCGGGGGCGTCCGCACTGCCTGCAGCGGCTGTACGCGCGCACCTTGTATTTCGGCTTTCTATTCGCCTTTGCGATCAACGACTTCTTGGCCACTCGTCCCCCTCTCGGTATTTCAGATTTCCGGCTCTAAACCGGCTGATCCCTGAAGGGCATGCCGAGATGCCTGAGCAGCTCCGCACTCTCTTCGTCGGTTTCCGCCGAAGTTACGATCGTGATGTCCATGCCCCGGAACAGGTCGACCTGGTCGTAGTCGATTTCCGGAAAGATCGTCTGCTCGGTCAACCCGAGGGTATAGTTGCCCCGGCCGTCGAACGACCTCGTCGACACGCCTCGGAAGTCGCGGATACGGGGGATCGCCACGTTGATCAGGCGATCGAGAAACTCGTACATGCGGGCGCCCCGGAGGGTCACCCGGCAGCCGACGGGCATGCCTTCCCGTATCTTGAAATTCGAAATGGACTTCCTGGCCCGGGTCACCACGGCCTTCTGCCCGGTAATCGCCGTCAGTTCCGAAACGGCGCTGTCCAGCAGGCTGGCGTTCTGCGACCCCTCGCCCACGCCCATGTTCAGGACCACTTTCTCGATCCGCGGCACCTGCATGGTGTTGCCGTAGCCGAAGTGCTGCAGAAGCGCGGGCCTGATCTCGCTGTTGTATTGTTCTTTCAATCGTGCCATGTTCGTATTCCCGTTATCCCTCGGCGATCACTTTCACGTTGGACGCGTGCAAGGGGGCCTCTTTCTCGAGCCGGCCGCCCTGCGGATTGGTCTGGGTGGGCCGCGTGTGCCGCGTTACGAAGTTCAGCCCTTCCACGATGACCTTGTTCTTTTCCGGCAACACCTTCAGCACCCGTCCGGTCTCGCCGCGGGCATCGCCGGTGAGCACTACGACGGTATCGCCCTTCTTGACATGCATCCGATCAGCTCCTTCCCGCCGGCCATCCGGACCCTAGAGGACCTCGGGGGCGAGCGAGACGATGCGGGTGTATTCGCGCTCGCGCAGTTCCCGGGCGATGGGGCCGAATATGCGCGTTCCCCTCGGCTCGCCCTGGTCGTCGATCAGCACGGCCGCGTTCTCGTCGAACCGGATGTAGGTCCCGTCGCGGCGCCGCACTTCCTTGCGGACCCGCACGACCACGGCCTTTACCACCTCGCCCTTCTTCACCGAACCGCCGGGAGCGGCTTCCTTCACCGATCCCACGAACTTGTCGCCCACGCTGGCGTACCGCCGGCCGGTGCCGCCCAGGACCTTGATGCAGCGGACCTGCCGGGCGCCCGTGTTGTCTGCGACGTTCAGCCAGGTATACTCTTGAATCATTTCGTTTCCATCCCGTTCGCCGTCTTCCCGATACGGCCGCCATGCCTATTGGGAAGACTAGACCTGTTCCGCGCGCTGGATGACTTCCGTCAGCCGCCAGCGCTTGTTCTTGCTCAGCGGACGCGTCTCCGTGACCCGGACGATGTCGCCGATCCGGCACGTCTGTTCCTCGTCGTGGACCGTCAGCTTGGTGGTGCGCCTTACGTACCTGCCGTAGAAAGGATGCTTTACCGTCCGTTCGACGGCGATGGTGATGGTCTTCTCCATCTTGTTGCTGAGCACGCGTCCCACGCGGTTCTTCCTGTGTCCCCGCTCCTTCATTCGTCTTCTCCCGGATCACCCTGTCCGTCTTCCCGGTTCTCGTCGCTCACCGCCTGGATGGATCGGATCTGGAGTTCATCCTCGTGCAGGAGCGTAAGAATCCGGGCGATTTCCCGGCGCGACGACGAGATGCGTTTCGCATCCGCCATCTGCCGCGTCGCCTTCTGAAAGTTCAGGTTGAAGATCTCTTCCCTCAATTCGGCCACCCGGTCGCGGAGCTCTGTCTCGGACAGTTGACGAAGTTCGTACAGTTTCATGCCTTCCCTTCCTCGAGAACAGGCCCGCTAGAGGTCTTCGCGGACCACCAGGCGGGTCTTGACCGACAACTTCTGCTGGGCCAGCGCAATGGACTCCCGGGCCATATCGGAGGCCACGCCCCGCAGTTCGAAAAGAATGCGTCCGGGCTTCACCACGGCCACCCAGTTGCCGGTGGGACTGCCCTTGCCCTTACCCATGCGTGTTTCAGCGGGTTTTTCGGTGAGGACCTTGTCCGGAAAGATCCGGATCCACACTTTGCCGCCGCGCCGCATGTGATGGACCATGGCGATACGGGCCGCTTCGATCTGCCGGTTGGTGATCCAGCCCGGTTCGAGCGCCTGAATACCGTAATCGCCGAATTCCAGCGTGGCGCCGCGCGTCGCGATGCCCGTCATGCGGCCGCGCTGTCTCTTGCGGTACTTCAGTCGCTTCGGCATCAACATCTCGATCTCTCCTCGAATGGTCCCTTAACCGGTCGGGAGCGCGGGGGCAACCAGTCCTGTATGGCCGCCTGTCCGGTCACGGACGCGCCCGGCGACCCAACCTATAACGTAGCCTGTCCTGCCCCGGCTTCTCCTTCTTCACCCTTGATGATCTCGCCCTTGCAGATCCACACCTTGATGCCGATGCACCCGTAGGTGGTGTGGGCGGTGGACCGCGCGTAGTCGATGTCCGCCCGGAGCGTGTGCAGCGGTACGCGTCCGTCGTTGAAGGACTCGGTCCGGGCCATCTCCGCGCCGCCGAGCCGGCCGCCGCAGGTGATCTTGATGCCCTCGGCGCCCATGCGCATGGCCGCGGTGATGGATTTCTTCATGGCCCTGCGGAAACTGATCCGCTGTTCGATCTGCCGGGCGATGCTGTCGCCGATCAACTGGGCGTCCAGTTCCGGCCGGCGGATTTCCTGTATGTTGATGTAGATCTCTTTTCCGGTCAGATGCTGGAGTTCATCCCTGAGCTTGTCCACTTCGGCGCCCTTGCGTCCTATCACGATGCCGGGGCGGGCGGTGTGGATGGTAATGGTGGCCTTCTGCGGCGCCCGCTCGATCTCGACCTTGGCGATGCCGGCCCGCGAGAGGCGGCTCTTGACGTAGCGGCGGATCATGAGGTCTTCCTGGAGCAGATCCGCCATGTTCCGGTCCGAATACCAGTTGGACTGCCAGGTCTTGATCACGCCAAGACGGAAACCGATCGGATGTGTTTTCTGGCCCACTTGGTCAACTCCTGTCGTCGGAACTTTCCGGGTGGACGGCCGTCCGCGCCTGGCCGATCCGGTCCGGGCCGTTCCGGGCTAGTCAAGGCTAGTCCGCGACCACCACGGTAATATGGCTGGTGCGCTTCCGGATCGTGGACGCGCTGCCGCGGGGTCCGTAATGGATGCGTTTCATGACCGGACCGCCGTCGACGTAAACAGTCTTGATCTTCAGGTCCTCGATATCCAGCGTGTGTTCGTCGTCCACGTTCATGGCGTTCGCCGTCGCGGACCGCACGGTCTTCTCGAGCGGCCGGGCGCACGCCTTGGGCACGAACTGCAAAATGTTCAGGGCTTCCTGCACGGACCGGCCGCGGATCATGTCCGCCACCTGGCGTATCTTTCGTGCGGAGCCGCGTACCTGCCGCGCCGTTGCACGGGCTTCCATCTTTTTGGTTCTCCCTTAGTTCCTTGCGTCCGGTTACTTAAGCTGCGTGGACCGTTCCGTGACCCGTCCGCTGTGCCCCCGGTAGGTGCGTGTCGGCGCGAATTCACCGAGCTTGTGGCCCACCATGTTCTCCGAGATGTAGACCGGTATGAACTTGTTCCCGTTGTGTATGGCCAGCGTGTGGCCGACGAAGTCCGGCGTGATCGTGCACGCGCGGGCCCAGGTACGGACCACCCGCTTCTCGCCGGTCCGGTTCAGTTCGTCGATCTTCTTCTTTACGCTTTCGTCAATGTACGGCCCCTTCTTGACCGAACGCCCCATCATCGCCTCCCGCGATCTTCCCTCGACTATTTACGCCGCTTGATGATCTGCGAATCCGATTTCTTGTTCTTCTTGCGCGTCCGCAAGCCCTTGGTCTTCTTTCCCCACGGGGACACGGGATGCCGGCCGCCCGAACTCTTGCCCTCTCCGCCGCCCATAGGGTGATCCACCGGGTTCTTCGCCACGCCGCGGGAATAGCCGCGCCGCCCCAGCCACCGGGCGCGTCCGGCCTTGCCGAGCGATATGTTCTCGTGGTCCGTGTTGCCCACCTGCCCGATCGTGGCGGAACAGGCCTCGGGTACCCGCCGGATTTCCCCGGAGGGCAGGCGCAACTGGGCAAAGCCGCCGTCCCGCGACATCAACTGGGCGGCCCCGCCGGCGGACCGTACGAGTTGTCCGCCGCGCCCGGGCGTGAGCTCGATGTTGTGCAGCATCGTACCCAGGGGGATGTGGACCAGGGGCATGTGGTTGCCGCTCCGGATCTCCGACTGGCTTCCGGACATGACCGTATGGCCCACCGACAGGCCGAGCGGCGCGAGGATGTAGCGCTTCTCGCCGTCCGCATAGTGCAGCAGCGCGATCCGCGCCGAACGGTTCGGATCGTACTCGATGGCATGGACCCTGGCCGGGACGCCGGTCTTGTCGCGCCGGAAATCGATAACGCGGTAGCGCCGCTTGTGGCCGCCGCCGCGGTGGCGGGCCGTCATGCGTCCCAGGTTGTTCCGCCCGCCCGATTTCTTCAGGGGACGGACGAGGGAGGACTCCGGCGTTTCCTTCGTGATCTCCTTGAAGGAGGACACGGTCTTGAACCGCTGGCCGGGGGTCTTGGGTCTGAATGTGCGTACTGCCATAGCTTGTATTCCTGTTCTGGCCGCGTCTGGCCGCGCCTGGTCGTGCTCAGTCACGGCCCGGCGATCAGGTTCCCGTGTACAGGTCGATGATGTCGCCGTCGGCGAGTTTCACGATGGCCTTCTTCCAGTCGGGCCGCCGTCCCTCGAAACGTCCGAGACGTTTTACCTTGCCCTTCATGCGGAGCGTGCGCACCGACTCGACCTGCACGTCGAAGATCTCTTCGATGGCCCGCTTGATTTCCAGCTTGTTCACGTCCCTGGCCACTTCGAACACGTACTTGTTCTGCTCTTCCTGAAGCACGTGGTTCTTCTCCGTCACCAGGGGGCGCGATACGATGGCCCGTGGGTCCTTCGTCATGATTTCAACGCCTCCTCCACCTGCTTCAGTCCTTCGCGCGTAAAGATGAGGCAGTCGCTGCGCAGTATTTCGTGCACGTGGGTGTCCGTGGCCACGTTGATGTCCACGTCGACGATGTTGCGGCAGGACTTGTACACGGCGTCGTCGCTTCGGTCCATGAGCACCAGGCACTTCCTGTCGCGCACGTTCATGTTGGACAGCACGGAAACCATCTGACGCGTCTTCGGCGCATCGAACTCGAGCGACTCGATCACGAGCACGGAACCGCTCTGCGCGCGGGTCGAAAGCACGGACTTGAGCGCGAGGCGACGCACTTTCTTCGGTATCTCGTACCGGTAGCTGCGGGGCTTCGGCCCGTGGGCTCTTCCGCCCCCGATGCGAATCGGTGACCTTCGCGAGCCCATGCGCGCCCTGCCCAGGCCCTTCTGCCTGAACATCTTCTTTCCGGTGTAGGACACCTCCGAACGGGTCTGCGCGCTGGCCGTGCCCTGCCGCTGGTTGGCACGGTACATCTTCTCCGCTTCGTACATGGCGTGCGCATTGGCGGAAATGCCGAAGACCGATTCTTCGAGATCGATCTGGCCCTGTTCCGTCCCGTCGCTGTTGTACAATTTCGCTACTACCGGCATGATTTCTCCCAACGTGCCTTCAGGTCCAGGCCGTCCGATTACCCGGCCCGGTTGATCAGTACGTATCCGTTCCGGTGTCCCGGCACCGCGCCTTTCACCAGGAGGATGTTCTTCTCGGCGTCCACGCCGACCACCTGCAGGTTCCTGACGGTCACGCGCTTGTTGCCCATCCGTCCGCCCATGCGGGTGCCCTTGAAGACCTTGGACGGCGTCGCGCTCTGCCCGATCGATCCGGGATGGCGCCAGCGGTCGCTCTGTCCCCGGGTCTTGTCGCCGCCCCGGAAACCGTGCCGCTTGACGACGCCCTGGAACCCCCGGCCTTTGAAGTAACCCGTTACGTCCACGAGTTCGCCGGTCTCGAAAATGTCCGCGCCGACGACCTGGCCGGGTTCGCAGGCCTCGATGTCCGCCACCTCGACCTCGCGGACGATACGCTGCGGCTCGACCTTCGCCTTCTTGAAGTGGCCCTGCAGCGGCCGGGTCGTCTGCTTCTCCTTCTTCGCTTCGAAGCCGATCTGCGCCGCCTCGTAGCCGTCGCGTTCCAGCGTCTTCACCTGGGTGACGTAGCAGGGACCGGCCTCGATCACCGTGACCGGCACCGCGTCGCCGTTCTCGGCAAAGACCTGGCTCATCCCTATTTTCCTGCCGATCAGTCCGTGCATCTCTTTAGACTCCTACACCCTGATTTCCACGTCCACGCCGGCGGGCAGGTCCAGCTTCAGGAGCGCGTCCACCGTCTGCTGCGACGTGTCATAGATATCGATCAGGCGCTTGTGCACGCGCGTTTCGAACTGTTCCCGCGACTTCTTGTCGATAAAGGGAGAGCGAAGGACGGTATACACGGTCCGTTTCGTCGGCAGCGGTATGGGTCCCATGACCCGCGCGCCGGCCCGCTGCGCCGCCTGGGTGATCTCCCTGGCCGACTTGTCCAGCATGGCGTGGTCGCAGGCCTTCAGCCTGATTCTGATCTTCTGGTCCGCCTGGTTGGCCATGACGGCCTCCTTCTCCCTTGCTACTCGATGACTTCGGTGACGACGCCCGCGCCGACGGTTCTGCCGCCTTCTCTGATGGCGAAGCGCAGTTCCCGGTCCATGGCGATGGGCTGCATGAGATTGACTTCCATGTCTACGTTGTCCCCGGGCATGACCATCTCCACGCCGGAGGGCAGTGCGACCGACCCGGTGACGTCGGTGGTGCGGAAGTAGAACTGGGGCCGGTAGTTGTTGAAGAAGGGGGTATGCCTTCCGCCTTCCTCCTGCTTGAGGACGTAGACCTGGGCCTTGAATTTGGTA
>JAJEEG010000004.1 GCA_022821085.1 Candidatus Latescibacterota bacterium | reverse complement strand
GTCGGCGTGTCCGGGACAGTCCACGTGGGCGTAGTGCCTGTTGGCGGTCTCGTACTCGGCGTGGTGCACGTTGATGGTGACGCCGCGCTCCTTCTCTTCGGGCGCGTTGTCGATCTGGTCGTAATCCTGGAACTCGGCCAGCCCCTGCTCGGCCAGGACCTTGGTGATCGCCGCCGTCAAGGTCGTCTTGCCGTGATCCACGTGACCGATCGTGCCGATGTTCACGTGGGGCTTGGTACGCTCGAATCTTTCCTTCGACATGCTGCAAATCCTCCAGATAATAAACCGTTATGCGCCGCCGCGAATCTTTTCCAGAATCTCCTGCTTGATTTGCTCGGGTACTTCCGCGTAATGCGAGAACTGCATGGTGGACACGGCCCGTCCCTGCGTGGCGGAACGCAGCGCCGTCGTGTAGCCGAACATCTCGCTTAAGGGAACGGTGGCCGCCACGACCTGCGCGTCCGTCCGGGGGATGATCCCGCCGATGCGACCCCGGCGCGCGTTCAGATCGCCGACCACGGTGCCCACGTATTCGCTGGGGACCGCCACTTCCACGTCCATGACCGGTTCCAGCAACGCGGGTTCGGCCTTGCGCATGCCGTCCTGGAAGGCCATGGAGGCCGCCACCTTGAAGGCAACCTCGGACGAATCGACTTCGTGGTAGGAGCCGTCGTACAGGGTGACCTTTACGCCCTGCACGGTATATCCGGCGAGCACGCCGTTATGGGCGGCTTCCCGGACACCGGCCTCCACGGAAGAGATGAACTCCCGCGGGATGACCCCGCCGACGATGCCGTTCACGAATTCCACGCCGTCCCCGTCCGTCATCGGTTCCATTTCGAGCCACACGTGCCCGAACTGCCCGCGTCCGCCCGACTGCCGCACGAACCGGCCTTCGCTCTTTATGGCCGTGCCGATGGTCTCCCGGTAGGCGACCTGGGGACGCCCCACGTTCGCTTCCACGCGGAACTCTCTCAGCATGCGGTCCACCAGGATCTCGAGGTGCAACTCGCCCATGCCGGAGATGATCAGCTGGCTGGTTTCTTCATCGGT
The DNA here is from genome assembly GCA_022821085.1 of Candidatus Latescibacterota bacterium. Lineage (GTDB taxonomy): Bacteria > JAAXHH01 > JAAXHH01 > JAAXHH01 > JAAXHH01 > JAAXHH01. Next base: position 14,386 of record JAJEEG010000004.1, on the reverse strand, counting down.
ATGTACGCGGAAAGTGGGATCTTCTTCGGAGAGCTTCTGGAGGGACTGGCTGAGCTTTTCTTCGTCCGCCCGGGTCTTGGGCTCGACCGCGACGGACATGACGGGCTTCGGAAACTCCATCGCTTCGAGGGCGATGGGCCACTCCGGATCGCAAAGCGTATCGCCGGTCGCCACTTCTTTCACGCCCACGAGCGCGACGATATCGCCCGCTTCGGCCGCCTTGAGCTGTTCCCGCTTGTTGGCGTGCATCTGCAGTATCCGGCTGATCCGCTCCCGTCGGCCGGTTCGGGTATTCAGCACGTAACAGCCGGCGGGCAGCGTACCGGAATAGATCCGGTAGAAGGCCAGCTTGCCGACGTGGGGATCGGTCATGATCTTGAAGGCGACGCCCGACAGCGGCGCGTCGGGCACGCTCTCCCGCGTTTCCTGCTCGCCGGTCAGCGTGTTCTTGCCCGTGACGGGCGGTACGTCCTGGGGCGACGGCAGGTAGTCGACGATTGCGTCGAGCAGCGCCTGTACGCCCTTGTTGCGGAAGGAAGAGCCCACCAGAACGGGGATCAGGCTGACCGACAGCGTGGCCCGGCGAATGGCGCCCTGCAGTTCGGAAGCCGTCGGTTCCTCGCCGGCCAGGTAGGTTTCCATCAGTTCCTCGTCCACTTCGGCGAGACTTTCGATCAGCTTGGCCCGGTGTTCCGCGGCGTAATCGGCCAGGTCCTTCGGGATGTCGTGCTCGTCGTAGGTGGCGCCCATGTTGTCTTCATGGTAGCTGCGGGCTTTCATGGCGACCAGGTCGATGGACCCGGTAAACAGGTCGCCGGCGCCGATGGGCAGCTGGATCGGGATGGCGTTGGTCCCGAGCCGTTCGTGGATCATGGAGACGACCTGGTGGAAGTCCGCCCCGACGCGGTCGATCTTGTTCACGTAGGCCAGGCGGGGCACGCCGTACTTGTCGGCCTGCCGCCACACGGTCTCGGACTGCGGCTCGACGCCGCCCACGGCACAAAAAATCGCCACGGAGCCGTCAAGCACGCGCAGCGATCTTTCCACCTCGACCGTGAAGTCGACGTGTCCGGGCGTATCGATGATATTGACCCGGTGGTCGCGCCAGAAGGACGTCGTGGCCGCGGACGTGATCGTGATGCCGCGCTCGCGCTCCTGCTCCATCCAGTCCATGGTCGCGGCGCCGTCGTGCACCTCGCCCATTCTCCGCACGCGTCCCGTATAATAAAGGATGCGTTCGGTGGTGGTCGTCTTTCCCGCGTCGATATGGGCCATGATTCCGATGTTCCTGGTCTTTTCCAGGTTCGATTCGGAAGCGTGTTTTCGAGATTCCGTAGACATTTTTTCTTTCGGCTTGATCGTTGTTTCAGTCACTGTTTCATCAACCTCATAAAGTACGGATCATCGCGAGGGATGATCCGTTTTTACTGTTTCGACGTGATACCGTTACGCCGCTACCACCTGTAATGGGCGAAGGCCCGGTTCGCTTCCGCCATCCGGTACGTCTCTTCCTTGCGGCGGACGGCGGCGCCCTCCCCCTTGGCGGCGGCGGTAAACTCTCCCGCCAGGCACTCGAACATGTTCTTCTCGGAACGGGCCCGCGCGGCTTCGATGATCCAGCGAATCGCCATGGCCCGCTGCTGGTCGTCCCGCACTTCCACGGGAACCTGGTAGGTCGAACCGCCCACCCGGCGGGATTTGACGTGCACGACGGGACCGACGATCTTGATCGCCTTCTCGAAAACGGGCAGCGGTTCCTGGCTCGTTCGCTCTTCGATCAGATCGAGGGCCTGGTAGAATACGCGTTCCGCGACGCTCTTCTTCCCCTTGCGCATCAATCCGTTGATGAACTTGGATACCAGTACGCTGTTGTACTTCCAGTCCGGCTCCGGTTCCCGTCTTACGACTTCTTTCCTTCTCGCCATCTCATGCTCCCGAACTTGCGACCAGGTATGCTTTCAGCCTACTTGGGCTTCTTGGTTCCGTATTTCGAACGCCCGTTGCGCCGGTCGGGCACTCCGCTGGCATCCAGCGCGCCGCGGATGATGTGGTACCGCACGCCGGGCAGGTCCTTCACCCGGCCGCCCCGGACCAGGACGATATTGTGCTCCTGCAGGTTATGGCTCTCGCCCGGGATGTAACAGGTGGCCTCGATGCCGTTCATCAGGCGTACGCGGGCTATTTTCCGCAGCGCCGAATTCGGCTTCTTGGGCGTCTGCGTCTTCACCTGCAGGCAGTTGCCCCGTTTCTGGGGACTGCCGCGCAATGCGGGTGATTTCGTCTTGCGCTGCGCCTTCTTCCGGCCGTGGCGTATGAGCTGGTTTATCGTTGGCATTTCCGCCCAACCTTCCCTGTTGTACCGACCCGGACAAGCCTTTGAAACACGGGTTTCGGGGGTCCGGTCAAAACACATTTCCCCCAAAAGCCATAGGTCGAAAAATTTAATCAGTTCCGTTTACGGTGTCAAGCGCTTTTTGCCAAAAAAACGAGCGCCGCCGTCATCCCGGCGGCACCCGGTCCCAAGCCTGCGTCTACACGCGTCAGACGGTTTCCACGGGCGGCGTTTCGGCCTCGGCCACGTTCTGCACCGTTTCCGAGGTCTCGGCCTTCCCATCCGCGCTCGCCGATTCGGCGTCTACGCTCGCTGATTCCGCGTCGCCATTCACCGCTTCGGCTTCCGCGCTCGCCGCTTCCGCATCCGCGCTCGCCGCTTCCGCACTCGCCGCTTCCGCGTCGCCATTCACCGCCTCCGCGTCGAAGAGCGGCTCCGGCTCGATGGCCGGCGGCTCGATCTCGTTGCCCTCTTCGTCCACGAGCCGCATCTGGCTGTACCGGTCCAGCCCGGTGCCCGCGGGAATCAGGTGACCCATGATCACGTTCTCCTTCAGCCCGAGGAGCGCGTCCCGCTTGCCCTCTATGGCCGCCTGGGTCAGCACGCGGGTCGTTTCCTGGAACGCTGCCGCCGAGACGAAACTGTCGGTACTGAGTGCCGCCTTGGCGATGCCCTGCAGCAGCGGCTGGTTCGTCGCCGGGTCGCCGCCCTCGCGCAGCACGCGGTCGTTTTCCGACTGGAAACGGCCACGATCTACGTCTTCGCCTTTCAGAAAATCCGTGTCGCCCGGGTCGTCCACCTTGACCTTCTGGAGCATCTGACGCACGATGACTTCCACGTGCTTGTCGTTGATGCTCACGCCCTGCATTCGGTAGACTTCCTGGATATGGTTGACCAGATATTCCTGCACGGCGTTCACCCCCTGGATCTCCAGAATGTCGTGGGGGTCGATCGACCCTTCGGACAGGGCTTCGCCCGCCTGCACCCGGTCGCCGTCGCGCACGCTCAAGTGCCGGCCCTGTGGAATCTGATACTCCCGCTCTGATCCATCGTCGGCCCGTACGAAAATGCGCCGGGCGCGCCGGACGATGCCGGCGACCTTTACGACGCCGTCCACCTCCGCCACCGTGGCGCGCTCTTCGGGTTTGGGCCTTCGCGCCTCGAAGAGTTCGGTGACGCGCGGCAGGCCGCCGGTGATGTCCCGGGTCCTGCCGATGGAGCGCGGCAGGCGCGCGAGGACCGTGCCGGGTTCCACGTAGGTGCGCTCGGTATTGCGCTGGTCCGTGAACTCGGTGACGAGCAGGTGGGCGCCGGTGGGCAGGTAATATTCATCCTTCTTCTTGCCCTTGGCGTCCGCGATGTAGATGCGCGGATGGAGGGCCTGCTGTCCCCGGTTCTCCGTGATCACCTTCTGCCGCATGCCCGTGGTGTCGTCCAGCTGTTCACGGAGCGTCTCTCCCGCCACGACGTCTTCAAGCTGCACGTGGCCGGCATGGACGGCGATGATCGGGATGTTGTAGGGGTCCCACTCGAACAGGGCCTGGTTCTCCTCGACGTCGTCGCCGTCTTCCGTGAGCATGACCGCGCCGTAGGGGATGTAGAAGTGGGCCCGCCGGTTGTCGTCGGTGTCCAGGATGGTAATCTCGCCGGCCCGGCCGATGACGACGGGCAGGCCGTTCTCCTGGGTGACGGTCTCAACCGTGGTGAAGACCGCCTTGCCCGCCTGCTTCGTGGTAATTTTGTTCTGCGTGGCGTCGCGGCTCGCGATACCGCCGATGTGGAAGGTGCGGAGCGTCAGCTGCGTACCCGGCTCGCCGATGCTCTGCGCCGCCATGACGCCGACGGCCTCGCCCATTTCCACCATGGAGCCCGTGGCGAGGTTCCGGCCGTAGCACCGGGCGCACACGCCGCGCTTGGTCTCGCAGGTCAGCACGGACCGGATGTTTACGGTCTCGCTCATCTCCGCGTCGGGATCGGCCGAGTACTGCACGCCGCCGCGCTGTTCGATGAGGTCCGCGGCTTCCTCGTTGATCTCCTCGCCGCCGGCCGTCAGCAACTCCCGCGTGATGGGGTCGTAGATGTCTTCAAGCACGACCCGGCCCAGCACCCGGTCGCCCAGCGGTTCCATGACGTTCTCGCCCTCTTTCAGGGCGCCGATCTCGATGCCGCGGATCGTGCCGCAGTCCGCCTCGTTGATGATCACGTTCTGCGCCACGTCCACCAGCCGCCGGGTAAGATATCCGGCTTCGGCGGTCTTCAGGGCCGTGTCGGCCAGTCCCTTGCGCCCGCCGTGGCTGGAGGTGAAGTACTCGAGCACCGTGAGCCCTTCCTTGAGGTTGGACAGAATGGGCGTCTCGATGTACTCGCCGACCTGTCCGACGACCTTCCGCTGGGGCTTGGCCATGAGGCCGCGCATGCCGCACAGCTGTCCCACCTGGTCCAGCTTGCTCCGCGCGCCGGAGGCCATCATCATGTAGAAGGGATTGAAGCCGTCGTCCGATTCCTCCAGCGTGGTCTCGACGACTTCGTTCAGCTTGGTCCGGGTGTGCTGCCATACGTCGATCACCTTGTTGTAGCGCTCGCCCTCGGTGATGGCGTGGCCCTCGTACTGTTCCTGGATGGACAGCACCTCGGCTTCCGCGTCACTGATCATCTGCGCCTTCTCGTCGGGGATGACCACGTCGTCGATGCCCGACGTCAGGCCCGAAAGGGTCGCGTAGTGGAAGCCCAGCCGCTTGACTTCGTCGAGGAGCACGCAGGTGCGGTAGTTCCCCAGCTGGCGGTATACGGTGGCCACCATGTCCCGAATGGCCTTGCTGTCGAACACCTCGTTCTGGAAGCCGATCTCCGGCGGCAGGATCTGGTTGAAGATGACCCGGCCGACGGTCGTTTCCATCATCTTCCCCTCGTGGCGCAGCTTGATCAAGGCATGGAGATCCACGAGGTCGTTGTCGAAGGCGAGCATCACCTCGGAAACGCTCGAGAAGATCTTGCCTTCGCCCCGGCAGCCCGTGAGCTCCTTGGTCAGGTAGTAGCATCCCAGGACGATGTCCTTGCTGGGCGCGCAGATCGGCTGCCCGTTCTTCGGATCGAGGATGTTGTTCGAGGACAGCATCAGCACCCGGGCCTCGATCTGGGCCTCGAAGGACATGGGGACGTGCACCGGCATCTGGTCGCCGTCGAAGTCGGCGTTGAAGGCTTCGCAGACGAGCGGATGGATGCGGATGGCCTTGCCTTCCACGAGCACCGGCATGAAGGCCTGAATACCCAGCCGGTGCAGGGTGGGCGCCCGGTTCAGCAGGACCGGGTGGTCTTTGATGATCTCCTCGAGGATGTCCCAGACCTCGGGTTCCTCGCGTTCAACGATCTTTTTCGCGCTCTTGACCGTCTGCACGAAGCCCCTGTCTTCCAGCCGCTGGATGATGAAGGGCTTGAAGAGCTCCAGGGCGATGTTCTTGGGCAGCCCGCACTGGTGGATCTTGAGCTCGGGTTCCACCACGATCACGGAACGGCCCGAGTAGTCCACCCGCTTGCCGAGCAGGTTCTGGCGGAAACGCCCCTGCTTGCCCTTGAGCAGGTCCGAGAGGGACTTGAGGGAACGGTTCCCGTCTCCCCGCACGGCCCGCGAACGGCGGCCGTTGTCGAGCAGCGCGTCCACCGCTTCCTGCAGCATGCGCTTCTCGTTGCGCAGAATGACGTCGGGCGCGCGGATCTCGAGCAGTTTCTTGAGCCGGTTGTTCCTGTTGATGACGCGCCGGTACAGGTCGTTGAGATCGGAGGTGGCGAACCTTCCGCCTTCCAGGGGCACCAGCGGCCGCAGGTCGGGAGGGATGACCGGCAGCACTTCCATGATCATCCATTCGGGCCGGTTGCCGTCGGAGTCCGGTCCGTTGGAGTTCCGGAACGCCTCGACCACCTTCAGCCGCTTCAGCGCGTCGTTCTTCCGCTGTACCGACGTTTCCATCCGTACCCGGGTCCGCAGCTCGACGGAAAGCTCTTCGATGTCGATCTCGGACAGCAGGCGGCGCAGGGCGCCCGCGCCCATGTCCGCCTCGAACTCATGGCCCGCCTCCTCGAGGTCCATGAAGGTGTCCTGGTCGATGATCTCGCCGATCTGGTACTCGGTGTTTCCCGGGTCCAGCATGACGTAGGACTCGTAGTAGATCACCCGTTCCAGGTTCCGGATGGAGAGGTTCAGCAGGTTGCCGATGCGGCTGGGGGGCGACTTGAAATACCAGATATGGCAGACCGGGACGGCCAGCTCGATGTGTCCGAGCCGTTCCCGCCGCACCTTCGCCTGGGTGACTTCCACGCCGCAACGGTCGCAGATGACGCCGCGGTAACGGATCCGCTTGTACTTGCCGCAGTTGCATTCCCAGTCCTTCACGGGACCGAAGATGCGTTCGCAGAAGAGGCCGTCGCGTTCCGGCTTGAAGGTCCGGTAGTTGATGGTCTCCGGTTTCGTCACTTCTCCGTAGGACCACCTGCGGATCGTTTCGGGGGAGGCCAGTTGTATCCGGATCGTGCTGCGGTTCTTGGGCTGCTTGTGCATTAGATCGACCACTGGTGACACCTCCTGATCATTATCATCGCTGCAAGCCTCGGGTCGGCATGTCGGCGGCCGGAGTCCTTCCGGGAACGCCGCTCGTGAGGTGTTAACCGTTTCATTCTTCGAGCTGGACGTCCAGGGCCAGGCTCTGGAGTTCCTTGACGAGGACGTTGAAGGATTCCGGTATCCCCGGTTCCGGCGGGTTGTCGCCCTTGACGATGGCCTCGTACAGCCGGGAACGGCCGTTGACGTCGTCCGACTTCACGGTCAGCATCTCCTGCAGCGTGTACGAAGCGCCGTAGGCCTGCAGGGCCCAGACCTCCATTTCGCCGAAACGCTGGCCGCCGAACTGGGCCTTTCCGCCGAGCGGCTGCTGCGTAACCAGGGAGTAGGGACCGATCGACCGGGCGTGGATCTTGTCTTCGACCAGGTGGTTCAGCTTCATGACGTACATGTAGCCGACCGTGACTTCCTTGTCGAAGGGCAGGCCCGTCTTGCCGTCGTAGAGCGTACTCTTGCCGGATTCGGGCAGGCCGGCGTCGTCCAGCGCATGCTTGATTTCATCGATGGACGCCCCGTCGAACACCGGGGTCGCGATATACCTGCCCTCTTCCCTGGCGACCCATCCGATGTGGATCTCCATGATCTGGCCGAGATTCATCCGGCCCGGTACGCCGAGCGGATTCAGGATGATGTCGATATGGCGTCCGTCCGGGAGGTAGGGCATGTCTTCTTCCGGGACGATCTTCGCCACCACGCCCTTGTTCCCGTGCCGGCCGGCCATCTTGTCGCCCACGGAGAGCTTTCTCTTCTTGGCCACGTACACCTTGACCAGTTGGATCACGCCGGGGGCCAGTTCGTCGCCGCGCCGGATCTTCTCCTGCTCGCGTTCCAGCTGGTTCTCGATCTCCCGGATGTTCTTGGCCGAGGCCTGGATCACCTTCCGGACCTGTTCGTTCAGGGCCGCGTTGACCACCCACCGCTCACTCTGGATGATCCGGTCGAATTCGAGTTCCGCCAGCCGGCTGTCCGTGTATTTCCGCTTGGCCGGGACCACGACTTCGTCGGTCTCGCCGTCCCGCAGCTCGACGCACACCTTGCCCTTGAGCAGTTCCTTGAGCTTGTCGTTGCGCGTCTCCTTGACCTGGTCGATGCGCTGCTGGTAGTCGCGCTCGAGCTCGCGCAGGGTCTCCCGTTCCTTCTCGCGGGCGACGCTGTCGCTGTCCTTGCGGCTGTAGAGGCGGGTATCGATGACGATGCCCTGCATGCCCGGGGGCGCCTTCAGCGAGGCGTCCCGCACGTCGCCGGCCTTCTCGCCGAATATGGCGCGCAGAAGGCGTTCCTCCGGAGACAGCTCCCTTTCGCCCTTCGGGGTCACCTTGCCCACGAGGATGTCGCCGGGCCCCACCTCGGCGCCGATCCGGATAATGCCGGATTCATCCAGGTTGCGGACGGCGTCCTCGCTCACGTTGGGGATCTCGCAGGTGAATTCCTCGGTGCCCACCTTCGTCTCGCGGGCGGGCAGCTCGAACTCGGTGATGTGGATGGAAGAGAAGATATCCTGCTTGACCAGTCTTTCGCTGACGACGATGGCGTCTTCGAAATTGTATCCTTCCCAGGACATGAAGGCGGTCAGCACGTTGCGGCCCAGGGCGAGTTCTCCCTGGTCCGTGGCGGGCCCGTCCGCGAGCACCTGCCCCGCCTCCACGCGGGCGCCGGTCTGCACGATCGGCTTCTGGTTGATGCAGGTCTCCTGGTTGGATTTCTTGAACTTGGTCAGCGGGTACACGTCGGGCGGCGTGTCGAAGAGATCGGAATCATCGGTGTCGTCCGGCGTCACCGTGATCATGTCGGCCGAGACCTGCGTCACGGTCCCGCTCTGCCTGGCGACCACCACCGCGCCCGAATCCACGGCGACCTTCCGCTCCATGCCGGTGCCCACGAGGGGCGCCTCGGTGCGCAGGAGGGGTACGGCCTGCCGCTGCATGTTGGACCCCATGAGGGCCCGGTTGGCGTCGTCGTGTTCCAGGAAGGGGATCAGGGCCGCGGACACGCCGAGGATCTGCTTGGGCGAAACATCCATGTAGTCGACCTCGGCGGGGTCGACCAGCTTGATGTCTCCCTTATTGCGCGTGGGAATGCGGCCGACGATGCGTCCTTCGTCGTCCAGCGAAATCGCCGCCTGGGCGATCATGTAGTCTTCTTCCTGATCGGCCGACAGGTAGTCGATCTTCTCGGTGATCCGGCCCTTTTCGACCCGGCGGTAGGGCGTCTCGATGAAGCCGAACCGGTTGATCCTGCCGTAGGTGCCCATGTAGGCGATCAGGCCGATGTTCGGACCTTCCGGCGTCTCGATGGGACAGATGCGCCCGTAGTGGGTATGGTGCACGTCGCGTACCTCGAAACTGGCGTGCGACCGGTCCAGGCCGCCCGGGCCGAGCGAACTGAGCCTGCGCTTGTGCGTCAGTTCGGCCAGGGGGTTGGTCTGCTCCATGAACTGCGACAACTGGCTGCTGCCGAAGAACGCGGCGATCACGGACGAGACCGTCCGGGCGTTCACCAGGTCCTGGGGCGTGATCGAGTCGGCGTCGTGGAGGCTGATCCGGTCCCGGATGGTCCGGGACATGCGGGTCAGTCCGGTATTGAACTGCTGGGCGAGGAGTTCGCCCACGGACCGCGTCCGCCGGTTGCCCAGGTGGTCGATGTCGTCGGTGACGCCTTCGCCCCGGCGCAGTTTCAGCAGGTAGTCGATGATGGCGATGAAGTCGTTCGCCGTCAGGATGGTCGTATCGATCGGCACGTCCAGGTTCAGGCGCTTGTTGAGCCGATGGCGCCCGACGGCCGCCAGGTTGTACCGCTTCTGGTTGAAGAACATGCGGTCCATCAGGGCCTGGGCCGTTTCCAGGTTGGGCGGATCGCCCGGCCGCAGCAGGCTGTACATCTTGGACAGCGCCTCTTCCGACGTGGCGGTCGTGTCCTTCTTGAAGGTATTGGCCAGGACATCCGGCTCCCGGGTCGGGTCCATCCGGACGATCTTGACCTTGCCCGGGTGGCCGTTCCCTTCGGCCAGACGTTCCGCCAGCGCTTCCGTGAGCGGTTCGCCGCTCTCGGCAATTACCTCGTCGGTCTTCTTGTCGACCACCTTTGCACCGATGCTCCGGCCAACCAGCTCGGCGGCCTTGTTGGTCCGGACGTCGTCGAACTCATAGAACAGCTGGTAGATATCTTCGTTGCTTTCGTAGCCCAGGGCCCGCAGCAGCAGCGTCACGGGAAATTTCCGCTTCCGGTCGATGTGGACGAAGAGCACGTCGTTCACGTCCAGGCTGAACTCCAGCCAGGTGCCGTGCTCGGGAATGATGCGGGCGGAATAAAGCTGCTTGCCGTTGGGGTGGGTCTCTTCGGAAAAGAACACGCCGTAGGAACGCTGCAACTGGGATACGATGACGCGTTCGGCGCCGTTGATGATGAAGGTGCCCTTCTCCGTGATCAGGGGGAGCTCGCCGAGGAAGACGGTCTGCTCGATGATGTCCTTGACCTTCTTGCTATCGGCTTTTGCGTTTTTGCCGTCGGCCGTTGATTTCTTGCCGTCCCCCTCCTCGCGGATCACCAGGCGCAGCCGCGCCTTGAGGGGGATCGCGTAGGTCATGCCCCGTTCCTGGCACTCGAGCACGGTGTACTTGGGCTCCCCGAGCATATACTCGATGAACTCGAGCGAGAAGTGCTCGTGGATGTCCGTGATGGGGAATATGTCGAGGAAAACGGCCTGCAGGCCCTGGTTCCGGCGCTCGGAAACGGGCACGTCGGCCTGCAGAAACGCATTGAAGGAATCTATCTGGACCGCCAGAAGATTCGGCATTTCGATGATGGAGGGCAGTTTGGAATAATCGTGGCGTGTGATCTGGGTATTATCCATCGGCTGACCACTTCCTTTCGGCAGGTAGGTGAATAGTACCCGCGGACGCAAGGCAACGACCCCGTGCGCGTGACGGGATCGCCGCTCATGCCGCGCGGACCCGGTCCTGACTTACCTTCCCGCCTATTTGAGTTCGACTGTTCCGCCCGCTTCTTCGATCTGCTTCTGAATGTCGTCGGCTTCTTCTTTCGGGACACCCTCCTTAAGTGCGCCGGGAACGCCGTCAACCAGTGCCTTGGCCTCTTTCAGTCCCAGGCCCGTGATCGCGCGCACGACCTTGATAACCTGGATCTTCTTGTCGCCGAAACCGGTCAGCACGACGTCGAAGCTGTCTTTTTCCTCTTCCACCGGCGCGGCCGCGTCTGCGGCGCCGGGTGCGGCGACAGCCACCGTCGCAGCGGCTGAAACACCGAATTTATCTTCGAGCGTCTTCACGAGATCATTCAATTCCAGCACCGTCAGCTGTTCAATCTGATCTACGATATCGGACACGGCCATGATGCTTACCTCCATTGGATTTAAGGGATACTGCCGTTAATGTTCTCGAGGTTCTGCTCAACTCTCCTGCGACGCCTTCTGCTGCGATACGGCCGACAGGGTGCGGACCAGGCCGCTCAGCACGCCGGACAACGTGAACACCAGTCCGTTGATCGGCGCGGCGATGCCGCTGACCGTCTTGGCCAGCAGTTCGTCTCTGCCGGGCAGCTTTGAAAGCGTCACGGCCTGCGCGGCGTCGATGATCTCGCCGGTCAGGAACCCGCCCTTGATGCGGGGCCGTTCTTCGTGCTCCTTGCCGAAATCCATGAGGACCTTCGCCGGGGCCACCGGGTCGGCCGAGAAGACGAGCGCCGTCGGTCCGTCCAGGGTCTCGCCCAGGTCGGGCAGGCCCGCGTCCGCGACGGCAAGGCGCGTCAGCGTGTTCTTGATGACGCGGCACTCCACGGACTCCGCCCGCAGCCGCCTTCGAAGTTCGGTCACCTCGCCGACGTCCAGGCCGGTGAGGTCCGTCAGGTACACGCTTTCGGTTTCTTTCAATCGCGTCGACAGATCCTGGACGACCTGCTCTTTGACTGCACGCGGCTGGGGCATGATGTCGAGACTCCTTTGATTTCAACGGCTTTCGGGCCGTCAACGGCTTCCGGGCCGTCAACGGCTTCCGGGCCGTGGATGGGCCTACGCCTCGCGGGCCGCCGCCTGGCGGTCGACCTGTACGCCGGGTCCCATGGTGGACGAGACGGTAAGACGCCTGATGTATTGCCCTTTGGCGGATGCAGGCTTCGCCCGCATGACCGCGTCGATGAACGTCGAGGCGTTCTCCGTCAACTGCTCCACGGAGAAGGACACCTTGCCCACGGGACCGTGCAGGTTGCCGGCGCGGTCCACGCGGTATTCGATCCGGCCCGCCTTGACTTCCCGGACGGCGGGACCGACGTCGAAGGTCACGGTGCCGCTCTTCGGGTTGGGCATGAGGCCCCGCGGACCCAGTACGCGGCCCAGCTTGCCGACGTCACGCATGATATCGGGCGTGGCGATCACGACGTCGAAATCGGTCCAGCCCTTCTCGATCTGCTCGATGTACTCGTCGGCGCCGACGTAGTCCGCGCCGGCCTCCTGGGCGTCCTTCTGCGCTTCGCCCCGGGTCAGCACGAGCACCCTGGTTTCCTTCCCCGTTCCGTGGGGCAGCGCGATGGCGCCCCGTACCATCTGGTCGGCGTGGCGGGGATCCACGTTCAGCCGCATGGCCACGTCGACGGTCTCGTCGAATTTCGTCTTCGAGGATTCCTTGACGATCGTCAACGCGTCCTCGAGGGGATAGTCCTTCCCCGCTTCCACCTTCTCCCTGGCGGCCAGGTAGCGCCTGCCTCTTTTCATGACCCGTCTCCTTGCGACTTCCTAAGGTTATCCTTCCACCTCGATGCCCATGCTGCGGGCCGTGCCTTCGATCATGCGCATGGCCGCTTCCGTATCCGCGGCGTTCAGGTCAGGCTTCTTGAGTTCGGCGATCTGCCTCACCTGGTCCCGGGTTACCTTGCCGACCTTCTCCCGGTTGGGTTCGCCCGAAGCCTTCGCCAGGCCGGCCTCGCGCTTGAGCAGCACCGCGGCCGGGGGCGTCTTCGTGATGAAGGAAAAACTGCGGTCGGCGTACACCGTGATCACGACCGGTATGATCAGCCCCATCTGGTCATTGGTCTTCGCGTTGAAGACCTTGCAGAACTCCATGGGATTGACGCCGTGCTGGCCGAGGGCCGATCCCACCGGCGGCGCCGGATTCGCCTGCCCGGCCGGTACCTGGAGCTTGATCACCGTAGATATCTTCTTTGCCAAAGCACCCTCCTACGTGACGTGGGAGACCTGGAGGAAATCGAGTTCCACCGGGGTCGCGCGTCCGAAAATGCTCACCATGACCTTCAGCTTCTGCCGGTCCGGATGGATCGCTTCCACCACGCCGGTAAAATCGGTGAACGGTCCGTCCGTCACCTTGACCTGGTCGCCGGTCCGGTAGGGGATCTCCACGCCTTCTCCCTTGTCCTTGTGCGGCTCGTCCCGGTGCAGTATGCGGTTCAGCTCATTCTCCCGCAGGGGCTGCGGCCGGGGTCCGCTCCCGACGAAATGGGTAACGCCCGGCGCATTGGTCACCAGGTGCCAGGAATCGCGGTCCATCTCCATTTCCACGAGGACGTAACTCGGGAAAAGCTTGCGTACGGTAGACGTCTTCTTCCCCTGCTTCATCTCTACGATTTCTTCGGTAGGGATGAGGATCTCGCCGATCTTCTCTTCCAACCCTTCCCGGACCTTGAGTTTCTCCAGGTGGGTCTTCACCTTGTTCTCGTGACCCGAGTAGGTGTGAATCACATACCAGCGCTTGTCCATTAATCACCTCATCATAGGTCGCTACGCGTCAGGCCCCGAGCAGACGGCTCAGAATGATGGACAGGATGAAGTCGATCACGCCGGTGAAAGCGGCCAGGATGAGCGTGATGATGATGACCACGGTCGTCGAGCCGATCAGTTCGTTCCGGCTCGGCCAGCTCACCTTGGAGAGCTCCGTCCTCACTTCCCTCAGAAAGTCCACCGTTCGTTCGTACATGATCCCCGCTTCGTACGGTTGCGCCGGTCCGCCGGCCTGGGCCGTTCTCTCTCGCGTGCCCGCGCGCATGTGCGTACCGCATAAAAAGGCAGGCCGGAACCGTGTTTTCCGCTCAGTTCGCGTCGCCGGCCTGCGGTTATGCGTGTCTTCTATGTCAAGTTCATCCGGACTGCGGGGGCGGGTTTTCGGCCGCGCCGTCCCGTGTCCTGTCTATACCTGCCGTACTACTCGATGACTTCGGTGACGACGCCCGCGCCGACGGTTCTGCCGCCTTCTCTGATGGCGAAGCGCAGTTCCCGGTCCATGGCGATGGGCTGCATGAGATTGACTTCCATGTCGACGTTGTCCCCGGGCATGACCATTTCCACGCCGGAGGGCAGTGCGACCGACCCGGTGACGTCGGTGGTGCGGAAGTAGAACTGGGGCCGGTAGTTGTTGAAGAAGGGGGTATGCCTTCCGCCTTCCTCCTGCTTGAGGACGTAGACCTGGGCCTTGAATTTGGTA
>JAJEEG010000005.1 GCA_022821085.1 Candidatus Latescibacterota bacterium | reverse complement strand
TGATCGGGGAAGCGTCTAAACAGTTCGATGAGGTTCATTGTAGTGGCTCCAAGTCGTTGATTGCGTTGTTGTTATCCTTATCTACACTTCAATATACAACATGCAATCCGACTTGTCAAGCCCATAACTGTTTATTCCGTTTGCTAAAATAAAACTGTCTGAGGGCTGTCGACCAACTGACGAAGATACTGTTATAGATTCAAAGAGTGCGTGTAATGCATTTTTGAACAATGTTGTTGTCAAAATCTGGATTAAGCTTCGCGATCAATTGAAACAACTCGATCGCGCATCAGTTTTACAAGTCTTGTTTTTCGCTCATGAAGGTAACATCCACGACCGTAATCGTTGGCGCCGAACTGCAAAAGCGGTTCAATCTTTATACGGGTCGATAGACGATGTCGATACTACTGTTCATAAACATGAGGGAATGAGAAGTATAACTGACTTGGCAATTCGAACCTTGTTGGAAATGGCGGTATGTGAATGCCCAGACTCTGGAGGAGATCTGCTTTCACAAGAACAAATGGATGAGCTTATCGCGAAAGCTGCCCTGATACAAGAAGTCGCAGCTCATTCCGACGGAATAAGAAACAAGTTAATCGATCCTCAAATCGTGTTGCATGATAATGGAACATATTCCATAGACCATGAGTTCATCAATTCAGTCATCGGACCATTTATCAAAGCACATGTTACGGATGATTTCAGAGAATCAGCATCCAAATACAGTGACTTGTATCGTAACCGCACGTCTGAAACACCAAAGCCGGTTGAGGAAGTTTATTCAGAGGACTTTCTTAATGCATTTGAGAATGAGTTCGGTATCGCGTTACAAGATGCCGTAGCTGGCATTGAGGAGATCTTCGAAATCGCAGTTGACTACGATCAGATTGTAGTCACAACAACAATAGGCGAGATAAAAAGTAGACTATCTTCGAAAAGAGAATTCTCCGATAATCTAACCAACGTGTTCATTTCAGCTTTTAGTATAACCCACAGACCCAAATGGGACGCTCCGCCTTCTGGTATGTGTAATAGAGATATTGAACCATGGCGTTATAGTCGTCGACTTTCGGTGGTTTTTAAACCGTTACTTACGTTTGGGAAACAGGACAAGGATGTGGTTGTATTTGGAGTTGGCACTCTACAATTGGGATTCCGCTTTCTGTTAAGTTGTATTGAAAATGGTCATCTACCGCAGGAGTTTTGTTCTTCGGAAGTTATGAAACAATTCCTTGGCGGGATTACAGACAAAAAAGGCCATGAATTCACGATCGCAGTCGCTGAACATCTGAGTTCACACGGATGGCGAACAAAAATCGAAGTGCCTATGACACAAATTGGTGCATCGTCTGAACTCGGGGATGTAGATGTTTTGGCTTGGAAACCTGACGGAGAGATCTTAGTCGTTGAGTGCAAAAGACTAAGACTTGCTAGAACGGTCGCTGAGATCAGTGAGATATGCCGGCGTTTTCGTGGAGAAGCAAAAGATGAGTTAAGCAAACATCTCAGGAGGACAAATTGGATCGTAATTAATCCCACAAGCTTGAATACGATTACTGGGCTGACGGTAAACCCAGATAGGATTGACCATAGGTTGGTTACTAATGTACAGGTACCAATGAGATACCTTACAATGTTGCCCATACCGAATGACAAAATCTGTCTATTGGACGATTTGGGAAATTAGTATTACCCACTGTAGTTTGATTGAAACTTGGGTTATAATAAAATGGAAATAAAAAATGTGATTGCATTGACATCAATGATATCATTAGCTATATTGAATACAACCAAAGAGGAAACACCACATGGCTAGTATGACTATTCGAAATCTAAGTGATGATATAAAGCAGAGACTGCGCATCCAAGCAGCCGAGCATGGTCACTCTATGGAGGAAGAAGTCCGTGTAATCCTTCGAGTAGCACTGGCCAATAACAACCCTCGTGTGAAATTGGCACAGTCGATACGTGCTCGTTTTGAGCCCTTGGGCGGTGTTGAGCTAGACATACCCCCCCGCGAGCCGATGCGCGATCCTCCGGAGTTAGGTTGAGTTCCTCCTGAATGATCCTTCTCGATACTAATGTCGTATCAGAACTGACGCGTCCCGCGCCAGATCCCTCCGTGATTTCCTGGCTTGATGCGCAAATCACTGAAGATGTATTCCTCTCGGCTGTCACTGAAGCCGAGTTGCGCTTCGGTGTTGCAATTCTGCCCGTGGGTCGACGGCGTGAAAGACTGACATCTGAAGTCGAGAATATGCTTCGAGAAGATTTCGAACGACGCATTCTACCCTTTGACAGTGAGGCCGCGCGTTTGCACGCAGTGATCGCTGCCAATCGACGAGCAATTGGAAAGCCGATCAGCTTCGCGGATTGTCAATTGGCCGCAATCGCAAGATGTTATGAGGCGGCTGTCGCAACACGTAATGTCGAGGATTTCGAGTACTGCGGAATTGAGGTAATCAATCCTTGGTCCGTTTGATAAATTGTCACGAGTATGGATCGACAGACAATTCTTGGACGCAATGCCTGACAAATGGGGTAATCCACCTCAACAAGTCTTATGTCGGAGATCGTAGAGTCATGAGCAAAGTCGGTGAGAAGGAGATCCTTACACAACAGCGTGTCGTGGAGTTTTTTGACGACGTGCTCGGCTATGCCAATCTTGGCAACTGGAAGGACCGCCCCGACAACGGTAACGTAGAGGAGGATCTGGTCACTGGATGGCTGAAACGTAATGGCCATGATACTAAGATCATCGCCAAGACGCTTTTTGCTTTTAATAACGCGACGGCGCTCGGTGGTAGCAAGACGCTCTATGATGTCAATCGGGAGGTTTACGGTTTGCTCCGATACGGTGTGAAGATCCAACCTGAAGTAGGAGAGCAGACCGCTACCGTCTGGCTGATCGATTGGGAGAACCCTGAGAACAACGACTTCGCCATCGCCGAGGAGGTGACCATCGTCGGTGAAAATACGCGGCGGCCCGACGTTGTACTATTCGTCAACGGCATCGCGTTAGGCGTACTGGAACTGAAGCGATCCACCGTATCGGTAAGTGAGGGAATCCGGCAAAACCTCGACAGCCAAAAGAAGGAGTTCATCCAGCCATTCTTCACCACGGCGCAACTGGTCATGGCGGGCAACGAGACGGAGGGGCTTCGCTACGGTGCAATTGAGACGCCTGAGAAATACTGGCTGCGCTGGAAGGAACAAAAACCCTCAATTACTACCGATGACAATCTTCTGCATCGCGAACTGGCACAGCTTTGCGACAAGAAGCGGCTGTTGGAGGTCGTGCACGACTTCATCGTCTTCGACACGGGTAACAAGAAGATATGCCGACACAATCAGTACTTCGGCGTGCGAGCCGCCCAGGAGCGCGTGAACCGGCGTGAAGGCGGGATCATCTGGCACACCCAAGGCAGTGGCAAGAGCCTTACCATGGTGTGGCTGGCGAAGTGGATACGCGAGAACATAAGCGGCAGTCGCGTCCTAATCATCACAGATCGCACGGAACTGGACGAACAGATCGAAAAAGTATTCAAGGGCGTCAGCGAAGACATCCACCGAACTGGGAGCGGTGCCGACCTCGTGCATGTACTGAACACCGCCAACGAGTGGCTGGTTTGCTCACTGATCCATAAATTCGGCACGTCGGAAGAAGGCGATATCGATGCATTCCTAGACGATTTCCAAAAACACATTCCCGAAAACTTCCGTGCAAAGGGCGAAATCTTCGTCTTTGTGGATGAGTGTCACCGTACCCAGTCCGGGAAGCTCCACGCGGCAATGACCGACCTGCTACCGGAAGCCACGCTGATCGGGTTTACCGGTACCCCGTTGCTAAAAGATGACAAAAGGCGAAGCATCGAGACCTTCGGACCTTATATACACACCTACAAGTACGACGAAGCCGTGGGCGACGGCGTGGTTCTGGATTTGCGCTACGAGGCGCGCGACATTGACCAAAACATCACCGCTCAGGATAAGGTCGATCTGTGGTTCGACGTCAAGACCCAGGGGCTAAGCGAGGTGGCACAGGCGCAGCTCAAGCAACGCTGGGGAACGATGCGGAGGGTGTTGAGTTCACAGGACCGTTTGGAAAAGATTGTAGCGGACATCCTGATCGATATGGAAACGCGTGACCGCCTCAAGAGCGACCGGGGCAACGCATTGCTTGTCTCGGACAGCATATACACTGCCTGTCGCATCTATGAGATGTTTCAGAATCATGGTCTGGAGGGTAAATGCGCCATCGTCACCTCCTACCGACCGGCCACCGCGGATATAAAAGGTGAGGAATCTGGCGAAGGGCTCACCGAGAAGTTGATAAAATATAAAGTCTACCGCAAAATGCTCACGGATCACTTCAACGAGCCAGAAGACACGGCAATGCAAAAGGCCGACCAATTCGAGCAGGAAGTCAAGAAGCGCTTCATCGAAAGTCCCGGACAAATGAAACTCCTGATCGTGGTGGACAAGCTGCTGACCGGTTTCGACGCGCCTCCCGCGACCTGCCTCTACATCGATAAGCATATGCAGGATCACGGGCTGTTCCAGGCGATCTGCCGAGTCAATCGTCTCGACGGCGAGGACAAGGAATACGGGTACATTATCGACTATAAAGACCTTTTCCGGTCATTGGAAAAGTCAATTAAGGACTATACGGGCGCAGCTTTCGATGGCTACGACGTCGAAGATGTAAAGGGCCTGCTGAAAGACCGGCTTCAGCAAGGTCGCGTGCGGTTGGAAGAAGCGAGGGAAGCGATCAAAGCCCTGACGGAACCAGTCGAACCGCCTCGCGATTCTTCCGCTTATATCAAATTCTTCTGTGGGTCGTCAAGCGGCGATGCCGAGCAGCTCAGGGAAAATGAACCCAAACGGGTGGCGTTCTATAAGTTGGTAGCTGCATATCTTCGTGCATATGCAAACCTGGCAAATGAGATGCAGGAAGCCGGCTACTCCGAAGCCGAAACCAACGAGATCAGGGCCGAAGTGGGCCACTACGAAATGGCCCGGCAAGAGGTCAAGCTAAACAGCGGCGATTATGTCGATATGAAAATGTTCGAGCCTGCCATGCGTCACCTGCTCGACACCTATATCCGGGCAGAGGCTAGTGAGCAGGTCTCCACGTTTGACGATATGACACTAGTAGAATTGATCGTCAGAGATGGTGAGGACGCCGTCGATGCGCTACCCGAAACTATGCGAGAGGACAATGAAGCGGTGAGTTCGACCATTGAGAATAACGTCCGTCGACTGATCATCGATGAAACACCGGTAAATCCAAAGTACTATGAGAAAATGTCGCGATTGCTGGACGATCTGATTCTCCAACGCAAGCAGGAAGCTCTCGAATACAAGGAATACCTGGCTCAGATAGTTGCATTGGCACAAAAAGTAAATGACCCGGCCGCCGATGCCTCCGAGTCCTATCCTTCGACCATAAACACCTCGGCATTGAGATCTCTATACGACAATCTGGTTGGCATTCAGGGTCTGAATGTTGCACAACAAACACCCGGCTTCCCGTTTGAATCGACCGAGGATGTTACCGAGGCGAAAGCCTTATCATTGGATAAGAAGATAAGGACCGCAAAAATGGATGACTGGCGGGGCAACACGATGAAGGAACGTAAGATCCGAAATGCAATCAAGTCTGAACTCGACGGCAATAAGGATCTCGTAAATGCGATTTTCGAAATCGCAAAACACCAGGATGAATACTGAATTGAGTAGCCACCTCATCGAAGTACGTGGAACAGCGATAGAGATCGTCCGAAAGGATATCAAGAACCTGCATCTCGGCGTGTATCCACCGAACGGCAGAGTCCGCGTGGCCGCACCGTTACATCTCGATGACGATGCCGTCCGAGCAGCGGTTGTAACGCGTCTGGCGTGGATTCGGAAGAAACAAGCCGAATTCGAAAAGCAAGTCCGACAGTCTCGGCGCGAGTTCGTGTCCGGTGAAAGTCATTATTATCGGGGGCGTCGCTATCGACTTCAGGTGAGTGAGTTCGATGGTCCTCCTTGTGTCCGTTTGTTAAACAATACGAGAATGGAAATCCGTGTTCGTCCGAGTGCCGATCGTAACGCTCGAGAAGTTGTACTACACCGATGGTACCGTAAGCAACTTCGGAATCAGATGTTGTCACTGAAGACCACATGGGAACAAAAGATAGGCGTAGCTGTAAACGACATCCGTATAAAGAGGATGAAAACCCTCTGGGGCTCCTGCAACATCGAAGCAAAACGCATCTGGTTGAACTTGGAACTGGCTAAGAAACCTGCATCCTGCCTGGTGTACATCCTCGTGCACGAAATGGTCCACTTGATCGAACGCAGGCATAACGACCGATTCAGGGAACTGATGGATGAACACCTGCCCCAATGGCGACTTTACCGGGACGAATTGAACACCGCGCCTCTTGCGCATGAGGATTGGCGGTACTAAGTGTTCCAACGACCGCACGTCCGTGAAATCACCATGTCCCGAATAAACTCCCACCATGACCGTCATCACCGCAGCGACCCGGCTTTCCTGCGAACTCCGCTAGGTACTCGAGCGGGGTCAGCAGGAGGCAGACCAATCCTGGTGGCTGTTCTCCGACAGAGCAGCAGACGCACCAAATCGGTTATTTTGCACGGGTCGAGAGAGTGGGAGTATGAAGCGGTTGCGGGGTGATGGGTACTAGGATTTTTTGATCTTAAAGCGAAATCATTGTCACCCGCCCTCATTCTCAATTCAAAACTCCGAACTACGACTGAGTTTCTTTAAGGGTACACATCCATAGGAGAGGTTACAGATGGCCAAATCTGAAGCAACGGTAGAGGAACTCGTGGGTATGATTGAACGAGGTGAGTTACGCCTTCCAGAAATGCAGCGCAGATACATTTGGCGTTCTACCAGAGTACGAGATCTACTTGATTCTCTATATCGTGGTTATCCATCAGGAGCAATCCTACTTTGGGAATCAGATGAGGATGTCCCCCTACAGGAATTTGCGATTGAACAAAGTGGAAATCCATACCAGACCACAAGGCTCCTCCTGGATGGGCAGCAAAGGCTTACATCGCTTTCGGCAGTAATACGAGGTAAACCTGTAAATGTACGAGGTCGAGTAAAACCAATTGAAATTCTGTTCAATCTGGAACACCCTGACGAACTGACTGTTGTTACGGAAGTGAACGAGAACAATAACAACGATGAGGAAGGGATCGACGACGAAACGGATTCAACAGAGGATGAGTTGTTAGAGCGTTTTAATAGAATGACGTTTGTGGTCGGTACACGCAAGCTAGAGCAACTAAAACAGTGGGTCCGAGTGACAGATATTTTTAAGAACGACAGTGATAAGCAACTTCTAAAATCTGCTGGGATTGAGAACTTTGATGACCCGAGATATGAAAAATACAGTCAGCGTTTAGCCAAGTTACGTAGCGTACGAAAATACGTATATAGAATGGATATACTTGAACGATCACTCAGCTACGAAGAAGTGACCGAGATATTCGTTCGAGTAAATTCACTTGGTGCCAAATTGCGAAGTTCCGACCTTGCTCTCGCACAGATAACGGCAAAGTGGCGAGGTGCCCTGAAGATCTTTCAGAGTTATCAGGAACAGTGTACCAAGTCAGGATTCCATCTGGATCTTGGTATACACTTAAGAAATCTTGTTGTATTTGCCACTGATCAGTCGCGCTTTCTTACTGTTGGAGGTTTACCCTTAGAAAAGCTGAAGTCAGCTTGGAAAGAAAGCGTAGAAGGTATGAACTTTGCGCTTAATTTTTTGAAAAACAATGTTTCTATCGATAGTCCAGCATTGCTTTCATCTCCCTTTCTTGTCGTAACTCTTGGATACTACTGTCATAGTCGTAAGTATGTATTATCAAATGAAGAAGCTGAAAGGCTGCGTCAATGGGTTCTAGTGGCCAATACGAAAGGAAGGTACTCTCGCGGATCCAGTGAGACATTGCTGGACCAAGACCTTGCGATTATACAAGACGGTGGTGGGGCAGACGAGTTGCTAGACCGACTCCGACTGCAGGTTGGAAGACTGGAGATTTTTCCTGAGGAACTTGTAGGCCGAAATCAACGGAGTGCGCTGTTCAAGACGATGTTCTTGGCATTTAAGTCGGCAGGGGCTCATGATTGGCGTTCGAATCTCGTTATTGCGCTCGGAAATCGAGGTACCCAACATCGTTTGCAATTCCATCACATTTTCCCTAAAGCGGTGTTAAAAGGAAAAGTGTCAACTCAAGAAACTGACGACATCGCCAATCTGGCATTCATTGGGGGTAAGACCAATCGACAAATAAGCAATAAGGCACCAGAACAGTACTTTCCTGACCTTATTTCGAAAGCGGGCTATGGTCCCTTTGAAGCCCAGTGTATTCCTACAGAAAGTAGTCTGCTCTCGGTAGACTCCTACCAACAGTTCCTGACTGAACGTAGGAATGTAGTCAGTAAGAAGCTGAATGAGTTTATAGGCGATCTTAGTTAGGTTGTCTTGGGACATCTGGCGATGCTATGGCAGGACTTGGCTTAATCTCAATTGCGTGTTACCACTACTGTACCTGGTTATCCCCCACCCGCAAAGGACACCCCATGAACCCCATCGCCCTGGGATCGCAACGTGAACTTTTTGTAGATCCCTACCTGATCGACACCCTTGAAGGCGCTCGCCCGCACCTGCACGAACCCGTTCGGAAGGAGACGGTGTTCCGCGTGGTGGAACCCCTGGAGAACGCCTGCACGGGATGCTACAACCTGGTACAGGCCGACGGAAAGATCCTGGTGTACTACCGCGGCTATCACCCCACGGGCAAGCACGAGGATCTGCCCGAGGGTTGGGCGCAGACGCAGACGACGAACCTGCTGGTTAGCGACGACGGCATCCATTTCGAGCGGCCCAGCCTGGGCCTGGTGGAGTCGGAGGGGTCCACGGACAACAACATCCTCATCCGGGGATCACAGGCGCACAACTTCTGCGTCTTCCTGGACGGCAATCCGTCCGCGCCGACCGAACAGCGTTTCAAGGCCATCGGCGGCGAGGGCAGGAACCGGCTTTTCGGCTTTACCTCTCCCGACGGGCTCGTTTGGAAATCCATCGTGGAAGGCCCCCTCAAGATCGAGGGCGCCTTCGATTCGGTGAACGTGCCCATGTGGGACGACTATACGGGCTGCTACCGTATCTTCAGTCGGTATTTCGAAGAGACGGGGGACGACGGCGTCGGGGTCCGGGCCATCCAGAGCTGCACCTCGGATGATTTCATCCACTGGACTAAGCCGGAGCATCACGTGTACGACGAAGGCGTCCCGTTCGAGCATTTCTACACCAACGCCACCACGCTCTGCCCGGGCGCGGAACACATCCTGCTGTCTTTTCCCATGCGGTTCGTGCCGGAGCGGACGAAGGATACGGAGGGCATGGACTACCCGGGCGGCGGGATCTCCGACGCGGTGTTCATGACCAGCCGGGACGGGGTCCATTGGGACCGGACCTTCATGGATGCCTGGCTGCGGGCGGGCCTGGATCAGCGCAACTGGACCCACCGCAACCAGACGCCGGCCGCGGGGATCATTCCGACGGCGCCGGACGAATGGTCCATGTATGTCGCCGAGCACTACGGATGGGACACCAACGCCGTGCGCCGGGTGACCGTCCGCCCACACGGCTTCGCCTCGGTCCGGGCGGGATACCACGGCGGCGAACTGCGCACCAAGCCGGTGACCTTCACCGGGTCGACGCTGTTTATCAACTACTCGACGTCCGCGGTCGGAAGCTTGTCCGTGGAGATCCAGGACGCGGAGGGCCGACCCCTGGAGGGATTCGCCGCGAAGGACATGGACCCGATGTTCGGCGACGATCTTGACGCCCCGGTCACCTGGAGGGGGCGCGATGCCCAGGGCGGCCAGGGTGGTGGCCAGGGTGGTGGCCCGGGCGGCCTGTCCGACCTGTCCCGCCTGAACGGCACGCCGGTCCGCCTGCGCTTCGTGCTGAAGGACGCGGACCTGTTCTCGATCCGGTTCGGGGATTCCTGACCGGGCGCGACTAGTGACAGCCCGTCGCCAATGGCCGGGCTAACACCTGCCGGGACGCCACCAACCGGAACGCCACTAAGGCCAGAGAGACGACGCTCTAACTCGCCTGAATCGTTTTTCCGCGCAGCTTGCGGTAGATCGTCGGGGCCAGGGAGATGGTGACGAGCAGGGCGAGGGCGATGGCCAGGTTGGTCAGGGCCGAGGTGCGCAGGGCGGCGCGCGCCACCTCGTCGAGTTCGGCGCCGGCCAGGTAGACCTGCATCAGCGACGCCGCGGTATAGGCGTAGATGAAGCTGCCCGGCGTGATCCCGATCACCGTCGCCAGCGCGAAATGGAGCTTGCGTATACCGGAGAGACCGGCGGCGAAGTTCAGCACGTTGAAGGGAATGACCGGGATCAGCCGGAGCTGGAGCATGTGCAGGAACCCCTTGTTCCGGAGTCGACGGTTGATCCGGTCAATAGGCCCTTTTATGTAGCGGGATATGAAATCGCGGCCCAGGTACCGGGCCAGGTCGAAGGCGAGGTTGGCGCCGATGTTCGCGCCGATCATGACGTACAGCGTGCCCTCCAGAGCGCCGAAGGTGAAACCCGCGAAGAAGGTCAGGATCACCATCGGTACGCCCAGCACGGTGAGGAAGACGTAGACGCCGATGAACACCAGGGGCGCCCACCAGAATCCCTCGATCGAATCGAAGAATCCCTCCATCACGACGGGCTGGAGATAGTTGCCCAGGGGCGTGAAGCTGTAAGCCAGAAAGCCGGAAAAGGCGATCGCGAGCAGGATGACCGGCTTGACGAACTGTCGCTTCCGGCCGGTGGTCTCGACTACGCCCTCGGCGGCGTCCTCGACAGCGCCCCCGCCCGTTCCTTCGCCTGTTCCTTCGCCGCGGTCTAACTGCGACACGGCGCGTTTGTTTTTTTCATGGATCCATTCCGCTTATTCACTCCGCGGGCTGCTCGTTGATACCCCAGTCGTAGTGCAGGTAGTCCACGTCCACGTCCCTGCGCTTCAGCAGCGCGCGGGCCGCGTCATCGGGCACGTAGGGGGCGATGTATTCCAGGACCTCTTGCTGGTTCTTCCCGAAGTCGTCCTTGTACCAGTCCATGATCGGCGAAAGCCAGACGGTATTGTCCTCCGGATCGGCTCGAAACTTACTGGGATCGGCGAAAAAGACAAGGGTATTCGCCTTCATCTGCCGTTCCACGTCATCCGCGGTGAACGCTTCGGTCATGAGCGGCGGGCATCCTATGGAGGCGCACACGAGGGCGAAATGGACCAGGGGCTCGTCCATCTTGCGCAGGATGTTGTGCTCGATGTCATCCAGCGAGTATTCCGTGCCCTGGATGTCGATCTTGTAGTCCTTCCAGATGCTGTACCCGAGCAGGCTGACGTGATCCCTGATGCTGGTGGTGGGATAGAAGTGCAGCATCCCGCGGATCGTGAGCGCGTTGTAGGTGTTGATCCAGTAGGCGAAGACCTCGTTCCGGTCCTTCAGCGCGCCGGGGTCCACGCTCTTGATCATCTCCAGGTAGCCGTCCAGCGTGCCCACGTCGCGGGCCTTCCAGGTCCGGTAGTCGATCATGCCCCGGTCGTCGACATACTTCTTCAGCAGGCCGTCGTATACGGAGTGATCCACCATGCCACCACCTCCCTGCGCTTCGGCCGCGCCTCCCCCAGCCTGCGCTTCGGCCGCGCCGGTATACATGATTGCCGTCAACGCAACGGCCATCCCGCTAGCCATGATTGCCGTCAACGCAACGGCCATCATGGCTTTCCATGGTCTTGAACGCATCAGTCTTGTACGCATCGCTCCTGTCCCCTATTTCCCTTGCCCTGCATGGGATTTTCCGCTATATTTCATTGACTTCCGCTAACGTTCCGCGCACCGGATTCACCCTTCCCAGGCGGTAAGAAACCATGGAAACGAAATCCCGCGGCAGCATCATCTACGTCCTCGCCGCGATCCTGATCCTGGCCGGACTGATCTCGGCCATCGTGGGCGAGATGAGATCGCCTGAAGTGGCCGTCATTTACGATGCGGACAACCCCATGTCTGCGAATCCCTATTCGGTCGATCTGGAATTCGCCCTGATGGACGCCGACGAGAACGAATTCACCATCGCCCAGTTCGAGGGCCAGGTCCGGGTCGTCAATTTCTGGGCCACCTGGTGCCCCCCGTGCCGCGACGAGATCCCCGACTTCCAGGCGTTCCATGAAAAATACGAAGACCAGGGCGTCAAGATCATCGGCATCGCCCTCGACGAACAAGGCGCGGAGATCGTGCAGCCCTTCGTCGAGGATATGAACATGACCTACCTGTCCCTCATCGACACCTCGCAGATGGCCGCCGCGAAGTTCGGCGGGATCTACGGCATCCCGACCACCTTCATCATCGACCGGGACGGTATGGTCCGTAAGAAGCACGTAGGCTACATGTCCTACGAGAACCTGGAATCCGCCGTGCTGCCCCTGCTGGCGAACTAGGTCGCACCCGGCCGTCGCGCCTGGCCATGCGGCTGATGCGCGTTAGTCCCCCGAACCCGATCCAGGTTAAGCGGTGCGCGCCCATGCGCCGCGCGGCGACATGCCTCACGCCGTATTCACTTCCCCGTACCGTGCAGTCTCCCGAGCGTCTCCGCCAGATTGCGTCCCAATCCCACCACCGCCGACTGGCGTTTCTCGTCTTTCAATCGCCCGTCTTCGGTGAACGCGCCATGCGCGCCCGGCACCGCCAGCTGGTCCGGCAGGACCATCACGTGGATGTTGCTCAGGATCGATCGCACGTGCACGAGTCCGCGGAGGCCGCCCAACGACCCCGGCGACGCGCTCATCAGCGCGGCCGTCTTGTTCCGGAAGACCGCCAGCCTCTCCTCGCCCGGCCCAGGTCTCGATGCCCAGTCGATCGTGTTCTTGAGGAGGGGCGTAATGGAACTGTTGTATTCGGGCGCGGCGATCAGCAGGCCCTGGCTGGCCATCATCAGCGCCTTGAAGCGGACCGCGTGCTCCGGTAGGCCTTCTTTTTCTTCCAGGTCGCCGTCGTACAGCGGCATGGGATAGTCGCTCAGTTCGACCAGATCGACTACGGCCCCGGCTTCCTCCGCGCCGCGCGCCGCGATACCGACCAGTTTCCGGTTGAAAGACCCGGTCCGCGCACTGCCGGCAAACGCAAGGATTCTGGGCACATAGGTCATAATGCATAGTCGCGTTTCAGGCCCCGAAAGTCAAGGGCGGATTGAACGCCCGGCGGCGCCGCGCCGATCGGCCGTTTCACCCTTCCCGCAAGGCCTTCCCGTCCGGTTTCAAGACGGAGAAACACCTTGACGCAAGGGCCTGTCATGGCTATCGTTCCAACATCGTAAATTCAACGGCCGCCAGCCTGAAAATCCAACCCCGCCCATGCCCCGATCCAAAGGTACGCTGACCCCCGCCATGGCGCAATACGCCAGGATGAAGGATCGGCACAAGGATGCGATTCTCTTCTTCCGCATGGGGGATTTCTACGAGACATTCGATGACGACGCCAGGCTGGTCTCCCGCGTCCTGGGCATCACGCTGACCGCCCGAAATTCCGGCACCGGCGGCGCGGAGAAGACGCCGCTGGCCGGCGTGCCCTACCACGCGGTGGAGAAGTACATCGCCGAACTCGTGGGATCGGGATACAAGGTGGCCGTCTGCGAACAGGTCGAAGACCCGAAGAAGGCCCGCGGCGTGGTCAAGCGGGACGTGGTGGAAGTCGTTACGCCGGGGACGACGATGCTGGCGCAGACCCTCGATCCCGGCGAGAACAACTACATGGTCGCCCTCGCCTTCGACGAGGACGCCTGTGGCCTGGCCTTTCTGGACCTGTCCACGGGCGAGTTCCGGACGGCGGAACTAAGCGAGGACGACCTGCTCAGCGAGTTGAGCCGCCTCGACCCCGCCGAGGCGATCGTGTCCTACGACCGGGCGGAGCAGGCCGAGGCGCTCCTCGAGGCCCGTTTCTCCGACATCGCGATCAGCCGGCTCGAGGAGTGGGCCTTCGCCTACGACCAGGCGCACCAGGCCCTGCTCGATCATTTCGAGGTGCTGACGCTCAAGGGCTTCGGATGCGATGAAATGACCGCCGGCGTCTGCGCGGCGGGCGGCATGCTGGTCTACCTGCGGGAGACCCAGAAGAACCGCCTGGCCCACCTGAAGACGATGGCGCGCCATGACGTCGCCGACGCGATGCTGATGGATTCGGCGACGCAGCGCAACCTGGAGCTGATCACCTCGCTTCGGGACGGCGGACGGGAGGGAACGCTCCTTTCCGTGATGGACCGGACCTACACGGCCATGGGCGCCCGTTTCATGCGCCAGGCCATCACCCGGCCGCTGGTCTCCGTGGAAGCCGTCCTGGCCCGCCAGGGGGCGGTGGGCGAGCTCCACGCGGAGCACGGGGCGCGGGACGAATTCGCCGGCCTGCTCAAGTCCATGGGGGACATGGAACGGCTGGCCGCCCGGGTCGGGTCGGAGCGCGCCAATGCCCGCGACCTGATCGCGCTGAAGGCCGCCCTGCACGTGATCCCCGTCATCAAGGAGAAGCTCGCGGGCCTGGAGGCCGGGTTGTCCGTCGGCCTCCGGGACGGGTTGCGGGAGCTCCGGCCCCTGGCGGAGAAACTAGAGCGGGCCCTGGTGGACGATCCGCCCCTATCGCTGACGGAAGGCGGGCTCATCCGCGCGGGATACAACGAGGAGCTCGACGACCTGCGCGTGATCAGTTCGGGCGGAAAGCGCTGGATCGCAGAACTGCAGCAGAAGGAGCGCGAGCGCACCGGGATCCAGTCCCTCAAGGTGGACTACAACCGCGTCTTCGGCTACTACATCGAGGTCACGAAACCGAACCTGCACCGGCTGGAAGGCGAGTACATCCGCAAGCAGACCATGCGCAACGCGGAGCGGTTCATCACGCCGGAACTGAAAGAGTACGAGGAGAAGATCCTGGGCGCCGAGGAGAAGATCGGCGAACTGGAATACGCCCTCTTCCTCGAACTGCGGGAGGAAGTGGCCGCAAGCCTGGGCGAGATCCAGGGCAACGCCCGGGCGATCGCGCAGCTGGATTTCCTGACCGCGCTGGCGGAGCTGGCCGCCCGGAACGACTACATGGCCCCGGAAATCGTGGACGGTCCGGTCCTGGAAATCGACGACGGCCGCCACCCGGTGGTGGAGCAACTGCTGCAGGGCGAGGCCTTCGTGCCCAACGATACGCAGCTCGACAACCGGACGAAGCAGATCGCCCTGATCACGGGGCCGAACATGGCCGGCAAGAGCACCTACCTCCGCCAGGTGGGGCTCATCGTCCTCATGGCCCAGCTCGGTTCCTTCGTCCCGGCGCGCTCGGCGAAGATCGGCATCGTGGACCGCATCTTCACCCGCGTGGGCGCCTCCGACAACCTGGCCCGGGGCGAAAGCACCTTCCTCGTCGAGATGAACGAGACCGCGAACATCCTCAACAACGCGACGCCCAAAAGCCTCGTCCTCCTCGACGAAATCGGCCGGGGCACGAGCACCTTCGACGGCCTGAGCATCGCCTGGGCGGTCACGGAGTTCCTCCACAACACGCCGGAACGGGCGGCCAAGACCCTCTTCGCCACGCATTACCACGAGCTGATCGAACTGGCGTCGAGCCTCGATCGCATCGCCAACTACAACGTGGCCATCCGGGAACAGGACGACCAGATCGTGTTCCTGCGCAAGGTGATGCCCGGCGGGAGCGACCGCAGTTACGGGATCCAGGTGGCGCGCATGGCCGGACTGCCGCGCAGTGTGGTCGAACGGGCCCGGGTCATCCTGGCCAACCTGGAGGACGAGGACCTTGTTCCAGGCGGACCGGACGGATTAGACGGCGCGGGCGGACCGGACGGCGCGGGCGGATTAGACGGCGCGGGCGGATCGGACGGACCGGACGCATCGGGCCGACCGGGTGGCGCGCCCGGCGGTCTGCGTGGGCCGAGCACGCCGCGCCACGGAAAACCGACGGCCGAGAGCCCCGAATACCAGCTCAGCCTGTTCCTGCCGGCGGACCATCCGGTCGTCGAGGACATCAAGGAACTCGACCTGGACCTCATGACGCCGGTCGAAGCCATGAACGCTCTGTACCGGCTCCAGCAGAAAGCGGCCGACCCCGATCGCGACGGGGAGTAGTACCGATCAGACAGTTCGGGAGGAAGCGCCCTTGAACGCCATTTCCACCGCCATGCCGGTCGACGCCGGCAACAGGGGTATATAATCGTGTCCGTCATCTCTTCCGCCATGCTCGTCAATCCCGACGGCGACATCCTCGTCAACCTCCGCGACGACGATCCCCGGATCATCTTCCCGAACAAGTGGAGCCTCATCGGGGGCCACGTGGAGGCGGGCGAAAGCCCGGAACAAGGCCTGGTGCGGGAGGTGCAGGAGGAGATCGGCTACCGGCTGGACGACTACCATCCCCTGGCGACCTTCTTCGACGGCGCGGACGTACGCCACCTCTTTCTCGTCCCGATCGACGTGCCCTTAGGCGACCTGGTGCTGGGCGAAGGTCAGGCCATCCGGTACATGGACCCCGCGCGGGCGCTGGCCGAACTGGATCTCTGCGTCACCGGCCGGCGCTGCATCGAGGTCTACCTGCGCCACCTCGAGTTCCAGGATTACGTCCGCGGGCGGGGGTGAGCAGGACTCACTTGCTCGCGTTGCGCCGCCCTGGCCAGCCGCCCTGGCCAGCCGCCCTGGCGCGCCGTCCTGTCAAAACAGGCGCCGGTCTCCCGAGCGTCTTCCCTTTACGCCTTCTTCAACCCCCACGACCTGACCATGTAGTAGATGACCGGGATGACCACGAGGGTCAGCACCGTGGACGTCACCATGCCGCCGAACATGGGCGCGGCGATGCGCTGCATGACCTCCGAACCCGTGCCCGTGCCCCACATGATGGGCGCCAGTCCGGCCATGGTGGCCGCCACCGTCATCATCTTGGGCCGCACGCGTTCCACGGCCCCGTGCATGACCACCTCGTAGAGATCCCCACGGGTGTTGAGCGCGTTGCGGTCCACCCGTTCCTGGTAGGCCTGCTTGAGATAGAGCAGCATGACGACGCCCGTTTCCGCCGCCACGCCGGCCAGCGCGATGAACCCGACGCCCACCGCGATGCTGAAGTCGTAGTCCAGCAGGTACATGAGCCACACGCCGCCCACCAGCGCGAAGGGCAGCGACAGCATGACGATCAGGCTGTCCACGACGTTCCGGAAGTTCATGTAGAGGAGCAGGAGAATGATGGCCAGGGTTACCGGAACGACGATCTGCATGCGCCGCTGCGCCCGTTCCAGGTACTCGTACTGCCCGCTCCAGACCATGCTGTAGCCCACGGGCAGCGAGACCCGTTCGGCGATGTGATTCCGGGCGGTCTCGACGTAGGCGCCGATGTCCGTATCCGTGAGATCGACGTACACCCAGGCCGTGGGCCGGGCGTTCTCCGACTTGATGCCGGACGGTCCCTTGCGGATCC
The DNA here is from genome assembly GCA_022821085.1 of Candidatus Latescibacterota bacterium. GTDB lineage: Bacteria > JAAXHH01 > JAAXHH01 > JAAXHH01 > JAAXHH01 > JAAXHH01. The sequence continues at coordinate 93,565 of JAJEEG010000005.1, read as the reverse complement.
GTATGTCGGCCACCTGGCTGATGGGGATCTGCGCGCCCGCGGGCGTCGGGATCAGGATGCGCCTGAGGTCCGAGACCTCGTCGCGGAGTTCCCGGGCGTAGCGGATGTTCACCGGATAACGCGCCAGACCCTCCACCGTGTAGGTCACGTCCACGCCGCCCACCGCCGACATGATGACGTCCTGCACGTCGCCCACGGTCATCCCGTAGCGCGCCGCCTCGACGCGGTCGATCTCGAAGTCGAGATAGTTGCCGCCCATGGTCTTCTCCGGAAACACGCTGAGGGTACCCGGCAGCTCACCGAGCTCTACCGCGACCTGCTGGGCCAGGTCCGACAGCACGGCCAGGTCGTCCCCCATCAGCTTGACGCCGACGGGCGTCCGGATGCCCGTGGACAGCATGTCGATCCGCGTACGGATGGGCATGGTCCACGCGTTGGTCAGGCCCGGGAACTGGATGGCGTCGTTGAGCGCCTCCACGAGACCTTCGCGGGTCATCCCCGGCCGCCAGGCCTCCTCGGGCTTGAGCATGATGGTGGTCTCGATCATGGACAGCGGCGCCGGATCGGTCGCCGTGTCGGCCCGTCCCACCTTGCCGAAGACCCGTTCCACTTCCGGGAAGGAACTGATGATCTTATCGGTCTGCTGGAGGAGCTGGCGGGCCTTGGTGATCGATATGCCGGGGTCCGTGGTGGGCATGTAGAGCAGGTCGCCCTCGTAGAGGGGCGGCATGAACTCGGAACCGATCCGCTGCAGCGGGTACCACGTGGCGGACAGGACGACCACCGCTACGGCGACGGTCAGCCACCGCACGCGTATCGCCGCCCGGATCATGGGCCGGTAGAGGAACACGAGCAGACGGCTGAGCGGGTTCCTGCGCTCCGGCAATATGCGGCCGCGGACCAGGTATCCCGCCAGCACCGGCACGCAGGTGATGGCCAGCAGGGCCGCCGCAGCCATCGTGTACGTCTTGGTAAAGGCCAGCGGCTTGAAGAGCCGGCCCTCCTGGGCCTGCAGGGCGAAGATGGGCGCGAAGGACAGGGTTATGATCAGCAGGGAGTAGAAGAGGGACGGCCCCACTTCCTTCGTGGCGTCGAGCACGATGCGCCAGTGGTCCTTGTTCCCGCGGTCCCGCTCCATGTGCTTGTGGATGTTCTCGATCATGACGATGGCGGCGTCCACCAGGGTGCCGATGGCGATGGCGATGCCGCCCAGGGACATGATATTGGCGTTGATCCCCTGCCAGGACATGACCAGGAAGGCGGCGAGCACGCTGATGGGCAAGGTGAGGATGACCACGAGGGCCGAGCGGAAGTGGACCAGGAAGATGATGCAGACCAGGGCGACGATGAGGCTTTCCACCAGCAGCTTGTCGGAGAGATTGTCGATGGCGCGCTCGATCAGGTTCGACCGGTCGTAGGCCGTGATGATCTCCACGCCTTCCGGAAGGCCCGACTTGAGGGACTCCAGCTTCTCCTCCACGTCCCGTATGACCTCCATGGCGTTCTCGCCGTACCGCATGACGATGATGCCGCCGACGATCTCCCCCTCGCCGTTCCATTCCGCCAGTCCGCGCCGCAGTTCGGGGCCCGTCGTTACCCGTGCGACCTGGTGGAGCAGGACGGGCGTGCCGAACGCGTCGACTCCCAGCGTGACGTTCTCCAGGTCCTCGACGGACTGTATATACCCCAGGCCGCGGACCATGTATTCCGCTTCCGCCATTTCCACGACCCGGCCGCCCACGTCGTTGTTGCTCCGCTGGATCGCCGTCTTGATCCGGTTGAGCGGAATGTCGTAGATCAGCAGCTTGTTGGGATCCACCTCCACCTGGTACTGCTTGACAAAGCCGCCTATGCTGGCCACCTCGGAAACGCCGTTTACCGAAGTCAGTTCGTACCGGAGGAACCAGTCCTGGATGCTTCGCAGTTCCGCCAGGTTGTGCCGGTCGCTGCGGAGTACGTACTCATAGACCCAGCCCACGCCCGTGGCGTCCGGCCCGAGCGCGGGGTTCACGCCCGGCGGCAGGCGGTCGGTCACGTAGCTCAGGTACTCCAGCACGCGGCTGCGGGCCCAGTAGATGTCCGTGCCGTCCTCGAAGATGATGTACACGAAACTCAGTCCGAAGAAACTGTAGCCGCGGACCGTCTGCGCGTGGGGCACTGCGAGCATGGCCGTCGTCAGGGGGTAGGTCACCTGGTCCTCCACCACCTGGGGCGCCTGCCCGGGATACTCGGTCAGGACGATCACCTGCACGTCCGAGAGGTCCGGTATGGCGTCCAGCGGGATCTCCACCAGGGCCACGGTCCCGCCCGCGATCAGCAGCACCGTGACCAGGATCACCAGGAACCGGTTCTTCACGGAGTATTCGATTATGCGTTGCAACATGTTGAACCTCTTTATGTTCCGGACGGTCTTGGCGGTCCGGGCGGAACGGTCAATGCATCATCCGGTGATCGAGCATTTTCTGGATCGCCTCCTGGAGCCGGCTTTCCGAATCGATGAGGAACTGGGCCGAGGTTACGACCTGCTCACCCACGCTGACGCCGCTCGCAGCCTGCACGTAGCCGTCCTCCCCCTCCATGCCGAGGGTCACCTCGCGCGGTTCGAACTTCCCGCCTTCGAGGGCGACGAAGACCACGTTGCGCTCGCCGCTGCGGATGACCGCGCTGCCCGGGATGACGAGCACGGGCCCTTCACCTCGCGCGGACAACCGGATATTGGCGTACATCTGGGGTTTCAGTTCGAGATTCCGGTTGGGAAACACCAGCCGGATCTTGATATCTCTGGATGCCTGGTCCAGGTAGGGATAGATGTAGTCGATCTTGCCCCGGTAGACCTTCCCGGGATTGTAGGGTAGTTCCATCTCGGCCGTCAGGCCCGGACTAAGCCACGGGGCGTCCGCGTCGTAGACATGGGCGAAGGCCCAGATGGTGGAAAGATCGGCCATGCGGTACATATCCATGCCGGGGGTGACGCGCATGCCCAGTTCGGCCATGCGCTCTACGACAATGCCCTTCGACGGCGCGTAGATGGTCAGCGTGCGGGTGATCCCGCCGCGCGCTTCCAGTTCCGTTATCTGCGCTTCGGTCACGTCCCAGTAGAGCAGCCGGCGCCGCGAGGCATCCAACAACGACTCCGCACCTTTCGCGATGGTCTCGAATTCGCTGCCTTCCAGGTTCCTGAGGTTCTGAAAGGCCAGGAGGTATTCTTCCTGCGCCGCCACAAGCTCCGGCGAGTAGATGTCCAGCATCGGATCGCCCGCGGCGACCTGCTGGCCCGTCTCGTTCACGTAGAGCTTCTCGATCCAGCCGGCATACTTGACGTTGATCCGGGAGAACATCTCCTCGTTGTAGTCCAGGTGGCCGACGGTCCGGATGGACCGGGTCAGCGGCCGTTCCCGGACGGGTGCGGTCTGGACGCCGATGTTCTGAATCGTGACCGGGTCGATCACGATGGAGGCGTCGCGGGAGGAATCCGCGGTTTGTTCGGGGGACGCCGCAGACATTTCACTGTGCGCGGTCCCATGTCCCGTTCCGGCATCATCCCTCTGATCGCCGGCCGCCTGCTCCTCCTCGGCCGTACTTTTCACCGGCGTCAGGTTCATGCCGCAGATGGGGCACTGGCCGGGTTCTTCGGTGATCACGTTGGGGTGCATGCCGCACGTCCAGAGCTGGACCTGCGCCGTTTCGGCGCCCTGCTCCTCCGCGTCGTCCGTGGCTTGCGCCTCCTCCTCGGCCGCCTGCTTGACCGGCGTCAGGTTCATGCCGCAGATGGGGCACTGGCCGGGTTCTTCGGTGATCACGTTGGGGTGCATGCCGCACGTCCAGAGCTGGACCTGCGCCGTTTCATCGCGGTCGCCCTCCGGAACAGTCGTTTCGGGGTCGCCGCATCCCGCGACCAAGGCTACCGGGACAGCGGCCAGCAGCACGAGGAGCAGCGCCCGGAATACGCGCCCGCGTATGCGTCTGATGATTCCCATGTTTAACCTCCTGTGCCTACGGGAGCGAACCCCCGGCGGCTCTTTCCAGCGTATTGACGTACTTACGATAGTTCGCCATTTCCACCACGTACCCGAGCCGGGTGCGCAGCACCATGCGTTCCGCGTCGAGCAGGTCCAGGAAATCCATCTGCCCCGTCTGATAGGCGGCCAGCGTCGCCTGCACACTGTTTTCCGCCTGGGCGATAAGGCCCTGCTCATAGACATCCAGGGCCCGTCCGGAGTGGCGCAATCGCCCGTAGGCCTCCGCGACCTCCGCAGCGATGGCGTCCCGGATGTTCTCCCTGATGTAACGGCTCTCTTCCACGCGCGCCTTGGCTTCCTGCACTCCCGCCCGGATGCGTTTCCTGAAGAGGGGCAGATTCACGTTCAGCATGATGCCGAAGGCGTCTTTCCCCGCGTCGGACGCGGCATTGTTTCCGACCTTGGGAACGGTGACATAGGATGCCTGCACCGTGAAGTCGGGCCGGCTGGCGAGACGGGCGAGCCGCACGCCCAACTCGTCCCGGCGGATCCGGGCGTCGACCTCCTCCAGTTCCTGCCGGGCGGCAAGCGCCCTTTCAGTCACCAGGGACTCGGGCCGGGCGTATCTCGTCGTGTCTATGGCCGTCACCTGGTCGACGGGCGTATCTGACAGACGGCTCAGGACGCCGTTGAGACGGGCCGAAAGGGCGCTACGCTCGCCTTCCAGCGCGATGCGCCGCTTCAGGACCTCCGATGCTTCCACGTGGGACTTGAGCACGTCGGCCTGCGTACCGCCTCCGGCCGCGTACTTCTCCTCCGCGGCGCCGGTGAAGGTCTCCAGCATCACCAGATAGTCGTCCAGGATGCGCAGGGACCGGTCTACCCGGTAAAGATCGTAGTAGACACGCTTCACTTCGTGGGTGATGTCGCGGGCGATCGTTCGGATACGGGCTGCTTCGGCGGCCGTTTCCTCGCCGGACATGTCGCCGCGCAGGCGCAGTTTGCCCGGGTAGGGGATCTTCTGACCGAAAGCCAGCGCGTTCCGCTGCGGTCCTACGCGCGTTTCCGGCGAGGAAAGCCAGCGCGTGTACGCAAAGGTCGGATCCGGGTAAGAAGCGACCTGGGGCCCTCGTTGTTCCGCCGCGGCCCGGCGATGACGGGCCGCCCGCAGGGCCGGATTACGGTCCAGGGCCTCGGCGACCAGGGCCTCGAGTTCCGGCGTCTGGGCCCGGGCCGGCTGGACGCCGACAACCAGGACGACAATAACCGCGATCAAAAAGCCCGCGTATCGTATGAATACGGACATGGGCAGTTCCTTGGGTTGATATGGATCGTTTGCTGTTAATCGTTACGGGACTGTGTTCGGACGGGGCGGTTCCTGTCGCAGCATAGCGACATCGCGGCGTGCGGATGTCATGCCGGGAAGCGCCGGGCGGCCCGGACAACGAAGCACTTCCGGTCCGGGTATACGGTCAATCCGGATACACGATGCCCGCTAAGCGCCGTGCATGCCGCGCAAGGCCCGCTGCCGTCCGAAAGTATCAGAGATGGGTATTAAATGAGGTAGGTGCAGAAGAGCGTGCGCAGGGGCAGTGGAGACCGGGTGACATCCATCCCGGGCGAACCCCCGGAAACATGGACCACCGGTTCGACCACGTAGGGGCCCCGCAGCGGGGTGGACAGGTCCGGCTGATCAGGTTGGACGAGGGAATACGCAGGGAGCGCGCCCGCTCCGGCCTCCCGGTACGGCGCCGCTTCGAGGCTGCAGCAGGACATGGCCGGCGTCCCCGTGATGCAGGTTTCCGGCGTCTCGGCCGTCACGCAGCATGCGTGAGCGCCTTCGGCCGGCATCCTCTCATGCGACAGCGTCTTTTCCGCCATACACATGCCCGCCGCCGCGCCGACCGCGGTGGTCGGAGACGATAGCGCGAGGAAGAGGATGAGGATGGTGAATCGCCTGGCCTGCCTGATCATGAACGAATTCTCCCTGCAAATGAAAAACGCTCAACATGAGAAATTTACACATATCCCGGCGGATACGCAACCCAAAAACGCACTTTGCAGCGCCCGGGCAGGGGCCGGACAGCACCCGGGCGGCACCCGGGCAGGGGCCAGCCGGGGGATCTGCCCGCTTACTTTTCCGAATCGCGTCCCCACCCTTTGCCCCGGACACGCTGGCGCCTGACGAGCTTGACCACTTCCTTCACCGTGATGCTCGTCTCGACCGTCGGTATATCCAGCGGCGACACGGGAGCCAGCTCCGGGACGACGGCATATCTCCGGCCATCCTTCCTGCGAATGATGACCTTGCCGGTCGATTCCGCTTCGTCGAGCAAACTCGACAGATGCTGCCTCGCTTCGGAATAAGTATATACATCCATGGCGTAATCAGCCCCCCTCATCTTCCAGTCGCACCACTTCGATGCCGAGCGACACCGCGACGCGGCCCAACGACCGGTCCAGGGTCAGCAGCGGCGCGTTGTACCGGATGGCGGTCTCCAGTAAAAACGCGTCGGCCGCCACCCCCTTGATCCGGGACGCGATCGAAAGAACCTGGTCCATGTCCACGTCCACGTAACGTAAAGGGATGTTATCCAGGATATCCATCCCTCGTCGCGCTTCCACGACGTCTATACCTTTCTGCCGAATCATGACGGAAAGGGCCTGGCAGACTTCCCACCGGACGCATCCCGGCGCGATGAGGACATGGCCCGAAGCCGCTTCGGCAAGGGCATCCCGTTCGGGACCTCGCATGACGGATGCGATAATCGCCGATGTATCGATGACCATATTCATGCAGAAACCTCCTTTCCGGTATTGTACAATTGTACATATTCCTGTCAATGAAAACCGCGAATGATCCGTATTCCCGGGCCTTTGGGGGACGCCGGCAGGGATCGTCACGGATTGACCAGTCTCAACAATGCGAGATACCTTTTCGAAGATAATGACGCGCGGCAACTTGCGTATTTTTCGCACAATTAACCTCTTTCAAGGCCAATTGTTCACACACTGGTCACACTTTTTCCTTTATACTCGGGTAGGATGGGCGGTTTTGGACCGACGCACATCCAGAACCTGAGTCATCGTCACCTTATAGACATTGGACCACCGGCCGTATATACAGCACGTTAACCACGTATTCGGGGAAGGCGCTTATGAACGGTGCAATGGGAGAAGGTGTCAGAGGAGAGTTGACGGACCGGTTTGTCTGTGCGATACAACATCTGAGTCGATTGATGCACAATGAACGTCTTGGCGAGTTGAAGAAACTCGGATTGAACGCGCACCAGGCAAATACGCTGATGATGTTGTATCACCACGGCCCTACGCGGATGGGCGCCCTGGCGAATTACCTGGGCAGCAAGCTGCCGCATATGTCCATCATCGTAGATCACCTGGTTGGCAAGGGTTACCTGCAACGAAGTTCTGATCCGAGCGATCGCAGGGTGGTGATCTGCGAGTTTACCGATGATGGCAAGAAGGCAACACAGCGGATCATAAGGCATACGAGGATCCGCGCGAAAAAGGTGGCCGAAAAATGGGATTTCAAGAAATTCGAGTCCGTGGTCGAGTCGCTGGAATCCTTATGGAACGCCGACGAGGAAGGATCTGTCCGCATCGTTTCGGAGCCGAAAAAGGACAGGCTGTTCAACAAGATGTAAATCCGTACCAGCAGGAAACGTCCCGCTGGCCGGATTGGGTCGGGCCGGCAACCCCGCCGGGGGCGCCGTAGTTCTCTGTCTCGTAATCCGCGCGTACCTTCTACTCCGGCTACTCCGGCGATCGGTGCAAGGCGTTCTGCATCGGTCGTCTCGTAACACTCACCTGCGGTCGCCGCCTTCTTGTTCCCCCAAAGGCGATCGTCGTCAAATTTACTCCCCTCAGTCGACAGGCCTTGATCTCTCCTGGGTGATCGCCACCATTTCACCTCCTGGTGTCTGGCAGTCGTCGCTTTTGCCCTCTGGCGATCCGCGTCCAATCCTCCCCCGGTGACCATCGCCGTCCTCCGCTGTCGTGTGCCCTCCGGCCCGAATCCTGTCGCGCCCCCTGTAGTGAACCGTCCTCGACCGGGCGGATTTCAGCGTGACCTGCTAAATCCCGGTGAAATCGCTCCGTTGCCGGATCGTGGCAGCACACACCGGAGGACATGGTGAAAAACTTAGCATAAGTAAAGTTTGATTTGACAAATGTTAATTTGCTGGATAGTTTCTTATCAGTTTTGTTGAAATGTGTGGTTTTTCTCGGGGCATTCTCCGCCCCGGAGCATTAGACTTGAACTGACGCAGATTGACCCGTTAGATACGAAGGGATACAACATACGCCTTCAGGTCAGGGTCGACCGTTCCCGGGGTCGTTGCTTAAGAAACGGAATCATTCTATCCCGCGGAAAAGTTGCCTTTCGAACCGCTCGATTTACCCCAGGTGGAACAATTTGAACAACGAACGCACTCAGGATATCTCAGACCGCTACCTGAATTCCGTGGAAGAAATCAACCGGATCATGTACAGCGGCCGTTTGCATGAATGGCAGGGGATGGACCTCTCGATTTCCCAGTTCAATACCCTGGTCATGCTGAAGCAGATGGGTTCCATGCGGATGGGGATGATCTCCTACTACCTGAAGAACACGCTGGCCGCCACGACATCCATCGTAGACCGCCTTGAGAAAAAAAGCCTGGTGGTCCGGACCAAGGATCCCGACGACCGACGAGTGGTCATCTGCGAATTGACGGAAGAGGGACAGAAAGCCACGGAACGGTTCTGGCGGGTCGCCAGGGAGGCGGCATTGAGGGTTGCCGGAAAGTGGGACCAGGAGCAGCTGGAGTCCGTGGTCAATGCGCTGGAACTGATCCTGCGGACCCATAAGGAGATCGTTCAGTCCGGCGTTTCGTCCAGGGCCAGCGAGTAGTCCCAGCCTGCCTTTTTTACCTTACGCGAATAATCCAGTAAAAACCAGAGTTACGTGGTACCGGTCAACATGAAGTGCCGCGCGGCACCGATTATGCCGGCGTCGTCGCCGAGTCTGGCAGGCACGATTTCGAGGATGCCGGCGGACCATTTATAGGCGCGCCGCGCCACCTCCGCGCGGACGGGGCCGAAGATCAGATCGCCCGCCTTGATGACGCCCCCGCCTATGACGATCAGTTCGGGATTCAGCAGGTTGGTGAGACTGGAGACGGCCGTGCCCAGGAGCGTGGCGGACCGGTGCATCACCTCGCGCGCCGCCTCATCGCCCCGGTCGGCCGCCTCGGCGATCATCGCGGCGTCGATGCGGCCGGGGTCGCCGCCGGCCAGTTCCGTCAATACGCTCGTCCGCCCGCCCCGAAGCAGTTCCCGCGCCTGTTCGGCGATGGCCGTCGCCGAGGCATAGGCTTCCAGGCACCCCGGCGCGCCGCAACCGCACGTTCTGCCGTTCTCCACGACGGTCATATGGCCGATCTCGCCGCCCGCGCCGTTGGAACCGCGCCAGACTTCATTGTTCATGATGATCGCTCCGCCGACGCCCGTCCCGAGGGTAATGCACACGATATTGGCGAAACCGGCGGCGCCACCGACCCAGTGCTCCCCGATGGCCGCCGCATTGGCGTCGTTCTCGATCGCCACCGGGAGACCCAGGCGTTCCCGGAGCAGCGACTGGAGCGGAAGATCCACCCATTCCGGTACGTTCGGCGCGTAGACCACGGTGCCTGAATCCTCCGGGATCAACCCGGGCGTACCCACGCCCACGCCCGCCACGCGGTCCCGTCCGCAGGCATCCATGGTCGTCTCGACGCAGGCCACCAGGCGGTCGATCACCTCCCCGGCGGTGCGGCTGCCCGATATGGACTGCCAGGCCCGGTGGTATATGCGGCCGCCGTCATCCACGACGGCGCTGTTGACGTTGGTCCCGCCCAGGTCGACGCCTATGACCAGGTCTTGTTTCATGCCCGCTCCGTGTTCCCGGCCGGGTTGGCCCGGTCATCCGGACCGGACCGATCGGCCGGAGCGTCCAGCACCGCCAGGTCCGTGCCCGACATCGGTTCCGGACGGGGGATGCCCATCATGGACAGCACGGTCGGCGCCACGTCCGCCAGACGCCCGCCGGGGCGCAGCCGACCGCCGGGGCGCAACGGTCCGCCGGTGCGCGACGGTCCGCGTTCCCGCTTATCGTCCACGAGGATGAGCGGCACGGGATTCGTCGTGTGCGCCGTATGGGGCGCGGTGGTGGCGGGGTCGACCATCATCTCCGCGTTGCCGTGGTCCGCCGTCACGATCGCCCCGCCGCCGGCCGAGCGGACGGCGTCCATCACCTCTCCCAGGCACCGGTCTACCGTCTCCACGGCCGCGACCGCCGCCGGGAGCGAACCCGTGTGGCCCACCATGTCCGGATTGGCGAAATTCACCAGCGCGAAGTCGTATTCTCCGCCGCGCAGGGCATCGGCCACCCGGGCCGCGACCTCGGGCGCGCTCATTTCGGGCTTCTCGTCGTAGGTGGCCACGTCCCGCGGCGAGGGGACCAGGATCCGGTCCTCGCCCTCGAAGGGCCGTTCGTCGCCGCCGTTGAAGAAATAGGTGACGTGAGGGTACTTTTCCGTTTCCGCCACACGCAGCTGATGCCGGCCGGCCAGGCTGATCGTTTCTCCCAGGATATCGCGCATGCGTTCCGGGGGACGAAAGGCGCAGGGCACGTCGAAACGCGCATCGTAGGGCGTCATGGTGGCGATGCGTACGTCCGGCACCGCCCCACGGACGAATCCGTCGAAATCCCGTTCGATGAAGGCCCGGACGATCTGGCGCCCCCGGTCCGCCCGGAAATTGTAGACGATCACCGCGTCACCGTCCGAGATCACCCCAGCGGGGCCGTCCGTCGTTGCGCTGGCGGGACGGGTCGATCCTGCGCTGGAGGGGCTGGCTGTCGTCGACCTGTCGGGCCCGCTCGGCGCCGCGCCGATCACGGTGGGCAATACGAACTCGTCGGTTTCGCCCCGGCCGTACGCCGCCTGAACGGCTTCCGCCGCGGTGCCGGCCCGGTACCCCTTCCCTTCGGTAAAAAGCTCGTAGGCTCTGCGCACCCGTTCCCACCGGTTGTCCCGGTCCATGGCGTAGTACCGCCCGGTCACGGTGGCGATGCGGCCCACGCCGAGTCGTTCGATGGCCTCCTGCAACGTCTCGAGATAGGCCGGCGCGCTCCGGGGCGATGTATCGCGGCCGTCCAGGATGGCGTGCAGCAGGACGCGATCGCCGGTCAGGCCCCTGCGCCGGGCCATTTCGAGCAGTGCCAGGTAGTGCTTCTCGGCGCTGTGGACCAGTCCGTCCGACGTGAGTCCCAGCAGGTGCAGCCGGCCGCCCGTTCCCAGCAATCGTTCCAGGATTTCGGCGAGGGCGGCGTTTTCGAAGAATGAGCCGTCGTCGATGGCCTCGTTGATCCGGCTGACTTCCTGGCGCACCACCCGTCCGGCGCCCAGGTTGAGGTGGCCGACTTCCGAGTTGCCCATGATCTCGGGCGGAAGACCGACGTCCTCGCCCGATGCGCTCAACATGGTATGGGGATAATGATGCCACAGCCTGTCGAAGTTCGGCGTCTCCGCCAGCAGCACGGCGTTGGCATCGCCGCGGGGGGCGATGCCCCAGCCGTCCAGGATGACCAGCGCAACGGGAGTGTTCATCTGGAAGTACGTACCCCGGCCGGATCGATGCGGGTGCCCGATACCCTTCGGCCGAAAGGCCCATTATGAAGAAAACGCGGAAGGCGCTCCGCGTTTTCTGATGTGTTAAACGATGTTACTGGAAGCCGGACGCGCGGCGGTGTGCCGGACGCGGCTTCAGCGTCTTGCGTTCGTACAATCGTTTATTCTTCGGGAATCCGCAGTCCCACCAGGAACTGCGTGTTGCCGCGCTGAATCCTGAACCGGATGGCCTGTCCGGCTTCGAACTGCCGGACGATTCCGAGGAATTCCTGTACGCTGGACACCGCTTCGCCGTTCACCTCGCGGATCAGGTCGCCCCGCTGAAGGTTTTTGTCTTCGGCCTCGCTGCCCGATCGCACCTGTGCGATCACCACGCCCGACCCCGATTCGTAGAAACGGCTCCATTCCCGGCTAATATCCATGACATCGATGCCGAGGTTACTCGCTGGACTTTTTTCCCGCGAATCCTCCCTCGACGTGGTACGTGTGGGATCTCCGTCGGGCAATTCGCCCAGTTCGATCGCGACCGTCACGGGTTCGCCGTCACGCATCACATCGAGTTCCACTTCCGTACCTGGTGCGATACTCGCGATCCGTTTGCGTAGGTCGTCTGAGTTCTCCACGTCTACGCCATCAACCCCGACAATCACGTCCTCTATCTGGAGGTCGGAATCTCTCGCCGGACCATCGTCGGTGATCGTGCTGATCACCGCTCCGTCTGTGCCATCGAGCCCCATGGATTCGGCCACGACATCATCTAGATCATTGATCCCAACGCCAAGGTACCCTCGGCTTATGCGACCATCCTCGACCAGCCGGGTCATGATATCACGGGCCATGTTGGCCGGTACCGCGAAACCGATGCCCTGGTAACCGCCCGTCCGGGTTGCGATGGCCGTGTTGATGCCCACGAGGTTTCCTTCCAGGTCGACCAGTGCGCCGCCGCTGTTCCCGGGGTTGATGGCAGCGTCAGTCTGGATGAAATTCTCGTAAGAGCCATCAACCGGTAGCACTCTGTTCCTGCCTTTTGCGCTGACGATTCCGGCCGTGACGGTGTGGTTCCGTCCCAGGGGATTGCCCACGGCCATGACCCATTCGCCCACGCGCAACTTGTCCGAATCGCCGAAGGGCAGCACGGACAGTTCATCGAGATCCACTTTGATGACAGCCAGATCGGTTCGAGGATCCAGGCCGATAATCTCCGCTTCCACCTCGCGCTCGTCGATCAGTTGGACAGTCAGTTTTTCCGCGTCTTCCACCACGTGGTTGTTCGTCAGGATGTAGCCGTCCTCCGAAACGATGACCCCGGAGCCCACGCCCGAAAACGGCCGGGGTTGGACATCTGGTTGTTGCTGGCCGCCGAAGAACTCCTCAAAGGGGCGCCAGAATCGACGCGCCTGAGCTTGCCTGACCGTCCGTTTACTCTCGATCAGCACCACCGAAGGCTTCACCCGCTCGGCTATGGTGGCAAAGGTCTCGCTGAAATCCTGGAGCGATCGCTGGTCCGCCGCCACGACCGGCGTGATCGATCTGTATGCATCCCGTTCGGCGACGGACGCATCCCAGTTGGAAATGAACAGTGCCCCGAGCACCATGCCCGTGACGAGCAACGCCGCGGCGGCCAGGCCCCCTAACTTCCTTTTCTCCGTCATGCTCGATCTCCCTTTCTAGAACAGGCTGTATCCTACTTGATCCAACTATGCATAATACCGGGCGCGCGTCCCGGCGTCAATCGATTACACTATACCTCGTATAACGCTTTATCGTACGTCCGGTTCTGGTCAGATGGGTGTCCTGCGTCGAAACAATCACCCCGACAACATACCGGGGCGCCACCTGCCGCTCAGTTCAGATTCGCGTCCCGGGGTGCAACCGTCACGCCGCCTTCCAGATTTTCTGCCCACGCCTCGTGGCTTTCCGGTGTGTCGACGGGCTCATCGTCGACGGGTTCGTCCATGAGCGCCAGTTCCAGGACCTGGTCGATGTGGTCGACCAGGCAGAAACCGAGCTTCTCCTTGACGGCCGCGGGCACGTCGTCCAGGTCTTTCTCGTTCCGGCGGGGCAGGATGATGATGGTGATACCGGCACGCATCGCCCCGAGGACCTTCTCCTTGACGCCGCCCACCGGCATGACCTTGCCGCGGAGGGTGACCTCGCCGGTCATGGCCAGGTCGTTCCGTACGGGGCGGCCCGTGAACAGGGAGGTCAGCACCGTCACGAGCGCCACGCCGGCGGAGGGCCCGTCCTTGGGAATGGCGCCAACGGGCAGATGGATATGGATGTCGTGCCCTGCGAAGAACGCGGGGTCTATCTGCCATTCGGCGGCGTGCGACCGCACGTACGTCAACGCGGCCCGGGCGGATTCCTTCATCACGTCGCCCAGCTGGCCCGTGAGCGTCAGCCCCTTGCCGCCGGTCATCTTGCTGGCTTCGACAAACATGATCTCGCCGCCGGCAGGAGTCCAGGCCAGGCCGATGGCCACGCCGGGTTCGCCGGTGCGCTCCGCGGTCTCGGAAAAGTATTCGGGCGGCCCAAGGTACTGGTGAAGGTCGTCTACGGACACAGGGAAGGGGGGCGCCTGCCCTTCGGCGACCGAACGGGCCGACTTGCGGACCACCGTGCGGATCTTGCGTTCCAGGTTGCGCAGGCCCGCCTCCCGGGTGTAGTCGGCAATGATCCGGCCGATCGCACGGTCGTCGAAAACCAGGTCCTCGGTGGACAGCCCGTGCGTCTCCAGCTCCCTGGGGACGAGGTAGCGCCGGGCGATCTCGATCTTTTCCTCTTCCGTGTATCCCGACAGCTCGATGACCTCCATACGATCGCGCAGCGGCTCCGGAATGCCGGCCAGCATGTTGGCCGTGGTCACGAACATGACGTTGGACAGATCGAAGGGCAGATCGATGTAGTGATCGGTGAAGGTGTCGTTCTGCTCCGGGTCGAGCACTTCGAGCAGCGCCGAGGAAGGGTCACCCCGGAAGTCCCGTCCGAGCTTGTCGATTTCGTCCAGCATGAAGACCGGGTTGTTGGTGCCCGCCTTGCGGATGCTCTGGATGATGCGTCCGGGCAGGGCGCCGATGTAGGTCCTGCGGTGGCCCCTGATCTCCGCCTCGTCGTGCACGCCGCCCAGGGAGATGCGTACGAACTTGCGGCCCAGGGCACGGGCGATGGACTTGCCCAGCGAGGTCTTGCCTACCCCCGGCGGTCCGACGAAGCACAGGATGGAACCCTTCAGGTCCGGCTTCAGGCTGCGCACGGACAGGTGTTCGAGGATGCGGTCCTTGATCTTCTCCAGGCCGTAGTGGTCTTCGTCCAGGATCTCCCGGGCGCGGGCGATGTCCAGCTGATCCTCCGAAGAAACCGACCAGGGCAGCTCCGACAGCCACTCGAGGTAGGTCCGCAGGGTCGAATACTCGGGGGAAATGGACGGGATGCGTTCCAGGCGCTGGAGCTCGCGCTCCGCCTCCACCCGGGCTTCATCCGGCAGGCCGGCCTCATCGATCTTCTCGCGCAGGTCGGACAGGTCCTCGCCCTGACCTTCGCCGTCTTCACCGAGTTCCCGCCGGATGGCCTTCATCTGCTCGCGGAGATAGTACTCGCGCTGGGCCTTGCCCATCTTGTCCTCGACCTGCGACTGGATGCGGCTGCCCGTCTCCGCCACCTCGATTTCGTGGGCGATCAGGAAAGTCAACGCCTTCAGCCGGTCCTTGACGTCGCTTAATTCCAGCATGGCCTGCTGGTCTTCGAGGGAGATCTTCAGGTTGAAGGCGATGAAATCGGCCATCTTGGAGGGCTGGTCCTCCAGGTTGAGCAGGGGGATCCGCAACTCCTCGGACATGGTCGGGACCAGTTCGATCAGCCGCTGGAACTGCTCCGCCAGGTTGTGGGCCAGGGCCTTGCCTTCCATGGACTCGTTTTTTCGCTCAGCCTGAAGCTCCACCCGGGCACGCATGATCGGCTCGGTTTCGAGCACTTCCAGCACCCGGGCGCGGGATACCCCGTGCACGACCGCGTGGAGGCTGTCCCCAGGCAGCTTCATCATCTTGTAGATCCGGACCAGCGTACCGAATTTGTATAGATCGCCGGGCTCGGGCCGGTCCGTCTCGGGATCCCGCTGCGCCAGGATCAGTACCATCTTGTCCTGCTGCAGCGCCTCGTCCAGCGCCTTGACGGAGCCCAACCGGTCGGCAACCAGCGCCGCGGCCATGTGGGGATACACGACCAGGTTGCGCACGGGCAGCACGGCGATGGACTCGATCACCGTGTCTTCCTGCAGGTTCGTCTCGATTTCCTGGAGTGCCTTGTCCTCGGCCATGCGCTACCTCGCTTTTTTGCCTTTGCTCCGCGTCCACGCCTCGCGGCTGCTTACCTTCTTATACGCACGAACCGGCCTGTACGCTTCATTTGACCCGAAAGTTCGTGCCGTAATGCATAGATGGAAGGTGCAAACACCATGCCACGGCGATTTCGGGTCAGTATTTCTGGCCGGTGTGGGATGCCTTCGGGGTGCCTGCGCGACGATTCCGGGGAATTTCCGACCGCAGGCAGAACAAGTTTTCACGGTGGCCTGCCAATTTGGCAGATTCCAGGGATCGCAACCTGCCATTTTGGCACATACGACGCACTTTCATTGCAAGACGTGCTCGTTTGACCGATACTCCGATTCACGATCCCGTCGCACGTGGCACGATCCCGTCGCACGTGGCGCGTTGCGTGGCAAACGATTTGCATCCGGGGTGTTTTCATTGACCTTAATGCCAACCGCTTTAACTTGTGGTTTATCCCCATTATGGAGAAAGAAACCATGTATCGTGCTATCATATCTGTATTGCTCGTCATGGTCGCCTCACCGGTATTTGCCCAACAGGCGGAGGTGATGATGCTTAACGATGGTCAGATCACATCACCTGATGATTTTTATACTCCTCCACAGGAGCAGATAGACGAAAAGGACCCCTGGACAGCATTTTTGTTATCTACCGTTATTGTGGGAAGCGGTCAGTTCTACAACCAACAGTACAGTAAGGGTTCCGCGATGTTCATCGGCGCCGCCGCAGGTATCGGCATGTATTTCCACTCAAGAGAAGACAACTACACGAACCAGATATCCTTCAAGCATATCGATCGGAAAAACAACGATAGTATGGGTACGCTAGGAGTAGGTTTGACGTTGGGTTTCATCGCGTGGTCCATGGTCGATGCGCCGGTTTCGGCCACAAAAATAAACGAGCGCAATCGGCAGGCCATGACCATGAGACCGATGATTGCCAGAGATCAGATTGGGGTGGTATTCAGCCTGAATTTCGATTGAGCACAGGTCTTCTTTCATTCGCAACGCTTTTCCAGACTTTTTTAACAAGAGGAACACCCATGAAACGTCCTTTCAATCGGATCATGACGTCCGCGCTGGCCTGCTTCCTGATCGCGGGATGGGCCGTGGCGGGTTGCGGCGGCGAAGACGGCGGTGAAAGCCAGGACCACGGAGCGGAACCGGCCGAAGTCGAAGCGCCTGATCCCAATACGGAGGTTCGCCAGGAGCACATGAGAGAGATCGCCCGCCTCTGCGAAGGCATCGCAAGGGCGGTCGAGGAAGGTTCGCTGGGGACGATCGAGGCCGACGTGACGCATCTCAAGGACATCATGGAATCGGTTTCGACGATGCCGCCACGGTATGACTCCTCGAGGTACGGGTTCTACGCCTCCGACTTTCAGATACGCGCCGAGATGCTCATTGCCGCCGCGGGGACCGGTTCCGCCATCGAGGCCGACTCGGCGCTGCAGGACCTGACCATCACCTGCGGCGTCTGCCATTACAACTGCCAGTATCCGGCCGAACCTTAAACTCCGGCTGATCCGTAGACCTCGACCGATCCATAATCTCCGGCATGGTCCCGGCCGTTCCGAAAACCCCGGCAAGGAGGAATCATGATTCGCCAGATCACCGCCGCGCTGGCCTGCGCGGCGCTCATAGCCGCGGCGTGCGGCCAGTCCGCAGAGACCGAACCGTCCGAAACGCCCGCGCCGCCCGAAGAGGAGTCCGCACCCGTGAATCCGATGAACGAATACGGCATGACGGCCAGCAACGTTTTCCTGTACTACGCCGACGTGGAAGCGGCGACGACCTTCTACACCCGGACCCTGGGCTTCGCCGTGGCGGCCGATTACGGGTTTGCCAAGATCCTCCGCGTGGGGCCGAGTTCCTTTATCACGCTCGTCGACGAAGCGATGGGCATGCACAGCGCCAGCGATCCCAAGACCGTCGCCATCGCCCTCATCACGGACCAGCTCGACGAATGGTGGGACTACATGAAGGACCAGGACGTGGAGATGCGCTTCCCGTACAACCCGGTCGAGGGACGTCCCCATCACGGCTTCGTGGCCATCGACCCCGAGGGCTATCTCCTGGAGTTCGAACGGTTCAACGAACACGCCGAGAACGAGATGCTGGTCCCGGTGCTGAACGAGACCGAGACCATCTATCCCGCCGAAGGGGCGTCCGACGTGCCTCCGGGCCTGGGTTTCAAGGCGACCGTGGTGTGGTTCTACTACAAGGACATGCCCGCGATCCAGGCCTTCTACGAGGACGTCATGGGCTTCGACCTGATCGTGGACCAGGGGTGGACCAAGATCTACCGCATTTCGCCCTCGGGCTACATGGGCCTCGTGGACGAAACGCGCGGCATGCACAACTTCACGGAGACGAAGGCCGTCACCATGTCCTTCTGGACGGACCGCATCGACGACTGGTACGCCTACGTCAGCAACCACGGTTCCTTCGAGATGCGATCAGAGAAGGTCGAGGAAACGGACCGCTACCGCGCCTTCGTCGCCTATGACCCCGAAGGCTACTACCTTGAGTGGAACGTCTTCAAGGACGCGCCCGACAACGAGACCCTCCACCGGATGCTGCGGGGCGAGGAGTAGGTTGCGGGGCGAGGAGTAGAAGGAACAGAAATGCCGATCATCAGGCCCTACGATCCTGAGCGCGACCGCGACGCGATTATACGGGTCTGGCGCGAAGTGCACTGGATCACCAGCGACGAGCAGGCCAAGTGGGCGCCCCAGTTCATGGAGAAAGCCCGGACCGACGTGGCCGAAGTGAACGGGGAAGCGGAGTGCCAGGCCTCTTCGACCGACGGCACGTTCCGGTACCTGGACGAAGACCTCACCATGTCCGCCATCGTGGGGGTGACGACCAGCCGGATCGCCCGGAAACAGCGCCTCGCCCAGCGGGTTACCGCGCACCGTATCGCCCAGGACGCGGCGGACGGCGTGGAGATCTGCACGCTGACCATGTTCGAACAGGGATTCTACGACCTGATGGGCTTCGGCACGGGTCCCTACGGACACAGGGTGCGCTTCGATCCCGCCGACCTCACGGTAGATCGTCCATTCCGCGTGCCCAGGCGCCTGAAGGCCGATGACTGGGAGATGATCCATGCCGCCATGATAAACCGAAGGCTGACGCACGGCGGCTGCAGGTTATATCCGGCCGAGTTGCTTCAGGTCGAGCTGAATCATGCGGAGAAATCCTTCCTCCTTGGGTACTGCGATGGCCCCGACGGAGAACTGACCCACTTCTTCTGGGCCAGCGACCATGAAGAACACGGTCCCAGCTATATCTACATGATCGCCTACCAGGACCAGGACCAACTCCTGGAACTGCTCGCGCTCATGAAATCCCTCGGCGACCAGATCCGGCTCTTCCAGATGGTCGAGCCCCCTGACGTGCAGCTTCAGGACCTGATCAAACAGCCCTTCCGGGCCAGGATGGTGTCCGAAAAGGGATCCTTCAACACCTTGATCCGGGGTGATGGCTACTGGCAGGCCCGGATCTGCGATTTGGAAGCTTGCATGGCCAAGACCCGGCTGGTCGGTCCGACGACACGTTTCAACCTGGCTTTGCACGACCCGATCGAGAAGTACCTGGACGCGGACGCGCCCTGGCACGGACTGAGCGGCGAGTACGTGATCACGCTCGGTCCGGAATCCAGCGCCGAATCCGGCACCGAATCCGGCACTGACCCCACCTTGCCCACGCTGACCGCCTCGGTCGGCGCCTTCACCCGCATGTGGCTCGGTGTCCGTCCCGCCACGGGCCTGGCCGTCACCGACGACCTCGACGGTTCCCCCGAACTGCTGTCCGCGCTGGACCGGACCCTGCGCCTGCCCGTGCCGGGGTTGTGCGGGTGGGAGTACTAGGCGGGCGTAAAAGGAATCTCAATATGATTTTGAAAATCACCTCTAATCGCGAAGTTACGCTGCCTTCCGAGGTACTGGATGCCATGGGCGTAAAACCCGGTGATAAAATAGAAATCACAGAAGGACCTGACGGGGTCATCCTGAAGCCATGGCGTATCGACTACTCCAGCCTTGGTACACTGAAAGACAAGATTCCTCCCGGACATCCACCGTTCGACATCGAATCGTTCCGGGAGCAACCTTATGATCCGTCGCTACGGGATTGATGCGTGAATGCCTTTTCGTTCGACGATTCCGGGAAGAAGAACATCCATGAAACTACAATACTACCCGGAGACCGACAGCCTCTATGTCGAGTTCAAGGCCGGCCCAGGTGCGGAAACGCTTGAGGTCACGGATGGCCTGAACGTCGATCTGGATGCCAGTGGGGACGTGGTCGGATTCGACATTGATCACGCATCCCGACGCGTGGATATGTCCACGCTGGAAACCGAGGCATTTCCCCTTCACGCGTTTAAAGCGACCTGAGGCTGTCGTCGATGAGAAACGAATTCATGGCGATTATCGAACAGGACGAAGGTTTTTACGTCGCCGTTTGTCCTGAAATTCCCGAAGCGAACGGCCAGGGTAAGACCAAAGACGAGGCACGTGAGAGCCTGGCGGAGGCGATTGCCCTTGTACTAGAAGATCGCCGGGAAGATGGGCTTCGCGGAGCAGCCCCTGGAGCTATACGGGAAAGAGTCATTGTTTCGTGAAACGGAGGAGTTTAATCCGGCATCTCCGTAGACAAAGCAGTCCTGACAGACCCTCATACCGACCGCCCCGTCACAGCTTCGGATCCGGATCCCGGGTGTTCTCGCCGCCTTCCTGTATCAGCAGGTAATTCATCGTCGACGCGGCCTGGCGAAACACCATCGCCTCCTGATAGGCCGGGTCGTTGTACCACGCCTCCGCGTGCGCCTTGCTGGGAAACTCCAGTATCACCATCCGACCATCGTAATCCTTGCCTTCGACACAGGCGATTTCCTCGCCCCGCGTCAGGAACCTCCCACCGTGCTTCTTGACGATGGGAGGGGTCCGGTCGGTGTATTGGCGGTAGGTATCGGGATCGTGGACGGACATCATGGAGATGACATAAGCAGGCATTGTGGGTGCTCCCCTGTCTGGTTGGCGATTCCTGGCAACTTGAACTCAGCGCGTGAAGCACAAGGACGCCTGACTGACCTCCGGCGGATGTACGATGCGGCTGACCAGGCTGCCCGCCCCGTCGTCCTGCCACTGGATCTGTATGCCCTTCAGGTCGCGCTGAGCGCCGGCCTGGGCGTCACCCAGCGGATGGACGCCGTAGGGTCCCAGTACGGTCAGTTTGGAGGTCGCAAATAAGAAGTCGCGAATAGACGCGCGGTCGATTTCCCCGGTGGGCGTTGCGGCCCGGTTGATGCCCTCCGCGAGGAGTTCCACGGCGCCGAAACCCGAGGCGGCCTGGTAGTCCGGTATCTTGTTGTAGGCCGCTTCGTAGCGTCGAATGAAGTTCTCGTTCGTGGCGATGTACCCCTCCGTGCGGATCGATGGATCCCAGGCCGCGTTGCCGATGACGCAACGCCCGGCCGCGCCCACCTCGTTGATGAAGGATGCTCCGCTCGCCAGGAGGAGGGATGTCAGGAGCGGCCTGTATTTCACTGCGGCCACGGCCCTGGCAAACGCGATCGCGTCTTCAGAATACCCTCCGCCGATAAACAGATCGGCGCCCGCATCCCGTGCCATGGCTGCCAGGGCCTCATGGTCCGCGCTTCCCGCCGCGTAGGCTTGCTCCAGCACGAGGTCCAGCCCCCGGCTCCGGGCCGCATCGCGAATACCCTGGGCCACCGCCATTGGAAAGGCCGTATCCTCCCAAACCAGCGCCACCGTGCGGGCACCGGACTGCGCGGCCAGTTCCACGGATCCCTCGAGATAAGTCGGCCCCGGATTCGACATCTGCACGCTCCACTGCCGACCCCGGTTCGCCCAGATCTCGGGAGCCGCCGCAGCCGAAGCAACGAGCGGGATGCCGGCCGATTCCGTCACGCTGATCACGGCTTCGGTGATCCCGCTGCTGTAGGGGCCGAGAAAGGCGGTGATCGAATCCGAGGCGATCATCTCCTGATAGAGGCGAACGCTCGCGTCCGCGTCGCTCCCATCGTCGTGAATCACCAACTGCACCTTCCGCCCACCGATGCCGCCCTTCTCGTTCAGCATTTCGACCGCGAGCCGATAACCGCGGCTGACCTCTGCCCCGGGCGTGCTTAGGCGACCGGTCTCGGCCACGGCCGTCCCAAGCACGATGGGTTTCGGTTGCGGCACCGTAGCCGGATCAGGCCCTGTCGGATCTTCGTTGCCGCATGCGGCCACCGCCAGTGCCACCGCCAGTGCCAGCAACGGCGCCATCGCCAGTACGCCAGGCCATCTATGCATCATGATCGTACCTCTCGGGTCGAATCGTGCGGGGTATGGCGGCGTTTCAGACCCTACCTCACCCTTTCCGCCCGGTGGGTCTGTCCATCCTGGAGAAAGAGGAAGTGGTCGACGATTCCCTCTTCGTCCGGGACGAAGGTGATCCGGGCGTCTTCTTCTTCCAGGTAGAAATCGCCGGACGATTCGAGGACGAGTTCGCTCCGGGGCTGGCCGGGCGGCTGGCCGTAGAGCTTGCCGTCGCTGTAGGTGATGTCCACGGTGAATTCGGGAGAGAAGACGTAGGTGCCGGTGCGGGCCACGTAGTCGGCCTCGGTCAGGTGCACGACCTTCCTGGGGGGCGGTGAAAGAGGGTTCCGGGCGCTCAGCAGGTGGAACCCGATGTCCTCGACGCTGGCCGAGCTGTTGGACAGGACCACGACGCCCTTGCGCCATTCCTTCAGGAAGGCGGCGAAGGCGTAGAACCCGTTGGTCCGGCCGGTGAGCCAGTGGATGTCGCGGCCGCGCTCGTCCTGGCGCACCTTCCATCCCAGCGCGGTCCGGACACCCTCCTCGTCCGTTGGATTCCGGGCCACGATGAGGCTGTCGAAAGACGCGTGGTAGCGGGTCGAATCGTCTTCGGTGAAGTCTTCCGGCAGGGCGTAGATGATCCCCATGCTGGCCGACACCAGGGTCATCATGTCCAGGAGATTGGACCGCAGGCCCGTGCCGCCCACGAGGGTCGTGTCGGACCAGGCGGGCACGGGCCGGCGGGCGTCGTCGTGCCCGGTCGCCAGGTACGTACGCATGGACGGCGTAGGCGCGTTGGCCGTGTTGGCCAGCTTGATGGGATCGCCGAGCAACTCCCGTATCAGGGTGTCATAGGACTCGCCGGCGGCCCGTTCGAGCACGTGTCCCAGAAGCCCCATGCCGAGATCGGAATAGGTGTAGCGGTCTTCCGTCCCGATGGGGCTCTCCATATCGTAGCGGTCCTCCGGCTCATCACGGCCCGGCGTATCTGAACGGTCTTCGCCATTCGGACCTTCGCCATCCGGGCCTTCGAAATCGAACAGGGACTCGTGCCCGTCGCGCTGCGCCGCCGCATACCGGTCGAGGAATGCGTACATCAATTCCAACGAATACCCTTTCAGCGGATCATCCGGTGCTGAAGAGACCAGGTTGTCCGGCAGGCGGGGCAGTCCCGAGGTGTGGGTGGCGAGGTGTTCGATCAGGATGGGGTTTCCTGCGGGCGTGGTCGGAATGGTCACCGTCTCCGGGAGATAGGCGGACACCTCGTCGGCCAGGTTCACATCTCCCCGCTGGACCATGAGGGACAGCATGGCCGTCGTGTACAGGCTGCTCAGCTGGCCGATCTCGAAGACCGTCATGGCGCTCGCGCGCCGTATCGTGCCGCGGTTGAGCGTGCCGTAGGCGTAGGGGTACCGGTTGATGCCGCGGATGATCCCGGCGACGACGCCTACCGTCTGGCCGTAATCATCGACGCGCTCCCGCAGCACGCGCTGCACGGGATCCTCTTCCTCGGCCTCTTCCGCGCCGGGACTTCCCGTGCCGCCGGATACATTGCCCCGCGTGCCCTGCGCGTGCGCCGTGCCCTGTGTGAACGACACCGTCGACACGGCGACCGAAAACAGGATGCCGGAACAACACAACCACGCGAGAAAACAATTCGAGGATAACCGCATTACGCCGACCCTATTTAAGTTTGCTTAGCGCGCCCGACGCGCTCCGTGCGTTCGGCGCGTTTAATCACTCCATGCGCTTTGTGTGCCCGATGCGCTCAGAACGCCCGATGCGCTCAGTGCCGCGGTACCAGCACTTCGTTAACGCAGTCCATCCGGACGGATTCCGCGTAGTGGTACACGTTGACGCCCTCGGCGACCGGCGTGGGAACCCGGACGATGAACTCCACCCAGTCCGGTGTATTGAACGCCGCGAAGGCCAGTTCGATCCCTTCCATCATGTCTTCCGGGTCGCGGGACAGGTCCGGCAGCAGCACCGGGCCCGTGTCCGGCTGGTAGATCCAGTCCCGCTCGTTCGCATTGATCGTCTTGACCGGGTATTCGAGCACCGCGGCGTACCGGTCGTTCCCGATGGTCGTCCGGGCATTCAGGGGAACGTTGCCGAGGACAGCCTCCACGATGGCCTGTGGCGTCTCCAGGACGCAGCCTTCGACGCGGGACAGGTCGATCCGGACGTCTTCGAAGGTCTCCTCGATGGCGACGATCTGCCGTTCTGGCTGCTCGCCCAGGGAGGGCGGGTAGAGCGTAGCGCCCCGGTCGGCCACTTCGTAGGTCTTGATGGCCATGAAGGTATCCGACGAGAAGATCGGCTTGAAGTCCGCGTTCGGGATGTGCCAGATATCCCGTTCCACTCCGACCTGCTCGGTCTTGCAACTCACCCCGAGGACGTACTCTTCCCGGAATCCGCCGTCTTTTTCAGTCACGGTCAGGCTGGCCTCGATGGGTATGCGGGCGTTGTTCAGGGAGTACGGTACCTTACGGGTCACGGTCTTCGGCGGCTTTTTCTCGGAATCCACGCGAAAAGTAAAGGTTGAACGCGCGAAGTCGATGGTCTGCATGGGAACTCCTGAATTGAATGGCCGGACGCGGGGTTTTTCGTTCAAGAAACCTTCATAATATAGTGCTGGCCGGCCGAATCCGGTATAAATTATGCAAGGCAAAACGACCAATCTCAGGAGCTATCATGTCGAAAGCGCAGTCATGTCGAACGAACTGACCAGGACCTACCGGCCCTTTTCGGACTCCCGTCCCTACACGCGCTGGTGGTGGTTCTACGATGACATCAGGATGGAAGACGTCCGGCGCCAGCTCAAATGGGTGCGGGACAAGGGGTTCGGCGGGGTGGAGATCGCCTTCATGTATCCGCAGCCCGGTGCCGGGGAAGGACCGCGCTGGCTGAGCGAGGCGTGGTCCGGCCTGGTCGCCGGCGCCAAGAAGGAGGCGGACCGGCTGGGTATCGGGTGCGACTTCACCTTCAGCACCTCCTGGCCCTTCGGCGGGTCTATCGTGCCTGAGGAGGACGCGGGCCAGGTATTCGGCGGGGCTTCGGACCAGCGGCTGGAGAAGTCGTGGGAGTTGTCCTACTTCGGCCAGGGACGGATCCTGAACCACCTGGATCCGGACGCGCTGGAGCGGTACGCCGGCCACGGCGGCGGCGCGCTGAAACCGGCCCTGCACGGCACGACCTCGGCACTTTTCTCCGATTCGTGGGAGGTCTATCCGGATGGGCTCTGGAGCGCGCACCTGGATCCGGTCTTCCGGGATCGCTTCGGGTACGAACTGGAACCATTCAAGGCATCGATCGACCAGCATCCCGATGTGCGGTACGACTACCGGAAGATCCTGTCGGACGCGGCGATCGAGGGTTTCTTCAGGCCCTATGCCGACCTCTGCGCCCGCCTCGGCTCCGTGAGCCGCGTGCAGTGCCACGGGGCGCCAACGGACCTGCTGGCCGCCTTCGCGCTCGTGGACGTCCCGGAATCCGAGGCGCTGCTTTTCGAGACCTTCTTCTCGGCCATCCCCGGGTCGGCGGCGGCCCTGGGCGCGCGGCCCGTCGTGACCTGCGAGACCTTCACCTGTATCTACGGCTACGAACCGTGGCCCGCGCCGTCGCCCCATCACGGCGAGGAGAAGGTGGAGGACCTGAAGCTCATGGCGGACGCGGTGTTCGCCAACGGCGTCAACCACATCGTCTGGCACGGCATGCCCTACAACGCACCCGGCGGGACCAACACCTTCTACGCGACCACGCACGTCGGTCCGGACAGCGGGTTCGCCGGCCGGCTTCCGGCCTTCAACGCCTACCTGGCGGAGGCGGCCGATTTCGTCAAGCAGGGCAGGACCTACACGGACGTGGCGGTATACCTCCCGCTCGAAGACCACTGGATGCGCCACATGCTGCCCGAGGACCGGCGCGGTCCGGCCGCCAACTATTACTGGGAGCTGCAGACCGTTGAGCGGCCGGCCAGTCTTCTCGGCTACCATCCCCTGTGGATCTCGACGCCCTTCCTGGAGGAGGCAGTGGTGGAGGACGGCCGCGTCCGGTGCGGCGAGGCCGTGTTTTCCATGGTCTACGTGGACGTGGATTGGCTGGACGGCGAAGGCCTTTCGGCCCTGCTTCGCCTCGCCCGGGAGGGCGCCCGGATATGCGTTCCGCGCCGGCCCGCCGCACCGGGCCACCGTCCGCCAACGGATTACGAGGATCGGCTGAAGGAACTGATGAGCCAGCCCTCGGTCACTGCGGATCCGGGCGCCGCGCTTCGCCATCCGAAGACCGGGCGCGCCCATCCCCCGCTCGTCAGCGGCCGGGACGTGCCGGAGTTCTGGTGCCGGGAGGTCGACGGCGACTACCACGTCTTCTTCGCCCATCCCGATACCAAGCGCATCCGGTACCCCATGGCCTACGAGGGCTGGCGTTCCACCAGCCGGGTCGAGCGGGAGGTCGTCATTCACGTAAACGGCCGGGAGCGAGCGGTGCGCCTGGCCTTCGAACCCGAAGATTCCATGCTGGTCAGGATATCGGCGTCCGGAGCGGTGGATGTAACGCCCGGACGGATCGACACTTAACCCACGGAGAACAAACACCTCATGCGCGACCCACGATACGGCGACCTGGCGAAAGTACTCACCGGACACTCGACGAAGATCCAGGCCGGGGATCGGGTGCTCGTCGAGGCCTTCGACGTGCCCGATGACATGGTGATCTCGCTGATCCGCGCGATCCGGGAGGCGGGCGGCGTGCCGCTGGTCTCCATCAAGCACCAGCGCGTCATGCGGGAACTGGTCCGCGCCGGGGACGAGGACGCCATGGAAGCCGCCGGCGCCCATGAATCCCATCGCATGGAGCGGGTGCAGGCCTACATGGCCCTGCGCGGCAGCCGGAACGTGATGGAAATGTCGGACGTACCGGGCGAGGCCATGCGGCTCTACGAGCAACGCTGGCTCAAGCCGGTACACTTCGAAATCCGGGTGCCGAAGACCCGGTGGGTGGTGCTGCGCTGGCCGACCCCGTCCATGGCGCAGCAGGCCGGCATGAGCACCGAGGCCTTCGAGGACTTCTTCTTCGACGTGTGCACGCTGGATTACGGGAAGATGGAACGGGCGCTCGCGCCGCTGAAGGAGCGCATGGACCGCACCGACCGCGTCCGGCTCACGGGGCCGGGCACCGACCTGTCGTTCAGCATACGCGACATCCCCACCGTGGGGTGCTCGGGGGACCGCAACATCCCCGACGGCGAGTGCTTTACCGCACCCGTGCGCGACTCGGTCAACGGCGTCATCCGGTTCAACACGCCGACGCTGTACCACGGCGTGACGTTTACGGACGTGGAGTTGAGATTCGAGGAGGGCAGGATAGTCGAGGCCATGGGCAACCGGACGGACAAGCTCAACGAGATCTTCGACACCGACGAAGGGGCGCGCTACATCGGCGAATTCGCCATCGGCTTCAACCCCCACATCACCGCGCCCATGCTGGACATCCTCTTCGACGAGAAGATCGCCGGGTCCTTCCACTTCACGCCCGGGCAGGCCTACGAGGAGGCCGACAACGGCAACCGGTCCGCCGTCCACTGGGACATGGTCATGATCCAGACGCCGGAGTTCGGCGGCGGGACCATCGAGTTCGACGGGGAAGTGATCCGGAAGGACGGGAGGTTCGTCGTTCCGGAACTGGAAGATCTGAACCCGGAACGATTGATGTGAAGGGCCGACTTGGCTGTCTCGGCGCCACGATGACGGCTACCGTTCCATGACCAGGAAGTTGGCCGATCTGGATACGGTGCTTCCC
Source organism: Candidatus Latescibacterota bacterium (assembly GCA_022821085.1). Lineage (GTDB taxonomy): Bacteria > JAAXHH01 > JAAXHH01 > JAAXHH01 > JAAXHH01 > JAAXHH01. The sequence goes on along the minus strand of JAJEEG010000005.1, from coordinate 65,481 downwards.
GCGTTCTGGTCGGTGAACGTGACGGTGAGCACGTACTCGCCCGCCGGCAGACCGGAGGTGTCCAGCGACGTGTACTCCCGGTCCTCGGTCGAAATACCTTCTCCCGAGAAAGCCATCATCACCGTCTGCATGTCCCGTTGCCTTCGGGCCGACCAGCTGGGCCGCGCACTACCTTCCCGGGGGCTGATCTCGTAGAGGATCTCGTATTCGGTCTTCCCGTCCGGGTCCATAGCCAGGTTGTAGATTTCGTAGTAGACGTAAACGGGGTTTTCTCGTATGTAGAGCCGTCCCGGATTGGGCGTGATGTTCAGTCCCTTGCGCACGAAGGGACCCTGTACGCCGGACGGCGTGATCAGGGTAGCCAGCTTGAGATCGCTGATGAGCAGTTCCTCGCCGCTGTAATCGGACAAGAAGACCGGCCTTAGATACACCCCGGTTCTTTGCGACGTTTCGTCCCGCACCTGGACCGCCAGCGTGAAGCTTCCCGACGGCGCCACGACGCGCTCTGGCAAGGTATATACCGGGACTTTCACGATGCTTTCGGCCAGCTGCCGCTTCGGCCGGTCGAACGGACCGAACCCGAACGCGTGGCTGAACCGCGGGCTCATGTCGGAATCGCGCAGGATGACCTGGTGTTCGAGACGGGTACGATTCCCAAGACCATCCGTTACGTCGCCGAACTGCCAGACGGGAATGCTGTAGGACAGGTCCAGCTCCGTCGCGCCGTTGTCCGCCCTGAAGCTCACGGCGTCGAAGGCGTACTCAAGGGGGCCGCCACCGAGGTCATGCAGGTATTCTTCGGGCGCTTTGGCGATCAGTTCCTCAGCGAGCCGCCGGGGGCTGAACTGTTCCTGCCGGACCATCTCCCGCTGTGAGCTCAGCAGATTTCCCCAGGGGTAATCGAACCGGCCCCCACCGAACTGGTCGACGAAGAACAGTTCCAGGCCGTAACGGGCGTATACCCAGCTTTCGGTGGCGAAACCCGCACCCATTTCCCTTTCCGCTCTCTGGCGGGCCAGGGCCGCGGATGAGACGACGATACCGTCGGCCAACATTCCGCCTGTTCCGCCAGCTACGTACGTTCCATCATCAGCAAATCTGCCTACTCCGCCAGTCTCGTACATTTCTTCTTCAGTCATACCAACGGGCGGGACGATCGTCATTTGACCCCGGTCGACACGCAATCGATAACCATACCGTTCATTCTGCTCCCGGATCGCGTCCACGGCCGGAACATCGGAAATCGTGGCTGACCCGTAGGCGTTCTGGTCCGCGATCATGACGTCGCCGCGGCGGTCTTCCGGTGCTCCGTAGCGTACGTAAATCTCGCCGCGGCGGTCATAGGGGTGCTGCCCCTGCGAGAAATGGTACCGGGCGTACATGACCCGCCGGTAATGCTCCACGAGGCGTTCATTCACCACCGTGGCGGGATTCGAGTCCCTGGCGTTCCAGAAGGCATGCCAGCGCGCATCACGTTCGCTGCCGACGGCGTCCTGCCAGGACGCCAGTTCGTCCCGAGGCGCTACGTGCGCCAGGTCCCGGTAGAATTCCTTTTCGTCAGGTTCTATCAGGGAAAAGTAGGTCTCGATAACTTCATGCAAAACGTCGGGTCGTGGTTCCGAGGCTTCGGAGAGCGTGCTGAATTGCTTCCGCAGGTTCCCGACGATCGCCGGTCCCGATATTCCCTGGTCGTCTGCTGTTCCCGACTCGTCCGCTGTTCCCAGGTCGTCCGCGGCCCGTTCGAGTAGTTCCACGGCCAGGCCATACTCTTCGGTAAGAAGGGCCAGATAGACGAAACGGTCGAGTGCGTCGTAATGGTCGGAGTTGACCCGGAACTGAGCGACGTAGGCCGCCATCGCTATGTCGAATTCGGGTGACTCGGGCCGTTCGTAACAACGGCCGATCTGGAAAAGCGCATCGGGATGATCAGGATCTAGAACAGCCACCTTGAGGAAGAAAGTCCGGCCGTCCCTTTCGCCGCCGACAATCTGGTCGGTCTTTCGTACGTTCATATGGGCCATGCCCAGTTGGTACTGGATTACCGGGTCGTCCGGCGCCAGTCTGGCCGCCCTGCGCAAGGCGTGACGTGCGTCCAGTCTCCGGTGTTTCATCTGCAGGTAGGACTTGCCCAGTCCCATGTAGCCCGATGCCGAATTTTTGTCCAGTTGGACCGTACGCTTGAACGAAACGACCGCCTTGCGGTATGCTGCAAGTTCGTATTGTGCCATGCCTCGCCAGTAGTACGCCGGAGCGGAAGACTCGTCCTCCTCTACCGCCTGCTGAAACAGCGCCAGCGCTTCCTGGAACCGTTTGGCTTCGTAATGCGCCTTGCCCGCTTCCAGGGAAGCATCATGGAGATTCGCAAGTACAGGATGCTCAGACACGGGCGAGAACGAGGTCGAGGGTGAGGGCGACGGCACAGGCGCGGGCGAGAACGAAGCCGCGGGTAGTGACGAGGGCAGGGCCAGGACCGGACGCTGCGATGCACAGATCACCAGGGCCGCAACGAGCAGAACGCAGTATCTGGACATAATCAATCGGTGTAGTGGGCGAGCACATCCGCCAAAGGTGGGAAAACCATCGAATTAATCGATACACCAGAAATTTACAGGCCGTCTCCGAGGCGGTCAAACTAAAACCGCCTACTCGCGCCGCAGGGTATCCGCCGGATTGATCAGAGCGCTTCGGAAGGTCTGCAGGCTGACGGTAACCAGGGTAATGGCAAGGACCACGAGACCTGCCAGGATAAACGGTCCCACGCCGAGTTCGGCGCGGTAGGCGAAGTCGGCCAGCCATTCGTTCATGAGCCACCAGGCCGCCGGCCAGGCGAGGACGTTCGCGATGAGGACGAGGTAGACGAACTGTTTCGACAGCAAGCCCATGATGTCCGATACGGCGGCGCCCATCACCTTGCGGATGCCGACCTCCCGAGTGCGTCGGACGACCTCCAGGGAGACCAGGCCGTATACACCCAGGCAGGCGATCAGCAGGGCGAAGGCCGCTGAATAGGTGAAGATCCGCGCCAGGTTGGCCTCTTCCACGTAGAATCGGGCAAGGTCGTCATCCAGGAAGAAGTACCCGAAGGGCGATCCCGGCGCCACTTCGGTCCATGCATCTCTCAGCAGATCCAGCGTGGCGGGCAGGCCCCGCTCGCTGACGCGCACCAGGAAAAAACGGATCTGATCCATTTCATCCCCGAATGCCACCGGATTGAGCGTGAGTATGACGGGTTCGATCTCGTGGTGCATGGACCGGTAATGGTAGTCCTCCACAACGCCGACGACCGTGACGCCGTGCGGCAGCGTGCGGCCGACAGGATCTTCCCATCCCATCGACCTGGCCGCGGCCTCGTTGATGATGCATGACCCCGATTCGTCTCCCCCGAACTCCCGCGAGAAATCGCGACCCGATACGAGGTTCAGTTCCAGGGTTTTCACGTAGTCGTAATCCACGGTATACATGAACGCTTCCAGCCGGTTGCCGGCCGAGTCGGCGTACGCGGCCTGGGCCAGTCCCCGGTTCGGACCGAAGGAGTTCGATACACCGGTCACGTCCAGCACGCCCTCGTAGGATATCACCCGGTTCCTGAAAACATCCAGGCTGCCGGAACCCTGGTCTTTCTCAATCACGACGATGTTCTCGGCATTGTATCCGAGGTCCCCGGTCCGGGCGAAATCCAGTTGCCGCGCCATGACCAGAATGGAGACGACGAGCGCCGCGGAAAGCCCGAACTGCACGACCATGAGGCCCCGGATGAGCAGGTTCGGCCCGCCGACCTGAATCCGCCGCTGGAAGATGGCGACCGGATTGAACCGGGAAAGGACCAGGGACGGGTAACTGCCGGATACGAAGGCGACCAGCAAGGTGAAGGCCAGGAGTGCGGCCAGCGTGGACCCGCTGGAAAGGTAGTCGAGGACGAGCGAGCTCCCCGCCAGCGAATTGAAGATGGGCAGGAAGAGATGGGCCAGGATCACCCCGAGCACGAGGGCGAAGCAACTCAGCACCAGCGATTCGCCCAGGTGCTGCCCCGCGATCTGCGACTGCTGCGCGCCGAACACCTTGCGGAGACCGACCTCCTTCGCGCGGGTCGAGGAACGGCATATGGCCAGGTTCATGAAGTTGACGCACGCTATGAAAAGGACAAGCAGCGCGATGCTGATCAGTAAGTAGGACCTGTTCGGATCGCTGGCGGTACCCAGACCGTTGCCTACTCCAGGGTCCAGGTGGGTGTCCGTGAGCGCCTGGATTTCCAGCATCCTGGACATCTGCCCCGAGAAATGGGCGCGGGAGAAATCGGCGAACTGTTCCGTGAGCAGATCGGCCTGTTGCGGATCCGACAATTCCGCGTAAGTGGACGTGACCGAGTAGTTCCAGCTGTCAACGGCATCGGCGAGCCAGGGTGTCATGCCAATCGTCCGCTCGAAGGGAAGCAGGAAATCGAATTGAATGCTGGAATTGCCCGGGTTATCCTCCGTCACGCCGGTCACGGTAAACGGCTCATCCCTGATCGTGAGTTGCCGGCCCAGTGCGCTTTCCTGGCCAAAGTATTTCGCCGCTATGGACCGACTGATCACCAGGGCGTTGAAATCGGCGAATACCGTCTCGGGATCTCCTTCGATAAGCGGAAACGAAAACACCTGGAAGAACGAGGGATCGCAAGTAAGCATGCCATCTTCCCTGAACGTGTCGTCCCCGACACGCACCACCAGTCCACGCCCGAACGACCGAATCTTGACCGTTTCGACCACTCCGGGAAACTGGCGTTTCAGCGCCGGCGCGAGCGGAATCGGTGTAATCGCGGTGCGGAACGGCGTACCGTCGAATCCCTGCCCCGAAACGTTTACACGGTAAATCCGGTCCGCTTTCTCATGGAAGGTATCGAAGGTCCATTCCTGGCGTACGAAGAGGAAAACGAGCAGGCTGCAGGCAATTCCGGTCGAAAGGCCCAGCGTGTTGATGAGGAAGTAGCTCTTGTTGCCGAAGAGGTGCCGCAGCGCGATGACGAGGTGGTTTTTAATCATGGCCACATCCACTCCCGGTTCTCACGGATGTACACTGCGGTTGTATACTGATGTCGCGGCCCAGGGCGTCACATGCCCGGCGGAATGGAAAGGGGATCTACGGATTGGACCCGTCGATCCCCTATAAGGTTGCAGTTGTAAACTATTTTTGATCGAAACGAATGTTACACGGTCCCCGTTCCTGGCTGTCAGGGATCGATGGTAAACGTATTCTCGCTGCGGCGGAATTCCGTCTCACCGTTGAGCGTAATTTCACCGACCAGTCGATATTCACCGGCGACATCAGGACCATCATATGCGCAAGCGTTGTACTCCACCCTGGTATCCTCGACGTCATTCCACGTACCGCCCATATCTTCGCTTCGCTGCCATATGGAAAAGTGAATAGTAAGGGTGTCTCCAGTAAAAGTATTCGTCCAGTCTTTAATTCCCTCTGGGGGTAGGGCCCCCGCGATGCCGCTTCTGATGATAGGATTCTCAGTGAAACAGCCAGTTACTTCAATACCAATTCCACTTACACTGAATACCAAATTTCCGCTATCATTAACCCTTACCCCAACCCACGGCGTGTATTCTCGCGTATCCCCTTCATCCACCATTACCATCACCGTAATGCTCACCATGTCCGACACGTCGCCCGCCGTTGCCTCAACGTCGGCCATGCCGTTGCCCACCGCCGTTACCAGTCCATCCCCGTCCACGGTGACCACCGCTACGTCACTGCTCGTCCACATGACGGCCGGTTCTGAGATGGGCGCGTCATTCGCGTCGCTGACGGTGACCATGAGCTGAAGGGTCTGCCCGACTTCGGTGAGCGTAGTGGCTTCGGCGTCAACGTCGATGCTGATTCCGGCCGGGACCTGGGCGACGGTGATCGCCGCGCTGCCCACGGCGTCTCCGGACTGCGCCGCGATATCCGCCATGCCGTTATCCACCGCGGTCACCAGGCCGTCCGCATCCACGGTCGCCACGGCCTCGTCGCCGCTCGACCAGGTCACGGCCGCGTCCGCCATCACGTTCTCGTCCTGGTCCAGCACGACGGCCGCAAGCTGCACGGTTTCGCCGATCGCTTCGAGCGTGTGCGACGCCGGATCGATCATGACGGTTGTCGCCACGGGTTCGGATGTTTCCATGACCGTAATGCTCACCATGTCCGATACGTCGCCCGCCGTGGCCACAACGTCGGCCATGCCGTTGCCCACCGCCGTTACCAGTCCATCCTGGTCCACGGTAACCACCGCTTCGTCACTGCTCGTCCACGTGACGGCTGGTTCGGCAATGGGATGGTCGTTCGCATCGCTGACGGATACCGTGAGCTGCAGGGTCTGTCCGATGGCGGCCAGGGTGGTGGTCCCGGATTCGACCGCTACAGTGACGCTGGCTGGAGCCTGAGCGACGGTGATCGCCGCACTGCCCATGGCGTCTCCGGCCTGGGCCGTAATGTCCGCCATGCCGTTATCCACCGCGGTCACCAGTCCGTCCTCATCCACGGTCGCCACGGCCTCGTCGCCGCTCGACCAGGTCACGGCCGCATCCGCCATCGCGTTTTCGTACTGGTCCAGTACGACGGCCGCGAGCTGCAACGTGTCGCCGATCGCTTCGAGCGTGTGCGACGCCGGTTCGATCGTGACGGTGGTCGGCACGGGTTCGGACACGGTAATTTCCGCACTGGAAGTCAGGCTGCCGGATTTGGCCGTGATTTCAGTCATGCCGTTGGCCACGGCCGTCACGAGGCCAGTCGCGCTCACGGTCGCCACGGCCTCGTCGCCGCTCGACCAGGTAATGGTCTGGCCGGACATGACATTGTTCCGCTGATCCCGCACCGTTGCGCTGAGTTGAACGGTAGCCCCGATCGCCTCCAGCGTATGGGACGAGGGCGTGACCGTGATACGGGTCGGCACGGGCTCAGCCACCGTGATGTTCGCGGTGCCCGACGCGTTGCCGGAGCGCGCCGTGATCTGCGCGGTCCCATTGCTCACCGCCGTCACCAGGCCACTGCCGCTCACGGTCGCCACAGCGGTGTTGCTGCTGTTCCAGTTAACCGTTTGCCCGGACATCGGATTGTTGTTCTGGTCCCTGACCGTTGCCGACAGTTGTACGGTCGCACCGATCGCCGACAGGGTGTGCGACGCAGGCGTGACGGCAATGCTCGTCGCCACCGGCGTGGGCGGTGGTGCCGGCGGTGCCGGCGGCGTCGGTGTGGACGGCGTGGGGCTCGTCGGACCGCTGTCCCCGCCGCCGCACCCGGTCAGGATCATGAAGGACATTGAAATCAATACCATAGCGAACGCGCGACTATAGGTGCGAATCACTTTGGACTCCTCCCGGATAGGGACTGTAATGCGGGTCGTGTAGATCTACCGCACTTGATTTTAATAAAGTCGGATTTGAATAAACTATTATTTTAATTGTCTATGTCTTTAACAATCTATGTTTTCAATAGATGCAGGCTCTCCCGGGCCGCGTCGAGGGTCCGGTCGATGTCCTCTTCGGTGTGGGCCAGGGACACGAATCCCGTTTCGAGACGCGAAGGCGCCAGGTAGACGCCGCGGTCCAGCATGTTCCAGAAGTACCGCCCGTACGTATCCGCGTCCGACGTGGAGGCGGTATCGAAACTACTGACGGCCCGGTCGGTGAAGAAGGTACACATCATGGACCCGACGCGCGTCAGGTACGCGGGAATGCCCGCCTCTGCCGCCGCGGCGCGAAGGCCGTCTCCGAGCCGGGAAGCCAGGTGCTCGAGCCGTTCGTAGACGCCGGGTTCCTGAAGCTGCCGCACCGTTTCGTACCCCGCGGTCATGGCCAGCGGGTTGCCCGAAAGCGTGCCGGCCTGGTAGACGGCACCGACGGGCGCCACGGTTTCCATGATTTCCCTGCGCCCTCCGTAGGCGCCGACGGGGAGGCCGCCGCCGATGATCTTGCCCAGGCAGGTCATGTCGGCCGTGATGCCGAACCGTTCCTGCGCGCCGCCGAAATCGATCCTGAATCCCGTGATGATCTCGTCGAAGATCAGGATGATGCCCCGCTTTTCCGTCTCCTCCCGGATGGTTTCGAGAAAACCCTCGGCAGGCGGGATCATGCCCATGTTGCCGGCGACGGGCTCGACGATCACGCAGGCGATGTCGTCGCCCCGCTCCGAGAGGGTGCGCCGTACGGCATCGATGTCGTTGTACGGCAGGTTGAGGGTCATCTTCGCCAGGTCCGCGGGCACGCCGGGGCTGTCGGGGATGCCGAACGTGGCAGCGCCCGAACCGGCCTGGATGAGAAAGCTGTCTCCGTGGCCGTGGTACCCCGCCTCGAACTTGACCGCCAGGTCGCGTCCCGTGTATCCGCGGGCCACGCGCAGGGCGCTCATGGTCGCTTCCGTCCCGGAGTTGACCATGCGAATCAGTTCAATGGACGGGAAGGCGGTCTTGACCAGTTCCGCCAGCCTGATCTCGGCTTCGGTGGGCGTGCCGAAACTCGTGCCCCGCTCACAGGCCTTCTTCAGGGCCTCGACCACGGCGGGATGGCCGTGGCCCAGGATCAGCGGCCCCCAGGATCCCAGGTAGTCGATGTACGCGTTGCCGTCCACGTCGTAGACCTTGGACCCCGCGCCCCGTTCCATGAAGACGGGGCGGCCTCCGACCCGCCCGAAATTGCGTACGGGGCTGTTCACCCCGCCGGGCATGGATCGCTGGGCCTGGTCGAAGAGCGTGCTGGATCGGGAACGGTTCATAGGCCGCGCGCGACCTCCCGCGCGAAGTAGGTGAGGATCATGTCGGCGCCGGCGCGCTTTATGGCGGTCAGCGACTCCAGGACGACCCGTTCTTCATCGATCCATCCCATCTGTCCCGCCGCCTTGATCATGGCGTATTCCCCGCTCACGTTGTAGGCGGCCACCGGCACTTCAAAGGTCGATTTCACCCGGTGTATCACGTCGAGATAGGCCAGGGCCGGCTTGACCATGACGATATCTGCGCCTTCCTCGAGGTCCAGCTCCACTTCCCGGAGCGCCTCGTTGGAGTTCGCCGGGTCCATCTGGTAGGAACGGCGGTCGCCGAACTGCGGGACCGAGTCCGCGGCGTCGCGAAAGGGCCCGTAGTAGGCGGAAGCGTACTTTGCGGAATAGGCCATGATCGGGACGTGCGTAAGCCGCTCGTCGTCGAGGGCCTCCCGTATCGCACCCACGCGGCCGTCCATCATGTCCGACGGCGCGACCAGGTCGGCGCCGGCCTTCGCCTGCGAGAGCGCGGTCCGGACGAGCAGCCGTAGGGTGGCGTCGTTCTCCACGTCGTCTTCTTTGATGACACCGCAGTGGCCGTGATCGGTGTACTCGCAGAGGCACACGTCGCCGATGACGGTGAGTTCCGGCGCTGCGTTCTTGATCGCGCGGATGGCCCGTTGGACGATGCCGTCGTCCGCGTAGGCACCGGAGCCGTAGGCGTCCTTGTGCTCCGGGATGCCGAAGAGCATGACGGCCGGGATGCCCAGGTCCGAGACTTCGCGGCAGACCTCCGCGCCCTGGTCCACCGATAGCCGCTCCACGCCAGGCATGGAATCCACCGGGGCACGGACGCCCTCTCCCGGGCAGATGAACAGGGGATAGATCAGGTCGTCCACGGAAAGCCGGGTCTCGCCGACCATCCTGCGCAGACGTTCGGTGCGGCGCAGGCGCCGCAGTCTATGTACGGGAAATGCCATCAGGTTTCCCTGTCCGCTATCGGGGTTCGCTATCGGCGCATCAGGGCCCGCCGCAGTTGGCGCAACCGCCGCCGTCGAACCCATTCAGGGCGCTGCAGCGTTCACACTGGAACAAGACATGGCCGGCGTCGATGGAACGTGACGCCATCCACTCCCGCGCCGGCACCAGGTGTTTCGAAGGCACGATGATCCTGGCCTCTCCGATCGATCGATCGTCCAGGAGGAGGCCGGCGTCCTGTTGGACCGAGAACACCCGGCAATCCACGCCCTGCTGCGCAAGGTAGCGCCGGTAGTTCAGCGCTTCCCGGTCCTCCGCCCGATAGAGGATCTCTTCCTCGACCGGCGATTCTTCTTCCAGCCCGTGCCTTTCACAGAAATACCGGCCCTGCCGGCGGATCCCGCAGTCCCCGCACACGTGCTGTCCGCAGACCACGCATCGTCCGTGAGCGGGCTGGTCCGGTTGGGTCAGGCAGCGCAGGTCGTCGACGAAGGCCGTCCCGCAGACCGGGCAAAACGGCGCGTCGCCGGGGATCTCCTCCTTGCACTCATCGCAGACCCAGGTCGACGCCTCGTTCAGCGTTTCGACCAGGGGTGACGCGCAGATGGGGCACTGCGCCACACCCTGGGCGTATTTACATTCGCATTCCGGACAGAAAGGCATAGTATTCGGCTGTATGTTAGCTTGATTCACGCCCGACAAATATATACCGGGACGTCTTTTCAGGGCAATCGTTATTACGCGGAACGCTCCCCCGCGGCCAGCCGGTCCCGCACGAAACTACGCGGGCCGCTCCCCCGCGGTGAGCCGGTCCCGCACGATCGCGTCCACGAGCGCGGGGATCGTGGCCTCGCCGGGCACGATATCCACGGACAGGCCCGCCTCCGCGGCGGTTTCCGCCGTCGAGGGACCGATGCAGGCGATGCGCACGCCCCGGGTCCATCGTTGGAGACCGTCCGGGCCCGCGGCCTTCGCGAACGTCGAGACGGCCGACGAACTCGCGAACACGGCCAAGTGGATCTTCCTGTCTGCCAGCATGGACGCTATGTCGCCTGGCAGGTCCGCTGCAAGGACCGTCCGGTAGACCGTCACCCGGGTCACGGTCGCGCCGGCGGCGGTCAGCCCCTCCTCCACGGCGGGCCCCGCGATGTCCGCCGCGGGAAAGAGGATCCGCGCGTCCTGAAGGTCGCGGTCTCGGGCCAGGGCTTCGACGAGCTTCTCGGCCCGGAACGCCTCGGGTTGATCGTCCGCTTCGATCCCGCGACTACGCAGCGCGCAAGCCGTGGCCCGGCCTACCGCGGCGACCCGGACCCCGCCCAGCGACCGGGCATCCAGGCCTTTATGATTCAGGCGGGAGAAAAACGCCTCCACGGCGTTCCGGCTGGTGAACACCACGTGATCGAAACCGGAGAGTTCGGCCAGCGCGGCATCCGCTGCCGACCAGTCTTCCGGGGCTTCGATCCGTATCAGCGGCGCTTCCACCGGCTCCGCGCCGTGGCGGACGAGCAGCTCCGACAGCTCGCCGGCCTGGTCCCGGGCGCGCGTGACCAGCACGCGGACGCCGAATAGCGGTTTCGTCTCGAACCAGTCGAGTTGCGGCCGCATCGCCACCACCTCGCCCACGACGATCAGCACGGGCGGCGTGAAGGCGGATGACCGGGCCCTGGACACGATATCGTCCAGCGTGCCGACGAGGGTCCTCTGCTCCGGTGTGGTGCCCCACTGGATCAGCGCGACGGGCGTGTCCTTCGGCCGTCCGAATTCGATCAGTTTTTCCGCGATGAAGGGCAGGTTCCGCGCACCCATGTAGAAGATCAGCGTGCCGATCCGTTTGGCGAACGCCTCCCAGTCGAGATCCGTCCGGTCCTTGTCCGGCGACACGTGGCCGGTGACGACCGTCATCGACGAAGTAATCTCCCGGTGGGTCACCGGTATGCCGGCGTAGGCCGGGACCGCGACGGCCGCCGTGATACCGGGAACGACCTCGAAGCGGATCCCGTGGCGCTGGAGATGTAGTCCCTCTTCGCCGCCCCGGCCGAACACGAACGGATCGCCGCCCTTCAACCGGACCACGGTTTTCCCGGCCCGGCTGTGCTGTACCAGCAGGTCGTTGATCTCGGCCTGCCGACCCGGCCGCCAGGGCACGCGTATCCGTTCGGCGTGTCCAGGCGCCTCCGCCACCAGCCGGTCGTCGGCGAGGAAGTCGGCAACGACGACGTCGGCCCGCCGCACGCAGTCCAGGCCCTTCACGGTGATCAGTCCGGGGTCGCCGGGGCCCGCGCCGACCAGGTAAACCATGCCCGGCGTCGGGGCAGTCTCGGACCCGCCCGGGGATTCGAGGTCACCCGGGGATGAGCCGTTGTCAGGGGATTCGGCGTTCATTGGGATTCCGTGGACGGCCTGGACGGCCTGGACGGTCCGGTCGGATCAGCCTGCGCGGCCTGATCGTTCGGCCTGGTCGGATCAGCCTGCGCGGCCTGATCCAGCACCGCCTCAGCCAGCCGGCGGCCCACATCGGCGCCTTCTTCCGGCCGGCCGCGAAGGGATTGACGCACGATCCATTCGCCGTTATCGGCGGCCAGCACAGCGTCCAGCACCAGGCTGCCGTCCTCGATCCTCCCCCACGCGCCGACCGGGGTATGGCAACCGCCGCCGATACGATGGAGAAAGGACCGTTCCGCGGTTACGGCCTGCCGCGCCTGAAGGTGGTCGATGCGCCGCGCCGCTTCCAGGGTGGGTCGATCGTTCTCCCGGGTCTCGATCGCGAGGGCCGCCTGGCCGACGGCCGGCATGCAGACTTCCGGTGACAATATCTCGGAGATGCGGTCCGTCCAGCCCAGGCGCTGCAACCCCGCCACGGCCAGCACGATGGCGTCCGGACCGTCCGGTGCTGCAAGTTTCTTAAGCCGGGTGTCGATGTTTCCGCGGATCCCGGCGAAGCGCAGGTCCGGCCGGTAATGCTGCAGTTGAGCCCGCCGCCTCGGACTCCCCGTGGCGACGCGGGCACCTTGCGGGAGGTCGGCCAGTCCGGCGCCGCCGCGGCTGATCAGGGCGTCGCGCGCGTCAACGCGCTCCGGCACCGAGGCGATCGCCAGGCCGCCGGGAAGGGACGTGGGCAGGTCCTTGAGGCTGTGCACGGCCGCGTCGATCTCTCCCGCGACCAGGGCCCTTTCCAGTTCCTTGACGAAGACGCCCTCGCCGCCGAAGGTATCCAGGGAGGCGTCCCGGTCCGCGTCGCCCTTCGTCGTGAGGACACGCACCTCCACGGACAGGTCGTCGCTGCCCGCTTCCAGGTCCCTGGCCACCGAATGGGCCTGGACGAGGGCCAGCCTGCTGCCGCGGGTGCCTATGATCAGTGAAGAAGCCATGGTAAGGGGGATCGATGTCCCGGCCACCCGGACGCGCCGTGCTGTTCGTTCCCGGCCACCCGGACGCGCCGCGCTACTTGTTCCCGGCGCCGTTCTTGTCGTTCCCGTGCTCGTCGAGTCCGAAGAGATGGCGCAGGCTGTAGAGGTGGTAGTCCTTGTGCTCCGGGTCGGAAGTGTTCCTGAGCTGGACCGTCGGTTGATGGAGCAGTTTGTTCACGATGGCGCGGGTCATCTTGTCCATGATCTCCCGGTCTTCATCGGAGAGATGGCCGAGCTGGGCCAAGGCGCGGCCGACTTCCTGGTGCCGGACATCCTCCGCGAAGTGGCGGAGTTGGGCGATGGTGGGCGCGATGGAGAGGTTCTGGTACCACGCGAGCAACCGCTCTACCTCGGTCTCTACGATCGCCTCCACCTTCAGCGCTTCCGCCTTCCGCGCCTCCGCGTTGTCGTCTACCACCGACTGCAGGTCGTCCATGTCGTAGAGAATGACGTTGTAGAGATCGCGCACGCGGGGGTCGATGTCCCGGGGCGCGGCGATATCGATCAGGAATATGGGGCGGTTGCGGCGGTCGTGCATGATCTCCGCCATCCGGTCCCTGCCCAGCACCGGTTCGGCGGCTCCGGTGGAACTGATGACGATATCGACGTCGGAGATCATCTGCAGTCCGTCCTGCAGGGAAACGGCGATCCCGTCGTAGCGGTGGGCCAGGTCGGCGGCCCGGTCGTAAGTCCGGTTGGCGACGATCAGCCGCTTCACGCCCTGGTCGACGAGGTACTCCGCGGTCCGTTCGCCCGTCTCTCCCGCGCCGATCAGCATGGCCGTATGCTGCCGCAGATCCTTGAAGATCTTCCGCGCGAGTTCGACCGCCACGGAACTGACGGAAACCGAGCCCGTCCCGATCTCCGTGGTCTCCCGCACCTGCTTGCCTACGGCCAGCGCTTTTTCGAACAACCGGTTGAGGACCAGTCCCGTGTTCTCCGTGTTCAGCGACTGCATGTAGGCCTCTCTGACCTGGCCGAGGATCTGCTGCTCCCCGACGACCATCGAATCCAGGCTGGAGACCACCCGGAACAGGTGCCGGATGACCGCCTCGTCCCTCCGGTGATAGAGGTAGGGAGACAGGACCCCTTCGTCCACGCCGTGGATCTCGTGGAACCACGCCTCGATTGGGCCGGGATCGGTATGTTCCTCGTCGGTGGTCGCATACATTTCGCTGCGGTTGCACGTGGACAGGAGCACCGCTTCCAGGATGCCGCTCGATGCCTTCACGAAGGTGAGGGCCTTCTCCTGAAGCGATTTCGTCAGCACCGTCTGGTCGCGCACGTCGATGGGCGCGGTATGGTGACTCAGTCCGACGAGTGTGAGATGCATGTCTCCACCCTGTCGCGCGCTTCTTCCGCGCGTCCGGCGCGCAGGAGATCGAGGAGGTCGGAATCGACCAGGGACGTCCACAACCTCGCGCGGGTTTCGGTTTCATCGGGGTGCGCGGCCTTCATCCGGGGGCGGTACGCGCCCAGCAGGTCGAGCAGGTCGGCGTACTCGGGCCCGAAGGCCCCTTCCAGCTGCCCGCGGATCTTCTTCGCCAGCGCGGGACTCTTGCCGCCCGTGGATATGGCGATGCACAGGTCGCCCTGCCGGACGATGGAGGGTACGATGTACCGGCACAGCGCGGGCACGTCCACCACGTTGACCATGATGCCCTCCGCCTCGGCGTCCCGGTAAACCCGCTCGTTGACTTCCGTGGAATCGGTCGCCGAGATGACCAGCCTGAAGCCACGGACGTCGCCGGATTCGTACGGCCTCGCTATCCAGCGCAGTGCGCCGCGGTCCGCTTGGTCACGCAGTCCGTCCGTCAGATCGGGGCTGATCACGGTAACGGCCCCACCGCATTCGAGCAACGATCCCGCCTTCTCCTCCGCGATCGCACCGCCGCCCACCACCAGGCACGGCTGTTCATCGATATCGACGAAGGCGGGATAGTATTTTTTCATGGTTGGTTTCCGTCAGTTGTCGTCGACCGGTTGCCGTCGTCAGTCGAATATGTGCAGATTGGTCCAGAGTCCGGCGCCGAGATAGGCCAGCAGCACGGAAGCGAACCCGGCCATGGAGATGATGGCCGCCCGTTCACCCTGCCAGCCCGCGGTATATCGCGTAACCAGTTGGCAGGTGTAGATGACCCAGGTCAGCATCACGCACAGTACTTTCGGATCCAGCAGCCAGGGCGTGATCGAGTCCCACGCGGCCGTCGCCCACCAGATGCCCGTGGCGATGCCCGCGGACAGGAAAACCCAGCCGATGAGCGTCGCCTTCAGGTTCATTTCGTCCAGCATGCCCAGCGCGGGCAGCCGGGAGAACACCAGGCCCACGCGGCGGTGGTGGATGTAGTACATCTGCATCACGTACAGCAGCCCGGTGATGAAGGTGAAGGAAAAGGCCGCGTAGGCCAGGAAGCTCGCCGTTACGTGGAAATTGAACCAGGGACTCTGCAGCAGGGGCGGCAGCGGGTCGACGGGGCTCATGAACGCCGTGGAAGCGGTCTGCGCCGCCAGGACCAGGGGCAGGACGAACACGCCCAGCGACCGGTCGTGAAAACGGCGCTCCAGGAACAGGTAGACCACGGCGATGAGCCACGCGAAGAAGCTCATCGACTCGTGCAGTCCGACGAAAGGCGCGTGGCTGGATTCGAGACCGCGGGCGATCAGGAAGACGCTGTGGCAGGCCAACGCCAGCACCAGGCTCAGGCTGGCGTAAAAACCGGACCTGGGCTGCTTCGTCCAGAAATGGCGGAAGTAGACCACCGTGGCGACGGCGTAACCCGCCAGAATCAAACCATGCAGAATGTAGATGGCCATGGATCCAGCCTCGACGTGATACCGCTCCGGGAATTCAGGCCCGACAAGGTATCGTAAAATACCGTCTTATCAAGTATTTATCAAGTCGAAAGGAAAGCGGTTCAGTCCGTGTTTTCGATCTGCGCCAGGATGTCCATGCCCACCCGCCGGCTCCAGGCTTCCATGGCCCGTCCGAACAGCGGACCGGGCCGGCCGTCGCCGATGGGCGTGTTGTTGATGCGTGTACAGGGCGCCAGGCAATACGGCGTGCTCGTCAGCCAGGCCTCGCCGGCATTGACGGCATCGTAGGGCTGCAGGTCTTTTTCCACCCAGTCCAGCCCCAGGCCGGGCGCCATTTCCCGCAGCGTGACCAGGCTGACCCCTTCCAGGATATTGCGGCTGGTGGGCGTATAGATGGTGTCGTTCTCCACCACGACGAAGTTCGCCCCCGAACACTCCGTGAGGTTGCCGTCAAGGTCGAGCAGCAGCGAGGTGGCGGCGGGGTCGACGGCCTGCGTCTGCCGGTCGGCCAGCCAGTAGTGCAGGCGCGAGCGGTTCTTGGTCTTGGGATCGACGCACTGGGGCGGCACGTGGCGGATGGAGGGCGTGACCACGTGGGCGCCCTGGCGGAAGAAGGGGCGCCACACGGAGAAGGGCAGCGGAAAGGAGTGGATGCACAACGTGGGCTTGAGACGAACCGGACTGCCCGAGCTCCCCGCGTAGATCCGGTTCTCCCCCGGCGTCACGAAGTGGACGACGCCCAGGTCCTGCTCCGGGCCGATCAGCTTGCTGTTGGTCTCGATCAGGCTTCGCGTGCATTCGACCAGGCCGTCGTGGTCCAGTTCCAGTTCGAATCCCACGTACCTGCACGACCGCAGAAGCCGCCGCACATGTTCGTCCAGGCGGAACGGTTCATGCCTGAAAGTCCGGGTCATTTCAGTCACGGTGGCCCCCAGAACGATCCCCAGGTCAAAGATGTTCAGGTGGGCCCGGGATGCGGGGACGAATCCATCGTTGAGATAGACGACCGGTTCATTCATGGCGCTTCATTCTCCTGTGGGTAAAAGACTTTCTCTTTTGCGGCCGGCGTGTTACGTATAGTGAAACAAGGGTGAACGAAGGATACCGTAAAGGACTACATCACATGGAAAGCACCGGGCAGATGTCAGGGCAGACGGAAGGCGCCGCCGGCGACGGATCCCATCGCGCGGGGTTCGTGGCCCTGGTCGGGAAGCCGAACGTGGGCAAATCCACCCTGATGAACGCGCTGCTGCAGCACCGGCTTTCCATCGTGACGCCGAGGCCCCAGACGACCCGCCAGCGGGTACTCGGCATTCTGACGAAAGACGACTGCCAGGTCCTGTTCCTGGATACGCCCGGGCTGCTCGAACCCGGCTACCGGCTCCAGGAATACATGCTGCAGTCCGCGGTCCATACGCTGCACGACTCGGACGCGGCCGTGGCCATCGTGGACGCCACCCGTTTCGAACGCGATCTCGACGACCGGGTCGCCGGCTTCCTCGAGCAGAGCCGCGGACCGGTCATCCTGGCCATCAACAAGATCGACCGGATACCCCGGACCGCCCTGCTGCCCATGATCGATCGGGCCGCGAGCCGGTTCCCCTTCGCCGAAATCGTGCCCGTATCCGCCCTCAAGGGAGACGGCCTCGAACCGCTGCTCTCCGCCGTGATCCGCGTGCTTCCGGCGGGTCCAGCGCTCTACCCCGCCGACATGCTCACGGACCAGCCGGAGCGGTTCTTCGTGGGAGAGATCATCCGCGAGCACCTGTTCCTGGCCCTGCGCGAGGAACTGCCCTACGCGTCGGCCGTGATCGTGGAGGACTTTACGGACCGTTCCAACGGCACGGCGTTCATCCAGGCCGGCATCATCATCGAGCGGACTTCCCAGAAGGGCATCATCATCGGCAAGAACGGGCGCATGCTCAAACACATCGGATCGGCCGCGAGAAAGGCCATCGTCGAATTCCTGGACCGCCCTGTCTACCTCGACCTGCGGGTCAAGGTCCGGCCCTCATGGCGAAAGAAAGAGCAGGAGCTGAGGCGGCTGGGTTACACCAGGCGCTGAGCAGCAAGCCCGATGTAGCGTTCCAGGTCCCCCCATAGCGCCTCCAGCGGCCGGGGTTCGTTCCAGGGCTGAACCGCCTGCCGGCCGTATCCTTCGATCAGGGACAGGACCCGCACGCACCATTGTACGGGAAGTATGGCCTGGTACACATCCATCTTCCCGCTCGCGTGGGGGTCGCCGCTCCGTTCGCTGTAACCCGCGATGGTCTCCTCCCGCAACTCCTCCCACAACCCCGCCCCCAGCCCCGCGCTCTCGGGATGCCAGAAGAAACCGGCGACCTCGTAGAACGGGTCCATGATCCCCGCGTGTTCCCAGTCGACCAGCGCGACGCGGTCCGGATCCGCTTTGATCACGTTGGCCGGCCGGAAATCCCCGTGGCACAGCCGGGGAGATGCGTCCGTCCATAACGCGGGCCGCAGGTCCATCAGTTCCAGGCCCCGTCTCAGGTCGCGCAGCCGGTCCACGGTCCGGCTAAATGACGGATCGTTCATGGCGGCGGACGCGGACAGGGCGCGCAGGGTCTCGTCCATGTACCTGAGGCAGTCATCGGGGCTGGCCGGACCCGCCGGCCGGGCTAGTACCGGATCGCCCGGATCCCGGATACCGTGTACGCGGGTCACGATCCCGAGGAGCAGGTAAAGGTCTTCCCGGGTCATGCCGGCGGGTTCAAGCGGCGATCCCGGGAGATTCCTGTAGATCAGCACGGGCGCATTCAATCCGGCGGCCCGTGCGTCCGCCGATACGGCGACCGGTACGCCTTCCAGGGTAGAGAGCCGCTGCATCGCGGCGTATTCCCGTTCAAGGCGCCGGACGCGGTCATGCGGATACACCTTGAGAAGGTAGGTTCCCTGGTCGGTATCTACTTCGTATATACGATTGTTGAATCCGCCCGCCATTGGCAGGATACGGCACCGGCCGGCGGCGAACGCGTGTCCGTCAGAAGCCAGCCGGGCCAGGTAACGTGAGACGGCCGCAGGGGCCGATGTCTGATTCATGGCTGGCAGTCACCACCCGGCCTTTTCCGATTGCCCGCGGGTCTTGAGGTCCGTATCTTCAGTGCTCAGAATATCTAGCCCTGCCTGTCCCGGATTCCGGGGTTATTCGAGATGAGATCCCATTGCCTTTTCCGGCGCGCCGCAACTCGCCTGGTCAGCCTGGCCCGGTCCCTGTCCCGGCCCCACGCGCTCACGACGGCCGCAACTCGCCTGGTCAGCCTGTCCCGGTCCCTCGCGCTCACGACGGCCGCCGCGTCGCTCCCCATCATCCTGTTGACGACTCCGGGCTGCGGCAGCGTTTTTAAAGACGTCAACGTGCTCTCCGAGGCAGACGAAATCGCGCTCGGGAGGCAGTTTTCGAGAGAGATCGAAAGAGAGATCAAGCTGTACGGGGACCCGGAGGTGGTCCGCTACGTCGACGGACTGTGCCAGGCCCTCGTCGTGCATTCCAGGCGATCGAACATACCCTACTACATAAAGGTAGTGGATACGGATGAAGTCAACGCCTTTGCCCTTCCCGGCGGCTATCTCTACGTCAACCGGGGGCTCATTTCCATCTCTGAAACCGAGGCGGAACTGGCCGGGGTGATCGCCCACGAAATCGCCCACGTGGTGGCGCGCCACGGGGCCAAAGCCCTGACCCGGCAGCTCGGACTGGAGATCGTGCTGGGCATGATATCGGGAAGAAACCCCACGGGCGTGCGGCGCGTCGCGTCGCAACTGGCGGGAATCGGCGGCATCCTCTCCATGCTGCACCATTCCCGGGAGGCGGAACGGGAGGCGGACGCTCTCGCGGTCGTGAATCTGCGGGAGGCCGGTTACGACCCCGAAGGCCTCACCGGGTTCTTCGAGAAGCTGCTGGAGATCAACGACCGCGATCCCGGTGCGTTTGCTACCATGTTCACGACCCATCCGCCGAGCAGGGAACGTATCGAGAACACCCGTAAACAGGCCGCGGAGCTACCGGTTCTGGAGGGTTTGGTCACGGATTCGGAACGGTTCAGGCAGATCAGGGACATGCTGCCTCCGCTTAAGAAAAACCCGCTGGAAAACAAGAAAGCAGAATAACCGGCCGATCAGTACATGCCAACAGTCATCGAAAACCACCCCGGCCTCCTGCTTCGCGGCGGGACCGTCGTGGACCCGTCGCAGGCCCTGAACCGGGTATGCGACGTCGCCATACAAGACGGTTCGATTTCGGCCGTCGGCGACGGCCTGCCGGACGATGGCCGCCGCGTCGTCGATGTGTCGGGGCGGTACGTCTTTCCCGGCCTGGTCGACCTGCACGCCCACATCTGCTGGGGGTTCACCGACATCGGCCTGGTGCCGGACGACATCTGTCCCTCCACCGGTGTGACGGCCATCGTGGACGCCGGAAGCTCGAGCTGGCCGAGCCAGGATGCCTTCCGCCGCATCGTGGCGGAACCCTCCGGGACGCGGGTCTTCGGCTTCTCCAATATCTCCAGCGTGGGCATCCCGACGGCGGGCACGCCCGAACTGGCCAGCCTGCGGTTCGTGGACGTGGACCGTTCCGTGGCCGCGGTGGCCGGGAACCGGGACCTGATGACCGGCATCAAGGTCCGCATGGGCCGGCACCTCATCGGCGATAACGGGATCGAGCCGATGCGACTGGCTGTTGAGGCGGCGGAACAGGCAGACGTCCCCGTCATGGTCCACGTGGGCAATACGCCCTGTCCGCTGGCCGGCATCATGGATCTGCTCCGGCCGGGCGACATCATCACGCACGCCTATCACGGCCACCCCCACGGCATCCTGGACGATCACCGGGCCGTCTGGGAAGACGTCATCGAGGGGCGGTCCCGGGGCATCCTGATGGACGTGGGGCACGGCGCCGGCAGCTTCAGTTTCGACGTGGCCAAAGCGGCCTTCGAACAGGGGTTCTTCCCGGACGCCATCAGCACGGACCTGTACACCGTGAACGTCGACGGACCGGTTTACGATCTGCCCACCACCATGTCCAAGATGCTGAACCTGGGCATGCCCCTCGAAGACATCGTGGAAAGCACGACCTCCATCCCGGCCGCGGCGATCGGGAGAAACGAACTCGGCTCGCTCCGTCCGGGCGCGGCCGCCGACGTGGCGGTATTCGAACTGGAGGAGGGCGACTTCGAATTCAGCGACTCGCACGGGAACCGCCGGAGGTGGCCGCGGCGCCTGACCTGTGAAATGACCCTGCTGGACGGGGAAATCGTATTCGAACGGAGATAACACACCATGAAAGCCAGGTACTGGGTGGGCGGATGCCTGTCCGCGATCATCCTGCTCGCCGTGATCGCCGGCGCAGCATACTATTTCATCCTCCAGGCGAGCGACGAACTGGTGGAGACCTACACGAGCCCGGAACCCCGGGATTTCGCCCGCGTGGAGGAAGGACGGGATGAAGCGCTGTCCGTTATCGACCGGTCCAGGGATTTCATCATGGCCCTCGAACGGGGCGAAGAAACGGGGAGCTTTTCGCTGTCGGCGGACGACATCAATGCCCTCCTGGAGTTTGAAGACCTGTTGCGGGAGTTCCACGGGATGGCGCGCGTGGACATCCGGGACGACCGGCTGCTGGCCGAGATCAGCGTGCCCCTCGACCTGTTCAACGAACGGTTCGAGGGCAGGTACCTCAACGGCACGGGCGAACTCTCCGTCGAGATGAAGGACGACCGGCTCGAGGTCACCATCGACCGGCTGGAGGTCGGCGGACAAAACATTCCCGAAGAGTTCATGAATGAGATCCGGAAGAACAACCTGGTCGAAACCCTTCTCCAGGATCCCTCCCTGGATCGGTTCATGGGCCTGGTGAAGTCCGTGAAGGTCGAGGACGGCCGGGTCGTCATCGAGCCCAAATAGGATCCGGGCCTTCTCACCGCGGAAACCCCTTCATGCCTGTCCTCCTCGCCATCGCCCTGCACGCGGAAGCGCGGCCCGTGATCGAGCGGTTCCGCCTGAAGCAGGACGCTTCGTACGACCTGCCCGTCTTCCGGCGGGACGATGTCTGGCTCACCGTGACGGGCACGGGGAGCATGAAGTCCGCCATCGCGACCGCCTCCCTGCTCGCCCGGGTCGAACGGGATGAAGACACGGTCCTGTTCAACCTCGGCATCGCCGGCCATACGCAGCAGGCGGCGGATGGTCCCGTTTCGGTGGGAGACCGGTTCCTCGCGCACAAGATCACGGAGCGGAGTACGGGCCGTTCCTTCTTCCCCGACCTGCTGGCGAGGACGCCCCTGGCGGAGTCCGTCGTCACCACCGTGGAGCGGCCCCTGGAACGGGCCGATGGCGGGACCGTGGAACCGGGCCTGGCCGACATGGAAGCGGCCGGGTTCTACCAGGCGGCGGCGACCTTCCTTCCGCCCCACCGGATCGGGTGCGTGAAGGTCGTTTCCGACCACCTGGAAACGCGGCGGCTGGACAAGAACAGGGTGGGGGAACTGATCGCGGGCGCCCTGGATGAATTCGAAGCGGCAATCGCGGCCTACAGGTCGGTCCGCGACGGGAGGCAAGACGTGTTGACCGGCGCGGATCTGCAGCTCGTGGAAGACATCCGCGACCGGCTGCGCCTGACAGTCAGCCGGCACCGGATGCTGTCCGACCTGGCCCGGTCCTACAAGCTCCACAACGGGTCGGACCTGCCCGATCTGACGCGGTTTACCCACGTCTCCGTGAAGACGAGACAGGAAGGCGATGCGCAATTTGAACGACTTCGGGACATCCTCTCGGTGGAGTAACTTCTCCCACCTCTACATCGAGCGCAGCGCGAAGGAATACCCGCTCACGCGGCGCATCCGGGAACGCTTCGCGAAGGCCTGTGTGGTGGAGATCGACGACTACAAGACGGTATTCGCCCGGCCGCGGCAGCGGTTCCAGGCGCAGAAGGAGAGCATGAAACTGATCCTGGCCGTGAAGAAGGACCGGTTCCTTTACGACGGATCGGGAAACAGCCAGAACTTCAGCTTCGAGGACTTCCACTACAACACGCTCATGTTCAACTGCGTGTACAACTGCGACTACTGCTACCTGCAGGGCATGTATCCCTCGGCGAATATCGTGGTTTTCGTGAACCTGGAAGACTATTTTATCGCGACGCGCGAGGGCATTCGTGACAGGTCGAATCCTGCGCAGCCGTTTTACCTGTGCATCTCGTACGACACCGACCTGCTCGCTTTCGAATCGGTCGTGCCCTACTGCCGCGCGTGGATTGAATTCGCCCGCGAGGAACCGGACCTGCTTATCGAGATCCGTACCAAGAGCGCCGCGTACCGCGCCATTCGGGATCTGCCGCCCACGGGACGCGTCATCCTCGCCTGGACGCTTTCCCCCGAACCGGTCGCCGCGCGCTACGAACATGGGACGGCGCCGCTCAACCGGAGGCTGGAGGCCGTCCGGTCGGCCATAGACGACGGCTGGCCGGTCCGTCTCTGCTTCGACCCGGTCCTCGCCGTTCCGTCCTGGTCCGCCCTATACGGGGACCTGGTCGAGGAGGTCGTTCAGAGGATCGACCCGGCCGCCGTCCGCGACGTGACCGTGGGCGCGTTCCGCCTGTCGAAGGACCATTTCCAGCGCATGAGACGCCAGCGGCGGGATACACCGCTGCTGTACGGCGAATTCATGCAGGAGGACACGACCGTGACCTACCCCGCCGAGCGGAGGGAGGAAATGACCGCCTTCATGCGGAAGCGCCTGGGAGACCACTTCGGAGAGGAGCGGATCTTCGCATGGACGTAGCACTGGTCACCGGCGCTTCCTCCGGGATCGGCCTGGCCATCGCCGCCCGCCTGGTCGAAATGGGTTACGAAGTATACGGGTATGCCCGGGACCACGGGAAGACCGCTTTCCACCACGCCCGGTTCACTGCGGTCGAATGCGACGTCACCGATACCCGGGTCCTGCTGGACCGCACCGAGGAACTGCTCAGAACGACCGGGGGCCTTAAGATCCTGGTCAACAACGCCGGCGTCGGTTTCTTCGGCCCCCACGCCGCCATGGCGCCCGACCGGATAGAACGCATGGTGCGGACCAACCTGATCGCGCCCATGGTCCTGACCCGGGCGACCCTGCGGCACCTGGAAGCATCCCGGGGATATGTCGTCAACATCGCATCGACCGCGGCGTTGAATCCCGGACCCTTCGGAGCCGCCTACGGCGCGACGAAGGCCGGTCTCCACGGGTTCGGGCAGGCGCTCTTCAGCGAGGTGCGCAAGAGCGGCGTCCGGGTGGTGACCCTGTATCCTGACATGACCCGGACGCCGTTCTACGACCACGTGGACTTCGAGCCGGGAGAGGAACCCGATGCCCACATCACGCCCGAATGCGTTGCCGGCGCCGTCGCGCAGGCCGTGGACCAGCGGGAGGGGACGGTGATCACGCAGATCGTCCTGCGGCCGCAGCGGACGCAGGTCGCCCGTAAGGGTCCGGCGAAGAAAAAGAAGGATTGACGGTCTGCGCGGCTTACTGTGAAGCGCAGAACCGGATCAACGATATGCCGCACCGCGGGTTTAGGCAGAATATAGGTATAGTACAATTGTACAAGTGAACTATTCGATCGATTGCACCTGAAAGGACCATCCATGCCCTACATCTCCTCCCTCCACGTCTATCCCATCAAGTCCTGCGCCGGCCACGAGTTGACGCGGGCGCAGCTCGACGCCCGGGGAATCCGAGACGACCGGTCGTGGATCGTCGTCGGCGACGGGGGCGCGATGCTCACGCAGCGCGACACGCCCGCCCTGGCCCTCGTGCAGCCCGATTGGGAAGCAGGAGGGCTGACCCTGTCGGCACCGGGAATGGAGGACCTGTCGGCACCACGCATCGAGGAGGGCGACATTCGAAACGTGGACGTATGGGGAGATCGCTGCGAGGGGATCGACCAGGGCAATGAAGCCGCGGACTGGTTCGGCACGTACCTGGATACTTCCTGCCGCCTGCTGTATTTCAAAACGGACTTCGTGCGGCCCGTGGACCCGGATTATGCGGCCCGGCCCGGCGACCAGGTGGGTTTTGCTGACGGCTTTCCTCTGCTGATGATCTCGGAAGCCTCCCTGGCGGACCTGAACGCGCGGCTGGAGGAACCCGTCCGCATGAACCGCTTCAGGCCCAATGTGGTCGTGGCCGACTGCCCGCCCTACGCGGAAGACACGTGGAAGCGCGTTCGCGTGGGAGACGTGGAACTCGACCTGGTAAAACCCTGCGGCCGGTGCGCCACGGTCCTGGTCGAGCAGGAAAGCGGGACGCCCGGCAAGGAACCGCTGAGGACGCTGGC
The DNA here is from genome assembly GCA_022821085.1 of Candidatus Latescibacterota bacterium. Classification (GTDB taxonomy): domain Bacteria; phylum JAAXHH01; class JAAXHH01; order JAAXHH01; family JAAXHH01; genus JAAXHH01. The sequence continues at coordinate 40,230 of JAJEEG010000005.1, read as the reverse complement.
GACCTATCGCAGGTTCGGCCGGCCGTCGCCATCCTTCGGCCATAATGCGGTGCACCGGTCCCCCGGTGTGCTGGAAGCCGGGACGGCCGTTCAGATACTGGAAATGCGGAACTCCGCCTGAGCACACCAGAAAGGATGACCCCTTGAGTCAACGCGTAATCGTCATGCCGGCCGGCCGGTGCGGCCTGGGCTTCGCACGGATCGACATCACCCCGCCCGCGGGGATCTATCACCGCAGCTGGGGTGCGGCGAAGCATGACGCATCCACGGGCGTGCACCGGGAGCTGACCGCCTCCGCGCTGGTGTTCGCGGACCCCGGATCCGGGGAGGAACACGCCCTCGTCGCCCTCGAACTCGGCTGGCTGCAGGCCGGCGACCTGCAGCGTCTTTCGGATACCGTTTCCGCCGGAACCGGCCTGCCCGCAGAACGCGTCGTCATCACCTTCTCCCATACCCACGCCGCGGGCAACTACGATCCCGATCGCCTGGAGCACGAGGGCGGCGCGCTGATCCCGGGATACCTGGACGACCTGGGCAAGGGGCTCGCCGGCCTCGTTTCAGCGGGCAGGGATGCCGTGCAGCCGGTCGACCTGGCCTTCGGATTCGGCCGGTGCGACCTGGCGTACAACCGGGATTACTGGGATGAAGAAAACCAGCTGTACGCCGTTGGGTCCAACCCGGACCGGGCCGCCGACGACGCGGTCGTGGTCACCCGCGCCACCGACCGGGAAGGCCGGCTGGTCGCCACCCTGGTCAACTACAGCTGCCACCCGACAACCCTGGCCTGGGACAATACGCTGATCAGTCCCGACTACCCAGGCGCCATGCGGGAAGTCGTGGAGCGGGAAACCGGCGCACCCTGCGTGTTCCTGCTGGGCGCGAGCGGGGACCTCGGACCGCGGTACGGGTTCGTGGGCGAAACGGAGACGGCGGACCGGAACGGACTTCAACTGGGCTACGCCGCACTTTCAGCCCTGGAGGGCCTGCTGCCCGACGGGACCGAGATGCGCTACGACGGTCCCGTGATCTCGGGCGCCACCATAGGGGTCTGGCGTCAAAGCCCCATGGATGCCGGGCGCGCGCAAGGGCTCGAAGCCTTCGATGCCGCCGTGATGACCCTGGACCTGCCCCTGCTGGACCTCCCGGGGCAGGCGGAACTCGACGAACAACTCGCCGAATGGACGTCCCGCGAAAAGGTCGCCAGGCAGGATGGGCTGGACCGGGAAGCCGCCGACTGCCGCGCCCGCATCGAACGGGTCCGGCGGGCCATGAGGCGTATCGAGACGCTTCCACCGGACAGGGAGGCCGCTTCCTACGGCGTCACGCTCTGGCGCATCGGCGAAGGCGTCCTCGTAATGGTCAGCGGCGAACCGTACAGCGTGCTTCAGCGCGAGCTGCGGGCCCGCTTTCCGGCGACCGCCATCGTCGTAATCGTCCTGTGCAACCGGGGGACGGGCGGCTACCTGCTTCCCGCGGACGACTACGGCAAGGGACTTTACCAGGAAGAGGCGGCGGCCGTCGGCCCGGGCGGACTCGAAGCGGTGACCGCCGCGATCGAGCGGCAGCTCGCGGCCTGGGATCTGAAGTAGCTAAAAGACAGGAGCTTAAGACATGTCGGCAGGCAACCTGCGCATCGGGCTCATCGGACTCGGATCGGTCTGCGAATTCGTGCATTACCCGGGGTTCTCCCGCATTCCGGGCGTGGAGATCGCCGGCCTGTGCGAGGTGGACGAAGACCTGCTGGCACGCAGGCAGGCCCAGTGGGGCGTCGCGGCCGGTTACACGGACGTGGCCCGGTTCCTGGCCGCCGTCAGGCCGGACGCCGTGACCGTCGCCGTGCCGAACGTGTACCACCGCGATATCGTGCTCAAAGCCATCGGGGCGGGCTGTCACGTGCTGTGTGAAAAACCCATCGGCATGACCGTCGCGGAGACCGTCGACATGTACCAGTCCGCCCGGGACGCCGGCGTCCGTCACATGACCGCCTTTACCTACCGGTTCGTGCCCGGCATGCGCTACCTGAAGCACCTGGTCGACGAAGGCCACCTCGGCGAGATACGCCACGCGCGCTTCCAGCGTCTCCAGGACTGGGGCGAGCATTCCGTGGGATGGCGCCAGTACCGGCACATGGCGGCGACGGGGGAACTCGGCGACATGGGCATCCACCGCATCGACTTCGCCGAGGACCTGCTCGGCCCGATCAGGTCGGTATGCGCGTCGCTGAAGCAGGTCGTTCCCCGGGACCACACGGAGGACGGACGATCCTGCGAACCGCAGGACGTGGAGGACTGGGTCGCCTGGATCGCCGAATTCGAATCGGGGACCACGGGCGTGTTCGAGATGGGCAAGTTGACCAAGGGCCACGGGCCCGCCGGCGACCATGACCTCTGCGAGTTGAACGGGAGCAATGGTTCCGCCGCCTACCGGCTTCACACCCCCTTTGCCATCCAGGCCGGACCGCGGCGAGAGAAATACCGGCGGCGCAGCGTACCGAAGCGCTTCCTCGCCCTGCCCGGTTCTCCCCGCGACCCGAAAGAAGGCGACCCACAGCAGACCTTTCGCTTCGACCAGGCCTGGGAGTTCGTCTGCGCCATCCGCGAGGGTCGGGACTGCGTGCCGTCTTTCTACCACGGCATGCGCGCACAGGTCGTGGCGGAGGCCATCCTCGAGGCGGCGGCGTCCCGGAAGTGGGTGGACGTGCCGGCCTGACGCCATTCCAGGCCCGCCTCGTATCCAACTTCGCCCTGACACAGCCTACCACCGAATTTTCATTTCACCGTCATATATTCGTCATACTCCGCCCTTATCTTACGATCGATCTGGAAATGGGACGCGCGATGCCGGCACAGGCCGGTTATGGCGCCACTCATTTGACGCAAGTATCCGCTGCCGATAGGAATTCCGTTACCGACAGGAATTCGGTTACTGACAGGAATTCGGTTGTCAGGACCAGTTAAAAAGGGGAGATTAGTTATGGAGGAGAAAACGTGAGAAAGTTAAGCTACCTGCTCATGATGTTGCTGCTGGCCCTGCCGGTCCAGCGTATCCAGGCCGGTGTCGGCCAGGCCGGCGGCCTGTTTCTGCAGATCGCGCCCGACGCGCGGTCCACGGCCATGGGCGAGACCGGCGTCGCCCACGCCCGGGGCGCCCAGGTCCCCGCGTGGAATCCGGGCGGAATGGGATTCCTGGAGAACAGCGGAGTGTCGGGAACCTATTTCAAATGGTTGCCTTACCTGGCGGACGATCTTTACTACCTTCACTTCTCCTACGTGCATCCGGTCGAAGGCATCGGGACCTTCGGCGTCAGCCTTCCCTATCTTTCCCTGGGTGAACAACAGAGGGTGAACGCGGCGGGGGACAGCCAGGGGACGTTCAAGAGTTCGGACATGGCGGTGTCCCTCTCCTACGGCGCCCTGATCAACGACCGCCTGGGGGTTGGTTCCAATCTGAAGATCATCCGGAGCGCCCTGTCCGACGAGGACAACGGGGTGGGCACGAGCTTCGCCCTGGACGTCGGCGTGACCGCCCGCGTCATGCCGAGGTTCACCGTGGCCGGCGTCCTTCAGAACCTGGGGACGGAAATCAAGTACACGGATTCGAACCAGGGAGATCCGCTGTCCCGGAACCTCAAGGTAGGCGCCGCGCTCACGGCGCTCGAAGACGGGTCGAACAGCCTGCTTCTTGCCGTCGACCTCAACCGCATGTTGCTGGAGGACAGCGGTAACATCCTGAACGTCGGGCTGGAATACTGGTACCAGGATCTGATCGCGCTGCGGACGGGGTACGTGCACGACGCGGACGGCGATGTGAAAACGCCCACGTTCGGCGGCGGCCTGCAGTGGAATATGTACCGCATCGACTTCAGCTACACCACGAGCTCGACGCTCCAGGACATCACCAAGTTCACCATTTCGGCCAGGTTTTAAGACAAGGAAGGCAGAGATCCGATATCCGGTATGGTCGAACAGGGCAGGATCGGCCGGGTAAACGGTTACCCGGAGGGGTCCTGTTTTTCGACCAGCCGGATCTCGAAGAGCCGGGGCCACCACTTCCCGGTGACGAACAGCCGGTCCCCCGCGGCATCGTAGGCGATGCCGTTGAGCACATCCACCGTTCCGCCCCCCTCGCCAGGCCCCGCCGATTCGAGCAGTCCCTCCAGGTCGATCCACCCCGTGACCCGCCCCGTTTCGGGATCGATGCGGGCGATGCGGTCCTCCTGCCAGATATTGGCGAAGACCTCGCCCTTCACGTACTCCAGTTCGTTCAGGTTGCGCACCGGGCCGTCCCCGTCCCGCACGAACACGCGGCCGGTTTCCGCGAAGGTCACCTTGTCGCGAAAGTACAGGTTGGACGACCCGTCGCTCATGATGAACCGCGCGCCGTCGTAGGTAATGCCCCAACCCTCGCCGGGATAGGACACGCTCCGCAGCAACTCGAAGCTTTCCCGGTCGTAGATGAACCCGATACCCGATTTCCAGGTGAGCTGGATGATCTTGTCGTCGTAGAGGGCGAGGCCTTCCCCGAAGATCGTCGCGGAAAGCCGGCGGACCCGTTCCACTTCGCCGGTCCGCAGCGCCACCCGGCGCAGGGAGGACAGGCCGTAGTTCCCGGTACTCTCGTACAGCGTTTCGCCCTCGATCGCCAGGCCCTGGGTAAAGGCGCCGGTATCGTGGGGGAAAGTCCGGACCACCTCGTAGGCATAGGACGTTGCCGCGACCGCCGTGGTGTCGTTCCCCGCCTGCGCATCCATGGGACTGTTGCTCGAATTCGTCGGTTCGGTACAGGCGGCGACGCCGGACAGGGCCGCCAGGCCGGACAGGGCCGCCAGGCTGACCAGGAGGGCGAACAGGTTCCGCTTCATGGGTTAAGGTTCCTGCAGTTTCCGGTACATGATGTATACATCCACGAGGCCGTGTTCAGGATGATTGAACGCGGCCGGCACGGTGCCGACGATCGAAAAACCCAGGTCCCGCCAGAGTGCGACGGCCCGCTGGTTCGTGCCGACGACCATGTTGAACTGCATGGACAGGAACCCCGCGCGGCGCGCCTCTTCGAGGGCGTGGGTTCCCATGGTCCGTCCCACGCCGCGGCCCTGGATGTCCGGATCGACCATGAACCCCGCGTTCGCCACGTGGGCGCCCTGTCCCGGCTGGTTGGGACGTAGAAAGTAGGTGCCCACCACCTCCCGGCCATCGAGCGCGACGTAGGTCCGGTTCGGCGGGGCCATCCACAGCGCACGGGCCTGGTCCCTGTCCGTGTCGGGCGGATAGGGATAGGTGTCGGCGGACCGAACGACCCGGTGGAAGATGGTCCAGATGGCTTCGAAGTCGTCTTCGCCAGCCCGGCGTAACCGGATCATCGGCTTCTTCTTTCCAGGAGCATGGTTTCGATGGCCTTCCTTTTCTTCTCGCGGGCGATGTCCAGCGCCGTAGCGCCGTCCCGGTCCCGGATGGACGGGTCGGCGCCCTGGTCGAGCAGGTAGGTGACGAATGCCTTCCCGGCGCCGCGGACGGCGGCCCAGTGCAGCGCGGTGCGTCCGCGGTGATCGTCGATGGCGTTCACGTTGGCGCCGCGGTCGATCAGGAACCGGGCCATATTGTACGTGCCGTACTGCACCAGTTCGCTCAAGGTGTCGTCCACCGCGGGGTGCCGGATGTCCGCCCCCGCCTCCAGCAGCAGTGCCACGGAGTCGTAATCCACGTTCCACAGGGCACTGATCAGGCCGGGATCGGGTTTCGCGCCGGCCTCCAGCATCGCCCGCATCATGGCTGGGTTGCCAATGGCGGAGGTCAGCGGCGGCGGAGGCCGGTTCACCTCGGCGCCCCGCTGCAGGAGCAACACGACGATCGCCTCCAGGCGGGCAGCGACCGACCCGTCGTCCCGGCCCGCGCCGGAAGCCGCGGCGTAGTTCAGGGGCCGCCACCGGTTCTCGTCCACCGCGCCTGCCAGGCTTTCGTCCCCGTCCAGGAGCGACCGGACGCGATCCTCCTCACCCAGGGCCACGCAGGTGAAGATATCCCATGCCTCGATGTATTCGCGGAGCACCGGCAGGAACTGGATCTCCCCGCCCACGGCGGCGAGGCAGGGCGCCGTCATGCGGCCGTGGCCGCCGCGCAGGTCGACGCGCGCGCCGAGTTCGAGGAGGACGCGCACGGTTTCCACGTGATGCGGACCCTTGGGGATCGTCTTCTTGTGTTCCAGCACGCGATGCAGCGGCCGGTGCCGATGGTTGTTGCGGCTGATCACGTTGGGATCTGCGCCGTGTTCGACCAGCAGCCTGACGATCTCCGTACTCCCCGTGAAGGCGGCCGTCATGATGGGCTGCCAGTGCCGGGCGGCCTCCGGGTCTTCCTTCAGCAGGGCTTTCGTGGCGGCCAGGTCGCCGGACCACGCCGCGCTCGTCAGTTGCTTTTCCAGGGCCATGGATCTTGTCCCCCGTTTACCCAATGCCAGACGGCCACTTAACGGCCACTTAACGGCCACCTTACGGCCACTCTACAGACACCCTACGTCCACCGTACGGCCACCTTGATCACTTCGTCCGGCGCGTGCCGCATCTTGCCGTATGCTTCCGGCAATTCCTCGGGTGTCACGACCGGATCGGGCAGGCCGTGCGGATGGAGCGTACCCTCCCGGAAGAGGCGGACCAGGGTTTCGAAGATCCGGTCCTCTTCCCAGAACAGGTTCCGCTGCGGGCGGCTGCAGGCCCGTGCCGAGACGATGTCGATCTGGTTGAAGTGGAACTCCTCGCCCAGGTAGAGTCCCTTCGCGTCCCCCAGGTAGAAGGCCAGGGGCACCACCCGCCCCGCGTACCGGGTGGCCCGGATCGCCTGGTTGAGGGCGTGGTAGCTCCCGCTGGCCTCTATGGCGACGTCCGCGCCGTGTTCGAGCCATTCGCGGGACGCCATGCCGAAATCGCCGGCCTCCTTCGGATCGACCGCCATGGTCGCGCCGTGCCGCAGGGCCAGTTCGCGCCGGCGGGAGATCGGGTCGACCGCCACCACGTCGACCGCGCCGGACAGGCGGGCCAGCTGGACGGTGAAAAGCCCGATGGCGCCCATGCCGAAGACGATGACCCGTTCGCCGATCCGCACCTGTCCGTCCCGCACGGCCGCCAGGGCGAAGTCGGCGGGATCCATGCAGCAGGCGGCCTCCTCGGTGAATCCGGGAAGCAGCGGCTTGAAATGACGGCCCTGGTGGACCGTCCTGAATCCACCGTAGCCGTATACCCGGTCGCCCTCCTTCAGGTCTTCGACTTCTGTGCCGGCGGCCATGACCGTACCCACGGTCGTATTGCCCACGGGCTTCCAGGCCGCCGGGTCGTAAGGATGGGTACGCGACCGGTCGAAGACCCGGCCGTCCGGGTCCATGGGCACGCTGCAGTAGATGGATTCTCCCGTGATCTCGCCTTTCTCCGTCCCGTGTTTCGCCGCGGTGAGTTCGCTGCGGACGCGGACTTCGCCGGGCCCGAGATCGTCCAATGTATAGGATTCCCAACGGGGTTCGAAGGCGTTGTTGCAGACGAGTTGCCGCAGCTCGATGCCATCCACGGTGGCCATGCTTCCCTCCCATGCCTGCCGGCCTGATGCCGGGCGGCCCTTAGATACTGCTTCTCACGTTGATGCCGGGCCGTCCTTCAATGCTACGAGTGGTTCAGGTCCATATCGATTTCATCTTGTACGCCCGGAGCGACCGGACCCGGCTGTCGACGCCCTGGGAGCGGAAGGACACGCCCGTGCTGTCCGGGCGGTCGGGATAGACCCTCAGCGCGACGCACTGGCGGCCGTTGGCGAAGACCTCCACGACGCTCCGGTCCACGAATACCCGCAGTTTCAGCGTTTCGTCCTCCTCCAGCGCCAGCGGCGCGGTCTCGGGCGCGCGGGACATGACGTCGGGCGCGGTGGACGCGTAGGAGGTGTCGACGGAAAGCAGGCTCTCGCCATGGAACCCGCGGCCCCGGTAGAAGGCGATGCGCGTGAATTCCTCCCGGTCCGGCGAGCGCAGCACGTTCATCTCCACCATGGGCGACGAACCCGGGTCGATCTCCACCTCGAACTCCATGGTGTTGCCGCCCTCCGGCGCGGGCAGGACGACCTCCTGGTTGGCCGGCAGGTTAAAGCCGTCGAACCGGACCGGGGCTTCCCGCAGCGATTCGAGGGCCTCGACCGGTTCCTGGTACAGGTCGTCGCCGTCGACGGTCAGGCGCCGGGGCAGGGACATGATCTGGTTCCACCCTTCCGTCGGCTTGCCGTGGTTCATGTTGAAGATCGCGACGAGCCCGCCCTTGCCGTCCGGCGTGGCCGAAGGCGCGTGGAGCCCGGACGGCTTGTACGCGCCGAAATTGAACTTGGCGCCGTAAGTGACGACGAACTTGTCCCGCTGCGTGTCATAGTCGCCGATCAGGTACTGGGGACCGCTCATGTGGCTGAAGAAGAGCAGGATGTGGCGGTCGCCGATGGGCCAGAAGTACGGGCAGGCGCCGTCGTCCCCCACCAGGGTGTAGTCGTCGTCCTCGACGAAGGGATGGAGGTAGGTCCAGTGGGCCAGGTCCTCGGAGCGGAACAGGTAGTTGGCGCGCCTCTTCTTGCCGGCCGGCCCTGTCGGCTTGGTGCCCGCGGAGAGCGAATAGTAGACCCCGTCTTTCTTCCAGATGCACGGGTCGAACACGTTGTAAGGCACGGGCGGCCCGTCCTTCGGCGGCATGGGGATGACGGGCGCCCCGGTGACCTTCTCCCAGTTGAGCAGCAGGGGATCGCTGGATACGGCGACCATGTTGCCCGCAATCGTACCGTGGTACATGGCGATCACCCGGTCTTCCTCCACCAGCGTGGCGCCCGAGTAACAGCAGCGCTCCGGGTTGGGATAGATGCAGTAGGGCAGGTCGCGCCAGCGGACGAGGTCGTCCGATATGGCGTGCCCCCAGTGCTGCCGCGTGTCCTCGGGCGGATAGGCCTGGTAGAACAGGTGCCAGCGTCCCTGCCAGAAGCAGATCCCGTTGGGGTCGTTGAGCATGGCCTCCGGGTTCACGTAGTGATACGCGGGCCGGTGCGGATCGCCTTCGTAGCCTTTGCGCGACGCGTTCAGGCGCTGCAAGAGCGGATTGTCCGCCAGCGCGGCCTCCTGCACTTCGAGCGAATCTACGGGAAAAGTGTAATAGGGAACCAGGGAGGAGTAGTCTTCCATCATGTCTCCAGTCTGTGGAACGATTGCGCCTGGTGGTCTCTTGTGCCTCTCCCGGTCCGGGCGTCTCTCCACTTGTTTAATGCGGCGCTACGCTAAAGGTCGGATACCTCGGATACCCAGGAATCGACCAGGAACCGGGCGATGGAGTCACGGCGCGGCAGGGCGAATGCGACCGACTCATCGCCCCACTCGCCGAAACCCCGGACCTCCTCGGCGGTGAACCACCGGGCCTCCACGAGTTCCTCCGCGTTCACCTCGATCTCGGTGGACACGGCCCGCGCGCGGAAACCCAGCATCAGCGACGAGGGGAAGGGCCAGGGCTGGGACGCCTGGTAGTACGCCGCGCTCACGTGGACGCCGACCTCTTCGAACACCTCCCGGGCCACGGTTTCCTCCAGGCTTTCTCCCGGTTCCGTGAAGCCGGAAAGGGTGGAAAACACGTTCGGCGGCGGCCTGTGGTGGTTGCCCAGAAGACACATGGGCGGGCGGCCGTCTTCCGGGTGGTATTCCACCAGCGTGATCACCGCGGGGTCGATGCGGGGAAAGGCGTTCCTGCCGCAATCCGCGTACGTGCACCGGCGCCGGCGGCCCCCTTCCCGGCTTTCGGTCGCATGGCCGCACCGGCCGCAATACCGGTTCTCGCGGTGCCAGTACAGCATCCCCCGCGCATAGGCCATCATCGCGGCCCCGTGCGCGTCGATCGACGGACCGGCGCGCCAGAGGTCCTGGAACTTCCCGCGGCCCCCGGCCGCCGCGACGGCCTCCCCTTCATCGTAACCCGAGAGGTCCACCGCGAAAACGGCGCGGTCTCCTTCCATGCCCAGGAAAACGGTTTCGCAACTGGCTGCCAGCACATCCGCGCCGGACGGATCGGTCGCGCCGGACGCGCCGGACCCACCGACCGGACTTCCCGGGCCGGACGGGCCCCCGCAGATGACGGCGGACGGAAGGGACGCCCCATGCCCGTCATCGATCAGGCTCAGGTCGCGCCAGACGGGTATGAAGCGGGTATCGTCCCGGTCCAGCCGCCCGGCGAGCCACTCCGGATCGCCGCGCCGTTCCTCCGCCCGGTCTAACGGGACGTCCGCGAATTTCAGCACCGGATTGTCCATGGGACCCGAGTCTCGCACCGCCGCACAATCTGCCTGGTCCGGCTACAACACCGCTTCCAGCGTGTTGATGAAGGCCTCGTTCTCGTCCGGGGTGCCGACGGTTACGCGCAAATGCCCCTTCAGCCCCCACCACATGGCGTCGCCTATCCAGACGTTGCGCTCCTGGAGCGCGCCGAACACGGATTCGGCCTTGTCCCCCAGCCTGAACAGGACGAAGCAGGCATCACTGGGCGTATACGGGATGCCCAACCGATCGAAGGCCTCTCCCAGGTAGGCCTTGCCTTCTGCCACCGACCTCTGGCTGCGCGCGTAGTGCGCGTGGTCGTCGAGCGCGGCGATGGCGGCGTATAGACCCAGGTTACTCGGCGGCCCGCCCAGGTTGTAAAGCGACAGCTTCCGTCCCAACCGGGGCGAGAGCGCGGCGTACCCGACGCGCATGCCCGCCAGGCCGTAGATCTTGGAGAAGGTCCGGGATACGATCACGTTGTCGTGTTCGAGCGTCAGGTACATCGCGTCGCGGTAGCCGGGATCGTTCGTGTAGTCGATATACGCTTCGTCGATGAAGACCGTAACGTGAGACGGCACGGACCGGACGAAATCCGCCAGCGCGTCATGATCCAACAACGTGCTGGTGGGATTGCTGGGATTCGTCACGACCACGACCGTCGTGTTGTCGTTGATCCTCTCGTACATGGCGTTCAGGTTGTGCCGCAGGTCCCGGGTCAGGCGGACGTAATTGATCTTGACGTCGGCGCCTTCTTCTTCTTTGAACCGTCTCCAGACTTCCGCGGTGTCGAAGTAGGCGGGCTGGGCCTGGACCAGTTCCGCCTCGTCCCGGACCGTCGCCAGGCCCACGGCGTGAAGGATCATGCTGGAACCCGCGCTGAGGGCCAACCGGCGGTTTTTCGTCACCTCTTCCCAGTTGTCCCACGTCGTCTCGGTGACCGGCAGGCCGTGTTTGCGTTCGAGGGCGTTGATCAGGACTTCCGCCGGGTCCGGCATGAAACTCCAGTGATAACGGTTCACGTCGAAAATGCGCGCGGCGACCGCCTCGACCGCCCGCGGAGACGGTCCCAGAGGGTTCTCGTTGGAGGACAGGTTCACGTAGCCGGGCGGGATGCCGTGACCCTGGATGTCTTCCGGTTTCTTGCCCGTCACCAGGGCCTGCGCCATCACCATTGGATCGACCGCCAGGGCGCCCAGGCCCCCCAGCAGCGTTCCCCCGATGAATCCTCGGCGCGACAGGTTGGTATCAGGTTTCATGACGTCTTCGACTCCTTTTTTGCCACGTGATCTATTGACAGTTCGCCAGACAGTTCGCCAGACAGTTCGCCTCGCGGTTCGACCTACAAGGCTTCGGCGGAATCAAGCCCTTATCCTCTTTACCGTTTCCCGGATGCTGTCCGACAGTATGTCCATCATGAGGTCCGTCGCTTCCCGGGTGATGACGAGCGGCGGCGCCAGGGCGATCCAGTTGGGGTCGAAGCGCGTCAGCAGCCCTTTCCCGAGCGCGGCCCGGCCCGCCTGCACGCCGAACTTGACCGATGGATCGAAGGGCGTGCGGGTGTCGGGATCTTCCACGAATTCAACGCCGGCCAGCAGGCCGCAGCCCCGGATATCGCCCACGATGCCGTATTCCCGCAGTTCCTCCAGCCGCTGCCGGACATAGGCGCCTGTCTCGCGTGCCCGGGCGCACAGGTCCCTTTCCCGGATCTCCGCCAGGTTCGCAAGGCCGGCCGCCGCGGCCAGCGGGTTGCCGCCGAAGGTGTGGCCGTGGGAAAACTCGACCTCGTCCTCCTCGCGACCGAGAAAGGCGGAGGCGATGGCATCCCGGAAGGCGATCCCCGCCAGGGGCACGTATCCGCTGGACATGCCCTTGCCCATGCAGAGGATGTCGGGCGTGGCCTCGAAAGTCTGGGCCGCGAACATGTTGCCGGTGCGGCCGAAGCCGGTGATGATCTCGTCGTAGATCAGGAGGATTCCGTGGCGGTCGCAGATATCCCGCAACTCGGGGAGATACCCCTGCGGCGGCATGATGATCCCACCGGTGTTCCCCACGGGTTCCAGGATGAGCGCGGCGATGGTCTCGGCGCCTTCCAGCTCGATGAGGTCCTCCACCGTCCGGGCGCAGAAGACCTCGCAGTCCGGGAAGGTCTTTTCATAGGGACACCGGTAGCAGGTCGGCGGGTGGACGTGCAGGAAACCGTGCAGCGTGGGTTCGAACATGGTCTTGCGCCGGCGCGTGCCCGTGGCCGACAGGGCCCCCATGGTCGCGCCGTGGTACCCGTGGAACCTCGAGATCACCTTGAACTTGCCCGGGTTGCCGGTCTGCCGGTGGTATTGCCGCGCCAGCTTCATGGCCGCCTCGGTGGCTTCCGATCCGCCGGACAGAAGCTTGATGGTGTTCAGATCTTCAGGCGTGACTTCCGCCAGCCGCTGGACCAGCTCGATGGCCGGCGGGCTGGTGGCGTGGAGCGGAGGCGCGAAGGCCAGGGTGTCCAGCTGCGCCTTGATCGCCTCGATGATCCTCCGGTTGCCGTGGCCGGCGTTCACGGTGAAGATGCCCGACAGGCCGTCCAGGATCCGCCGCCCGTTCACGTCCTCGTACCAGACCCCGTCCGCCTTCCGGATGACGAGCGGGTCCTCGATGAAGGTCTCCATCTGGCGCAGGTCGAGGACGAGCCGCCGGAGGGATTCAGGCGCGGTGAGTAGTTCGGTATTCATCATGTGGTTGGCGACTAATACAGCCGGTCGATGACGACGTCCGCCCCGGAGTCTCCAACGACCACCCGCGGGTTGACCCCCTCCATGTCGCCGGCCTGCGGGACGCCGGCGTTCCCGTCCAGGTCGATGCGCGCGACGATGGTGACTTCCCCGGTGAATGACGGGCCCTGCACGGCCTGGTCCGCACCGGTCAGCGTGTACGGCATGGGGAACCGCAGGCTCCTGAAACGCTTGACCGCCATGGGCGGACCGGCCTCGCCCCGTCTCGCCATGACGTACATGGTCTCCGAGCCCCTGAGCCGCGCGAAGAGTTCCGGCGTGATGTCGATGGTGCCCGATACGCTCGCACCGTCTGACGGGACCGCGGTGGGCTGTCCTTCCTCGAAGCTTCGGCCCGCCACCCGGCTGCCGTCGATCGGCTGCTGCGCCTCCACGAAGGACCTGCCGGACGCCTGTCCGCCGTCTTCCGGCAAGGGACGCAGGTTCTGATCGCATCCGCACCAGATCAGCGCACCCAGCATTATCGATCTGAAATGTATAAGGCGCATGTTATAAAGGGTCCCGGTCATGGGTCCCGGCAAAGGGTCCCGGCAAAGGGTCCCGGTCATGGGTCCCGGCCAGCGGGAAGGCCCAGCGCTGAAGGGTGTTTTTCATCGGTTTTTCTTCGTCCGGACACTCCGGATAGTCTAGGCGAACCCCCGCCGGTTGTCAACCTCTATGTACCTGCCATTTACCCGCACAAGGGAAGAAGAAAACCCTTGACTTGAACAGTCGCGCAAACCTAACATGGAACTTCGCCGGCGACTCCGTTTCCGGGGTCGGCCGGCATGTTGTTTCAGGCAGGCGAAGCACGAGCGCTCATCTCCTTTGCCATGCCTGCCTCGGGTGGTCTGGCCGGCATGGTCTCGCCAGATTCCACCTCCTCTTTGCGATAAACCGGGTCTTCTTCCAAGGCGGTTCTCCGGAACCGGAACAGGACAGTCATGCCGCAGGGCACCATCACCAGGCTGAACCACACCCGGGGTTACGGGTTCATCGACACCCCGGAGAACGAGGACCTGTTTTTCCATCGATCCAACATTACGGACGGGCAGTTCTCGTTGCTTCAGGTCGGAGACCGGGTGACGTATTCCGTCCAGTTCACTTCCCGCGGCCCCCGCGCCGACCAGGTCCAGGTCCAGAGCCAGTCCGTGAGACTCCAGGTCAACCTGGCCGTGAAAGACCTGCAGGTGTCCGCGGCCTTCTACACGGAGACCTTCGGCTTCAAGGAACTGTCGAACGATCCCGGTTACATCCTGCTCCAGCGGAACGAACTGGTCCTCGGACTGAAGACCGACGAACTGCTCTGGTATCCGGACCCGGGGGAACGGCCCGTCGAGTCGCTCGCCCGCGGCGTGGGGGTCGAACTGGTCCTGGAAATCTCGGATATCGGCCAGTTCCATGCGAAGATGGAACAGGCCGGAGTGGCCATACACGAACCACTGAAGGAGCAGCCCTGGGGCGCCACGGACTTCCGCATGCTGGACCCGGATGGCTATTACTGGCGGATCACGTCCCCACGCGACCGCGTTGCCGTCCAGGCCGAAGAAGAACCGACCGAAGGTGAACCCGCATGAGTCTTCTCGGGATCGATATCGGCGGAACGGGCATCAAAGGCGCGCCGGTCTGCCTGGAAACCGGAAGACTCGAGACGGAACGCTACAGGATCGCCACCCCCAGGCCGGCCACGCCGAAGAAAGTCATCGAGACCGCGGCGGAGATCGTCCGGCACTTCGACCTGCAGGGACCCGTGGGATTCGGCTTTCCCGCGGTCATCAAGCACGGTACGGTGCGGACCGCCGCGAACATCGACGCGTCCTGGATCGGCGTCAACGCCGTGGAACGCATGGCGAAGGCGACGGGCCGGCCGGTCGTATTCGTGAACGACGCGGATGCCGCGGGCATGGCGGAAATGCGGTATGGCGCGGGCCGGGGCCGGGACGGCGTGGTGGTCATCGCGACGCTGGGAACCGGCATCGGCACTTCCCTGTTTGTCGACGGCGCGCTCGTGCCCAGCACGGAATTCGGACACATCGAGATGAAAGGCCGCGTCGCGGAGAAATACGCCGCCGAGAGCGTTCGGAAGGCGAAGGGCCTGAGCTGGGAGGAATGGGGCGGACGGGTGAACGAGTACCTGGGCAGGCTGGACGAGTTGATCCGCCCGGACCTGATCATCGTGGGCGGCGGCGCCAGCAACAAGTACGAGAAGTTCTCATCGTGCCTCACCGTGGATACCGAGGTCGTGCCCGCCCGGATGAGGAACCAGGCCGGGATCATCGGGGCGGCCCTCGCCGCGCAGACCGCCGCGTGACCCGCAGCGCGAGTCGTGTGACCCGGAGAAAGCGCCGTACATGTCCATACTCTGCAAGTCGAAACTGTTTCCCATGCTGCCCGACGAAGTCCGCGGGCGCGTGACCGAAAACCACCGCCTTTCCCCGTCGCGCCGCCTGAAGAGCAGGAAACAGGCCGGCGAGTTCATCCTGGAACGGTGTTTCGTCTCGGTCTACTCCGGCACCGAACTTCCCAGTATCCAGGAGGCCATAGACGGCAGGACCGGTCTTGCCGGCAGCGACAACAGGATCAGCACGGGACAGGGCATCGCCAGCATCTGGCTGAGCGACCTGCCGGAAGCCGTCCCCTGTCTGTTCGGCACCTTCGTGAAGCGCAAGCCCACGCTCGTCGCCCGGAAGCACTGGGCGGCGCTGCTGGCCATGGAAGGGGAGGGGTTCCAGGGCGCCCGGGAGCGCAACCGGATCTCCCCGGCGGCGTTCCGCCTGGCCGACTGCATCGAACGGGACGGGCCGGCCACGGGCCGGGCGCTGCGTAACCGGCTTGCCGGATCCACCCGTATGGACGGGCGGACCTTCCGCAAGGCGTTGCTGGAACTCGAAAAGCTGTGGTTGATCGTACCCGAACGGTCCGGACAGCCTGGAAGGCACGTCCATGACGCGTCCTCGTGCGTATGGGAGCTGACGAATCGGTGGGTGCCCGACGAGACGGCGAGGGAAGCCGTTTCCATGACCCGCCGTCATGCCATGCGCAGCCTGCTCGTAGGCGCCGTGGAGTCCGCCGGGGCTGTCGACGAAAAGGCGGTCTACCGGTGGTTCGGCTGGCCCCGATCCATGACGGGCGTGCTCATGGACGAAGCCCTGTCGGCAGAGGAGTGCTTCCGGGTGGACGGCCCCAGTCCCGTGATCATCTCGAGCACCCTGGCCGAAATCTGGCCCGAAGCCTGATGCGGCGGTGAAGGCCTCCTCCAGCCCTGACTTCCCACGATGCAACTCTTCCACGATGACGACCAGGTCCAGCTCTGGCTGGGCGACGCCCGCAGGATGGACCCGATCCCCGACGGGTCCGCCGGCCTGGTCCTGACTTGTCCGCCCTGGTGGGAGAGCGGCGACTACGGCCACCCGGACCAGATCGGTTTCGGCCAGACCTATCCGGATTTCCTGGCCTCGCTCTCCGAGGTTTGGGCGCAGTGTTACCGATGCCTTATGCCCGGCCGGGCGATGATCGTATGGATCGCGGACCTGCTCTGGCGGGAAGAGCCGGTCGCGCTTGCGGCGGATACGCATCGCGGACTCCAGGAGGCCGGATTTCAGTACGAGGCCACCTGGTACTGGTTCGAACCGGGGAAGGCGGTGCGGGAGGAGCCGGCGGATGCCCGGGTACCGCTCGGATGCCGGCCCAAGGTGCACGCCGAGACCATCCTGGCCTACCGGAAGCCCGGCGAATCCGAAGCGCCGCCGCCTGGTGTCGTGGAAGAGAGCGTAATTCCCGCTTCCGCATGGCAGGCGGGACGCCAGGCCGTCTGGACGCCCGGCGATAACCTGGAACATCCCTACAGGCGCCTGATCCGCCTCTGGTCATACGCGGGCGAGACGGTCCTGGACCCCTTTGCCGGGCAGGGTACCATCGCCCTGTCCGCGCGGGCGCTCGGACGACGCAGCATCTCCGTGGAACTGAACCCCGACGCCTGCCGGCACATCACCACGCTTCTCTCTCAGCCTCACATGCCGTTTTCGGCGAGCAGGCGCCGGAGGTAGGCGACGGCCTTGGGTACCGCGATCTCCTCGGCTTCGACGTCCTGCCCTTCGTAGACGACCGACATCCAGCCATTGAAACCGACCTGCTTCAGGATCCCCAGAATGCGGGGGTAGTCCAGCCACGCCTCCTCGCCGGACTGGACACGGTAGAACTTCGCCCGCACGTGCGCGGCGTAGGGCGCGCTCTTCTCCATGCTGCCGTAGAAGTCGTAGGCGGGGTCGGGGGTGCCCCTGCTGCCCGAAGCGCCTGGCGAGCCGGCGTACTGGCCCGTGTCGAGGATATGGGTGAACGTGGGGCGGTCCACCTGGTTCAGGATGCGCACGACGTCGTCGCCGGTACGGGTCACGCAGCCATGATTGTGGTTGTGCAGCCCCACGGCCACGCCCCGGGCGGCCCCGTGATCCACCACCTCGGAGATGCCGTAGATCATCCGGGACCAGGTGACGCGCGCGGGCGTGTCGTCCCGCTCCCAGGCCGCGAAGATCCGGACCAGGGGCACGTTCAGCCGCGCGGCCACGTCGATCCAGTGCTTGACCATCTGGATTTCGGCGGCGATCTCACCGGCCGGCTTCCCAAAGTTGTTGCTGATGCCCAGGTAGGAGATGGCCAGACCACGCTGCAGGCACCGCATGCGTACTTCCCGCAGGTACGCGTCGTCTTCCGATGCCAGCGCCCGGGTATGGATATCGATCCCGTCGAGTCCCATTTCGCGGGCGCGGTCGATGAAGTCGAACAGGTCCATGCGGCCTTCGGAAATGGCGTGGCCGTAACTCAAGGACATGCAACCGAGTTTGATCACTTCGTGTCGTCCTTTCTCCCGTCGGCCCGTTCGCCGGCGCGGTCGTCGCGAACCGGGTTGCCGCCTTCCTCGCCGGCCCGATCGCCGTCCATCGAGCAGGACTGCTCCAGGAAATAGACCATGACGTACTCTTCGGCCGTGCGCTTGGGACCGGGCAGGTTTCGGATCCGCCGCGCGTGGGCTTCGAGGTGGCGCTTGACGAAGAACAGGTAGAGCTGGGTGACGAAATCGGTGGCCGTGTGGTTGTAGAGATAGGTGGGCGACAGGGAAAGGGTGGTATCGACGCCCGGGTACGACACCCTGTGATGCCCCTCGGTCAGTTTATCGCTCAGGGACTCGAGTTCCTCGGTGGACACGCTGAAGAGGAACTCGCGAAAGGCCTGCAGTTCCTCCGGCGGACAGGTCTTCCTGGAGAAATAGTCGAGGAACCGGATGTCGCCGCCCGCGCGCATCAGGGCGAATACCTCGGAAACCCCCATGAGCGTGCCCAGCTGCACGGTGGTCTGCCGCCGGGCTTCCCAGGTGGTCTCGAGGACGGGCAGAAAGGCTTCGATCCGCCGGGAGAACCGGTCTTCCCAGAGGTGGGTCAGGGCGGTGGCCGCCTTGATGCGGACCGCCCGGCCGAGGCTGTCGTCGCAGACGATGGCGATCAGCAGCGATTCGATCACCTTGTTGTGTATGCTCTGGCTGATCCGGGCGCCGATGGCGTCCTCCACGGCCGTGAATTCGTCCCGGCCGCCCAGGGCCTCCTGGACCACCTGGTGGAGGAGACGGAACAGGTTCAACCGCGCCATGACGTACACCTGCCCGACCGCGGCCCGCATGGGAAGCAGCATGTCGACGGTGAAGAGCGTGGCGTTGGACAGCGCCTCGATGAGGGAAGTGGCATCCCGCCGCTGCTGGCCGAGGGACTGGCTTTCCAGCAGGGAGGGATAGGCGTTCATGACCTTTGCCAGGTCGCTCAACCGGGCGATGGACTCGCAGATCGCCTGGTCGAGGAGCGCGGCGTCCGGATTCCTGCATTCCTTCAGCGAATCGGTGATGTCCCGGATCAGCCGCTTTTCGTCTTGCGTAAGGACGGGCGTATCGAGGGTGGTGTTTTCCAAGTCGTCTTGTTTTACCCTTGTTACCCTGAGTGTGTCAACCTGCGCGCGGGGGGCGCGCTTTATCGGTCATTCGAGGTAGAAAACCTGCTCCAGCGGCACCATGTTCTCGTCGGCGTGCTTGCCGCCCAGGTTCTCGAAGTAAGGCGCCATGAACTCCTGCCAGCGCGCGTTGACGTCCGTTTCCGCCATTCTGGCCAGCGCTTTCTCGAAATCCGGCGTCTCGCAGTAACCGAAGAGCAGTCCGTCCTCGCGCATGAACAGCGAGTAGTTGCGCCAGCCCGCGTCTTGCAGGGCCTCCAGCATCTCCGGCCATACCTCTTTGTGGTGCTTCTTGTAGCCTTCGATCATGTCTTCCTTGACTTTGAGAATGAACCCCACCCGCTGCATGTTGATCTCCTTCACGCTTTGTACTTGTAACTGACTTTTACGATGTTCTCGTGGTCCGACCGGCGGGCACGCTCGAGGGCATAGGACGAGACGGGGAAGTAGTAGTGGGTTTCGGCGTTGAGCGAAATGAAACCCTCGGCGTAGGCAACGTGGCCCGCGCTGCCGAAGGCCCCGTCGGACGTCTCGATGCGCTTGCGCGCGTATGCCCCGCCGTAGCCCTGGCTCACGAGGGCGTCCAGCGCCGCCAGTTTCTTGTCGACCACGTCCGTGATGTCGATGAAGACGTCGTTGTAATACCCGCCGCGGGCGTCCCAGACGTTCCTGGGCAGACTCGCCGCGCCGCAGCCCCAGTAGAACACCTGCGCGACCTGGTGGGGCGGACGCCGGTCGCCCGGATCGACGGAACCGGCCAGCCCCATGGCCAGCATGACGATCCGGCCGGCCACGGCGTGGGGGTTCCAGGTGCCGCCGCCCTCGTCGGGGAAATGCGTGAGAATGATATCCGGCTTCAGTTCCCGCAGCAGGCTGGCGAGCTGGCGCACGATCGGCCGGTCGGGCAGGAGCACGGCATCATCCGCCCCCATGAAATAGACGTCCTCCACGCCGAGGGCGCGGCACGCCGATTTCACCTCTTCGGCCTTTACGTCGGACCGTTCCGCCATCATCCGCTTCAGGGTGTCCCCGTCCGGCACCTCATCCGCGTGGAACATGTCGTCGCTGATGACCTTGTCGTGCACGCGGGCGCCGTGGGTCAGCACGACGCATCCCACCCAGTCCCCGCGGGCGGTGTGATGGGCCATGGCGCCGCCAGACTGGTCGAAAATATCGGCCGGATGCGCACCGATGGACAGAATGCGAAGCCCGTCGCTCATGACGACACTCCCGTATTTCGAGCAGGCGTGATCACGGTGTTCGAAAGGGTATGCGGAACGCTTGACTGTGGCCGATAGAAAGGCTTTCTTGTCCCAGAATCACCGGCGGACCGAATTGTCGGAAGACGACGAGGAGATCCGGTTTCGGTGGTGCCGATCGTTCAGATAATTCGGAATATAGATGGTCCCACCTGCCCGTCAACAGGATTTTCCACAGGGCGTCCATGTTCGTCCGGCTCGGCTCACGCTGGAAAGCGGCCCGCCTGCTTTCCATCCCCGACTTCCGTAACCTCTGGATTTCCAGCAGCATCTGGTGGCAGACGCGCTGGATGGACGAACTGATCGTAGGCTGGGTCGTGCTGGAACTGACCGACTCGGCCGGCATGGTGGCGCTGGTCAGCTTCTGCCGCATGGCGCCGTTCATGCTCTTCGGCCCCTTCTTCAGCACGGTGGTCCGGTACGTGAGCTACCGCCGGCTGATCGTCTACGCCCAGTTCATCAACTGCTTCGTCAACGGCCTCTTCTGGATCCTCGCCCTGCTCGGCCACCTGGCCTTCTTGCACGTCGTCCTCGGATCCGTCCTGATCGGCCTGGGCAGCGCCTACGACTGGTCCTGCCGCCGGGCGCTCATCCCGGACCTGGTGGGCAAAGACCGGACGACGGACGCCATGGTGCTGGAGACGGTACCCCAGAACATCTCCCGGCTGATCGGGCCGCTCATGAGCGGCGTCCTGCTCGAGTTCGCCGGGACAAAGGGCGGCTTCCTGGCCCTCTTCCTCCTGCAGATC
Source organism: Candidatus Latescibacterota bacterium (assembly GCA_022821085.1). Classification (GTDB taxonomy): domain Bacteria; phylum JAAXHH01; class JAAXHH01; order JAAXHH01; family JAAXHH01; genus JAAXHH01. The sequence goes on along the minus strand of JAJEEG010000005.1, from coordinate 19,173 downwards.
GTCCAGATCGTCGTGATCGTCCGGCTCTCCGCCGATACGGACCGGAAGGGCCGGAAGAAGGGGCGGCTCGGCCCCATGAAGGACCTGCTCCTCGGCTTCCGGTATTCCCGCCGGCATCCCAGGATCTCGGGCGTGCTGATCATCACCTTCATCATGAACGCCTTCGCCTTCTCCTACCAGGTCCTGCTGCCCGTCTTCGTCCGGGACGTCCTCTTCCTCGGCCCCCTTGAACTGGGCATCCTCGGCGCGGGCACCGGCATCGGCTCCATCCTCGGCATCGCCCTCATCGACCGGCTGGGCCAGCACTACCGAGACGGCCTGGTCTTCACCATCAGTTCCCTGGTGAATGCGCTCGCCACGCTGGTCTTCGCCGTCTCGACGTCCTTCCCGCTTTCGCTCATCATGCTGATCCTGGTAGGCGTCGGGCAGACCGGGTTCGGTATCATGCAGTCCTCCATCGTCCTCCGCACGTCCAGCGACGCCATGCGGCCCCGGGTCATGGGCCTCCTCGTCCTCGCCATCGGCGGCGGTCCGCCCGGCCGCCTGCTCCTCGGCGGGATGGCCGCGGTCGCGGGCGCGCCCCTGGCCCTCACGATCTGCGGCGGGATCGCCAGCCTGGGGGTGGTCGGCGTGCTGTGGAAGGTGGGCGGGTTGCGGAAGGATTGAGGGGCGGGGGCGTGTTCGGCCGGCGGCGCAGCCAACCCGGCGTACGGTCAACCCCGCGGCGCGGTCAACCTGGCGTACGGTCAACCCCGCGGCGCGGTCAACCCCGCGGCACGGCCAACCCGACGGCGCGGTCAACCCCGCGGCGCGGCCGGCACCTACCGCAGCCAGCCCATGCGGTCCTTGCGCCAGCCCAGCCGGTCGAGATGATTCGCCCGGATCGCTTCGATGTGGCGGGTATGCAGATCCTGCTTCTCTTCCGTCCAACGGTACTCGTCCAGCAGGTCGTGGTCGAGTTCCACGCCCAGGCCGGGCCCCTCGGGAACGCGGAGGCACCCGTCCTCGTAAGGCATCTTGCCGCCCTTGATGACGTCGCCCACCCACTGGTTGTAGTGGGCGTCCAGACCGTGGAGCGACATGGGCATGGTCCCGTTGCCGTGCACGATGTGATAGGGTATGGTGTAGGGGAAGGCGAAAGCGGCGACGTGTAGGCGAATGGCTGTTCCCGGACCCAGTTCGTAGGCGCTGTGCATGCCCAGTTCCATGCCCATGAACCGGGCGGTGTCGTAGTACCTTTTGAGGGCCAGCGGACCCGCGTAGGCGTCCGGCGCGGACACGTCGGCGGGCACGTGGCGGCGCATGACGCCCGAGTCCAGCGGCTGGTCCAGGGTCTCGTCGCCGTAACGGCCGGACTCGTAGGCGCCGTATGGACGGGGCGCCGCGTCCCGCCTGAGCGGCGGCAGCCAGACATGGGAGGATATGGGGATGCTGCTCATGCGCCGCAGGCGGTGGCCGGCGCGGAAGATGTTCTCGAAACGTCCGCCGACCGGTTCCTCGATCCATTCGATCCGGCAGTCCTCCACCCCCTGCATGAACCGCAGGGCTTCGCTCTCGCTCCACGACGCGTGGGGATCGACGCGGATGTCCACGTCGAAGCCGGCCTCGTCGCGGATGTTGTGGATGAGCTCGACGTAACGATGGGGCTCAAAATCGCACATGGACAGCTTGATGATCCGGAAAGTCTCGTCCTCCATGAGCGATTTCACGTGTCCGGGATAGGTGTCGAAAGTCACCTCGTGCTCGCCGTTCACGTCGGGGAAGCGGTACCAGGTGTAGGCCGCGATCGGGATCTTCGTGACCACGGGCGTATCGAGTTCGAAGACCTCGCGCAGGTACCGGTAGAGGGGCTTGCCGGCGACCTTGCCGACGAAATCCCAATAGGCCAGGCCCAGCAACCCGCGGATCTCCGGTTCGAAGGGGTTTTTACCCAGGACCCGGGAACGCAGCGCGTCGGCCTCGCTGGACAAACCTTCGGCTACGCCCACCAGGCCCTGGTCTGTTTCGAATTCGGCGAATGAGAAACCCTCGGCGGACCCGTCCCATCGCTTCGTGCCCCGCCACGGCATCAGCACGCGCCAGGTGCGCACGTCCGTGATCTTCAGCCCGGCCGCGCGGCCACTCGCGTTGATGTGGCCCTGGCGGGCCTTGATGTCCGCCACGTTCTCCCGGTCGAAGGCGGCGACGGCGTCCACGTCATACATGGCCGGCACTCCTCTGGATGGCAGGGTCTTTCTCGTATGGATTCAGCGTTTCAACGCCGAGCCGGTCGTAGGATTCCGGATCCCCGGTGACCACGGTCAGCCGGTGCACCACGGCCGTCGCGGCGATCATGGCGTCGGTCATGCGGACGTCCCACCGGCGGTAAAGGAGCCTTCCCCACACGCGGAAGACCGCCGTATCCATGGGAAGGACACGTTGGGAATCCATCAACTTGCCCATCCAGGACTCCAGCTCCGCCGCCCGGGAAGCATCCTTTGCCCGGGCAAACTCGATGCCCGTCTGAATCTCGCCCACGGTCACGGCGGAAAGGAAAACCTGGTCCGGGGCCAGTCCCAAAAACCATTCCAGCGCATCCTGGTTCGGCTTTCTCCTTCGCAGTTCCGATACGACGTCGGTATCCAGGAGATACATGGGTCATTCCGGGTTTGCCTGGTCTGCCGGGTCATTCCGGGTTTGCCGGGTCTGCCGGGTCTGCCGGGCCTGCCGCCCCGCGCGATTTTCGCCGTTCACGCAACGGCGTCAGGGACTCGGTGCGCGCTTCCGGCGACAGCAGCAGGTCCTTCAGGCCGAGCCGGGCCGACCGCTCCATCCGTTCCCACGTTTCGATGGAAACCAGGACGGCCGTTTTCACGCCCCGCTTGGTCACGACCTGAGGACCTTCCTCCCGGCTCGTTTCGAGGAGTTCGCTGAACTTCGCCTTCGCTTCCTGGACCTGCCATTCCCTGCCCATGATACAATAGCCCGAACGAAGATCGACGTTCCCATCTGGATCGAAGAACGATAACCTGACTAGTCAGATAACTAGTTATTTAGGGAATGTCAAGGAGAAATCCTAAAACGACCTGGCATGAAGCAGCTAGCCGGGACTGAGCCTGAAAAAGTCTCGAACACGGCCCGCGTGTCCGGCGTTTTGGATTTGATGAGGGTGTTGCTTATCTGCTGGAGGTCTTGCCGTATTCGATGAGGTAGTTGCTGGCCCCGAACACCCAGGGACTTAATCCCTTGCACATTCTCATCAGCGTCGTTTAATTCGGTTTTCATGTGCGCGGTATATCCCGTACACGAGAACCACATCTCCTAAAACACATTTCTCAAATTCGATCGTAGTATCGGAATCGGCATGACCACCGGCACAACCTCCCTGGGTGGCAAAGTCGCCGGACCGGCGCGGATCCAGGAATGGGTCGATACGTTCAACCGCCAGGGATTCCTTTTCCTGGAAAATGTGCTGCCGCCCGACTGGTGCGACACCCTGCGCGGAGACCTGGACTACGGCCTGCGGGAGAACCCGAACGGGCTGAATTCGGTCAGCGAGCACATGGCGCTGTGCCACCGCATGTTCGAGTTCAGCGAGACGAACCGCCGCCTCTTCGACCTCGAACCCATCGTCAGCTTCGCCGAAGCGCTGGTGGCCGAGAACTGCCACGTCATCCACAACAACTCCTTCGTGACCCGTCCCGGCGGGTCCTTCCGGTGGCACCAGGACGACGCACCCCATTTCCTGGTGACGGGCGGAGACCCTCCGGACAACATCCGTCTTCCGGTCCTCTTCTTCACCTGCAACTACTATCTGACTGACGTCACCGAACCCGAACACGGCGGCACGGAAGTCATTCCGGGATCCCATCTCTTCGGCCGACCCTGTCCCGATTCGCTCGAGGGCACCGAGTGGGAGGATCAGATACACTACAACCTCGGCCCGGCCGGCAGCGTCACCATGTTCAATAACCAGGTCTGGCACCGGGGCGGGCCGAACCGCAGCGACCGGACGCGATACATCACCCAGGTCACCTACGGCCGCCGCGTGATCGGCCACAAGTACTTCCCCTTTATCAACTACACCATGCCCGAACACGTGTACCGGGACGCCGACCCGCGCCGCAAGCGCCTGCTCGGTTTCCTGGAACACGGCGCGTACGGGTAAAGGCCGAATCCGCACAGCAAGGAGTTACATATGAGCACGATCAGGCAGTCCATCTGTTTCGGCTGTTTCAACCGGGGCGGCGTTACACCGGAATCGCTCATCCGGGAGGCGGCCCGTATGGGCTACGCGTCCGTCGAGATGCTGCCGGAGGAGCATTGGAACCAGGTGCGCGACGCCGGCATGGACATCGCCATCGTCGTGGGCCATGCTTCCCTGCCCGACGGGCTCAACAAACGGGAGAACCACGACCGCATCGAGGACGAACTGCTGGCCAACATGGACCAGGCCGTCGAGTACGGCATCCCCGGCCTGATCTGCTTCTCGGGCAACCGGGAGGGCAAGTCCGACGAGGAGGGCCGCGACAACTGCATAGAGGGGCTGCTGCGCGTCGTGAAGGCCGCCGAAGCCAAGGGCGTGACCCTGTGCATGGAACTGCTCAACAGCAAGGTGAACCACCCGGACTACCAGTGCGACTACACGGACTGGGGCGTGTCCGTCTGCGAGGGGGTCGGCTCGCCGCGGGTCAAGCTGCTTTATGACATCTACCACATGCAGATCATGGAAGGCGACCTGATCCGGACCATCCGGGACAACATCGACCATATCGGCCACTTCCATACGGCGGGCAACCCGGGCCGGAACGACCTCGACGAGACCCAGGAGATCTACTACCCGCCCGTGATGCGCGCCATCGCCGAGACCGGTTACACGGGGTTCGTGGGCCACGAGTTCGTGCCCCTGGGCGACCCGCTGGCCGCGATGCGGGCGGCCTACGATACGTGCAACGTCTGATACACCTTAAAGGATGAGGATACCCGCGTGATCGTTGACACACATGTACACGTCTGGGAGATCGACCCGCCCAGGTACCCGGTGGGACCCACGGCGCCGACGTGGACCGCGGAGCCGGACGAGCCCGGCACGGCCGACGAGCTGATCGAGGACATGGACGCCAACGGCGTGGACGTGAGCGTGCTTGTGCAGACGTCGTGGTCGACGTGGGACAACGGGTACATGTCCGATTCCGTGGCGCGATTTCCGGACCGGTTCGTGGGGCACGGCTTGATCGACCCGCAGGATACCGAAGGGAACGGTGAGCAGGTCCGGTACTGGATGGAGGACCGGGGGCTGGTCGGTTTCAGATTCCACCCCTTCTACTATCCGGACGAGCAGATTCTCGTGAAAGAAGAGAACCGACCCATGTGGGAGGAACTCGCCGCGCGGGACGCGGTGGTCCAGTTCCACATGAAACCCTTGGACGCGCCCCAGGTTGACGAAATCGCCCGGCGCCATCCAAACTTGACGCTGATCATCGACCACATGGGATATCCCGACCCTGAAACCGGCATGGAGGTCTTTCGGCCCATTCTCGACCTTGCCCGGCACGACCGGATGTTCGTGAAGATATCGGACGTGAAGGGCCGGGCGCGGGAGCCCTTCCCCTTCCGCGACATGCACCCTTTCGTCCGTGCGCTCCTGGACGCCTTCGGGGTGGAACGGGCCATGTGGGGCACCGGGTACCCGGGCCATCACCGGGTGAAGCACAACTGGCTTTCACTGGCCGACGAGTTGCGGCTGGTCCGGGAGGGTTACGACTTCCTGACCGGCGACCAGAAAGACCGGTTGCTTGGGGGTACGGCGGCGGAGGTTTGGGGGCTGGGGTGACTGAGCATGCGCAAGCCGGCAATCAGAGATAGATTAGGGAGAATTCGGAAAATCACGATACGGGTGGGCCGGGTTTCGACTAAATCATTAACAATGCGATAAATTGGGTAAGGCTGGCCTGATCGGAATCTCCAAACTACATGCCAGCCGTTCCCTGGAACTGATGTACGAAACACGTCGGGCTTTCCCGGAAGGAGTCACAAAAATGGGCGCGACCTATGTTACGGTACGAATCACCAACCCCGCGGATCCGGAAAAGTTCTGGGAAGGGTTGTTCCTGGTGGACACAGGCGCCACCGACACCATTGTCCCTCGGCCGTATCTTGAAAGTATCGGTCTGAAGCCGAAGGGCCGGCGGACGTATCAACTGGCCGATGGCAGCGATCTTGTCATGGACGTCACCACGGCGGACATCGGATTCATGGGTGAACACGTAGGCGGGACCGTGCTCTTCGGTGAGCCTGGTGCCGAGCCGCTGCTCGGAGTCACCGCGCTGGAATCCGTCGGTATCGAGGTTGACCCGCTAAACCAGCAGCTGAAGCGGCTTCCCGCCGTCCGATTGAAGACCGTAGCATAAGGAAAAGGACCCTCATGGTCATAGACATTCACGCCCACGTCCTGCGCTGGCCGGTCCTGAAGAAGTTCAACAACGGCCTGCCCCTCATGTCGGCCGAGGAGCAGGTCCGGCGCATGGACGAGAAGGGGATCGACAAGGCGGTCATCCTGCCGCTCACGTCCGCCGAGGTGATCGGGGAACCCCAGAGCATGGGCGAGGTCTTCGACATCTGCCGGCTGTATCCGGGACGCTTCATCCCTTTCTGCGATTTCGACGTGCGCCGCTATGACATGAACAGCGCGGAGCGGTACCGCGAGGTGCTGGAGCAATACGTGGCCCGCGGGGCCAAGGGCGTGGGGGAACTGACCTGCCGGGTGTACTGGGACGATCCCCGGCTCTGGAATCTCTTCGCCGCGTGCGAGGACCTGGGCCTGCCCGTGACCTTTCACACCTCCCCGCCGGAGGCCATTACGTACGGACTGATCGACGAACTGGGATTTCCCCGTTTCGAAAAGGCCCTTCAGCGTTTCCCCAACCTGCGCTTCTTCGGTCACAGCGCCTCCTTCTGGAGCGAGATCAGCGGCGACCTGACGGCCGACCGGAAGGAAGGCTACCCCAAGACGCCCGTTGCGCCCGGCGGGACACTGGTCCGGCTTTTCAGGACCTATCCCAATCTGTGCGGCGACCTGTCGGCGGGATCCGGTTTCAATGCCCTGACCCGCGACCCGGCCTTCACCTACGAGTTTCTGGACGAATTCCAGGACCGCCTGATGCTCGGGCTCGATCACACGGACGCCGAGCTCGATTTCCAGCATATCGAATGGCTCCGCGCCCGGCGGGACGAGGGGCACATCGCCCCGGAGGTGTGTGAGAAGATCCTCTGGCGCAACGCCGACCGGATCATTGGGCTGGGTTTCGCGGAATGGGCCGGAGCCGACGGAGCCGACCGGGCCTAGGTGACGGAGCCGACGGGGCCTGAGCGCGAATAATCATTTACACACACCGAATTAAAAACGACATTAACCACATCTCCGTTTAACATTCCGTCCGGAAATCTCGTTCGAGGCAGCCATGAGCGATGCTCAGAGGGACGCCCGATCCGATTCCTTCGGGGAAGAGACCGAACTCAAGCGGGACCTGGGGCCGGTTACGGCGACGACCGTGATCATCGGTGGAATCATCGGTTCCGGCATCTTCGCCGGTCCCGCCATCGTGGCCGGATACGTGGGTACTTCCGGCTGGAACCTCCTGGTCTGGGTAATCTGCGCCTTCATGGCCTTCTGCGGCGCGGTGACGTTCGCCGAACTGGGCGGCCTCATGCCGCGTTCAGGCGGCGTATACGTATTTCTGAAGGAAGCCTACGGGCGGCTGTGGGCTTTTCTCTTCGGGTGGACCTCGCTCCTGGTCATACGTCCCTGCGACCTGGCGGCCATCTCCATCGTATTCTCCACCTACCTGGGTTATTTCGTCAGCCAGTACAGTCCATACCCGGACTGGGCCATGCGGGGCGTGGCGATTATCGCCCTGATCATCCTGGCCTTCATCAATTACCTGGGCGTGCGCTTCGGCGGTCTCGTCCAGAACCTGTCTTCCTTCCTCAAGGTGGGCGGTTTGCTCCTCATGGTCGCCCTGGCCTTCGGGATCACACCCGACACGAGTAATTTCCAACCGGTCTGGCCTTCCGATTCCACCCTCACGATCGGGTTCCTCAGCATGGTCAGCCTCGGCATGATGGCGTCCTTCGGCGCCTACGACGGGTGGGACGGGTCGACCTACGTGGCGGAGGAGATCAAGAATCCGAGACGCTGGGTGCCGCTGTCCATCATACTGGGTCTCGCCATCACCACCGTCGTCTACCTGCTCGTGAACAGCGCCTACCTGCTGGCGCTCTCCAACGAGGGCGTCGCCCAGAGCGAACGCGTCGCATCCGAGACCATGCAATCCCTCGTCGGACCGGTCGGAGCGGCTTTCATCGCCGCGACCGCCATGATCTCCACCTTCGGGACCGTGAACGCCGGCATGCTGACCGGACCGCGCGTCTTCTTCGCCATGGCCCGCGAGAAGATGTTCTTCTCATGGGTCGCGCGCGTCCACCCGCGCTACCGCACGCCGGCCAACGCCGTCGTGTTCCTGGCCGTTGTGGGCATCCTCAATATCATCTTCCTGGGCGACTGGGGCGCTATCATCGCGGCGCGGACCGGCTCCCTGTGGCTCTTCTACATCACGACCACCTTCAGCGTGTTCATCTTCCGGCGCACCCGTCCCGACCTGCCCCGACCCTACCGCACCCTCGGGTATCCCGTCACGCCCGCGATCTTCGTGCTCATCGGAGTGATCTTCTTCGTGTCCATCGTCATCAGCGACCCCGGAAATACCCTGATCGGGCTGACCATCACCTCGTTGGGCATCCCTGCCTACTGGCTGTGGATGCGTAAGAAGCGGAACGAAGGTTCGGAAGAAGAACCTGGTGCAGGGTCAGGTGAAGAACCCGGTGAAGGATCCGGCAAAGACCGTTGATTCAGATCCCGTCGACCCTCCTTTTCATTACTCACTGGGACCACACTTTAACAAGAATCGATATCACCCCGGCCAGAAGAACCGCGAGCAATGAAAAACCAACCCTTTCAATCGTTCCCAATCTCTTGTCGATCTGCTCGATAATCCCCTCGAGCCGGCTTATCCTGCCTTCATGGTTCATAGATTCGGACATTGATGTTCCCGCCTTTCTCCCTCAGTGCCCTATCCTAAGTTTCTTCTGCGCAGGACGGTTCCCGCCCCGCTACAACACAGCTTTGACCCTCTAATCGAATAAGTGTGATTTGGCAACCCGGATCTCGTAAATCAAATACTTCCCCCATGCCCGACAGGTAATATTTACTAAATTGATCAAGATTGTAATTTTTTCTATTGACACCCCTTTCCGGCCCGGGTATACTGGGACTTCGTTTTCAACAGATCGTAGCCAGACCTACCTGGAAGACTTACCTGAAAGACGCACCTGGAACGGGACAAATAATGGCAAAAGCGGTCCGCAGACCTCGGCGCGAACAACCTGAACCCACCTGGGAACTGGTCCGGAAGCGCAACTACGTGGAGCGGCTCAAGCACGAGAAGGCGCCCATGGAGGTCATAAGCGACCTGCCGGACCTGATCGACCAGGGCTACGAGGGGATTTCGGAGGAGGACGTGGTGCGCCTGCAGTGGTACGGGCTGTATCACGACAAGCCCAAGGTGGGCCACTTCATGATGCGGGTCAAGCTGCCGGGCGGCCGTTTGACGCCCCACAAGTTGCGCACGATCGGCCGGGTATCCCAGGATTTCGGCGGCGACTACGGCGAGTTGACCACGCGCCAGAACATCCAGCTCCACGGCATGAAGCTGAACGACCTGCCCCGGATCTTCGAAACGCTGAACGGCGCGGGGCTGTCCACGAGCGGGGGATGCGGCGACACGGTGCGGAACATCACGGGCTGTCCCGTTGCGGGGATCGCCGGCGACGAGCTTTTCAACGCCCGGCCGGTCATCGAGGCGGCTGCCGACTTCTTCTACGGGAATCCGGACTACTGCGATCTTCCGCGCAAGCACAAGATCTCCATATCCTGCTGCCCCCACCAGTGCAACGCACCCGAGATCAACTGCATCAGCCTGATGGGGCTCGTCCGGGAAGGCAGTCCTGGCTTCGCGGTCCGCATCGGCGGCGGGCTGTCCACCTGGCCCCGGCTTTCGAGCGACCTGGGCGTCTTCGTCCCCGTGGACGACGTGATCCCGGTGCTCCGCGCCATCATCGACGTGTGGAAAGAAGACCTCAAGTACCGCATGTCCAGGGTCAAGGCGCGGATGAAGTTCATGGTCGACGACCTGGGTCCGCAGGCCTACCGCGAGCGCGTGGAATCTCGCCTCGGATACCGGCTGGCCGACGGAGAGGCGCCCGCGCCGCCCGCGGAGGAACACGACCACACCGGGATACACGAACAGGCGCAGGAAGGATCGTACTACGCCGGTTTTCCCGTGTTCCTCGGGCTGTGCACCGGCACGCAGATGACCCAGCTGGCCGACCTGGCCGACGAATACGGCGGCGAATTCCGGCTGACCCGCCGCCAGAACGTCATCCTCACGCATATTCCCGAAGAAAGACTGGAATCGGTCACCGGCGCGATGGCCGACATCGGTTTTCCCATGGAGGTCAACGACCTGCGGGGCACCAGCATCGCCTGCACCGGCGAGCCCTTCTGCAACTACTCCGTCGGGGAGACCAAAACCAAGATGGGAGAGATCGTCGCACACATGGAGGGGGTCTTCGGCGACCGGGCGAAGGGCCTGCGGCTGAACCTGGACGGCTGCCCCCACGCCTGCGCCCATCACTGGATCGGCGATATAGGGTTCCAGGCCACGACGCTCCGCGAGCGGGGCGAGGGCGGCGAGCGGTTGCGGGGATACGACCTGTTCCTCCGCGGCGGCCTGAGCGGACAGGCCGGCATCGGCCAGCCCGTGCTCCGGCGCGTGCCCGCGGAGTCCGTCCATCTATACACCGAACGGCTGTTCGGGGCTTACCTGGACCAGAAAACGGACGACGAAACCATACAGCGATTCTTTCAACGCCACAGCGATGACGAGTTGACCGCGATAGCGACCGGAAACGAACTCGTCGCGACATCCAAAGGAGAGGAATAAGCACCATGGACCGCCTGGACCGCCTGGAACACCCGGACCACCTGGACAGCCCGGAACGCCTGGATCATCCGGACCGCCCGGACCACCCCGACCACCCCGGCCGCGACTTCCTGGATGAGTTTGAAGCCGGCCAGCTGGCCATCGAATTCGACGGGGAATCCCCCGAGGCCGTGATCGAATGGGCCCTGGACCGCTGGGGCCGGCGCGCGGGACTGTGCACGAGCTTTCAGGCGGAGGGGATGGTCCTGCTGGACATGGCCTGGCAGATCGATCCGAACATCCACGTGTTCACGGTGGACACGGGCCGGCTTCACCAGGAGACCTACGACTTCATCGACCAGGTCCGGGACCATTACGACATCGATATCCAGGTGTATTTCCCCGACCTGCTGCAGGTGGAGAACATGGTGGGCGCCCACGGCGTGAACCTGTTCTACAAGTCCGTGGAATCGCGCTTCAAGTGCTGCAACGTGCGCAAAGTCGAGCCGATCCGGCGCGCCCTGGAGGGCCTGGACGGGTGGTTCACCGGTCTGCGGCGCGACCAGTGGGCCAGCCGGGCGAACATCCGCAAGATCGAAATCGACCATGACCACGGCGGACTGGCGAAGATCAGCCCCCTGGCGGACTGGACCGAAGAGGAGGTCTGGGACTACATCGAACTCTATGACGTCCCGAAGCATCCCCTCTACGAGCAAGGCTACACCAGCATCGGCTGCATGCCGTGCACGCGGGTCACGAAGCCCGGTGAAGACTCCCGCGCTGGGCGCTGGTGGTGGGAAAAGAACGCGCCCAAGGAATGCGGCATGCACTGCCCGGTGGAGACCGGCGGTTTCGAGCACGAAATGGAAGCGCTGGTAGCGGAGGAGGTGGAAAAATGAGCAACGCGGCCATCCTCTATCTGCGCCTGTTGCGCAGGATCGTCCGTGAATCCGCCTGTCGCCTCGGCGGGGCCGAGGAATCCTTCCTGGCCGAGGGTCTATCTGGAAGCGATACCTCCGCGTCGCAACGGCCCGAGGGACGCAATAGATGGTGCACGCGGCCAGTGTTGTGCAGCGGACCGGTCGAAGGGGACACAAGTGCCCGGACGTAACGGCGGCGTCCCGAGGTTCGACGAACAGGACCGGGAACTGCTGCTGGAAGAGCTGGACGGATTTACGGCGTCCCTGCCGGACGAGGATTCCAGGACCCCTTATCTCGCCCTTCGGCGGGACATCGAAACGGGACAGGTTACCCCGGAAAACGTCCCCAGCCTCGAGAACATCCTCGAACTCACGTTGCAGTCCGGCCGCGCGCGCCGCCGCCTGAGCGCCGTGGGCGAGAAGCGGCTCCTCCGGCTGTTCAACGGCACGCCCCGGGGAGCGGCCGTCAAGCTGGCCGTCGCGGAGACTAACGAGGCCCTGGCCTCCCTGAAGGGTCAGGTCCTCGACACCGTGTCCTTCACCCCGGGTACGCCGGGCACCTACCGGCTCCTCATCGACACGGAAGCGTGCCGGGTCGATCTCGAGATCACCCGCCAGGGCGTGTCGGTCAAGGGCGTCGAAATCGGTATCTGAAACCGGCGGGACGTCCTTCCCCTTCTTACCGGTTCGGGCAGGTTCGATCCCGGCCGTACGTTCATTTCCCCGCCCGAAAAAAGTTGGCGCGACCCGCCCCGGCCGTATATTAGCCTTCAGGCAGGCGATCTATCCTCTCTTCCATGCATCTTTCCTCCGAAACGGACGCCCATGGGCTACCCGCGTATCGATGGCCGCAGGGTGCAGGTCGAACCGCTGGCGGACCGGAAAAGCAAGCATCATATCGACGACATACGCGTCGATCCCGACGGTCCGTTGCCTCCGGCATCATCCCGCCAGACCGCACAGATTGAAACGATAGCGGACCGTATCCGCGCGGCCCGTTCCAAGGGAGCGTCCGTCATGCTGGCCTACGGCGCGCACCTCGTGAAGAACGGGTTAGCTCCCGTGGTCACGCGCATGATGGAATCGGGCTGGATCACCCACCTGGCCACCAACGGCGCGGGCGTGATCCACGACTGGGAATACGCGTTTCACGGACGATCCGAGGAGGACGTGCGCGGCCATGTCGCCCGGGGATGTTTCGGCACGTGGGACGAGACCGGCCGGCATACGGCGCTGGCGGTACTGGCCGGCACGGCGGACGGCATGGGGTATGGGGAGTCGGTGGGCCGGATGGTCGTCGAGGAAGGGTACCACGTTCCTGATCCAGCCGCACTTCAGCAAGCGCTCGCGGACTGGTCAGCCGATCCGGTGGACGACGAGACCATGCCCGCCCGCGCCGACCTCCTGCAGACGATCGTGCGCCACGGAATCGCACCGGGCCGCCACGCCGTCGAACACCCGTACAAGGAGCACTCGCTGACCGGGAACGCCTTTCGTCTGGGCGTGCCGCTCACCGTGCATCCCGGTATCGGGTACGACATCGTCTATACCCATCCCCTGGCCGGCGGCGCCGGGTACGGGCGGGGAGGGATGATCGATTTCCAAGTTTTCGCCGAGGGCGTCTCGCGTATCGACGGCGGCGTGTTCCTGTCCGTCGGTTCCTCGATCATGGCGCCCCAGGTCTTCGAAAAGTCCGTCTCGATCGCCAACAACCTGCGGCGGCAGGACGGGCTCGGTCCCGTGCGGCCCTTCATTGCGGTGAACGACCTCACGGAGGAGGACTGGGACTGGAACGCCGGGGAGCCGCCCATGGACAACCCGGCCTACTACAACCGCATGGGCAAGAGTTTCAGCCGCATGGGGGGCGAATTGATCTATATCGCGGCCGACAACCGGCTGTTCATCCCCCATCTGTGCCGGCTCCTGACCGGCTGAGACCGGCTCCTGACCGGCTGAGACCGATCTTGACCGGCTGAGACCGGATCCGGGCGTTCCGGAGGGATCCCGACTCAAGACGGCCTCAAGGGAGTACCGCATGACCGCTCACATCACGGACATCGGGACGACGCCGGCCGTCGTCCTCGTAGTCATCATCCTGAGTATGGTAGGGTTTGCCGTTTATACGTTTCTCCATATTTCAGAAGCAAGGGTAGCGATGAGTATCGCGACTGTCGTACTTGTGGTTCTGGTTGCGATGTTCGGTTACTTCCTGTACGGTGCGTACCACTCTACGGTTACGATCGAAGGGGACAGACTGCACATAAACGTACCCATCTACAGCCGCACCATACCGCTTGAATCCGTCGATGCCGGACTGGCGGTTGTGATCGACATGAATCAGCGTTCCGAGTACAAGCTAAGCCTGAGGACGAACGGCCTTGGGTTGCCCGGGTATCAGCTCGGCTGGTTCAGGCGTTCCGGCGGCGGCCGGATCTATGCGGTACTCACCGACAAATCGAGTGTCGTTTACTTGCCCACGACCGGGGACTATGCCATGCTGCTGAGCATCAAGGAATCGGACGCATTACTCAAGGCGCTGGGGCGCCCGTAAACTGTCAAGGAGACCGCAATGGAAGCCTGGATCTTTGTCCATAACCCCCTCGAACGGTACATTACCGATTACAAGCGGATCTTCGACGCGTGGCAGGACGGGGGCGTCACCGGCATCGTGGTGGGCTATCTCCACTTCGAGATGGACGACGGTACGAGGATGCCGGTCTTCGGCAGCGACCCCGCCGTATATCGGTCCTTCGGCGTCGATCCGCCCGCTGATACGCCGCGCGACCGGGAGAAGGAACGCCTTTTCTCCGCCATGCTCGACGACGCCAGGGAGCGGGGCTGGCACATCATCACTTTCGGCGCCGGCCTCGGCGGGGGACGCCTTCCCGTGGAGGATGATCCATACGGCGTGATCGGCCACGCCGCGACGGTCCAGGACGCCATGAACGCCCTGCCCCAGGCCCACGGCTTCCTCATCGACGGTCCGGGAGAGCAGCACTACGAACTCGCCTTCCATCACGGGGGAGAACTTTTTGAAATACGTCCCGGCGAGGACACGCGTTTCGCCGCCCTGGGGTACGAAATGGACCGCCTTCAGCGCGGCATCGAACACCTCTGGGACCGGTTTCACCGACTCACCCCGGCCGAGGTGCGTTACCGCGCGCCGGGTGGCATGCTCGCTGGCATGCAGCTCTTCGACATCAACGAGGACGCCCTCTACTGGCTCCGCGCCCGCCGGGAAACGGCCCTCGGACACATGGCGGCCATAGCCGAACAGGTCGCCAAGCTCAACCGGAAGGTGGAGTTAGGCGGCATCCCGCGCACGGCGGCCTTCTCCTCGCTGACCTGCCAGGACTACCACGCCATGGCGTCCTGGTTCGACTTCATCTTCCCCAAGCACTACTACTGGCACCGGGGCTTCGACGGCATGTACGGGACGGTCTCCCGCTGGGTGCAGCGGCTGCGGAAATGGAACCCGTCGCTCACCGAGGGAGACGCCTTCGACGTGGTGAAGCTGCTCTTCGGCATCGACCTACCGGGCGTGCGCACCCTGATGGACATGGAGATGGGGTTCCCCGACGAGTTCTTCTCCACCATCGTATACGGGGAAACCCGCCGCGCCCTGGAAGCCATTGGCGATACGGACAAGTGCATCTGCTGGGTCTCGACGGGGCGCGCGCCGCACGCGGGCGACGCCATGCCGGCGCGGGACCTGCACGGCATCCTCAACGCCTCCAGGGAAGCCGGCCTCAAGCGTTTCCTCTTCCATCCCGATCCAGACATCGGCGCGGCCGAATGGCACATCCTCACCAACTTCTGCGGCAATCCATGGCAGGAGTCCAACGACGCAGTGTACTGGCCGCCCGATACGCCGAGGCTCGATTCCTTCAGTCACACGCGCAAGCCGACGCGGACGGACTAGGCACAACGTGGCGCGGTGCAAGCGGATGCGGAGCGACCTGGCCGTGCGAACATTTAAGGAATTTCCGGCATGGCGCTATCGGATTTCACCGGACCGGATTATATCGCCGCGTGGACGCGGGACCTGGACGACAGGTGGCCAGAGCGCGCGGTCATGGCCGAATGCGTCGTGCGGACGCTCGTCGAATGGCGGGATGAGTGGCGCGGTAGGTGCGGGACCATCATGGGCGATGAGCGTTCGGTCTCGGAAGAAAACGGTGCATTGATCCGACTGCTTGAACTTGGGGTCGGTGCGGGCGGTCTTGCCCACACCGTGCTGAGTGCATTATACGAGAGGGTAGAATCGGGGAGGACCAGTGCCGTGGAGTACACAGGGATCGAGATCGAATCGGCGCTGGTTCAACATGGGCGGAAGTTGCTTACGGCGGCCGGCCACCGGAACGCAAGCTTGATCTGCACGGACCTTAAGGGCGACACCTGGACCCGCGGACTCGGTCATTTCGACGCGATCTTCACTCTTCAAACCCTCCACGACCTCGGCGGCGTCGACGCGCTCGAAGCCGTCTATGGTCAGGTCCACGGGCTCCTTACACCCGGTGGGATCCTAGTCAACGCCGATTTCGTCGTGCCCTTCGAGAAAGACGACCCCAATCGTCCCCGACGTTTGCCCGTAGAAACGCACGAGAACCTGCTTTTCAACCTGGGATTTGTCGATTTCACGTGTGGACTACAACGGGGGAAGATGGCGTGCATGTCGGCAAGGCGGGTGTAGTAGACACTTCCAGCATCCCCGGAGCGCCACACGCCGCAGGAGCGATGCATGCATCATCAAGGATATGCCGGCAGCGAAGCCTTTGGGGCTGGGAAGAGGAGGTAAACCGCGTTTTTTTGAAATTCCATTTGACTTCTATGCACAACATGTGTATAGTACTCCATCATGCCCATGAAACGGGCGTAACGACAACCGCTTCAGAATATCCTCGCGTCCCCTAGCGGACCCGCACCCCGCGGACCTTCAAGCGTCCCCGTGCTACTTCTGATCCACCTACGGCACGGGGATTTTTCATGCCCTTTAACACCTCAGCCTCACATCCGGACCAAGCGTTGCGGGGGGTAGGCCCGGAATGCCCGGCGGTTCACGACGGATCTGTTGACTGCCCGGCATCCAGCCCACGGCCCATCCCGAATCCATCGTTCGCAACCAGACGGCCGCGCGTCTTTCAGCCGTCCGTCCTCAAGACCAGGAGATCATTCTTCATGTCGGTGATCATCCGATTCCATCATGCGTTCCCATCGCGCATTCCGCGCAAGCACCGGACCGCAATTACCAATGTAAAGGAGTTCATCATGCCAGGACACCACCTGTACCGTTTCGCCCTGAGGACGCTCCTCGGCCTCCTCCTGCTCTCCATGGCGGCGCTGACCGTTCACGGCCAGCAGACGACGATCACGGACGCCTCCAGGAGCGCCTATGACTTCGACAGCCTCTCCGGCGTCATCGACGCGGACCAGGTAGACTACTTTTCGGGCAACTGGTCGTATACGTTGCCGCTGAGCGAAGTGGAAGGCGCGGGCGGCCTGTCCCTGCCCCTGGCCATGCGCTACAGCAGCGCGGTGACCGGCATGGACCGGCTGATCAAGCTGGGCACGGCGCAGCAGATCAGTACGCTGAGCAAGGGCACTGTCACGCTCAACAACGCCACGTGGGTGGGCCTGGGCTGGAACCTGGAGTTCGGGGCGATCAAGGTGACCGGCGGCTATGACTTGAAGGATACGACCAGCCCGATCAACCATCCCTTCTCCTTCAACCTGTCCATGGTGCTGCCCGACGGATCGCACCGCCTGGTGCGCCAGCTCGACGACTCGCAGCGCGCCGATGATCCGGGCGTATCTCTCCCGGCCACCAACGTCTATTACGCCGAGAACAGGCGCTTCATGGATATACGCTGGAACTTCGACCGGAATAGGCCGCTGGCCTCCACGTGGACGGCCAGGACCGTATCGGGACTGACCTACACCTTCGGCGCGGTCACGATCGGCGGCCGGAACTACGGCATGAACCAGACCGTCAAGGGCGGCGCGGTGCAGAACGGGCGCTTCGACGAGCTCATGCCCGAGATGGTGTACCAGTGGAACCTGGCCGAGATCAGGGACCAGGCTGGCAACACGATCCGGTTCAGGTACGCCTCCGACGGTCCGGTGACCACGGTCCGGGACTGGGCGAAGGAACGGGCCGAGTCCACGCGCTCATTCCGCAACCTGCTTAACTTCGCTGACCTGGACCCGCGCTTTCCAAACGGCATTTCTGAAGATGGGAACACCTACAACCTGACCGTGGTCAAGACGTTCCATACCGGCCACCTTGACGAGGTTGTGTTCGCCGGCTCAGACGGCAAGGTCGTGCGCAAGATCGCGACCGAGACCAGCGAGCGCGAGGACCTCCATGTCGCCCGGCACGGCGGCGTCGCCATCACCTACGACAACTACTTCGATACGCCGACGGGCCAGAACCTCACCTACGGCCACTACCTGGTGCGCAACAACCGCAACTACCGGATGTACGACGGCGTCTCGAGCGCACACCGCCTCGACGCCCTGACCGTCACGGACGGAGTCGAGACGGTAACGGATCCTGACGGCAAGCAGATTGCCCGGTACGTCTTTCGCTATGCCGACGACAAGAGCCTTCAGGCCCGGCCCCCGGTGGCGCCGGGCGACAACGCGCGCACGCTCCTGCTCGAGGAGATCGCCGTCATGGGCACCGGGAACGCGGCCGCCGATCAACTGCCGCCTTACCGCTTCACCAACACGCTGGCCGACAGCTACCGCATCACGAAGATCGTCACGCCCGCGGGCGGGGAGATGAAGATCGCCTACGAGACGATTACCAATCCCGACACCTCCTTGAAATACGACGACGCCTATTTCGACCGGTCCCGCCGCGTCCGGCACATGATCCGGGACGCGGACGGCGCAGGACCCGTCCCGCCGGATACCACGGCGTTCAGCTATGTGCAGACGGCGCCGGTCATGGACATCATCGACAACCGGCGCGTACGCCGGATCACCTTCCCAATGGTCGACGAGGTCCTGCCCGGTCGCCACGGCAAGATACGCCGCAACTACGTGGGCGAGGCCGACCTGGACGCCCTGGGCCTCTCGGCCACGAACAGGCAGCACGAGTCCGAAAGGGACATCCGCAGGGGTCTCCTCGAAAGCACCACCTACTACGACGCCTCGGGCAACTCGGTGCAGACGCAGCGGACGAACTGGCAGGTGACGACCCAGGGCACCTGGACCGGCCGCTGGCAGCC
>JAJEEG010000002.1 GCA_022821085.1 Candidatus Latescibacterota bacterium | reverse complement strand
TGCGATTGCTGTTGAAGGGCGGATCAAGGTAAATCAGATCCACGCTTTCGTCGTTCATCCCGCGCATGATGTCGAGATTGTCGCCCGTCCATACGGTACGGTTCACCCAGTTAGGCGCACCCATAGCATCCCCTTTCGGTTGTGTTTTGGTGGATGCCGGGTAACCTACGGATCGCCTGCTGGACGGTCAAGGTATAACCGACTTGCTGGAGCGTCAAGCCCATAACTGTTTATCCCGTATATCAATAAAGTGGATGCACCTGCTGGTCTTCACTACTACGAATGCGATTTGAAGTCCCGGGGCAGTGTGTGGAAATCGCGGCTTGTCCAGTTCGCGAAGGTACACTTTCCGAGCTCGAAAATCAAGGAAAAAGCATCCTGCCTGGATGGTTTATTTACTGTAAATACTTTGATTTACGTCTGCTGAACCATACATTGCCAGAGGTCGAACGGAATCCACATTTTCATCCCGAAACGCAGCCCCGCTCATGATGACGCCGCACCGCCTCGAAAGCCTGCTGTCCCGCTTCGCCGACCTTTCCATCATGGTCGTGGGCGACTTCTTCCTGGACAAGTACCTGGTCCTCGATCCGGCACTGGACGAACCGTCCCTGGAGACTGGGCTGGCCGCGCGCCAGGTCGTGGCCAGACGCTGCATGCCCGGCGCCGCGGGCACGGTCATGGCCAACCTGCACGCCCTGGGCGTAGGACACCTGCTCGCCGTCGGGTTCACGGGCGACGACGGGGAGGGGTACGAGCTCCGGCAGGGACTGGCGACAATGGGGGTCCGCCTCGACGGACTGTTCGAATCCCCGGACCGGTTCACGCCCACCTACATCAAGCCCATGAAACGGGAACCGGGCGGAGAACGGGAATCAAACCGCATCGACATACAGAACCGGACGCCCACGCCACGGGTCCTGGAAGAACGGTTGGTCGAATTCCTGGGAGACATGGCGTCCAATATGGACGGCGTGGCCGTCCTGGACCAGGTGGGAAGGCGCAACACCGGGGTCGTCACGGACCGGGTGCGGGATGCGATCGGCGACCTGGGCAGGACCCGGCCCGACAAGGTCATCCTGGCGGATTCACGCGAACGCATCGGCGAGTTCCGCCACGTCATCCGCAAGGGGAACCGGGACGAGATGCGCGGAGCGGGCATCTTGGTCGAGGATCGGGAGTCGGACGAGATGCGCGGAGCGGGCGAGATGCGCGGAGCGGGCGAGATGCACAAAGCGGGCGATGACCGCGGCGATGACCGCGGCGAAGGGCCGGCGCGGACGGTTTACGTCACCCTCGGCGCGGACGGCCTTCTGCTGATCGATGGCGAGGACTGCCGGCATGTGCCCGGCATACGCGTTCCGGGACCGGTAGACACCGTCGGGGCCGGGGACAGCGTCACGGCCGGGATCGTGGCCTCGCTGGCCGCCGGCGCGACGCCCATGGAGGCCGGTCAGGCCGGCAACCTCGCGGCTTCGGTCACCGTCCGTCAACTGGGTGTCACGGGCACGGCCTCCCCCGCGCAGGTGGTGGAAGCCTTGAAAGGGCTGGGCTGAAAGAACCGTCTAACCCGGTTCCATCTTCCAAAAACTGAATACAATGGACAGGGCTACCGGCATCCACTGGACGTTCCGGTCGTTGAAGGCGCGAATGTACCGGACGTCGAGCGCCAGGCCGACCGTGGACGTCATCGGCACATGCACGCCGCCGCCGAGGAGGATGCTGAATGAAGTCTCGGTGCTGAACGCGGTCAGCTTCGTATCGTGCACGGTACCGAAGAACCGGTCGATTACCCTGGAGTAACCGATGCCGCCCACCCCGTAAACAGCCGCGGGGGAAGTGGTGGTCTTGTACATCAAACCGAAGTTGCCGCCTTCCAGGCTTACGTTGGCATCCACGTGCGGTCCGAGTCTCTGCAGCGCTTCGTCACTCAGGCGGTCCCGGTCGTGTTGGCCGCGTTCTATAGAAAAGAGGTTGTCATAGCCGTTGAACGCGAGATGAACCGATTCGGCAACGCGTACCGTAACGCCCAGGAGGAACAGGGATCCTCTGGTTTTCCCGTCCGCAAAATCGCCTGTAGGAATGCTCCTCCCGCCGCCCAGGCTGATGGACATACGCTTTTCCGGGGCCTGGGCGAAACACTCGCCGGTTGCCGGAAGTGTGATCGCGGCAGCCAGCATTGTTAAGGCGATCTTCTTCATGCTCCCGCCCGGAATGGATTATGACTTTTGCGCTCCTACCTTCTCACGGGTCCGGCGGCCGCTCAGATAGGCCTTGAGCTTCGGCGGGAACTCCCGCTTGACCAGTTCCTGCCGCAATGCCCACTGTTCTTCGGCCGCCACCGGGGAGGTCTCCCTGATTTCGCCGCCTTCCATGATCAGGATCGGTTCGCCGTCCCGGTAGAGGATCCGGTTGGTCGTGATGCCGGGAACGCGCCGCCCGGGCGTGATGATCCCGACCAGGTTCAGGGGGTCGGCGGCGCTGATGGCCACGAGCGTGCCCTGTTTCTCCTTGCGCCGGATGCTGCGCAACAGGGTCACGGCTTCGCCCAGGGCGTACTGCTCGCCCCAGACACCGTTCACGAACCGGCCGCCGCGGATTTCTCCCCGGGCTTCCATCCGCCGAAGCACCCGCACGAGGTCCCGCCACGGCGGCGAGGTGTTCTCCCGCTCCGTCAGGCGGCGGAACACGACGCCATACCGGGCGAGCGCGACGCGGGCATAGGCCTCGAGATCCTCTTCTGCGTTGCCTTCAATCGGTGCCCTGGAAGTCAGTCCCCACCGGCCTGCCGTCGACAGGTCGAATGGATTCCGGCGTTCCCGTCCCCGCCGGGACTCCCGGTGACGCGACGGCACCAGCAGGGCCCGGAGGCCCGCGAAACTGTCAGACGTGACCATCCCCGCTGAAACCAGCTCCGCCACGGCTTCCTCGGCATGGGTCCGAAGGAGGCCGGACTGCGAGGTGATGTCATCGAAAAACACCGCGCCATGCCGGGTCATCAGGTCCAGCACAGTGTTCGCATACGTGGACAACGCCAGGTCCTCGTCCCCGGTCACACCGCTCAGGGACATCCACAGCGAGCGGTTCATGCGGTCCACGATGGCGATGGGCGTCGACCGGATCGGACCGGCCGTCTTTCCGTGCTCTCCGTTCGACCAGTGGGGACGGAGCCGTCCCCAGGCGTACTTGCCGGACAGGCACAGGTTGTCGAGCCAGGCGTAGTCGTAGTCGGTGACGCGGGACGGCAGGATCTCGCTTTCCCAGGCCGCGGCCGGCGCCTCCACGCCTTCCAGCATGCGCAGCACGGCGGTCACGGCGTCGGCCCCCTTGAGCCGGGTGTCGGGCGCCAGGTGATGCCAGGTGAAGAGGAACTGCATGAAGTCGGCGGGTGAAACGGGCTGGATCTCGCGGCGCAGTTTGGTGATCGTGAAGCGGTGGATCCGCGCCAGCAGCCGGCGCTCGCACCATTCCAGCGCGTCCGCGTTCGGCGAGAACTGTCCCCTGAAGACGAAACCCTCCTGCTCCAGGGCGATCAACGCCTGATCGACCTTGCCGACGGGCAGGTCGATGGACCCGGCCAGGCCGGCCGCCGTGACCGGTCCCAGCGTCTCCAGCCTGCCCCGTATAAGTTCCACCAGCGCGTACGCTTCATGTGCGTATTCTTCCGGTGCGGATGCGCCAGTGACAGACCCGTCAGTGGAAGTTGCGTCAGTCGCGGATGCGTCCATGGCGGATGCGTCAGTCGCGGTTGCGCCAGCCTGCCTGGCCGCGGCCCGAAAACCCTTCTCCAGGTTGCTTCTCACGTCGTCCGGGATTTCTTCGTCCGGTTCGAACCGCCCCTTCGAATGCACCCGTTCGAAATGGATGCGCCGTTCCAGGGGCGTCCACAGGCGCTTACCGCCCTCCGTCACGAGCGTGGCGGCCCGGCGGTCGCCTTCCAGCACGGCGCAGTATTCCGTCCAATCCCCGAACTGATCGCCCTTTCGCCCCTCTTCTTCCGTGACATACCCCGCGAGCACCAGGGCGTCGTGGAGTTCGTCGGGACTGCGCACTTCGGGCCAGGCATCGCTTCGCACGGTGTCTATGGCCTCGGGGTCGAGGCGTCCCAGGTCGCCCGCGACCGCGGGGTCGAGCCAGCGGCGGTTCCGGACGGCGTTGGTCCGCCGCTCCTCAAGGGGCGCGTCGTCCAGGAAGGCATAGGGCCGGGCGTTGAGGATCTCTTCGGCCATGGGCGAGGGCTCGCGGAGGTCCCTGGCGTGCACGTTCATGTCTCCGGACTTCATCGTCTTCAGGACCGACTCCAGCGTATCGACGTCCATGGCCTCGTGCAGGCAGTCCTCGATCGTCTGGCTGACCAGGGGATGGTCCGGCACCTCCCGGTCGCCCGCGATGTTCTCCAGGCACGCGATCTGGTCGGGGAACACCTGGGCGATCAGGTCCTCGGCCACGGACCGCTGTATCTGCGGCGGCACCCGGTCGCCGCCCCTGCGGCGCAGCACGGCCAGGGCGGTGGACGCGTTCCAGCGCCAGCGCACTTCGAACATGGGCGCGTCGAGGAGGGCCTGAACCAGGACCTCGCGGACGGTCTTGGCGTTGAGGTAGCTGAAGACGTCGTCCAGGGGGAAGCTGTGGGTGGCGCCCAGGGACAGGATGATGGAATCCTCGTTCGCCGCGGCCTGCAGCTCGAAGTTGAAGGTCCGGCAGAAACGCTTGCGCAGGGCCAGTCCCCAGGCCCGGTTGACCCGGCTGCCGAAGGGACTGTGGAGCACCAGGTGCATGTCGCCGGCCTCGTCGAAGAACCGTTCCGCCACCAGGTCCTTCTGGGAGGGGATCACGCCGAGGGCCGCCTTGGCCGCGCCGAGGTACTCCGCGATCTGCGTCGCCGCCACGTGGGAGACGCCCGCGGAATCCATCAGCCATTCCTCGGCTTCCCGCTTCCATTCGGGGTCGAGCTTCCCCCGGCTATCGCGTCCGGCCGCCGATCCTTCCCCGTCGTCGCGACCGTTTGCGGCATCCGATCCGTCGCCGTCCGCCGGCCCGGCCTCGTCTTCCTTCTGCGGACCGGCACCCACGTCCATCCGGCTCGCCACCTCTTCCCTCAGCCGGGACAGGGAAGCGGAGAGTTCGGCCGTCCGCCCCGGCGCCTCGCCGAACCAGAAGGGCATGGTGGGCGGCAGGCCCTGGGCGTCCTCGACCCGGATCTTGCCCTTCTCCACGCGCAGGATGCGCCACGAGTTGTTCCCCAGCTGCACGATGTCTCCGGCCGTGCTCTCGATGGCGAAGTCCTCGTTCAGCGTGCCGATGAAGGTCTCCGTGGGTTCCATGATCACGTCGTAGTCGAACTGGTCGGGAATCGTCCCGCCCGACATCAGGGCGTTGATCCGGGCCCCCCTGCGGCCCCTGACCGTTCCGTTCATCAGGTCCCGCTGGATGTAGGCGTGCTTGCGGCCCCTGCGCGGCGTATAGCCCTCGGCCAGCATGGCCACGACGCCGTCGAACTCCTCCCGGGACAGACCGCGGTAGGGATAGGCTTTCCGCACCAGGTGGTACAGTTCGTCCTCGCTGAAATCGCAGTTGGCCACCTCCGCGATGATCTGCTGGGCCAGCACGTCGAGCGGCTGTTCGGGGATGATGATCCGGTCCAGCTCGCCCCGCCGCACCGAGTCCATGATCGCGGCCGCCTCCACGAGTTCGTCCCGCGTCAGGGGGAACAGGCGGCCCTTCGGCGTGCCCGTGATCGTGTGGCCCGACCGGCCCACCCGCTGGATGAGCGTCGCGATCGCCTTGGGGGAGCCGATCTGGCAGACCAGATCCACGGCGCCGATGTCGATGCCCAGTTCCAGGGAAGCCGTAGCCACGAGGGCCTTAAGCGCACCGGCCTTGAGCCGCTGTTCGGCGTCGTGCCGGTGCTCCTTCGACATGCTGCCGTGGTGGGATGTGACATGCTCGGTGCCGAGCCGTTCGCTGAGATGGCGCGCCAGCCGTTCCGACATGCTCCGCGTGGTGACGAAGACCAGGGTCGTCCGGTGCCGCAGGATGAGCTCCTCGAGCCGTTCGTACACTTCCTCCCACACCTCGTTCGACATGACGGCGCCGAGGGGAGAGCGGGGCACTTCAATCTTCAGCTCGAGTTTCCGCCGGTGGCCGGTGTTGAGGATCTTGCATCCCTTGCCCTTCGCATAGCCCGCGCCGGTGAGGAAGTGGGCGATCCTGTCAATGGGCTTCTGCGTGGCCGAAATCCCGATGCGCGTGAGTGGACCGGAGGTAAGCCGTTCCAGCCGCTCCACGGAAAGCGCCAGGTGCGATCCCCGCTTGTTGCCCACCAGCGCGTGGATCTCGTCGATGATGAGCGTGTGCACGTTCGGCAGGATGCGCCGGCCGCCCGCACTCGTGAGCAGCAGGTACAGGCTTTCGGGCGTCGTCACCAGGATGTGGGGCGGATGCTTCGTCATGGCGGCGCGCTCGCTCGTGGGCGTATCGCCCGTGCGGACCGCCACGCGGATGGGGACGTCGGGCCGGCCGCGCTCCTTGAGGATCGCCTGGATGCCCTTGAGCGGGACCTGCAGGTTGGCGTGGATGTCGTTGCTGAGGGCCTTCAGGGGCGAAACGTAGACGATCTGCGTGCCCTCGGGCAGTGTGCCGTACTGGCCCTGGCGGACCAGGTCGTCGATGGAGGACAGGAAGGCCGCCAGCGTCTTGCCGGAACCCGTGGGCGCCGCAATCAGCGTGTTCTGCCGCTGTTTGATGACCGGCCAGGCGCGCTTCTGGATATCGGACGGCTCGTCGAACCGGTCCTCGAACCACGCGGCCACGGCGGGATGGAAGAGGTCGTTGGTCATGTTGGTTCAGAATCTGGATTTCCGGGATACGCGACCAGCTAACTGGATTGTTGCAGGTGCGCATGTGCCATCAGACGTTATCTTGTTATGAAGGAAGCCAATCAGGCTGGCCGGGTCAAGGATTCCGTGCGCATCGTGCGCCCTCGTAATGGAAAGAGAAGAACCCTTCGGTATCAGCGGTTCCAGTCTGTCACATCAGGGATTCCCGAACTTTCAACGACCGTCAGTCCCGGTTCCGGTAGATTGCGGCGGGCTGCCTGAACCGTTTCCCCTGGTTCGAGCCATTCGTGTAAGATACCGCGAACCGTTCCGGTCGATTCATCAAGCAGCAGGGCTGCCGACCGGTCTCTCCCGCTATGCAGTTCGGCGTGCCCCTCGGGCCCCGAGACCGCTAACTGTTTCAGCCGATTGGACCAGTCCCTGCGCATCGGTACGATGAAGGCAAATACACCACCTTCACTGTCCTCGATTACACCAATGGGAAAGTCGAACTCAAACAGCGTGTTGCCGTCGACATCTACCCCTTCAACCCGGTACGGCCCCCGCGCATCGGGAAGACTCGATAGGGCAAATACCGAAAACGCCGGCCTGAGAAAGAGTTCCCCCGTTTCATCAATGCCTCCCCAGACCAGCAGGCCTTTTGCTGGTGAACTGAAGGCCGAGGCCATGCCAGATCCTGTTTCCTCGGTCGCCCGGTAGATTACTGATTTCGAGAAATTGTAGTCGCTGATCCAGTAGGGTGGGCCGCAATAGGTCATCAGGTCCGGAGTGGAAGAGTAAACCGGGATCTCGTTAAACAGATCATATCCCCAGACTCCTATTTCCCCATTCTCGTAGGGAAAATCAGGATCTATATCGATACCGGTTCCACACGGGGCGTGTAACAGACTCATGTTGTGGCCCAACTCATGTGCAACCAGATCGGGAGAGAGTGAGGAGACACTTACGAATCCCGGTGTATGGGCCACTCCGCCGAAACTGACGATCCCCATGTAGTGTCCGCGTTTGCCTTCCATGGTATAGATCAGATTCGTGTCCTCCATCGCCGAAAACCCCTCAGGCTGGTTCGCCGTCCACACCGGATCGTGGATCGAAAGACTGAATCTGTCAACGGGAAGGATATCCCTGGTCAGCCGAAACAGATCGGATTCGGTCGTCAGTCCTTCGATTCTTTCCGGGACGGATGCGTACAGATCCGGGTTCTCCATCCAGAGAAAGGGTACCAGCGTAAGATCGAGGGGAGGCACCCTTCTTACGTCGACCGGCATCCTCCCGGACATCGGAAACCGGTCTTCCAGATCCACGATATCCCCCAGCGAGTTTTCCGGATCGATCTCAACGACCACCTCCAGGCTCGGCTGGATTACGCTACCCGGGATCAGCGTGTTGGCAGACGTTTCAAGCGTACCCAGATCGAGATTTGAAGGAATGGCCATCCCCTCGGTTTGAATCTCCACACTAAATACCTGGCTGCCTTGCACGAAAAACTGCGCCGTGACTGGAGGCATCGGCACGTCCATGTCTGTTTCGGCCTTGATGAATACGCGCAGCAACGCGTCTTCCCCGGCTACCAGGGGCACGGAGAAATCGGAAGACTGTGTCGCCTGTACCAGGATTACGGAGGTCTTGGTTAGAAACCCACTGCAGACTTCTACGCCGTCAAGGTTCTGTATCTGATTCAGCCAGGACTCGAACTCGGGGTTGTCCGGAACGCAAAGACGCGTGTTGGCGAGATACAGTTCATCCAGCATCAAGCCTGTAATGGACTGTGGCAAAATCCCGGCCATCTCCACATTTTCTCCCAGACTCAGGGTCTTCAATTTGATCAGATCGCCAAACGAAGGCGGCACGGTCCCGGTCAACTGGTTCCTGGCCAGAGCCAGGTGTTCAAGGCTTACAAGCTTTCCCAGACTGGAAGGGATACTTCCCGTCAACTTGTTCCTGGAAAAGATAAGTCGTTCAAGATTCACCAGTCCCCCCAGCTCCGAAGGGATACTCCCTGACAACTGGTTTGAGTACAGGTCCAGTCCTTTCAGGTTGACCAGGTTGTCAAGATCCTGAGGCAACGGACCGGACAACTCGTTCGAAGCAACGGTAAATTCCCTCAGATTCGCCAGCTGACCAATCTCACGAGGCAGTTCACCGGTAAACCGGTTCGAGTTCAGATCCAACTCTTCGAGGTTCTCCAGATCGCCAAGAGCCTGAGGCAACGGACCGGTTAACTCGTTCGAAGCAACGGTCAACCCCCTCAGATTTGCCAGCTGACCAATCTCACGAGGCAGCTCGCCGGTAAATCGGTTTGCGGCCAGATCCAGCCATTCGAGATGCACCAGATCTCCAAGTTCCGGCGGCAACGATCCCGTTAGCCCGTTTGAAGCGAGATTCAATAATTTCAAATCCACCAGTTGGCCTATCTCCCGAGTAAGTCCACCGGTAAACCGGTTCGAGTTCAGGTATAACTCTTCCAGGTTCTCCAGGTTGCCAAGTTCCGGCGGCAACGGTCCCGTTAGTCCGTTTGAAGCGAGACTCACCGATCTCAGATTCACCAACTGTCCCATTTCCCGAGGCAGTTCGCCGGAAAGTTGGTTTCCGAACAGATCTAACCGTTCAAGATGAACCAGGTCCCCCAACTCCCGGGGCAGGGGTCCGATCAGTCCGTTGGAGGGAAGGAGCAGGAACCTCAAGTGCTGAAGTCGCCCCAATGCCGCCGGAATTGAACCGGTCACATTGTTCTCAGGTAGCCGTAGCCAGGTCACCGCCCCTTCGGGGCTGGTTTCAACACCATGCCAGGTATGAAGGGGTTCCTCGCTCAACCAGTTCGTACTGTTCGTCCAGTCCGGACCACCAGTAACGTGGTAGAACACGGTCAAGGCGTCCCGGTCCGAGTTCGCAGACTGCATCAAGACAATTACGGTGACCATCGCTGCTGCGTCCCCTGAACGAGCGGTAATCTGAGTCGTACCTTCCGATATCCCGGTCACCAGGCCCTGTTCACTTACGGTCGCTACGGTCTCGTCACTGCTCGACCAGGCCACTGCCGCGCCCCCAAACCGGTGTTCGTTCCGATCCAGAACGGTAGCTGTAAGCTGGGTACGTTCCTCCGGCTGAAAAACGATCATCAACCCTGGTTCGATTTCGATTCGGTGTGCTACCTGAGACACCACAATCTGGACGTTTGCAGAAAAGTCACCCGATCTTGCCAGAACCTCAGCCATTCCATTGTCGACTGCAGTTACCAGGCCCTGCTCGTTTACGATAACGACGGTCTCGTCACTGCTCGACCAGGACAATGGGGCGCCTTCAATCAGGTGTTCGTTCCGGTCTACAACACGCGCGACAAGTTGTAAAGTATCGCCAATGGCTTCAAAAGTGGTCTTTACCGGTTCGATGCTCAAACTCTCCGGAATCTGGGAAACTGTTGCCTCAATGCTAGCGGACACGTTGCCTGAACGGGTCGTCGCCGTGATACGGTCCGTGCCGCTCTTCAGGGCTCTCACCAGGCCCGAGTTATTAACGGAGACAACACCCGTCCTGGTACCTGACCAGATGATCTCGACATCGGATAAAGGTGTGTTGTTCCGGTCAAATACCTCGACCGTCAATTGCTTGGTCTGACCGATGGCGCTAAACGTAACGGACGAAGGCGTTATCGTAAGCCGGGTCGGGACTGGTACGGGCGGAGCCGGCGGAGGAGGAGTAACCGGCGGTGGCGGCTGAACTGGTGTTGGCGGGCTTACCGGTGCAGGCGGGCTTACCGGTGTGGGCTTTGTACCACTGTCTTTACCGCACGAGATCAATGCCACCAGGATGACCGAAGCGATCAAGGCGATCGGCGCGAACAAATACAGGGAAAGGGAAACACCGTAACGACAAAAAAGGTTGGAGGTCATCGACCTGACGAGTGGACCGAAGGGACCAGAACCTTTCGACTGTCCGGACTGGTCCAAAGGAGCGACTGAATCCAGGAGATTCTGTTTTGTATCTATATCTGAGAATATACAGTTTATTGAGACTTAACATGTGTGCAAATTGTGTGCAAATTGTGTGCAAATTGAGTGTAATTGGACAAAGACGACTACATCGTTGCCCCGTACACCAACAATACCGTGCCCAGGATGAGCGCGATCAATCCCCTGTTCCGGGTGGTGAGCCCGATCCGCTCCACCGTTCTGCCGCCGGCCCAGACGATCACGCCCGATACAAACAGGTATATTCCGGCGGCGATCAGTAGCACGCTCATGATGCCAGCCCAAATGCCGAGATGGTGGGGTCCGGGGAAACTTCAGGTCAGCAAGGTAATCCCGATGGTGTTCAGAACCACGCCCACGACCATGGCGATCTTGCCGCGCCGGGGGGTGGACAGGCCGATGCGTTCCATGTTGTTGCCGCCGGCCATGGCGAGCAGACCCGTGATGAAGAGAGACATGCCCACGAACATCAAAGGGAAGATAAAGACCGCGTCCAAAACATCACTCATACCGGGTGGCTCCTTTTTAAATCACGCCTCATACAGCACCGGGCAATAGGCGGGATCGTCCAGGTGCTGCACGTAGTAGTCGGTGCGGCCATCCACCGGCCGTGCGTTCTCGGTCCGGAGATGAAAGGCGAAGCTGCGGCGCGGCGCGTCCGATACGTTCGGCCCGCTGGCGTGATAGGTGTGGCGGTCGTGGAAACTGACCGCGCCGGGACGCAGGACCGCCTCGACTTCTTCCCAGCTTTCTCCCTCGGGTACGGGGATTTCCTTCCGCTGCGCCTCGTGGTCGTGGCCGAAGAAGTCGCCGCTGTCCAGCAGCCCCCACCGGTGCGATCCCCGCAGGAACCGCATGGGGCCGGACGCCCCCGTCACGTCGCTCACGGCGACCCAGGCCGTGAACAGCTCGCCATCCAGGTACTTCCAGTACTGCTTGTCCTGGTGCCAGCCGACGTTCCCCGTTACCGAGTCGACCGTGCTGCCCGGGCCGCCTGAGTTGCCCGACACCCCGCCGACCGTGATGCCCGGGCCGACCGGCGGTTTGTACAGCATCTGGGACGCCCAGAGCTGGATCCGGCTTGCGCCCAGCAGAGAAGCCGCCCAGCGGCCGATTTCCGGATGGGAGGCCAGTTCGTAGATGGTCCGGTCCGACAGGTGCGCCTGGTCGATCTTGCGGATGCGCTTCGGGTCGTCGCCCGGGTTCCATGATCGGCGCGGCGGTTCCCCGGTCTCGTATTCACCGGCCATGACCGCGTCCATGCGGGCGGTCACGCGTTCGATCAGATCGGCCGGGATGATCGACGGCGAGAAAAAGAAGCCGTCTCGCCGGTAACGGTCCCGGGCGTCCGGGGGAATCCGCGCCGGGAAAATCTGCGCCGCGGAAATGGCGGCCTTCGGTGTGGAACCCGTCATCCGGCTTCACTTTCCAGGCAGCGCGCTACGCTTCAGGCAACGCGCTCTTGTACGTCTTTCCGTTGCGCGCCTCGTCGAATTCCTC
This sequence comes from Candidatus Latescibacterota bacterium, assembly GCA_022821085.1. Lineage (GTDB taxonomy): Bacteria > JAAXHH01 > JAAXHH01 > JAAXHH01 > JAAXHH01 > JAAXHH01. The sequence goes on along the minus strand of JAJEEG010000002.1, from coordinate 488,872 downwards.
GTTGGCCCGTTTGAGCAGGTCCGGGTCCCGCAACAGGTCCAGGCCCGTCAGCGCCAGGGCCTTGGCGGCAAAGAGCATGCCCCGGCTGCCGATGCTCGAACCGGAGGAGGCCACCATCTGCCAGCTGTGAGCCGGCGTGCCCAGGGGCCAGCAACAGGTCGTGAGCTGTCCCGTGGGCGCGATCCAGCTCACGTCGCCCACGTCCGTCGACCCCTCGACGCCCGGCGGGTTTTCGTTATGGGGAAGCACCTGCGTCCACAGTGGATTCTCGATGCTCTCGGCGATGGAATCCTTGACCGTCGATTTCTCCGTCCGCGCGTAGGCCATCTGGACAGCGTTCTCGGGAAAAGTCGCCTGAAGCTGCCGGGCGAAGCGCCGCTCGTCGGCGGTGAAGGCGAGATCGTTCACGGCCTGCATCTTCTGCAGCATCAGGTCGGAGATCGTGCCGTTCGGCAGGACCTCGTAAGCCCCCCCGATGAACTCGATATCGTGGGTGGTGCCGCTCATCAGCGCGGCGCCCTTCGCGATGTCGAGCACCCGTTCGTACATCTCGTCCACCTCGGCGCGTTTCGGCGACCGGATGTAGTACCACACCTGGGCATAGGCCGGCACCACGTTCGGCGCTTCCCCGCCGCTCGTCACCACGCTGTGGATGCGGGCCTCGGGGATCACGTGCTCCCTGAGGTAGTTCATGCCCACGTCCATCAGCATTACGCCGTCGAGGGCGCTGCGTCCCTGGTGCGGCATGGCCGAGGCATGGGCGGCGACGCCGTGGAAGTTCACCCTGAAGGAATTGAGCGCGAGCGACGAACCGTTCCAGACCAGGTTCGTCGCGCCGGGATGCCAGGTGATGGCGGCGTCGAGGTCGTCGAAGACGCCGTCGTTCGCCATGAGCACCTTGCCCACCACCTGTTCTTCCGCAGGACAGCCGTAATACCGGATCGTGCCGCCGATGCCATCCCGTTCCATCGCACGCTTCAGGGCCTTTACGGAACCCAGGCACGCCGTACCGAAGAGATTGTGGCCGCAGCCGTGGCCGGGTCCGCCCGGTTCGATGGCTTCCCGCTCCGCGGAAACCGTCTGCGACAGGCCGGGCAGTGCATCGTACTCGCCCAGGAACCCGATGATGGGGTCTCCCGATCCCCAGGTGGCGACGAAGGCCGTTTCCATCCCGCCGGCGCCCCATTCGATGGAAAAGCCGTCCGCTTCCAGCTCTTTTGCCTGCAGTTTCGACGCGTAGGTCTCCTGCAGGGCGATCTGCGGATGGTCCCAGATGTCCCTGGCCATGCGGGACAGGTTGTCGTCCTGGTCGCTTATGTAGTCGATGATCAGTTTTTCCGCGGTCATGGTCGGGCTTCTCCGGTCGGTGCGCGGGATATTCGAAGGGTATGCGGGATTTGGGATGCCGATGTGGAGTACAAGGGTATATTATAACTGTCGTCAGGCATACATGCAACGTAGATGCACGTAGATACATTGTAGATTCGACCACCATGCGCCAGTTCGACCGCAAATTCGGCGAGCGCCTCATCGAAGAATCGCCCATGACGCCGGCGGTCTACCTGTTCAAGGACAAGCAGGGTGCCGTGCTGTACGTCGGCAAGGCCGGGAACATCCGGCGCCGCCTCCAGCAGTACCGGAACGCCTCGCGCCGCAAGGTGCACCGCAAGATGCGGACGCTGGTCCGGGAGGCGAGCACCCTCGAGATCATGCCGCGGGATTCGGAACGCGAGGCCCTGCTGCTCGAGAACGAACTGATCCGCAAGCTGCGGCCGCCGTACAACGAGGACGGCACCTGGGACTTCCTGTACCCGGCCCTCGGCCTCGGCGGCACGGAGAAGCAGGTCCTGCTCTGCTTCACGACGCATGTGGACGCGTGGAAGGAACTGGACCTCGAGTGGTACGGTGTGTTCAAGTCCAGGCGGCGCGCCCTGGCCGCCTTCGACGCGCTGGTCTACGTGCTGAAACTGATCGGACATATCGAACCGGTCCGGCATCTTCCGCCCCACGAACGGATCCGGGGTTCCCGCCTCACCGGCTTTCGCCAGGTACCGCCGGAAGTCGTTGCCTCACTCGAACGCTTCCTGTCCGGCGCCGGATCCGACGCCCTCGTGCCCCTGACCCACGGGCTGCTGGAGAAACCCGTCGCCCGCCTCAGCGCTTCGGAAGTCCAGCGGAACATCCGCATGCTGGCGCACTTCCACGATCTGGATCTCGGTCCGTTGCGCGCGGCCCTGGATTCGGCAGGCCGTCCGGGTACGTACGTTCCGCAGGACGAACGGGACGCGCTGTTCCTTGCCACGGATGAGCGCATTGGAACCCGTAATGACGCTGATCCCTGACCAGATCCTGACGTTGATCCCAAACCAGACCCCTGCGGTATCTGAGCGGATTTCAGATACGACTGTTCCATCAGTAAGGACATGTATATGTTTCCTTATTTTATTGACAAAAGTAAGGAATATAGCGAATTATAATGCAGGAGGTGAATGATCATGATCGAATCCAGTGTCACGAGCAGAGGACAGACAACGCTCCCCAAGGTGGTTCGGGAATCACTCGGCTTATCTGCCGGGGACAAAGTTCGCTACGTGATCTGCGACCAGGAAGTGCGCATTCTGCCCGTGCGCCCGATCAGTCGATTGTATGGCATGCTCAAGTACCAGGGACCTGTCGTCACCATCGACGAGATGGAGCAGGCCGTTGCCCGTGGAGCCAGTGAAGAATGATTGCGCTGGACACCAACGTTCTCGTTCGGTACCTGGTGCGCGACGACGAAGCACAGGCCGCGACCGCCCGGAGTTTAATGTCTTCGCTTACCGCGGACCAACCCGGGTTCGTCTGCCGGGAAGTCATTCTTGAACTCGTCTGGGTTCTGGAACGGGCTTATGGCCTTTCTCGTGAGGATATTGCCGATGCATTGGAGCAGCTGGTCTCAACGGACGTACTGGTGATTGAGGCTGGCGCCGATGTCGCACAGGCTGCGTTCAGTTACGGGACGGGCAGCACAGGATTCTCGGACCTTATGATACTGGCTGCCGCCGAACGATCGAACGCATTGCCTTTGCACACTTTCGATCGGAAGGCCGCACGGCAGGAAGGAGTTACCTTGTTATCATGTTCAAAAGCGTAAAACACGATGTGTGGGCCTTCGACGCGGAATGGGTGCCCGACCCCGACGCGGGACGCCTGCTCTACGACCTGCCGGCCGATATGCCCGACTCCGAGGTCATCCAGGAGATGTGGCGCCAGAACGGGGCCACCGAAGAAAAGCCGCGGCCCTTTCTCAAGTACGCCATGTCCCGCCTGGTCTCCATCGCCATGGTGACCCGGAGCCAGGATCCACAGGGAAACATCACGCTTGACCTGCGCGTACAACCCCGGGACCCGGACAACCCCGACGACTGCGACGAAGCCACGATCCTGTCCCGGTTCCTGGAAAGCGTGGGCCGCCGCCTGCCCCAGCTCGTAGGCTTCAATTCCACCGGGTCGGACCTGCCTGTCATGATCCAGCGCGGGATCATCAAGGGCATCACCGCCCCCGGGTTCTGCAAGCGGCCGGACAAGCCCTGGGAGGGCTACGATTACTTCTCGCGGGCCAGCGAGTGGAACGTGGACCTGATGACGGCCATCGGCGAGTGGGGCAAGGCGCGCCCCTCCCTGAAGGAGATGGCGGTACTGTCGGGTATCCCGGGCAAGTTGGGTGGTTTCGACGGTGACAGCGTCGCCGAGGCCTGGCTCGACGGCGGTATCCGGCGCATCGCCCAGTACAACCAGCACGATGCCGTGACGACCTACCTCGTCTGGCTTCGCATCGCCCATTTCGCGGGGTTCTTCAGCGACGACCAGTACCTGGAGGAACAGGACCTGGTGCGGACCATGCTCGCGGAGAAGGCGCAATCACCGGAAAACGGGCATCTGGCGGCTTACCTGGAAGAATGGGACCGGTTGAGGGGGATGATGGGGGAAAGGTGATATAGCGTCCGGTAGAACTTGAGCACGCGGTTCAGGTCCATGGTGGCTGGGTGTACCCGGAACCGGCGGATGCCGTTCCGGCCGGTAATGTTCATGCCGGAACGATGACGTTTTTTTACTTGGAGGGCAAGTCAAGATGCACAACGACATGTTGGCCGGCCGGATTCGTCCCATGCTTTCACCGCATCCGGGCTACTCCGAGAAGAACATGTTCGGCGGCGTCTGTTTCATGATCCACGGCAACATGTGCGTGGGGACCTGGAAGGGTTCGCTCATCGTACGGATCGAGCGGGAGAAGCACGAGGAGACGCTGGCCGAACCGCACACGAAGCCCGCCGACATCGCGGGACGGACCATGAGGGGATGGGCGCTGGTGGAGCCGGCGGGCATTGCGAGCGAGGATGACCTGGCGACCTGGGTGGCCCGCGCCGCAGACTACGCGGCTTCCCTGCCGGCCAAGTGAAGAACGCTGCGGTGTTTCATGGGTGTCGGCGAAGCGTCCAATTGCAAGTTTACTTCCGTCCAATTGCAAGTTTAATGTCGTCTGATTGCAAGTTTTCTTCTGTCCAATTGCAAGTTAATGATCATTAATCTATTGATATTATTTCATTTAGTAATTTAGATTCCGATTTACCAGTAAGTCGGTTCTTCCTTTCCATTTGCTCGTTAGCTTCCGTACTCTTTCGTCACTCATCGGAAATCCCGGCTCCGCAGCCGCAGCGTCCGGTCCTCCAGCTTCGGGTCCCAGACCGTCTCGACCACGAGGTGGACCACGCCCTCGCCCACCTGCAGGTTGCCGGTCACGCCCATGCAGTGCAGCGTCCTGGCCAGCAGGGCGTTGCGCTCGAACACCTTTTCCCAGATGACCAGGTTCACGAAGCCGGTCTCGTCCTCCAGCGTCATGAAGGTGACGCCCTGGGCGGTCCCGGGGCGCTGGCGGCAGATGACCAGGCCCACGTAGCGGACCGAGCGGCCGTCCGGCATGCCGTTGAGTTCCCGGGCGGTGGGCAGGCCCCGGGCGGCGAGTTCGGCGCGGCGCGGCTTGAGGAGGTGGCCCTGCACGCTGTGGCCGGCGGCCTGGTGGTCCCAGAGGATGGTCTCCAGGCTGTTCAGAGACAGGAAGCGGGGCTGGGCATCGCGGGATTTCATCGGCAAGGGGGGCGGCCCGCCGGTTTCGGTCCCCAGGACCTGCCATAAGGCGCCGCGGCGGTCCGGGCCGAACGGGCCAAGCGGACCGAAGCACGCGAAGGCGCCCGCCTCGGCCAGGGACTCGAGTTTGTCCGCGCTCAGGCCGCTCCGCCGGGCGACGTCGGCGATATCGCGGAAGGGCGCCTGCTCCATGGCCGCTTCCAGCCGCTCCCCGTCGCCTTCCCCCAGTCCGCGGACGTAGCGCAGACCCATGCGGACCGCGAAGGGAAGGCGGGGTTTGCGGCCGGCATGCCCATTGCCGGACGCGTTGCCGGACCTGTTGCCGCTGCCGTTGACGCTTGCCTTGCCGCCCGCATCCGCGCCGCGACCCGAACCCGCTCCGGCCGCACCGCTTCCGCCCCCATTGCCGACTGGAACGCTCGCGCCATCACCGCCCTCACTGCCGTGCCCGACCGCCTCCAGCGTGCAGTCCCAGCGGCTGCGGCGCAGGCTCACCGGGCGCACCTCCACCCCGTGTATCCGGGCGTCGTTGACGATGGTGGAGGGCGAGTAGAACCCCATGGGCTGGGCGTTGAGCAGGGCGCAGGTGAACTCCGCCGGGTAATGGCAGCGCAGGTAGGCGGTGGCGTAGGCGATGTGGGCGAAGCTGGCGGCGTGGCTCTCCGGGAAACCGTACTCGCCGAAGCCGCGGATCTGCATGAAGACGTGCTCGGCGAATTCCTGCGCGATGCCTTTTTTGATCATGCGCGAGACCAGCCGTTCCCGGTGCCGCTCGATCCGTCCCGACCGCCGCCAGGCCGCCATGTCCCGCCGGAGCTGGTCCGCCTCGCCGGGGGTGTAGTCCGCCGCCACCATGGCCAGCTGCATCACCTGCTCCTGGAAGAGGGGCACGCCCAGGGTCTTCTCAAGGACGGGCACGAGGCTTTCGTGGGGATAGGTGACCTCTTCCTCCCCGTTGCGCCGCCGCAGGTAGGGATGGACCATGCCGCCCGTGATGGGCCCCGGGCGGACGATGCTGATCTCGATCACCAGGTCGTAGTAGGTGCGGGGCTTCAGGCGCCCGAGCATGGCCATCTGGGCCCGGCTCTCGATCTGGAACACGCCCACCGTGTCGCTGCGGCAGATCAGGTCGAAGGTGGTGGCGTCCTCCCGGGGGAGCGTGGCCAGGGAGAGTTCCATCCGGCGGTGCCGCCGCAGGAGGTCGAAGCCGAGGTGCAGCAGGTTGAGGGCGCCGAGGCCCAGGAGGTCCACCTTGAACAGCCCCGCGTCCTCCACGTCCTCCTTGTCCCACTGGATCACCGTCCGCCCCTCCATGGTGGCGTTCTCGATGGGCACCAGGTCGTGGACGGGGTGGTGGCCCAGCAGGAAACCCCCGGGGTGGATGGAGAGGTGGCGGGGGAAGTCCTGGATCTCCAGCACCAGGGCGGCCAGGTGGCGCAGGGCCGGGTTCTCCGGATCGAGGCCGGCCTGGCGGATGAAGTCCTCGTCCCAGTGCCCGTGGGACACCTGCCGGGCCAGGCGGTCCAGGCCGGTGGCCGGGATCTCGAGGACCTTGCCCACCTCCCGGATGGCGGACCGGTGCCGGTAGCGGACCACGTTGGCCACCATGGCGGCGTGGGTGCGCCCGTACTTCTTGTACACGTGCTGGATCACCTCCTCCCGGCGGTTGTGCTCGATGTCCAGGTCGATGTCCGGCGGCTCGGCCCTTTCCCTGGAGATGAACCGCTCGAAGAGGAGGTTCACCTGGGTGGGGTCCACGCCCGTGATGCCCAGGGCGAAGCAGACGGCGGAGTTGGCCGCCGACCCGCGGCCCTGGCAGAGGATGCGCTCGCGGCGGCAGTACTCCACGATCTCGTGCATGGTCAGGAAATAACCCTCGTACTCCAGTTCCCGGATCAGCGCGAGTTCCTTCTTCAGCTGGGGGACCTGCGTTTCGAACTTGCCGCCCAGGCGGCGGGCCGCGCCCGCGAAGGTGCGCTCCTCCAGGTACTGGAAGGACGTCTTGCCCTGCGGCAGGCGCTCCAGCGGGTAGCGGTAGCGCAGTTCCCCGAGGGAGAAGGCGCAGCGGGCGGCCACCTCGCGGGTCCGTTCGAGGGACGCCGGATCGTCGGCGAAGAGGCGGGCCATGTCCTCCGGCCCCTTGAGCGCGTGCTGGTCGTTCGGCCGGAGGAGCCGCCCGGCCGCGGGCAGGGTCACCCCCTCCCGGATGCAGGTGAGCACGTCCTGCAGGGGGCGCCGACCGGGCGTATGGTAGAGGACCTCCACGGCGGCCACGGTGGGCAGGCCGAACCGGTCCGCCAGCTCCCGGAGCCGGATCTCCTTCAGAGTCTCCTCCGCCCGGCGGTGCCGGGCCAGGACCACGTAGAGGCGGTCTTCGAAGGCCGCGCAAAGCTGTTCGAGGACGGGGGCGGGGGCGGACGCGGCCGGACCGGCATCTCTTCCGGGCGCGCTGGAACCGGCCTTTCCGCCGGCCATCCCGCTGGCTGCCCCGATCCACAGGGCGATCAGCCCCGGGCTGTGGCGGCACACCTCCTCCCAGCTCACCCGGCAGTCCCCCTTGGCGCCGCGCAGGTGACCGGCGGTCAGCAGCCGGCAGAGGTGGGCGTAGCCTTCCCGATCCTGGACCAGCAGCACGATCTCCGAACCGTCCCGGAGGCTGACCTGCGACCCCACGACCAGGTGGACGTCCAGTTCCCGGGCGCGGACGTGGGCCCGCACGATGCCGTACACGCCGTTGCGATCGGTGAGGGCCAGGGACGGGATGCCCAGGCGCCGGCAGGCCTCCACCAGTTCCTCGGGATGGCTGGCCCCTTCCAGGAAGGAGTAATTGCTCTTGCACCAGAGGGGCGCGTAGGTGCTGGCGGCGACCCGGGGCGCGAAAGTGGGGTCCGAGGGCGGGTTCGTGGGCGCCGGATCCGCGCGTTCCCGGGCCATCATTCCACCCGGCCCTGGACGTACCAGCGGCCGCTCCCGTGGTCGTAGTAGATCCAGAGGGTTTCGCCCCGCGCGGTGTCGACGAAACGGTAGTCCCTCCGGATTTCCCGGACCCACCATCCGCCGCTGACCAGGTGTTCCGGGGGCGGGCCGGGGCCCGAAGGCGCCTGCCAGTTCACGGGCTGGCCTTCCAGGAGCCGGGGACGGGCGTGGGCGCGGCGCACCAGGGCGCGCACGGCCACCGGTCGGGGGGTGGCCGCGGAGAGCTTGCCGAAGGGCTGCCACCCGAAACGGGCTTCCGGGAGATGTCCCGACGCCAGTTGCGCCGTGAGGACCGAACCGGGCCCGAACTCGGCCCGGACCCGCGCCAGGGCCCGCATGGCCGATCCCCTGTCGCGGTCCGGGTTCTCCTGCAGCAGGTTCAGCTTGTCGGCGGTGACGCCCACGCCCTCCACCTCGAGGACCAGCTCCACCGGGGGGAAGGGGAAGGAAATCGTTTCCAGGCGCAGGCCCACCAGTTCCAGCAGGACCCTGGCATCCAGCGTCGGTTCGGCCGCCTGGACCCGGCAGCGATGGCGCGTGCCGTTCTCCTGCCGGAACGCCAGCCGGAGGGCGGCGGCCGCCTGGTATCTTTCTCCCGCGGCCTTCAGCAGGGGCGCCAGTAGCTGGGACACCCGGAACCGGAGGCCCCGGGCGTCCGATTCGTTCGCGTCCAGTTCCATCCGGGCGCGGAGCGGTTCGGAAAGGCCCCGCGGCTGAAGGGGCAGGGACCGGTCTCCCGCCGCGAAGCGGTAGAGCGCCCGGGCCTGCCCGCCGAGATGCCGGGCGATCCGCTCCCCGGGAAGGGCCAGGAAATCCCCCACGGTATACACGGCCAGCTTGTCCAGCCGTTCCCGCAGCTTCGGCTCGAGTTGCAGATCGAGCAGCCGCACCTTTCGGCTCTCGGCTTCCTCGGCCGCCATGGTGGGGAGCACGGTCACCGCGTCCCTCGCCTTGGCGACGGCATAGGTGCCGAAGCGGCCGAAACCGACCGCGATGCTCGCCGGCAGTTCCAGCCCGGAGAGGGCGGCGTGCATCTGCCCGGCCCAGTCCTCCAGCGACGCGTAGAGCCGGTCCAGTCCCCCCGCGTCCACCCAGAAGATCCCCGGTTCCTCCCCGCTCGGCTCCACCCGGGGGCTGAAACGGTCCAGCGCGCCGTGGACCTGCCGGACCGCCGCCCCGACCTCCTCCTCCGAAACCGTCCCGGCGCACAGGCCGCGGTCCAGGGAGAGGGCCGCGGCGTATTTCATGCCCGGCCGGATCCCGCCCTTAACGGCCGCGGCGTTGAGCCACAGGATGGGACTCAGGGGCTTTTCTTCTTCCACCACCGCCACCGGCCGTTCCCGCCACTGCGGATGGCTCCTCAGCAGGAGCCGAAGCGGCAGCGCCCGGATGTTAATGCAGGCCGTCCGGCCCGCGGCAGATTTCGGTGTGGCGCCAGCCCGGTCCATGACGTTTGTCCTTCAGGATTTCGATTTCGCATTGAAAACGGTCCACCGCCAGGCGGCGGCAGGAGGTCTGGCCCCTCAGGGTGACCATCGGCCCCAGCGAAGGCGCCTCGCGGGACTTGGCGGTCAGGCACAGGAGGGCGGCATGGTGGTCCCGCGCCTGCCGGGCCAGGCGCACCTGCAGGGGCACGGGGATCCTGGAATCGGCGTGCAGGTCCATCACCACCAGGCCGAAGCCGCCCGAACGCAGGACCCGGTCCGCCGCCCGCGCCGCGGCCCGCGCGTCCGGTACGCGGATGACCACCAGGGCGTCCAGGTCCACGCCGCTCTCCGCCGCGTCCGGCGCGAAGAAGGTGTCCGGCGTCGCCGTGATCCAGGCCGCCGGCTCGCCCTCGAGCTGGGCGTCCAGCACCAGCCGGAAGGCGGCCGTCAGCAGGGCGGCCCCGGGGACGGACGAGAGCTCGCAGAGGCGCCCGGCCAACTGCGACCGCGACCAGCGCGGCCGCTCCTCCCGCTTTCCGGCGGGCATCCGCGTGAAATAGGGTTCGAGATCCTGCAGATCCCGGTCCTGCAGGGACGACATGATGATTCCTTCGGTTGTGCGATGTGCTATTCGATGTGTTCGATGGGTTACTCGGCGCGCCGGACTGGCCGTCCTACTCAACGCTCCGCCGTATCTCGATGACCTTGCCCAGCAGCGAAAAGGGCGCGCCGTCCTCCCGGGGGATGATCGGGTCGAAGGCCTCGTTCTCCGGATGCAGCTCGACGCGGCCGTCCCGCTCCCGGTACCGCTTGACCGTCGCCTCGTCGCCCACCAGGGCCACCACGATGTCCCCCGGACTGGCCGTCGGCTGCCGGCGCACGATCACCACGTCTCCCGGCAGGATGCCGGCATGAAGCATGCTCTCCCCCTCCACGGTCAGGGCGAAGAGTTCATCGTCGTCGAAACGCGTCTGCACCATGATGTATTCCGGCGGGTCCTCCATGGCCTCGGTCAGTTCGCCCGCCTGCACACGCCCCAGCATGGCGATCAACTGGGGCGGGACGGCCTTGCCGAACTCCGGCAGCCGGTAACCCCGGGACCTGCCGTCCACCTTGGCGAGTTTCCCCTCGAACACCAGCTTCTCCAGGTGCTGGCGGGCGGACTGGACCGCACGGAACCCGAATGCGCGCTGCACGTCCCGGGTCGTGGGCGGGGTCCCGCTCAAGATCCGCTCCCGCACGAAATCGTAGATCTTCTCCCTGGTCTTCCCAGGCGATGTATAGGCCATGATGGTCTCCCAGGGACGGAGATGGTGAAACGTGCCGATGACATGGACGGCGTTACGGGCCGGCGAATTGGACCAACGCGGATAGGCCGGCGAAACGGGCCGGCGAAACGGGCCGGCGCAACAGAGCGGCGCACCAAAACGCGCGCCTGAAAATCCAAAAAACAGACATTTGTCTGTTATGTCAAGCAGTTTTAAGGAAAATTGAATTTCAGACAGCCATCAAGGCGGTCACAGAATCGCGTTGCAGATTTCCATAAAGACATCTTATCAAAAATATCCCTTGATTACTGACACAATTAACACTAATTATATCAATATGATGACAGGTTTATACATTCCTCAAGCGCAACTCGCCCGTCTCGCTCAACGGGTTACACCGGGAAAAGTCGTCGTGGTTTACGGTCCCAGGAGGGTGGGCAAGACCACGCTGATAAAGCGCTACATTCGGAAACACGACCCCGATGCCCTGCTCGTGACGGGGGAGGATATCGTGGTCCGGGAATACCTGGAGAGTCAATCCCTGGCCAAACTGACGTCCTTCGTCGGGCGGCGACGTACACTGATTATCGACGAAGCGCAGCATATCCGGGAAATCGGGCTGAATCTCAAACTGTTGGCCGATCACGTCGAGGGGCTACGGATCATCGCCACGGGCTCTTCTTCCTTCGACCTGGCCCGGCAAACCGGCGAGCCCCTGACCGGCCGCAAGCATACCCTGCTGCTTCTGCCCCTGGCCCAACTGGAAATCCAGGAACGGGAGTCAGCGCACCAGACCAGGGCCCATCTCGAACAGCGGTTGATCTACGGATCGTATCCTGAGGTCGTCCTCATGGACTCGAACGAAGACCGCCAACGCTATCTGAAGGAATTGATCGTTTCCTATCTTTTTAAGGACATACTCCAGTTGGGAGGCATTCGTAATGCGGACAGGCTTACCAGACTGCTGCAGATGCTAGCCTTCCAGACCGGACAACAGGTTTCGACTTCCGAACTGGGCACCCAGCTTGGCATGAGCGCGAACACCGTGGATCGCTATCTGGACCTGCTCGAAAAATCCTATATCCTCTACAGCCGCCGCGGCTTCAGCCGCAACCTGCGAAAGGAAATAACCAAGAGCCGGAGGTACTACTTCTACGACAACGGCATCAGGAACGGGCTGATCAACAACTTCAACCCATTGGCGATGCGTGACGACGTGGGGTCTCTATGGGAAAGCTACGTCCTGGTTGAGCGGATGAAGTACAACCTGTACAACGGCCGCCTGGCCGAAAGCTATTTCTTGCGTACCTACGACCGCCAGGAGATCGACCTGGTCGAGGAATGGGGCGGGCGACTGCTCGCGACGGAAATGAAATGGTCCACCAGGCCAAACCGGGCGCCGGGTGCCTGGCGCAAGGCTTATCCCCACAGTTTCTTCCAGGTTGTCCATCCCGAAAACTACTTGGGTTTTATATGCCATGATCTCGAAAGACCGCGCCTTGACCTGCAGCCTGACAATCAAGGAGAACCCGAATGACCAGGTGGCGTGAAATCACCTTCTCAGTCGACGAGTCCGATAGCGCGGGAACCGACCCCGACAGAGCGGAAACCGACCCCAAGAACGCAAAAATCGTCATCGAGGACGAACGCGCCGACGTGCTCACCGATCCCCTTCGCCTGCGGGTGCTCGAGATCCTTGGAAAAGGCAAGACGGTGACGGAGATCTCCGAGACCCTGGACGTTACGGATGCCCGGGTGCTGTACCACGTGCGACGGCTGGCGGAGACGGGCATCGTGACGTTTGAGGACGCCGGCGATGATCGCAGAAACTGGAGATGCGTGCCCGTGGCGCCTGTTGTGCGGTTTCGAGTGGAGCCGGGGGATGCGAACCGGGGCGAGGTGGCTACCCCGGGGGAAGGGACCGGTCCGGGAGATGAGGCCCCCACCGCGGATCCGGCTTCCACCGTGGATCCGGCCTCCACCGCGGATCCGGCCATCCCTGCGGACGTGGCCGGCCAGTTCAACCAGGCCTTTCGCGAAGCGGCCGAGGGGATGTTCGGGCCGTCGTTCCAGGCGTCCGTCAACCACAACCGCGCGCGGCTTTCCGAAGCCCAGGCCGCCGAATTCAACCGCCGGCTGCTCGCGCTCATCGAAGAATACTTCCCTCCCGGCAAAGGAGACCGGTCGGGCATCAAGTACGGTTTTCACGGCGTGCTCACGCCGATCGATCTGCATCCGCTCGAGGAAGCCGGCACCGGTGAATAGCATCCGCGCGTCATCCGCGGCCGCTGACGACGGACCATAGAAAGACCGCCATGCCCGCGAGGACGAGCACGGCACCCAGGCACAGGAACAAGGTCATCGAAACCGGATGGTTCCAGAACAGGGTTGCCGCTTCCACGGCCAGGCCCGCGATGATCAGCCCGCCCGCCAGGAATAAACGTCCGGCAAGTCTCTTCTCCCGGCCGGACCTTCCCCTTTCATTCATGCCGCTCACTTTCCCGCATGCCGCTCACTCTCCCGCATACCGATCACTCTCCCGCCTCCGGTTCCCATCTGCCGAACCGATCCAGCTTGTCCACCTCGTGCACGAGGTTGTGGCACATTACGCATGACCTGGAACCGTCAATGAGCTCACGCAGATATGGTTGGTGGTCCGGATGCTCCTCGTACGACCGCGCGCCCGCGTGACATTCGAGACAGGCAGTGTTCTCGAAAGGCTCGTATAGCGCGACAGGCTCCGACCAGGTCCCCCAGACGTTGTGCCAGACGTGCCGCACGCCCCGGATCTTGTCGTCCACGTCCCCGAACATGGTGTAGTCGGAATGGCAGGCGTAGCAGGCGCGGTCGGCGGGGATCCGCTTGTTCTGAAAATGGGCGGCGGGCAGAAACCGTCCGTCGTCGATATACAGGCTCTCTCTGAAGGGCTGGTTGATGTGGCAGGAGACGCAGAACTCGGTCGACTTGGCCTGCTCGTAGTGCTGAACGGACCCACCGAGCAGCGCCACGCCGGGCAGCACGAAAAACGTGAAAAAGGCGAATATCATGCCGCCGGCCGAGGCGGTAAGTTCGGGCCGCCTCAGGACCACCACGATCATGGCGAGCGTGACGGCCGCCAGGAAGATGAGACTGACGGTAAATCCGGTCAATCCGGCCACTCGGTTCGGCTCCTGTCCCGGGGCGCGCCGGCCATCTAGTTCGGCTCCGTTTCCCGCTGCGAGGCGTCTTCACGAAGTTCCCGGGCCATCTCCCGGATCTCGGCCAGGTCCTGCACCATTTCGCTCCAGCCGTACCACAGCGCGTAATCCGGATTGTTGTGGAAGGTCCCCTGGAACGCCCGCATGCGGTGTTCCAGGTGCATCCTGAAGAGCCGCTGCTCGATCCTCGAAGGCGCGTCGTGGAACGCCAGCAGGTCGGGATAGTCGTATACATAGTGTTCCGGACGGGCCAGTATCCCGTCCCGGTACAGTGCGGCGACGATGCGGATGGCTTCGGCCAGGAGCCGGTCGGTCTCGCGGATCATCTCGTCGCCCTTTTCGAGTTCCGCCCGCACGAGATTGCCCGAATGGCACTGCTCGCAGATGCCGGTCATGCGGTCGCGCTCCCGCTGCCAGTCTTCCTGCGTCAGCCTGGCCACGTCGGCCTGCCTGACCACCTCCAGGCGAGGCGTGGGGTTGCCCTCCGGGTCCAATACACCGAGCGCCTGGAGGATGATTGTCCGGTCCTCCGCCCACTGCGGGTCTTCCGGCAGGGGCAGCCGGACGGCCAGGAACCCCCACGCGGTACGGACTCCGTGGTCTCCCTCGGGCATGTGACAGGTCTGGCACGTCGGCGCCTGGGCGTGCTCCGGCAGCGTGCCGTTCTGCTTGAGCAGGTGCCGCACGCCGTGCTTGGACGACGCGTACATCTCCCACTGGGGATGGTCGAAACCCATGTGGCACGTCCTGCACGCCTGGGGCTCCCGGGCCTCCTTCACCGAGAAGAGATGGCGGGTATGGCAGACGTCGCAGGACGAAAGGCCGAACAGCCCGTCCTGCGCCTTGATCGTCTTGATTTCCTCTTCGGTCTTGAGGCCGATACGGTGGCATCCGCCGCAACCCTTCATGCCCTCGGTCAGGGCCATGGGCAGGAAGTGGGTCGTCGGCATGGCGTTCATGCTGGTCCAGGCGAGGGCGTGCTTGCCCCCGGCAAACTGTTCCACCTGGATGGGATGGCACGTGGCGCACACGTCGGGCGTCGCCACGCCGGCCAGGGCCACGTCCTCCTCCGTGCGGTGGTCGCCGCCGTGACACATGACGCAGTCCACGCCGCTTGTGCTGTGGGTGCTGAGTGCCCAGTCCGTGACGATGCCGGGGGTGGCGTCCTGGTGGCAGGTCACGCAATCGGACGTGGAAACAGGCTGTTCGGTGGAAGGGCCGCAAGCTGTGAGCGATAAAACAAAGAGCGAAAGTACGAAGTGCGTACGTATGAAGCAAGACAGGGCGATGCGGCGAAGGATAACGCGGAATCCGGATTTAACAAGGACGCATCTCACGGAAAACAGAAGCGTCAGGCCACCGGGTTTCCTGTCCATCTTGTACCTCACGGAATGTCACTGTCTGTGCTCGACAGCCTGCCGGCGTACCTCGTCATTCATCAGCACATCCGCGACGATCGCCACGATGTAAAACTTTCCTTCGAGCAGATGTTCGTTGCTGAAAATGGGTTCCAGTTTTATCCATCTTCGAAGGTTCAGGTTCCCCCGGACCGTGTTGAATATAATGTCGTAAAACTTCTGCGTATCGTCAAACACCCAATCCTTTGTGAAGATGATCCAGAATCCGATCTCTTCGGGTATGCCGTCCCAGTCGTTCGCGACCGCCCAGTTGATCTCGATGGCCGGATCGCTGTCGTATTTGATGGATTTCGATTCCTTGCCCTTGACGATGCGGATATGCAGATCCATATCGTTGATCCGGCTGAGCACGCCGTTCACGTCCTCGATGATGGCCATTTACGCTCCCGGTAAAAAAGGTCCACCCGATTCACGGCCCTTCCCACGGCCGTATCCTCGGAATCCAGCGCGGTACGCTTGCCCTGTACTGCCGGTAGGGTTCACCGAACCGGCGCTCGAGGCCCGGTTCCTCGTAGAACGGGAAGTAGATCGCGCACACTGCGAAGAACACGCACATCCAGCCCGCCAGGTGCCATGAGCCGAAGAGCAGGGCTTCGGCGCCCAGTATGAGCAGCATGCCCGAATTCATGGGATTGCGCACGTGGCGGTAGGGGCCGAGGACGACCAGCTTCTCGGGCGGGGCCCACGGTGCCGGCGTGCCCTTGCCGATCCGGTCGAACAGCGTCATGGTCCACGCCGTCACGACCAGGCCGTCCAGCGCCATCGCGATCCCGATCCAGAAGCGGAACTGGTTGGGCTCCGCCGGTGACAGTGCGCCCGGTGTATCGGCCAATACCCACAGTATCAGGCCAGGGACGTAGATCGTAGCCGCCGCCGGAAGGAGGACGACGGCCTTCGCAGTGGTCCATTTCATGCGTGGCGCTCCCCGGCTCGATCCAAGGTGCCCGCCATGATCAAGGCGCCCGTCGTGACCATTTACCCGCCAGCCGCACGATGGTGTTTATCGCGGGCACCGGCACCCATGACAAAGAGGCAAAAAACGGCTCGTGTCAAGCGATTGTGGCCGCGTGACCGGGCCCCCGCCCTGGCCTCCTGCAATAAACGACTTGCACACGTTTGTCTTTCGTGGCAATATACTTTATCGAATCTAATTTACACGGGCGGAATGTATGAACCCGGGCACCGGAAGCAAGGTCCTGACTGCCCATCCTTCTTCGAT
Source organism: Candidatus Latescibacterota bacterium (assembly GCA_022821085.1). Lineage (GTDB taxonomy): Bacteria > JAAXHH01 > JAAXHH01 > JAAXHH01 > JAAXHH01 > JAAXHH01. The sequence goes on along the minus strand of JAJEEG010000002.1, from coordinate 472,243 downwards.
GCACACAGTGGGAGGTTAAACGTGCAAAATGCCGGACAAGACTACCCAAAGGAAGACGAGCGGCCCCCTGCAGACGGCCGGGACCAGGCGCACAAGGCGGACCGGGCAGACGAGGTGGACGGCCCGCAGCAGGCGGACCGGGTCGTTGACGATACGATCCGGCTGAACTGGCGCGAGAAGCTGGTCGAAGGTGGCCTGACGATGGTCATGGCCATGGCCGGTACGCTGATCGGGATGTTGGTCTTCTTTGCTGCTATAATCGCCTTGCGTAGTACCCTGGAGGAGTGGGCGCCGGGATCCACGGAGGCTGGATCGATTCCGTTTATCATCCTGATCGTCGTGGCCGTGGCCATTGGCAATGTCTGTTCGTTCAGTTGCGCGCCCTACATCATTCGTCTGCTCTATCGCGGCAACGAGTTGCAGGACCAGCGGATGGGCCGCGCCGTGAAGCACCTGATATCCGTGACCGGGATGGATATCAGGGCCGATAAAATCTACGCCATAAATAGCAAGACGGCCAACGCCGTCGTGTCCGGCCTTTTCCGTAAGGCACAATGTATCTTCTTCACGAAAAGGCTTCTGGAGCGAATGAGCCAAGGAGAGATCATGGCGGCCCTGGCGCACGAACTGGCCCATGCGCGGCACCGGCACATGCCCATGATATTCCTGGTTCTCTTGATATGGACCCTCGTCTTCCAGGTATTCCTGAGCCTGATCGACTACTATGCCTACTTCGACTCGCTCGAAGAACCCTGGAAAATGGGAGTATATTTAGGGATAAACTTAGCTAACTTATACCTGCTTATGTTCCTCGTCCTGTTCCCGCTTTCGAGGCGGAACGAGTACCAGGCGGACGCGACCGCAGCCCTGTGGGTGGGTACAGGCCTGTACAAGCAGACCCTTTACCGGCTTTATCAAATCAACGACCAGCTGAAACCGCCGCGGAAGTTCCTGGCGAAACTAGGCACCCATCCGACGTTGCAGGAGAGGCTGGAGCGGGTGGGGAGCCTTGGATAGTACGCGGTTGGTGCGTTCCGCAGCCGATCCGTTCGGGTTTTTCAGGTTCACTCCTGGTTCATCGAGTCCACCGGGCTCAACTGCGATGCCTTCAAGGCCGGATAGATACCGGCGCAAAGGCCTATGGCCAGTGAAATCGCCAGCGACACGAGGATATTCGAAGCCGAAGCTCCGCTCGTGAAAGCAAGGTCCCACATCTGATTCAGGACAAACGAGAAAACAGAACCGAGGCCAAGTCCCAGCGATATCCCCAGTAATCCGCCTAAAGCGCTGATACATGTGGCTTCCAGCGTAAATTGATTCACGATATCGACATGTCTCGCCCCTACAGACTTCCTGATGCCTATTTCCCGTCTACGTTCAGTGACGGAGACCAACATCATATTCATGATCCCGATTCCACCCACCAACAGCGAGATACCCGCTAAGGCGGCAATCGAAGATTTAACGGCGTTGATCACACCTCCGATCTGGTCCATGGCGTCTTTCCCACTGACGATGTCGAATCCGGCCTCATCACCATGGACAGACTTCAAGGCTGCCTCGATTTCGCCCACCGCACGGTCCATAACACGTGAATCCGGCACCTTGATGGACAGAAGATCGAAGCCTTCATGGCCGAGCATTCGTTTCTGGACCGTTGTAATCGGAACGAAGACCCGGTTTCCCCAGCTCTCGTTGAAAACCGTCTTTGGCTGCATGACACCGATCACGGCAAACCGCTGACCATTCAGTTTCAGTTCCTTGCCGACCGGATTGGCATCGTCGAACAGCGCAGCTGCCAGCTCATCGCCCAGCACGCATACCTTGCGCCAGCGTATTACGTCGCGGTCGATAATGAATCGCCCCATGGAGACCGGCCATTGGTACAAGTCCGGAAACGATGGCGTCGTGCCGTACACCATCCCGCCATAGGATGTTTTCGCATACCTGAGATCCGCGTTCAGCGTCGCGGCTGGGACCACCTGTCGCACGGCGTTCGACCTTCTGCTGATTTCCAGCACGTCCTGCCAGACGAGATGCTCGTAATCCGGTACCGCGAGCCACTGCCCATCCCGGTTTACGAATCTCGATGGACTCACCCACACCATGGTGCCGCCGCGCACGGATTCGAATTCCTCCATCACCATGTCGTGAAGTCCTTCGCCGATGGCGATGATGGCGGTTACGGCGCCGATGCCGACCGAAACCCCCAGCAGCGTCAGGACCGAACGCAGCCGGTAGTGCGCGAGATTGGCAAACACGGTCTGGATATGGTGCGTTATGGACACGGACGACCGGATCCTTTGAGGTCAAGGGTGTTTCGCGTTCAGCGCGGCATGAACCGCTTTGGCATCCCGTGCGATGTGCGCGCCGGGTTCGATACCGGACAGGATCTCCACGTTTTCGGTTGATTCGATACCGATCTCGACCATGGTGGATTCCAGGTACGCTTCCGGACACCTCTGCAATTCGGGGTCCCCCGAGGTGCAACGATAGACCATGTACCGCCTGCCGGGCGCCGATCCGGTCGATGCCGGATCGTTCTGTTCGATGGCTGTACCTCTGTAGTCGGCCATTTCCATGACGGAAGAAACGGGCACCAGCACCGAGTGGTCGTTCTTCTCCACCACGATGTCGATATCGCAGGACATGCCCTGCTGCAATTCCATCGATGGATCCGATATCACGATCTCGGCATCGAACGTGACCAGCGTGCTGCCGGGGCTGCGCACACCGACAGGCGCGACGCGCTCCACCCGTCCACGGTACATCGCGTCCGGGTAGGCATCTACACGGATCCGCACGTCCTGTCCGGGCCTGACCCTTCCGGCGTCTATCTCTCCAACGGCCGATTTGACGATCATCCGGTCCGGATCGCCGATCCGGAACATCTCCGTGCCGCCGGTATACGACGAGGTGCCTGATGCCACGACCTCACCCTCCTCCACCGTGCGGGCGATGACGATACCGTCCAGGGGCGACAGGACCCGCACGGCACCATGCGTTTTGTTCGAATCCACCTCGACGTTCACCTTCAACTCCAGAATCCTGAGTTCCAGCTCCGCCATGTCGAGATCGTGACGGGCCCTGGTGTGTGCGATCCTTGCCTGGTCGAATTCCTCGGACGATATCAGGGACCGCTCGTAAAGCTCGCGTTTACGCTCGAAGTTCAACGCCCTTTCTGAAAGATCTATCCGGGCGCCGTCCACCCGGGCACGCTGCCGGGACAACTGAAGGGACTGGGACGGGTCCGGCTCTATCACGGCAAGCACGTCATCCGCTGATACCCGGTCCCCGACATCGGCGTAAATATGTCTGACTTCCCCGGAAACCGTGGGCTTGACCATGACGGTCCTGACGAACTGAATCGTGCCCGTCTCCGCCAGGATCTCCGAGATCGGTCCGTGTTGTACCTGGAGGATCTCAAACGTGGCATCCCGAGCCGTGGAACTGAAAACCACGTACAGCAGAACGGCGACAAGGCCGCAGACCGACACACCGGCAATGACTAACCGTTTTTTCATGACCAATTGGTTCCCTGAAGCTATACGTATACCGTTCCGAGCAGCTCGATCGTCCTGCGAATGACAATCCATATGCCCCACACCAGTCCCAGCACGAGCCAGGCGAGCGTCGCCGATCCCCGGAAAGTCCGCGCCAGGCCGAGTCCCAGCAGGAAAAGAAACCAGACTCCGAAGAAATCGACCCCTGGCAGAAACAGTATCCAAAGGGTTTCGGGGTCCGCGTCATCGAGAAACAGACCGGGATGGATGGGAGGATCGAGCGAACCGGACAGCAACACAAGCGCGGTCTTGACGATGGTTTCGGGTACGAGGACAAGCGAGGCATAGCCGGTTATCGGAAGGACCTTGCCGTACGGCAGCGGCTTGCCGAATATCAATTCACCGCAGTGTTTTCCCACCACCGACCACGCTGCGACCATGAAGCAAACGCTGGCGGGCATGACCAGAAGTCCGATGAGCTGACGATGGTCGAATTGCACGGCCTCGCGTAGAATGAGGGAATGTTGATCTGCACTCAGATCCGAATAGGACTGGAATTCAGTCTCGATCAACGCCCTTTCCGCATTCAGCGCAACGGGCAAGGTGACTATCCCGGCGCAAAGGACGACCGACATGACCAGGATCAGCACCGACATCCACTCGGCGGTGGATTGTCCTGATTCTAGATCCGCAAAGGCCTTCCCCGGCCTGTAGAAGACCTGGAGCCATCGCCCGGCATATCTTACCAGATCTGTGGAAGCGCTCATGGACATAGATCTCCCATGATGACCAGGTGGTAGTAGCTGTGTCCGCCGCCCGACCAGTATGGACTGTCCCAGGGCCAGAACCTCCACCAGACCGGTTTCGTACGGGTATACGCACCCCGCCTGTAACTCTCAAGGAACGTGCTGATGTGGTGCGCCGTGCTCGTGGACAGATGCCGGCCCACTCTCCTGGGATGGGATTCCACGCCCAGGTAGGAACGGATCATCAGGCTGTGCTCATCGATCGGAAGCGCGTCGACATTCGCGACGTACCATTTGAACACGTAGTAGAAGTGATTTATGAGGAAGTACTCGACGTTCGACACGTAGTAAACGGATACGCTCGTGCCGTGGACTTCAGCGAAAGTGCCGATGGCCCTCAGCGCCTTCCCGCCCGCGAAGTTCCCCACGACGGGAATGACCAGGTTCCTGTGATGCAGGTGCTTCACAAACCCGAATGCATCTTCGGTACTCAGGAAACTGGCGAAATCCCCTTCTTTCGTCGTGCCTGCCATCAGCTCCCTGAACGTCGGATAGGACAGGCCGTTTCCCAGGCGGGTTTCGGCGTACCGGATCGAAAGTTGTTTTTCGTAAAACGACCGGTAGATGTAAAGCATCTTGTCGAGATCGTCCCGGTCTTCGATCCCATACCGCCTGACTTCCCGCCGGAGCCGCTTCCAGTTTTCTTCAAAGAGCAGGGAGTCGGCCGTGGTTGACGTTTCAATGTAATCCAAGACTTCGGTAATGGCGGCCGTGCGTTCCGGTCGTCCGGTCACAGCCGTTTCGCCCTCCCGGTGCTGTCGGCTGAACAGCAGCGCCAGGAAGGACGTTCGGTCCCGGGCCAGGGCAAAAAGGGCTTTGTAGAGGAGATGCTGAAGCAGGTTCTCGCGACGGATGTCGACGATGAAAGCGATATCCGGTCTCGACGTGGCTATGTAGGAGAAGTTCTGCTCCGTACCGACGCCGATATAGACCCCGCCGCGTTTGCCCAGTTCGATAACCGTAGGAACGACGTGCAGATAGGACGTTTCATTCGTAACGAAGTTGTCCCCCGGGAAGTGACCGGGCTTTTCGGAGAACGCGGTCATGATCCGGGCGAATTCGGACAGCGCCAGGGAGTCCGGCACCGCCCCGTGCGACGCGAAGCGCAGGTCGAGCAGAACGCAAAGCGCCGTCAAAACCAAAAATCGAAGAAGTTTCAATGTAGAGGGGTTTCCTTCTCATTTGATAAAAACTCAACTATTTCGAGTTCAACTGTGCGACACGGTCGAGGCGGTTTTGCAGAGTGGGGTGGGTCAGAAGCACTTTAGCAAATCTCGAAGGCGGCTTTAATCTGTCATTAAGTTGATGCAGACGAAAAAGAGCCCGTTGGTAACGCTCCGTTCCCACCCATTCTGCAGCCGTGGCGTCCGCTTCGTATTCGTTCCTCCGTGATAGAGGCAATAAGACAAGAAGCATAGTCAGCCATACGTTCACGCCGCCCATCAGACCGGACGCCCAGAATTTCATGGACTCGTCAAGAGCATCGTAATAGGAATTAAAATCGATCAGATACAAGACGATCTGATACACGCAAATCCACAGAATCGACGCCAGCAACATCTTGGGCAGGTGTCTGTGACGAATATGTGCCAATTCGTGAGCGAAAACCGCCAGGATTTCCTCCTCGTCCATCCTCTCCAGAAGCTTGTCGGTAAAGAAGATGTAACGGGCTTTTCTAAAAAGACCGGAAACCATCGCGTTGGCCGTCCTTCCCTTTATGGCATACAAGGTTTCCGCTGTGATATCCATTCCGGTGTTTGCCATCAGTATCCTGACCGACCGGACCAGACGATCATCCTGTAACTCATATCCACGAAAGATGAAACGAGTCAGATAAGGGAAACACAGATAAGCACAGGCGTTCCCTGCGGCAGCCGAAAAGACGACTAAGATGATGATTGCAAAGGATCTCCTGTCTGTAAGACCCGGAGCCGCCTCTTCGACCAGATCAAACGCTGAGAGGAAAATACAAACAAACACGGCGACCGCGATGAACATGCATGTCAACATCATGCACGCATCGAGTCCAAACTCCACCAGTTTATCACGCCAGGTCAACCGGATCGCTCCCTGTTTGTCCGGCAGGCTGTCGACGGCGTCACGCTCGCACTTGGGATTGTTCATTAAAACCTGCTGTTCATTTGTCCGTTAAGAAACAAACATCGTTATGAACACATGTATGAATGCATAGGCCGACAGAATCCCGATAGACCTCAGCCGGGGCAACGCATTCACTCGGTGTACCGCTTCGCAAGCGAAAGCCAGGGTAAATGCGTACGCCAGGTAGCGCCCATAGCGGATCCATGCGAACCACCCGGTATCCTGCATTTTGGCCAATTCTATGGGCAACTGGTCTATTGTGGCAATAGAAGCCAACCCCTTATAGGCCAAAACGTCGGAAAACAAGCCCAACAGTACGGCAAAACACGTAGAATACACGACGAGCGGAAGGTGTCCGATACATAACCAGCCGAACAATGCACGGTAACTCCGCCGTCCGCTCATTAGCGTTACAGCGATCACGATGAACACCCAACCCAGCACCAATGTGATGATGTCGCCGAACAAGACCCCCGCCGACGTGCTGATTTGCATAATCGTCAACACCTGCGCGTATGCGCTGGCCAGGTGTTCCGGAATCTGATCGATGGTGGTTCTGAACATTAAAACCACGGTGAGTACGTTTGCTATCAGGTAGGTTACAAATACACCGATGCCGATCCATACCGACCGTGCACTTCCGATCGACGAGATTCTGGCAACAGTCCAACTGGGGTTGTGCATAATCGTTCCTTCAATTGAACCTGGCTGCAATCTGGCCGGTTATGTAGGTTTCCACAATCGAGGCTGCAAGTACTAAACAAAGTCCTGCCGTAAGCCTTCGGAGATTCAATGACAGCCTGTCACAACCGAAAGACCATACATCGAATCTCAGCTTTCTATACACAAAGGCGAACCCTTCGCAACCCACAGCCGCTACCATGGCGAATCCACCGAGTTCCAACAATCCATGAGGCAATGTCAGCGCGGCCAGTTTATGGCTCGACATGCCGGATTCTATCGCGGATTGGACGGCCCATCCGAAGCTGAGCCCGATCCAGGCCAGGTTAAGCATGCTCATGTATCCAAGCGACAGAAGCCCGATCAGAAGATTAACGCAGACCCTTATATTCGCTCCAATGATCAATTCCCATTCATCATATCCATCCAGGAATCCGCGAATTGGCAGGGCGTTCGACTCGGAAGGATGGTCCGGCATGCTGGCAGATCCCGCATCAATGGGTATTGAACTGCCGACAAAAAAACCGGCCAGTATACAACACACAGCGAGAAGAAATGGTAGCTTGTTAAGGCGGTATGCGTTAGCAGTCATAGCGATGGTTCCGGATGGTATTCGAGTCCATATTGAGGGTGCGAGCGTGTATACAATCTAATCCTATAGCATGTTCATCCAGGTGTACCGGAGAAGGGGGAGACATGTCCCCCTTCCCCTTAACCTCCGGGCTTAGTAACCGAGAGCAAGCCCTCCAATTAACCCGACACCCGATATGCCTGCAACTGCGGCGAGGCCATATCCAAGTTTAATAGCCCAATATGCACCTGCGGCTGCACCAGCGGCTGCACCTGCACCTGACGCGTGCTGAACTGCTTCTGAATTCGTCAAGCAGTAAACCAGTTGTGGCATGGCGATGTCGGATGTTTCGGAGACCGGCGCGTTGGCCGTCGAGTTGACACTTGCGCCCGCGATCAGGGCGAACATGAACACGGAGAGAATGAGCTTTTTCACGATAGTCTGTACTCCTCGAATGTTGGTTTAAATCGAACCTGTTTGGTTATTCGTTGATCGTCTTTGAAATGCAGTCAGCCTTCTCGCCACTTCGCCTGAACGTATGTCCTAGTAACCGAGAGCAAGCCCTCCGACTATCCCGACACCTGTCCATCCCGCGACTATGGCAACGCCGTATCCAGCTTTAATTGCCCAGGCGCCTAATACAGTACCGCCTACACCGGCAGATGTTTTTCTCACGTCCGCATGTTCCATAGACAGGCAGTAGATCAGGTTCGGCGTCGCTATGACACCGGGCGTTTTAGCCATCGACGCGTTGGCCGTCGAGTTGACGCTTGCGCTTGCGATCATGGCGAACATGAATACGGAGAGAATAAGCTTTTTCATGATGATCTGTACTCCTCGATTTACGGTTTGATCGAACGTGTAACGAACGTGTGTGGTATTACCTGCGAACGTATTTGGTATTTCGTCAGCCTCCTTTCCTCATTGATTCAGGTTCCATCCTCCGTTCTCCTTCGATGCGGACCTCATTTCCTGCGCTGGTACCAGGGAACTCGGTTACAGGTCTCGGAGTGCGCGGTTCCGAGAGCGCTTCGATCGTCAAACGGAAACTCGACCTGATGTGGTAACTGAATCCAGCATCTGCCGCGCGGTCTAAATGGATTAGTCCTTCGGAATTTTCCGATTCTCGCGGAAAATCTTTTTTTGTTGCAATAAAAAAGCCCGGCGATCGTTCCGCCGGGCGTTCGAAATTCCACTCGTAGGCCTGTATACCAGGGGATCTGGCCTTACTCCCTTTTTATCTTCAGTCTCTGTTCGTGCGCGCTTTCAAATGCCCTAAGTTCCTTTTTGTTCTCCTCTACTTCCTCAAGCAACTCCTCCTGGGTTACTTCTCCCATGTGCACTTCCATCAGTCGCCTGATCGTCCTGAGCTCGTTCATGATGTTCATCAAAGCCGGCCCGAACTGACTCATCCAGTCGATGTCCTCCCGTATCCGGCTGATATCGTCTCTGATTTGCTCCAGATCCTCTTCAAACTGCATGGGGCCGTCGGATATTCCCGGCATTCGCTACCTCCCAACAGTATTATGATGAGTAAAATCCCGCGGGTGTAGGCAGCGTACGGCGCCAGACCATCTACTCCCCGTCCACCTACCGCACCGCCTCCAGCAGCGCTTCCCGCGTCAAGCCCCCGGGAGGCGTGTTCAGACCCGATTCCTCGCCCGGGTCGGCGACGAGCCAGATGCCGCGCTCAAGGGCGTAGCCGCCTCGTTCGGCGGCCTTTCGCAAGACATCCGGCAGATCTTCACTGCTCATCAGGCCCAGGAGCCCAACGGGGATAACCCGGACGGAGATGCCCTGGTCGCGCAAGAATCCGGCATACCAGTCCGGCGGACGTTCGTAGGAGAACACGAGGAAGGGACGTTCCGCCGTGCCGGCGCCTCTCCAGAAGCCCAGGCGAAACCAGTCCGGCCGCAGGGAGCGGACGAAGGCGCCGTGGCGCAGTAGCGGATTGATTTCGTCCATGGATTGCCGGTAGAGCACACCGAGGCGCTCGGCGTTGGCTTCCTGGAGCTGGATGTAGGTCTCCAGGTATCCCGATTTCAGCAGCCACTCGAACCGGTCTTCCCGGTCCAGCCCCATGAGCGACCTGAATTCGTCGCCGTGGTACAGTCCGTTCCGGACGAGATGGCGGACGAAGTACCGGAAATGCAGATCGTCGAAGGCGTCGGTCGCGGCATAGGCCTCCGCGGGGCGCGTGATATGGGGCTCCCAGTCGTGCACGATGGCCTTCAGGGCCCGCTGGCCGCGGCTGTGCCGGGCGATGGCGCGCGCCGGCTCGAAGAGGTGCCGGTTCAGGTAGGCCATGTCCAGCCGGGAGGGCAGGCCGACCGCGTCCCCCCGGGCGTCCCGGGCGGCTTCGTAGTCGCCGGTGATCTCGCGTTCGCGCGGGGCGCTGACGCCGGCGTACCAGGCTGTCTGTGTGCCCCCCAGGCGGTTGAGGATGGGCAGCGCCCACGATTCGAAGCGCACGTCGCCCGTCGCTTCGGTACCCCCGGTGTAGCTGGCGGCCGGCGCCACGGTCCAGAGGAAATCCATTCCGAGGCCGGGCAGCATGCCGGCGAGATCGCCCATATGCTCATGCCGCCTGGCGACGAAATCCCATACGCCTCGAAGCGGAGCAGCCACCGTGCCCGCAGCCTCCGCGCCGGCAGCCGGGGCGACGGCAGGGGGGGCAGGCTCCGCGCCAACGGCCGGGTCGGAGACTGAGTCGGCGTTTGTGGCTGCGCCCGGACCGGTCGCCGCGCTACGGACCACCCGGACCCGTTCGGGCACTACCGTACCTACGGATACGTTGTTGAGGGAGATATCCGGTTTCCGGTTCCCGGGCATCCGGGCCGTGGCGTACGTGTGGTCGGATGACCAGTCCCCGGGGGAATCGACCAGCGCGCGGACGTACCTCGCGAACCCGCCCAGAAAACGCTTGAGTCCTTCGCGGTCGGCTTCCACGGTCGGGATGCCCAAGGGCGGCTGGGCCCGGTCGAGTCCGGACAGCACCTGCCGGTCCACGGCCAGGACGAATCCCTCGTTCAGCCGCCCGGTCCGTCCCGCGGCAGCCACCGCCAGGCGGCCGAAGGTCTCTTCGTCGTCCCGCATGGACGCCAGGTCCGAGGCGGACCGGATCTCTTCCCGGATCTCCCGGTCGGCGAAGGCGGCGGCGATGACCTCCACCGGAACGCCGACCAGCGCGTATTCGGATCCCCAGCGATTGCCGGACATGCGCACGGTCAGCGTGTCCTTCGCGTCCGATACGACTTCCACCTTGCCCCTGAATCTCGCCGTGGTCCAGTCCACCGGGACGGGCTCCCGGTTCCGGTAGTACAGGCTGGGCCGCAACTCCCGGTCGCCGCGCAGCAGCAGCTCGACCTCTTCCCCCGGCACCGCGCCATCCGGCGGGATGCGCATGGTCCTGCGGACCACGCGGTATTCGGGTTCCGGCGCGGGTTCCGCTTCGATCTCCTCTCCGGGCGGCGCGCCTTCTGGTTCCACGAGCAGCGGTACGGCAGCGTCGCCTACGAGCAGGCGGGTACCGGAGCGGACCGCTACGCTGCCGTCCAGGCCCCGTGCGGCCGGGTGGCCGGCGGCCCATTCGAAATGCACCACGGGATTCAGGACGGGACCGGTTTCATGGTCGGCGTTCAGCGCATGCAGGTTGATATCCAGGCGGGCCAGGACCTCGTTGAACTGGTACCGGTCGTGGACGCCGGGATTGACCTTCCTCCCTTCGCCGTAGGGTCCGTCGGAAGGCATGGCCAGCATGAGCACTTTGCCGCGCGAGACGAAGTTGATCGCCAGGTCCACTTCCTGGATGCTCATGCCCGGATCGCCGCCGCCCAGCAGCACGATGGCGTCGTAATCCCGGGCGTCCCGTTCCACCATGGCGGGGTAATACGGCCGGTAGTCGACGTCGAACCCCGCTTCCGAGAACGCGCGGATCATCCCGGCGTGCGCTACCGGATAGGCCATGGCGTAGTCGACGACGAGCAAGCGGGAATCGCCGTTCTGCGGGGCGGACGGCGCTTGCCGCTCACCCGATTCCTGCCACGCGCTCGTCACCATCCGTGCGGAAGCCTCCTGGCGCGCACTCGAAGTGTGAAGGGGCGACAGGCAGCATACCAGGAATGGAATCAGGATAAAATGCCGTTTGATCCGCATGAAGTTTATTCCGGGATTTTGTTTCAGGCCGACTTACCATATTACAGCCATGCCGGGGTGATCACAAGCCGATTAACTGCGCAACGCCCTGTAATCACAGGACCGTTCTTTCCCGCGAATTCTGATAGGCAGTGACCCGTTGCCGGCAGGATGTCCGTGCTAGCGCCGGTTACGCTAAATGAAAAACCACAGGCAGGTTAAAAACCAGTTTTTTGGTGACAAACGTGTGTAACTACCGCGATATTCAAAGACAAACACGCGTATTCCCGCTTTTGTGGAATATCGCGATGGTAAGCGCGTTTGCAGAAAACCGTTTCGAAGCCGTTTGGCCGGCAGATCGAACATTCGCAAGGGACGGAATGAACGCGTGGTGGACATCCATGAGAGGTCAGATCATTGAGTGCACACGACGATCCGGTACGGGAGGTACGGGAGGTACGGGAGGTACGCGATCGCAACGCCGCGCTCAACGAGGCGCTCCTGCGTATCAGTGCCAGCCTGGACCTCGAGACGGTCCTCGAGGAGGCCGTGGAGCGTGCCGGCGCATTGACCGGAGCGCGCTACGGCGCCATCGCCACCGTCGACGAGGCCGGCCATCTCCAGGATTTCGTCACCACCGGTCTCTCCGACGAGGAGCATCAGCGACTGTTGGCATGGCCCGACGGGCTGCAATTCTTCGAACACATCCGCGGTCTGGCCGGTCCGTTCAGGCGGGCGGACCTTTCCCGGTACGTGCGCGAGACCGGCTATTCGTCGGACAGTCTGCCTACCGCCATTGCCTTCCTGGTCGCGCCGATGCTTCACCTCGGTGAGAAGGCCGGTGTCCTCTTCCTGGCCGGTAAGGCGAAGGGCGGTGAGTTCACGGACGAGGACGAGGAGGTCCTCCTGCAGCTCGCCTCACAGGCGGCCGCCGCGATTGCCAACGCGCGCAAGTACCGCGGCGAGCAGCGCACCAGGGCCGACCTCGAGTCACTGGTAGAGACTTCCCCGGTGGGCGTCGTGGTGTTCGAAGCGGTGACCGGCAGTCCGGTGTCGATGAACCGGGAGGCGAAGCGGATCGGGGAGAACCTGCGTCTGCCGGGAAAACCCATTGAAGCCTTACTCGAGGTGGCGACCTGCCGCTTCGCCGACGGACGCGAAATCGCGCTGGACCAGTTCTCCCTTGCCCAGGTGCTCCACAGTGCCGAGACGGTGCGTGACGTGGAGGTCGTGATTACCATTCCCGACGGGCGCAATGTGACGGTGCTCGTGAGCGCCACCCCGGTTCGCGGCGAGGACGGTGCGGTGACGTCGGTGGTGGTCACCATGCAGGACCTGGCGGCACTGCAGGAACTGGACCGGACACGGGCCGAGTTTCTCAGCATGGTGAGCCACGAACTGCGTGCGCCGCTGACCTCCATCAAGGGATCGGCGACGACTGTGCTGAACGCCTCGCGGGAACTCGATCCGGCCGAAGTGCGCCAGTTCTTCCGTATCATCGACGAACAGGCCAATCTCATGGACAGTCTGATTGGCGACCTGCTCGACGCGGGACGCACCGATACGGGCACGCTGTCGGTCACCCCGGAACCCTCGGAGGTGAGTTTCCTGGTGGACCAGGCCCGCAACACGTTCCTGTCCGGCGGCGCCAGGCACAACGTCCTCATCGACCTGCCGCCCGACCTGCCTCCGGTGCTCGCCGACCGGAAACGCATCGTGCAGGTGCTGAACAATCTGCTGGCCAACGCCGCCCGCCATTCGGCGGCAACGGCTCCCATACGCATCTCGGCCGAGCGGGACGGCGTGTACGTAGCGGTCGCGGTGGCCGACGAGGGCCGGGGCATTGCACCGGAACTGCTGGGGCGGTTGTTTCGCAAATACGGGCGCAACGAAGTAGACTCCGGCGTGGCCGGTGGACTGGGCCTTGCCATCTGCAAGGGACTGGTCGAGGCCCACGGCGGGCGCATACGGGCCGAAAGCCCGGGCGTGGGCAAGGGCACGCGTTTCATCTTCACGATTCCTGTCGCGGATACGGGCGGCGAAGACGCAGCGGCCGGCGATGCCCGGCGCGCCTCCGGCCAGGTTTCGGAGGGACGCCAGCCGACGACGGTGCTCATCGTGGACGACGACCCGCAGACGCTGAGTTACGTGCGCGACGTCCTCGCCGACGCGGACTACTCCGCCGTGGTGACGGCCGATCACCGGGAAATCTCGAGCATCATCGAAACGGAAAGGCCTAAGCTGGTCCTGCTCGACCTGATGCTGCCTGGAACCGACGGGATCGAACTCATGCGGAAGATACCCGAGCTCGCCACCCTGCCGGTGATCTTCATCTCGGGCTACGGACGCGACGAGACGATCGCCAGGGCGCTGGAGGCCGGCGCCGAGGACTACATCGTCAAGCCCTTCTCGCCGACCGAGCTCACGGCCCGGATCGGGGCCATCCTCCGCCGGCGGGCCAACCCGGATCGTTTCGTACTCGGCGAGCTGGCCATCGATTACGACCGCCGCGAAGTCAAGCTCGCGGGTCGGCCGGTGGCGCTGACGGCTACGGAATACGAGGTGCTGCGCGTGCTTTCGCTCTGCACGGGACGGATCGCCACCTACGACACCCTGCTGCGCGAGATCTGGGGCAGGCGCGGTTTCGGCGACACAAGGCTCGTACGGGCCACCGTCAAACGTCTACGGAGAAAGCTCGGTGAAAGCGCTGACAACCCGTCCTACGTCGCCAACGTGCGCGGCGTCGGCTACCGCCTGATCCGCCCCGGGGACGCGTAGGCGGGATGCTTTCGGCCAGGGGTTTTGCGTAGGCCGGTCCGAAAGGTTGCTTGGACCGGACCCCACCCCTCACACCTTCGCCAGCCGCTCCAGCAGGTCCACGCAGCGGTTGGAGTAACCCCATTCGTTGTCGTACCAGCCGCAGATCTTGACGAGGTTGTCGTCGATGATCATGGTCAGCTCGGCGTCGAAGATGCACGAGGCGGGGTTGTGCACGATGTCGACGGAGACGATGGGGTCTTCGCAGTACTCGAGGATGCCGTTGAGGGGGCCTTTCGCGGCGGACGCGAAGGCGGCGTTGACTTCTTCGGCCGTGGGCACGCGTTCGACCTGGGCCACGAAGTCGGTGAGGGAGCCGTCGGGGACGGGCACGCGGACCGCCATGCCGTTGAGCCGGCCGTTGAGCTCCGGGATCACTTCGCCGATGGCCTTGGCCGCGCCGGTGCTCGTGGGGATCATGGACAGGGCCGCCGAACGGGCGCGCCGGGGGTCCTTGTGGGCGAAATCGATGATCTGCTGGTCGCTGGTGTAGGCGTGGACCGTGGTCATGGAACCGCGGACGACGCCGAAGTGCTCGTGCAGCACCGACACCATGGGGGCGAGGCAGTTCGTGGTGCACGAGGCGTTGGAGACCACGCGGTGCCCGTCGCTCAGGATTCCGTCGTTCACGCCCATGACGATGGTCGCGTCCACGTTGGTGGCCGGCGCGGAGATCAGTACCTTCCTCGCCCCGGCCGACAGGTGGGCCGATGCCTGTTCGCCATCGGTGAAAATGCCGGTCGACTCCACCACCAGGTCCACGCCGCGGTCGCCCCAGGGCAGGTTTGCCGGGTCCCGTTCGGACACGATCTCGATCTTGTTTCCATTCACCGCGAGTCCTCCGTTCACGGCCTTCACCGGATGGTCGTACCGGCCGTGGACGGAGTCGAATTTCAGCAGGTGCGCCAGCGTCGCGCTGTCGGTCAGGTCGTTGATGGCGACCACGTCGAACCCGGTCCGCTCCGACATGGCCCGGAAGACCATGCGGCCGATGCGGCCGAACCCGTTGATCCCTACCCTAATGCCCATGCTTCCCGTTGCCTCCAAAAGTATGGGGAAACCGTCCCGCATGCCCGGGCCGATTTCCCTTTTTCAATACCGGCGCTGGCCGGTTCGTTATCTACGTTTTTCAGCGCGTGCCGCTGTTTTTCAGCGCGTGCCGCTATGCTCCCGACGCCAACAGGCCCCGCAGTACATATTGCAGAATGCCGCCGTGGCGGTAGTATTCCACCTCCACCGGGGTGTCGATGCGCACAAGGGTGCTGAATGTTCTCGTGGCGCCGTCCGCGGCGGTCACCTGGACACGGACGCGCTGCCGGGGGGTGATGCCGCCCTCGATCCCCTCGATGTCGTAGGTCTCGAAACCGGTCAGGCCGAGCGATTCGGCGCTTTCACCCTCCTCGAACTGCAGAGGCAGGATCCCCATGCCGATGAGGTTGCTGCGGTGGATGCGTTCGTAGCTTTCCACGATCACGGCCCGGACGCCGAGGAGATTGGGCCCCTTGGCGGCCCAGTCCCGGGACGAGCCGGATCCGTACTCTTTGCCGGCGATGACGATCAGCGGGGTATCCGAGGCGCGGTACGCCATGGCGGCATCGTAGATGGCGACTGGTTCGGCGTCGGGCGCGGTCTTCGTCCAGCCGCCCTCCGTGCCCGGCGCCAGGCGGTTGCGCAGCCGGATGTTGGCGAAGGTGCCCCGCATCATGACTTCGTGGTTGCCCCGCCGCGCGCCGTATGAGTTGAAGTCCTTCGGTGCCACGCCGCGCTCGACCAGGTACCGGCCCGCGGGGCTGTCGGCCTGGATCGAACCGGCAGGTGAAATGTGGTCCGTCGTGACGGAATCGCCGAGCACCGCCAGTACGCGGGCGCCCCGAATGTCCGTGATATTGCCGGGTTCAGGCGGCATGTCGTCGAAGTAGGGCGGGAGCTTGACGTAGGTGGACGCGTCGTCCCAGGCATAGGACTCGTCGCTCGTCGCGGCCAGTTCCGCCCAGCGGTCGTCGCCCGTGAAGACGTCGGCGTAGATCGACTGGAACATCTCCCGGCGCACGGAGGCGCGCACGGCCTCCCGGACCTCTCCGGGCGTGGGCCAGATATCCCGCAGATAGACGTCGCCGCCCTTTTGGTCGGTTCCAATGGGTTCGTTGTACAGGTCCACGTCCATGCGTCCGGCCAGGGCGTAGGCCACCACGAGCGGCGGCGAAGCCAGATAATTGGCCTTGACGATGGGGTTCACGCGGCCTTCGAAATTCCGGTTGCCGCTCAGTACCGCGGCCGCGACCAGGTCGGATTCCCGCACCGCGTCGCCGATGGGGGCGGGCACGGGGCCGCTGTTGCCGATGCAGGTCGTGCAGCCGTAGCCCACGACGTGGAACCGGAGCTGCTCCAGGTAGGGAAGCAGGCCCATGTCTTCCAGGTACCGGGTCACGACCTGCGAGCCCGGCGCGAGGCTGGTCTTCACCCAGGGCCGGGTGGTCAGGCCCCGTTCGACGGCCTTCTTCGCCAGGACGCCGGCGGCGGCAAGCACGGCCGGGTTGGACGTGTTCGTGCAGCTGGTAATCGCCGCGATCACCACCGATCCGTGTCCCAGGTCGAAGGCCGATCCGTCCATGTCGACGGGCGCTTTTTTCGCCAGCGTGCCCAGCTCGCCGGGCGCGTGCCCGTTGCCGTCCACCCACTGGTCGACGGTCTCGTCGGAAAGGTCCGGGTTCTCGTCGGCCAGCATGGCGGCCAGTTCCTTCCGGAACGACGGCTTGACGCTGGACAGCGATACGCGGTCCTGGGGCCTGCGGGGGCCCGCCATGCTCGGTTCGACGGTGCCGAGGTCGAGTTCCAGGGCGTCGGAGAAGACCGGGTCGGGGGTGCTGCTTGTGCGGAACAGGCCCTGCGACTTCGAATAGGCTTCGGCCAGTTCGATCTCGCCTGCGTCTCGGCCGGTGAGTTCCATGTAGGACAGGGTCTCGCCGTCCACCGGAAAGAACCCCACGGTGGCGCCGTATTCGGGAGCCATGTTGGCGATGGTCGCCCGGTCGGGCAGGGACAGGCTGTCCAGCCCGGGACCGTAGAATTCGACGAACTTGCCGACGACGCCGTGTGCCCGGAGCATCTGGGTGACCGTCAGGACCAGGTCCGTCGCCGTGGCCCCGGCCGGCAGGGCGCCGGTCATCCTGAATCCCACCACGGACGGGATGAGCATCGATACCGGCTGGCCGAGCATGGCCGCTTCCGCCTCGATGCCGCCCACGCCCCAGCCGACCACGCCGAGCCCGTTGATCATGGTCGTATGGGAATCCGTCCCCACCAGCGTGTCGGGATAGGCGATCGATTCCCCGTCGCGCTCCCGGGCGAAGACCACCTTGGCCAGATACTCGAGGTTGACCTGGTGCACGATGCCCGTACCGGGCGGGACGACGCGGAAGTTGTCAAAGGCCCGCTGCCCCCACTTGAGGAAGCGGTACCGCTCCAGGTTCCGGTCGAACTCGCGGTCCACGTTGGCCGCGAAGGCGCGGCGGGAGCCGAACTCGTCCACCTGTACGGAATGGTCGATGACCAGGTCCACGTCCTGCAGGGGATTGATGCGGTCGGCCGCGCCGCCCAGCTTCCGGATGGCGTCCCGCATGGCGGCCAGGTCGACGACGGCCGGCACGCCCGTGAAGTCCTGCATCAGCACCCGCGCTGGGCGGAAGGCGATCTCCCGTTCGGAGGGCCCGCCCGCGGCGCTTTCGACGACGGCGGCCACGTCCTCCGCGGAGACCGACACGCCGTCTTCGTGGCGCAACAGGTTCTCCACCATGACCTTGAGGGAGAAGGGAAGACGCGAAATGTCCCCGGCGCCGCCTTCCTCGGCCCTTGATAGCGAGTAGTAGGTACTGGCGCTTCCGCCCGCGTTCAATGCGGCGCGGGCACCGAAGCTGTTCAGGTTACGCGGCACTGTAATCGACTCCGGGTATTCCGATTGGCTACATGATTTCCAATTTGAACAAGATTTCGCAAACTAATCGAAAGACGCCGGCTGTGTCAAGCACATTCCGCCCGACGATACGGGCAAAACGCCTTGTTCATCGGTCTTTGAGCGATCTTTGCATTTGTCCGGGACTCATGACGTAAACATAAGACAAACGCCTGGCGGGGCGTTGTCGTCTAGAACCTCAATGATCCGCGCATGATAACAGTGGCGTCCGGCAGATGGCTGACGTCCCCGGACCGGCTGATTTCCAGGCGTGCGTCGAACACGCTGCCGACGACGACCGTCAGGCCGAGACGCGTCTCGTGGTGGCCGTCTGCGTCGGTGTCCGCAGCCAGGTAGGGGTACCACAGGCCGCCGCTGCGGATGCCGTAGCCGACCTCGGCGTCGTAGCCTTGGTCTCGGGACGGGGAGCCCCGTGGCATCATTTCAACGGCGGTCCGTGCCGACCAGAGCCTTTGCACGCCGCCGGGCGACGCTCCCCGGCGGGAACCAAGGCGAAGACGAAGGCCGCGGCCGTCAGCCGCCGTGCCTGCTTCGTAACGCATCGACGCACCGTAACCCCACTCCTCGTACGCGCCATCGTTGTGTACGAGCAGCCTGTGTGCATTCACCCGCATTGACAGGGGACCGACGATCCAACCCAGGCCGCCGCCCGCCTCGATCCCCGCACCCGTCTCCGCGTCTCCGCCATCATAACGAAGGCCGGTTTCCAGGTTTGGCGTGAGGATGCCGCCCAGAAGGGGCAACGCGCCGGAGCTTTCGAGGATAAGCCGCATCCGGCTCGTCGCGCCCTTCCCGGCCGACAGTCCGGCAATCGATGCGGAAGTGGTACGGGTAAGCAGGACATCCGATCGTACTGCCAGGTCAACCAGTCCGGCCCCGGCGGAATGCATCGTGAGAAGACCCCGTGCGCCCAGGGCCGCCATGGCATTGCTCACTTCCGTTTCCAGTATAGACTCTGTTTCGTCCGGGGTAACCTCGAGGTTGCCCCGTCCGTACCCCAGCAGGCCCCAGACAGACGTGCGGCGATTGTGTCGGTAATGGACGTAGGGATAGAAAGCGGCCAGCGTGCTGCCGATCGTACCACCCGTTGCGTCGGACCCGGCATCGGGCCGGGTGTATCCGCCGCGTCCTTCACTGTATGAGAAGGCGACGCCGGCTGTTCTGCGTCCCCACTGTCCGTCCAGCGCGACGATTGCAGTATTTACGTCGCCTTCGAGAGAAAGCCCGTCTTCATTGCCGTTGAACCGGGTGAAGGCGTACTCGCCCCAGGCCGAAATACGGCGCGAGCCGCCGCCCGTACCGGATCCCGTATCCCTGTTAAAATGGAAGGAAGTCGAGCTGACCAGTGCGCGCGGATCGGGTATGCGGGCGCCACCGGAGTGTGAGGCGGAGCGTTTTTGGCCGGCGATCCCGATGCCGCCACCGGAGTTGTTGCCGGCGGACCCTTCAAATGCGCCAGTCAGGCCGAGCAGCGTTACCAGTCCTGTCTGCAACCGGTATGCTTCGCTTCTATCCCACAACCGGCTGATTTCCCTTCCACTGATGGTCAGGTGGGAGGACCTGGAACCGCTTTCGAGTCTTCTTTCGACGGACCGCATCACCTGGTCCGATACCGAACGGCCGAATCTGGCAAGCCAGGCGTCCGGCAGAGGATCGCTGTTGATTATCGTCCCGATGGCTATCGAATCCCCGAACACCGCCCCGCTGGCGGCGGATAGAGTCAGGACCAGGTATTCCGTCCCCTCGTTGAGATCGTCGTCCAGAACCGGCACCGAGATGGTCCCGCCCGTCTGCAGGGCGGGCAAGACCAGCGTGCCCGAAACGGCGGTATAGTCGCCATCCGCCGTTCGAGCGGTGCTGTCCGAAGTAGTATACGTCACCTCCGTGGCCTTGTAGCGCTGCCTGCTCAAGCTTACCGTGAATTCCAGGTTCGCGGCCGGGCCTTCGCGCACCTCAGCGTCGGAGACCGAGAGGACGGCGGGACCGTACACGGTGGCCTGCAGATTCCCCGGCAGCATGCGGCCGTCCTCGGTACACACGCCGGGCGGCGAGCCGCAGTCCGTGGTTTCGCGAAGCCGCACCACGACGTCTCCTGTGCCATCGGGAACGATACGCAAACCCCAGCCCTTGTTGTCGGGGGGATTGAGCCGCCACGCCCTTTCAATGCTACCGCCCGACACTTCGAAAAGTCCGTCTTGCACCGTGAGATAGCTTAACCCATCGGGCTGGTCGGTGATCTGCATTTCGATCACGATGGAATTCACTCCGTCGTGCTCTTTCGGTACCTTGCTGAACACCGCGAAGAACTCCACCCCCGGCACGAAGGTTGTAACGGACGTCGCAAGCGGCCGCCCGTCAAAACAGACGGAATTCGTTGCGCCGCAGGGCCGCGCGGGGATCGATATGAAGATATCCCCGCCGCTCGACGGCTCGACCGTAACCAACCAGCTCGTGTCGTTGTGCGGGATCATGCGACGCGCGCCCGTGACGGTCCCGCCTGACACTTCGAGCAGACCGTTCCGCACCGTGAGGTAGCTCAACTCATCGGGCTCTTCGGAGAAATGCAGTTCGAAACGGATCTCCGACGCACCGTCATGCCGGTCGGGAAGGCTTGCGAAACGTGCTTCCGGTCCAGCCGTTGCGGTTTCGGCGATCGTCTCGGGGGACTGTTGCTGACTGGACTGCTCCTCCATCGCCCGGCTCAGCGTAAGCTTCCGGTCGAAGATGTTCGCCCATTCCAGTTCGACACTGCTCCAGGAATAGTCGTATTCCTTCTGGCCGGCATTGTTCGTATATACCAGGCTGTCCGCCGCCGCGAATTCAAAGGGGGCCGCATCGCAAACGTGCAGTTGGAGATCAGCCCTCACTTCCGGTTTCAGCGCCCGGTCCAGGACGAACACGAAATCGCCGGGCTGATACACCGACACACCTGGATTGGGCTGATCGTACAACAACACCAATTTGATACCATATTTGTCGTTACCGCCGATCGTGAAGTTGTCCGGATCCAGCGAACCGAACCCCTGCACGCTGTCGTAACCGTAGCCCGTGATGATCTCCTTCCGTTGTCCGACGCGGTACACTCCCACACTGAGATCCCCTTCCCAGACCTTCTCGCGGTCCCCCAGATCGGGCGCCAGGCAGCCCAAACCCATCACGCCGATGGAGAAAGCCGGGGTCGTAAATTCGGCCACTTCGTTCAAAAAGAGATCGCTCAGCTTATTGCCGGATTCCGGCTTTGCATAGACGACGCTCAGTATGTCGGTATCGGTAACCGCGCTGCTGAGGGTCAGGGTCAGCACCGCTCCTTCGATAGTCGCGGCTCCCGTCAGGCCTACCGTATTCCGCACGCCTGCCGATGTCCTCCTGTTTACCGTGAACGCGGTGACGGGCGGCGGGTTACTGGCCAGGTCTTCGGTGAAGGTCAACGCGATGGCGGTCGTGTCGATCGCCACACTACTGAATTCGGGAGCCTCCTCGTCCCGCACGAGGTATAGCGTTTTGACGATGTAGGAAGACCAGATGAGACCCGTGTTCTCCCACTTGTATATCACCCGGCCGTCCACCGTTTGTGGATTGGCCGTGTCCATCAGATACAGAGGTTCACTACAGCCATACAGCGTCAGCGTGCGTTTTTCGTCGGCGCTGAAAGCCTGGTCGAGGCCCAGGTTTATAGTGTGTCCGGAACCGGAATTATGGTGGATATCCGTTATCGTGTACTCGGCGCCGTCGGGGTCGAACCGGAAAGTCGGGTCGTTCAGGGTGCCAAAGCCCGTGCCGACGGACGAATAACCGGCCAGGTCGCCCAGCGCTGAATCGGTATGTTCTCCCAACCTCATGTTTCCGGACCAGATGATGGCGGCGCCCCCGGTGAGTGAGGGCACATTGCATACGGCAGCTTCCCCGACCGTGTCGTCGACAGACGGAAACGCGTCGCTGGTAACCGAGTCGGTTCTTCCTAAGTCGTCGACGAACCCGACCTTCACCTTGATCTGTTTGCCCGCGTCGCTATCGGTCAGCGTGTACGTCGAGTCCGTCCCCACGTTCACAGGATTCGTGCCGTTGGCATCCACCCGGATCCACTGGTAGGTGAAATCGGGATCGGTCAGTCCGCTCAGTGAACCTATTTCCGAAGTGTCGACGGTCAGCAGAGCCGGCACGAACGTACGCCCCTCGATATTCGGCTTGCCCGTGGCAGTTACCCCGTTGACGGTCATGCGGAACGAGTACCTGCTCGTTCGCCATATAAACCTGTCAGGAGTGGAGGGGTCGGAGGCGATATAGCCCGAATTGAGTTGCTGGAAAAGGTATCCGTTCGCGATGCTCCATCCCTCCGTGGGATTTTCGTCCTCGTTATCGGAACTCGTGCGGGCCAGTGAATAGTTGCTCCCGAATTCGATGAAAACCGAGTACGTGGTATCCGGCAGAAGCGTCGTGCCTGATGGCGCGTTGAAGGTTACCGTGCCCGATTGTTTGGGGGACGGAAGCGCAAGCTCGGTGCAGCCTGATCCCGTGGCGCCATGCCGGTCAGTGGGCGGTTGGCCGTTCGAATCGGTCGGGCATACGGACACTTTGAAATACTGTGTGTCCCCCATGAAGATCTGGACATTGCGAAGCGTATAGCCATCCTGGTGTGAACCGGTGTCAAAGCCCTGGGCGCGATTCCAGAGTGAAGGGCTCGCCGTTCCAGTACTCCCCTGGCTGAGATTGCTGACGAAGGGGTGTGTCTCCTGGGCGTGGGAAGATCCGGCATATAGCGTTCCGCCCAACAGTATCAGCAGGGCGACCCGGGTTCGCGACAGGAAAGACATGAGGCCGTGGCGATTGCGGGACGGAAGTACGGTGAGTGAAGGAATGTAAACCCGGTCGGGAAGCGCCGCCGGGCTCGCCGGGCTATCCTTGCCACAGCTGATTCCTTTAATTACTATGGCAGACGTACAAACGGTCAGAAAACACGCGGAAAGAATACGGAATCCTTCCTCTGAGTTCAGATGACACGATTACAGTCTATGTATGGCAAGCGGAACAGGTTACAGGCTCGGTTCGCTGGTGTCTGATTCCGCGAAAACAAGGCATGGTAAACGAAGGAATTTACACATTCTATTTATTCAAATAAACAAAAGTAATTCCGCATTACAACACAAAACCAGAACGGGCATGATCCGCAGGACGGAAGGCCTTTCCGCAACGCGCCTGCCGGTCTTTGCCGGTGTTGTTCTCCTGGCACTCGGCCTTGCACCGGGTTCGGCCGGGGACGCCGCGGCGGGGACCTGGAGCTTCGCCGCTCCGCAACAGCGGCTGTTCCGCCCGCTGCTGGCCGACCCGACCGAGGCGCGGCTGGCGGTAACGTCCAACCTGGGCGACCGGCTGAACGGCGACATCGGCGGTTCCTGGGAAGCTGCCGACTATGCGTGGGGCGCGGACAGCGACCTGCACTTCCGGACCGGGATACATGCCGGCGTCTTCTCGAAGCTGCGCCGGTCGGGAACGACCTTCCCCCTCGAGACCGCCGACTACCTGATCGGCTTCCACGCGGACCTGGGCAACGACCGGATCACCTGGCGGTTCGAATACGCCCACGTGAGCGCCCACCTGGCCGACGGGTACGACGGGTACGGCGGGTACGGCGGGTACGGCGGACCGGGCAAGACAGGTCAGGCAGGTCAGACGGGCCGGACAGACCAGGCGGACCGGGTGGACCGGGCGGACCGGGCGGACCGGGCGGACCAGGCCATGGGGGCCATAACCTACAGCCGGGAGTATTTCACGCTTTACGGCGCCCGCGAGATGCGCTTCGCGCCAGGATCCGCCGTCGGTTCCTCGATCGGTTCCGCCCGCGTCTACGGCAGCCTGCGGTGGTCGAACCACGCCATCCCGGATGTGCGGCGGTGGCGGGTCCAGGGCGGCGCCGAGCTGGTCTTCCGTCCCTTCGCGGGCGATGGCGGTGCAACCCGGGCCTACCTGGCCTGCGACGTTCGGCTGTTCCGGGACGGGGAGATCTCGGTCAACCGCACGGCTCACGCGGGACTGCTGTTTCACAACGGGGCTTCCCGGGGTCTTCGCGTTGCTTTCGTATACCACGGGGGCCGCAGCGACCACGGACAGTTTCATCACCTGGAAGACGACTACGCGGGCATCGGGCTGTTCTTCGACCTGTGAGAGGAACGATAATGAGCTTTCTGGTCGACCTGGAATGCAGCGACTGCGGCGAAAGGCTGCCGGCGGACCGGCTGCGGAACCTGTGCCCCGACTGCGGGCGGCCGCTGCTCGCCCGGTACGACACCGACGAGGCAGGAAAGGCACTGACCCCGGACATCCTGGCGATGCGCGAACCGACCCTGTGGCGCTACCGAGAGATGCTCCCCATGCGCGACGGATCGGCCATCGTCACCCTGGGCGAGGGCGGCACGCCCCTGATGCACGCCCGGCGCCTGGGCCAGCGGATGGGCATGGACGGGCTCTACATCAAGGACGAATCCGTCAATCCCACCGGCTCGTTCAAGGCCCGGGGCCTGGCCATGGCGGTGTCCCGCGCCCTGGAACTGGGGGCGGAATCCCTGGCCATACCTTCCGCCGGCAACGCGGCGGGCGCACTGTCGGCCTACGGCGCAAAGGCGGGCATCCCCGTGCACGTATTCATGCCCCGGGACACCCCCCGGCCCTTCATCGTCGAGTGCCGGGCCCACGGCGCGGTGGTGGAACTCGTGGACGGCCTGATCACGGATTGCGGCAAGCAGGTGGCCGCGCGGAAGGACACGGAAGGATGGTTCGACGTCTCCACCCTGAAGGAGCCCTACCGCGTGGAGGGCAAGAAGACCATGGGGTACGAACTGGCCGAACAGTGCGGCTGGGTCCTGCCGGACGCGGTCCTCTATCCGGCGGGGGGCGGGACCGGACTGATCGGCATGTGGAAGGCCTTCTCCGAGATGGAAGCCCTCGGATGGATCGGACCGGAACGGCCCCGCATGATCGCGGTGCAGGCCGCCGGCTGCCAGCCCATAGTCCGGGCCTGGGAACAGCAGTGGCCGGACGCACCGGAGTGGGAGAACGCCCATACGCTCGCCAGCGGGCTGCGCGTACCCGCCGCCGTGGGGGACAAATTGATGCTGTCCGCGATTCGGGAAAGCGGAGGAGACGCGGTGGCCGTTCCCGACGGCGACATGGTGAGCGGCGTGCGGGAGATCGGGGCCTGCGAGGGCATCTTCGCGGCGCCCGAAGGCGGCGCCGTGCTGGCCGGACTGCGGAAGATGATCGCACTCGGACGCATCGACCGGTCAGACCGGGTCGTGCTCTTCAATACGGGCAGTGGGCACAAGTACGTGGACAACCTGGCGGCGTTGCACGGCGACCAGAACGTATGAGGTCTTATCACATGACGTCTTTTTTGTCGCCCCGGATGCTAGATTGTAGTTCACGCTCCGACTATTCCATATAACAGGGCCTCGTTAAATACCACAGTGACGCTGACAATTACGCTGCCCATGCAAGTTCGAATCCGTGAGGCGATACCTGTGTACTGCGATCTGTTTCCGTTGACCCTGCGGACAACCCGCGTCATATTTTAACAGGCGGACGGTGCCGAAATGCTGCTACCACCGGCCAGCATGGCCAGCATGGCCCGCACAGTCCGCGCAATCGAAGAGAAGATCACCATGAAGACCAGAGTTACTGTTGTCATAGAATCTGACGGCGAACAGTTTCATGCGTTCTGCCCGTCCTTGCCCGGTATCCACAGCAATGCGCCCACGGTCGAGGAAGCCCGTGATCGGACGATACCCGCGATAGAGCGGTATCTGGACTTTCTGGATGAGCAAGGAGGTCCGAATCCCATGGGGCCGGACCTGGATATGGAAGCAGGCAAGGAATTCATCCATCTCCTGCCGAATCCGACCGAGTCGACCATCCAGAGCGTAGAGGTTCCATGGCCGTCAGTCGACCCTCGCTAGCATGAGGGCTCATCGAATCGCACATCCGTTCCGGCCTGCCTTCATCCCATACGGCAAAACATGCGTCGTCTGACCCTCCTTTTCGCACTGCTCTTCCTCCTGCCGACCCCCGCCAGCGCCCAGAAGATGCTCATCTTCATGGACCTGGAACAGCAGGACCATCTCAAGGCCTACGGCATCGCCTTCCAGGCCCTGGAGCAGGGCTACACCGTGGAATGGCTGCTGAACTACCGTGGCGGGTCCTTCGTCATGGACCCCACGGCCGACCGCGTACGGTCCTGCCACCTGCGTGGCGTGAGTTTCCAGGTGATCGACGGCGCGGAACTGGTCCGGATTTACGCCCATATCGAGGAAAACAACATGGACCGGGTGCTGCTAGAAAAAGCGCCCGAAATCGCCGTATACACCCGGCCCGACCAGCGGCCGTGGGACGATGCCGTGACCCTGGCGCTGGAATACGCCGAAGTGCCCTACAACACGATCTTCGACCAGGAGGTGCTGGACGGAACCTTGAAGGAATACGACTGGCTGCACCTGCACCACGAGGATTTCACCGGGCAGTACAGCAAGTTCTACAGCTATCACCGCACGCCCTGGTACCAGCAGCAGCAGGCCACCGACGAGACCCTGGCGCGAAGCCTGGGGTATCCGACAGTCGCGGAGGCCAAGAAAGCCGTGGCGCAGGGCATCAAGTCCTACGTGGGGAACGGCGGGTTTGTCTTCGCCATGTGCGCGGCGACGGAAACCCTGGAGATCGCGCTGGCCTCGGTCCACACCGACATCGTGGCGCCGGAGTACGACCACACTCCCGTCGATCCGGATGCCCAGTCCAGGCTGGACTTCGGCCAGACCTTCGCCTTCGAGAACTTCACGCTGCAGCTGAACCCGCTCGTCGGTTCCTTTTCCAACATCGACGTGAACCAGGTCAATGCCGGCAAGGTGCTGACCGGGCCCTTCACCCTCTTCGATTTCTCGGCCAAGTACGACCCGGTCCCCACCATGCTCACGCAGAACCACGTGAACTACATCGCCGGCTTCTACGGCCTGTCCACTTCCTTCCACCGCGACGTGCTCAAGCGCACCGTGGTCGTCCTCGCCGAGGAGGCCGGGACCGACCACGTCAAGTACCTCCACGGCAATTTCGGGATGGGTACGTTCACCTTCTACGGAGGGCACGATCCGGAGGACGAGGAGCACCTGGTGGGCGATCCACCGACCAATCTCGCCCTCCACAAGAACTCCCCCGGTTACCGGCTCATCCTGAACAACGTCCTCTTTCCCGCGGCCAAGAAGAAGAAGCGCAAAACCTGACGGCACGCCCCGCGGCGGACGACGGCACGCCCCGCAGCGGGTGAGAAAAACTCAAAAACACTTGCCGGTCCGCGCCGGACCGGGTATAATGGTTGTTACCTCACACAGGTTTCCAGCAAAGTCATTTTAAAAGAACCTTTGCTATACCATAGGGAATCCTGCTCCGGGTATCGATGGCATGCCTCACCAGATTGGAGGACGTCAGAACTGCCCGGGGGGACAACCACTGTTCCGAACAGGTTCTCCTAAAAATACTTATGCTCGCCTGTGTGGGGTATTTTATTGCCTGGACGCGAACACGCGGCGAGACGTTCCCGTCCTTCGCGGCCTGCTCTTCCCGGTCCGCTTGGCCCGCACGGCTCACCCCGCCATGCTGATGGCTTCAGTACACGAACCCCCATGCTCCAGCACCTGACGCTGGGACAGTACTATCCCGGCGAGTCTTCCATTCACCGCCTGGACCCGCGCACCAAGCTGTGCGGCGCCCTGGCGCTGATGGCGGCGCTGATCTGGGTAAAGACCCTGCCGCTGTTCTTCTTCATGCTGGCCGTGGTCGCGGTCCTGGTGCGGGTCTCCGGCGTTCCGCTCCACCTGCCGCTGAACAACCTGAAGGCCTTCCGCCTGATCCTGATCATCACCTTCGCGGCCCATGCGTGCTTCACGCCGGGAGAAGCCGTGATCATCGCCGGATACACCGTGCCGGGGCCCACCTGGGAGGGGATGTTCCAGGGGGCAGTGTTCAGCCTGCGCCTGGTGGTCATCATGCTGATCGCGGCGCTGCTGATGCTGACCACGGCGCCGCTGGACGTCTCGGACGGCATCGAGCGGCTGCTCAAGCCCCTGGAACGGTTCGGACTGCCCGCCCATGAACTGGCCATGATGATGGTCATCGCCCTGCGGTTCATCCCGACGCTGGTGGAGGAGGCGGACCGTCTGCAAAAGGCCCAGGCCGCCCGGGGCGCGGACTTCACCGGCAATCCGATCCGGCGCGTCCGGAAAATGACCGCCCTGCTGGTGCCCCTGATGCTCTCGGCCTTCCGCCGGGCGGAGGAACTGGCCGTCGCCATGGAATCCCGCTGCTACCGGGGCGGCGCCGGACGCACCCAGTTCCGCGTCATGGCCCTGGCCCGGAACGACTTTGTGGCCATTGCGGCCGTGACGGTCCTGCTCGTCCTCGGCGCGGTCGCCAACATCATCGGCCCCGCAGGCCTTCTGTTCTGATCCACTCTTAACCTCGCCAGGCCGCCTTAATCCGACATGCGCACGCTGGTCCTCACGATCGAATACGACGGCACCGAATTTCTCGGCTGGCAGCTCCAGCCCGAGGGACGGACCGTGCAGGGCGTCCTGGAGGAGGCGATGCGCACCATCCTGCAATCCGACCTCAGGGCGACCGCGGCGGGCCGCACGGACGCCGGGGTGCACGCCACCGGCCAGGTCGTCCACTTCAGGACGGATTCGGACATGGGGGTGGAACGGCTGAAGAAGGGGCTGAACGGGGTGCTGCCGCCGGACGTGCGCGTGCTCGAAGCCACGCAGGCCCCCGATGATTTTCACGCCCGGTTCAGCGCGGTGGGTCGCCGGTACGTCTACCGGATCATCCGCCGTCCGAGCGCCATGCGCAGGCACCTTGCCTGGTACGTGGCCTACCCGCTGGACGTGGACGCCATGCGCCGGGCGTGCAATCCCCTGGCAGGCCGACACGACTTCACTTCCTTCTGCCAGGCTACGTCGACGGCCGACGGCACGGTTTGCGAGGTGCGGGAACTGGAATGGATCGAGGTGGACGACGAACTCCACCTGCGCATCGAGGCGAACCGCTTTCTCCACCACATGGTGCGGACGATCGTGGGCACGGCCGTGGATATCGGACGGGGACGATGGCCGGAAAGCGTCATGGCGGAGATGCTGGCGGCGAGAGACCGGCGTGCCGCGGGCGCCAACGCCCCGGCCCGGGGGCTTTGCCTCGAGTCGGTGCGCTATCCTTCCGAATTCGGGATCTGAGAGTCCGGCGGGCCAGAGGTAGCCGGAGATTCCGACGGGCCTGGGGATACCGAGCGGCGGTCCACGTACGCGTCGATCTCGTCGCATACCTTGTGCAGCACGGCGACGTCGCGCTGTTCCAGCCGCAGGCTACGGCGCAGGACGCGGCGGATGGAACGCAGGAAGGTCTCCTCGTTCGGCGTGGACGTGAACCCGAGCCGGAGCAGCGTCTCGTGGACGCGCCGGGTAACGCGCTCCACGGCCCGGTGCTCCGCCAGGCGCACTTCGGACGCGGGCGGCGCCTCTCCACTATGGCGAAAGAGTTCGTACGCGCAGACCATGACCGACTGCGCCAGGTTGAGTGATGGGTAGGCTGTCGCCGCGGGGATCCGGGCGATGACGTTGCAGCGCTGGAGTTCGTCATTCAGCAGGCCGCGGTCTTCCCGCCCGAAGAGGATGCCGCAGGGCTGGCTTCGCGCCACGGCGGACAACTCGGTGCAGGCCGCTTCCACGGGCTGTATGGGGCTTAGCCAGATCCCGCGGGTGCGGGCGGTCGTGCCGACGACGAGGGCCAGATCATTCACCGCTTCGTCCAGCGCCGGGACGACGCGCGCGTTGTCGAGGATCTCCCCGGCCCCGTGGGCCATCCAGCGGGCCTCGGCTTCGTGGCGGAATTCGGCCGGATTGACCAGGACGAGGCGGGATAGTCCCATGGTCGTCATGGCCCGGGCGACGGCGCCGATGTTCCCCGGCACTTTCGGTTCCACGAGAATGATGTGGATGTGCGAGAAATAGTCGGGCGCGATACTTTCCGTTCGATCGGCCATGGGTCACGTCCGGGGCCGGGCCAGCGTCAGATCCGGGTCAAGGTCTAGGTCAGGTCCGGGGCCGGGCCAGCGTCAGATCCGGGTCAAGGTCCGGGCCAGCGTCAGGCCCGCCCCTCCTCTTTCGATTCCAGCTCCTCCACGGCGGCCTTCAGTTCGGCGATTTCCTCCGCCAGCTTCTTCTCGCGGCCGGCGATCGTGAAGAGGTACAGGAACAGCCCGACCCATATCAGCGTGTAGGCGGAAAACAGATACCAGAAGTTCTGATCCACGGTTCTAACACTCCTTTTTTATCAAGCCCCCACGGTGCCGGGATGCCGGTGCTCCACGCGTTCCCGCAGGTCCTCGGCCTCGTCGCGCAGCCGTTCCAGCGCCATCCGCCGTTGCATGAGGTAGAAGAACAGCAGGGTGAAGACGACCGCCGACACGGCCAGCGCGATGCGCATGTCCACTTCCATGCCCGCGCCGAGGCCTTCCTCCGTCATGACCAGGGAGTCGGGATGCAGACCCCGCCACCACATGGTCGCGAAGTGGATGAAGGGGATGTCGATGGTACCGAGGATGCCCAGCACGGCGAGGAAGGTCTTAACCTGCGGCATATCGTCGCCGTAGACGCGCAGCATCAGGTAGGCCACGTAGATCAGCCAGAGGATCATGGAAAAGGTGAGCCGGGGATCCCAGGTCCACCACGTGCCCCACACCGGCTTGCCCCAGATCGGCCCGGTGATCATGACGAAGCAGCAGAAGACGAACCCGACCTCCGCGGCGCTGTAGGCCACGATGTCCCACCTGCGCTCCCGCAGCCAGAGGTAAATGACGCTGGAAACGCCCACCAGCACGAAGGCGAACTCCGCGATCCAGGCGGAAGCGACGTGAAAGTACATGATCCGCTGCACGTCCCCCATGACCCGTTCCCGGGGTGCCCAGATCAGTGACAGGTACAGCGAGGCGACCAGTCCCACGAGGCAGATGAGGCCGAAGGGCGTGATGCGCAGGCGGGTGGCTAGACCGGCCATTTTCATTCCTCCACGATGTACTCGAACAGCATGACGGACGCGACCAGGAACACGACGGTGAACACAGAAAGCAGCCTGATCCAGTTCGTCATGTCCTGCCAGTCCCCGCCCTCGAAGGTGGTCCGCGTCGTTTCCACCAGCGCGATCAGCACCGGCGAGGCGACGGGCAGCAGCAGGACCGGAAGCATGACGTCCCGCATGCGCGTGTTGACGGCCACGGCCGCGAACAGGGTGGCGACGGACGTGAACCCGACGGTACCCAGAAAGAAGATCACCAACAGTTTAGACAGATACGGCAGGATTGTCATGTTGAAAAACAGGACGAACAGGGGGAGCACCGCCAGTTGGACCAGGCCGATGAGCGTGACGTTGCCCAGCAGCTTGCCCAGGAAGATGGATCCGCGGTCGATAGGCGCGAGGAGCAGCCCGTCGAAGGTGCCGCGGTCTTTTTCCGGTGAAAAGGACCGGCTGGCGCTCAGCATGCCCGCGAAGGCGAAGGCCACCCAGATCATGCCGGGCGCCACCCGTTGCAGCACGTCCGCCCCCGCATTGAAGGCGAAGTTGAAGATGATCACGACGATAAGCGAGAAGACGAACATGGTCACGACCCGCTCGCGGGTCCGGAATTCCACGAGCATATCCTTGCGGTAGATCTGCCAGGACTGGGCGAGCATGGATCGCATCGTTGTGGAAACTCCTGTTTCGTGTCGATACCAGGCGGCACGCGGCGGCACGCGCTGGCCGGGCGGACCCTACACCGCGTGATCGCGGTAGGTCTGTTCGAAATCCGACGCGGACAGTTCGCGCGCCTCGGCCTCGAATACCAGGCGGCCGCGGTTCAGGATGGCGACGCGGTCGGCGGATTCCAGTCCGCGGACCAGGTCGTGCGTCACCAGGAGGATCGTCTTGTTCCGGGCGGTCAGGACCGTCTTGAGCATGACCATCGCGTCCTGGTCCAGCCCCGAGTAGGGCTCGTCGAGCAACAGAATATCCGGGTCGTGCAGCAGGGCGCGGGCCAGGGCTACTCGCTGGCGCATGCCGCGCGAAAGCGTCCGCACCGGGCTGCCCGACCTGGACTCCATGCCCACGGTGCTCAGCAGGGATTCGATCCGCTCTTCGCGGTCTTCCACCCCGAAGAGTCTCCCGTAGAACCGCAGGTTCTCCAGCACGGTCAGTTCGTCGTAGAGATAGGTCTGGTAGGATAGCGCGCCGATCCGCTTCCCCAGGTTCTCGTCGCGGTCCTTCGTGATTTCCTCGCCGTCCAGGAACACCTGGCCGCGGGATGGGCGCACGAGCCCGGCAATGATGCCCAGCAGGGTCGATTTGCCCGCGCCGTTGGGACCGAACAGGGCCAGAAAGGATCCCGGCGCCACCTCCAGGTCCACCCGGTGCAGGGCCCGGAAACGACCGTAAGTCTTCGTCAACTGGCGAACGCTGATGCCCGGGGCGCTAGCGACGCCGTGGGCGCCAGAGGTGGCAGGCGTGCCGGCGACGCCAGCGGCGGATCGATCACCCATCTCCGCTCCCTGGTTGGCGCAGCCGGAGCGCCCGGTCCTTGAGACGGGCGCGGCGGGTCCTGTAGGCGTCCGCGTTCAGTCCTCCCTCCGCGAACTGGTCGTCCAGGGCGGCCAGAGCCTGGACGATCGCGGCGTACTTGCGTTCGTCCTCGGGCGAAAGATCGCTGAGGGCGGGCGGCTCGTCCGGTTGTTCGGGCCTGACGCGGATGCCCACAACCAGCCCGGCGGCCACGATGAGCACCACGAATCCGAGCATCCCCCACTTCATGACGTCCTGCCAGGCCAGCACACGGGGGAAGGCGACTTCCACCGACATGCCCTTGCCTACGCCCACACGGTTCGAAAGCAGCAGGTATTCGTCGGCGGCGATCTGCTGCACGCCGTCGTTGGTCAGATTGGTGGCCGTCACCGTTTGGCTGCTCGGTGAAACCAGCACCTGGACGCGTTCCACGTCATAGTCCATCTGCCTGTTGAACCGGTGATCGATGGACGCCCGGTCCACGTTGTAGGCGTACACGATACGCGAGACCCCTGGGGGTACGGGCGCCGAGAACAGGAGGCCACGCTCGGTGTGCTGAAGCCCTTCCATCATCGGCTGCAGTCCGAACGCCGCCGCGGGCAGGTTATAGATAAGGCCCAGCCCCACGCCGGGCGGCGGCGCGAAGGTGAGGATGCCCCGGTTCTCCACCACGATGATTTCCGTGACGTTCAGGACTTCGGGACCCGCATCGATGACCAGGTGGACCGCGCTGTGAACCAGGGCCGACTCATCGGTCGTGATTTCGAAGACCTGGAGCAGGGTGTCAACGCGGCCGGTACCCGGTACGAGGGGGATGTGACCCGTCAGGTAGGGTATCTCCAGGTATCGGGTGGCGATCACGTAGTGCGACCCGTCGGCCGCCAGTCCGGTGAATTCGTAACGCCCTTCGCCGTCGGTAACGACCCTTGCAATGGTCTGGTCCGGGCCCTCTTCGGCGCTATGATTCAGCAGCAGCACCTCGTGTCCCGCCATCGGCTGGCCCGTCGTACCGTTCACGACGGTGAGCCCGATGCTGCCCGTTCCCTGGGCGTGCGCGGTCCAAACCGGACAGAACACGCAGACCGCCAGGGTGGCCCAGGCCACCAGGAGCGCTCCATAAACAAAAAGCCCCGAAGGGCTGGCAGGCAGGCGATACTTCATGAGATCACCACTAGGACAGTTTGCCTCCGCACTGGGCGCAGAACCTGGCCGATGACGGGTTTTCGGCGCCGCAACCGGCGCAGGTGATGGTTTTCAGCGAAGCGCCGCACCCGATGCAGTAATTGGCGGACTGCTCGTTGACCGTGCGGCAGATCCCGCATTCCTGGACGCGGGCGGCCGGAGCGGGCCGCGCTTCTTCGGCGGGCGCGTCTTCGTCGGCCTCGTCTACAGCGGGTGCGTCTTCGGCGGCCTCGTCTTCAGCACTCTTCTCTTCCGCCGCCTCGTCATCGACGGTCAAGGCCTCACCGGACACCGGTTCACGGCGTTGCCGGATCTCCCGCACCGCTTCCTCGATCTGCTCCTCCACGGGCAGGTCGCTGACGGCGGTCCGGTCCAGTTCGTCCAGCACGTCGGACGCTTCTTTCATGTACTCCTGCCGGAGCGCCTCGTGATCCTCGGCGGCCAGCTTGCCCATGTTGTAGTCGATATTCAGTTCGCGGATGGAAGAATAGATGAAATCCTTCTTCTTCAGCAGGTCGTCCCGGCGGGACCAGGCGAACCCTGCGATCCGGGGGCGGCGGGCCGAACCGTCCAGCATAGGACTGATCATGTAGGCGAGTACGCCCAGTGCGAGCAGTCCGCACGCAACCAGTGTCATAGTCTAAGACCGGCTCCTCTCGTGCGCGACACGGCCGGACCGGCTCTTCTCGTGCGCGACACGGCCGGACCCGCACGCCGGCCGGCTAGGATTGGGGAAGCGGTTCCGGCGACTGCGGCTCGGCCTGCTCATACTGACCGTATCCGCCCTCGGCCTCGTACTTGGACGGACACTTGGCGTACAGCGTATGGGCGTTGAAAGTACCGTCACGGCCGTATCCGCCCTCCACGACCACCTCCGAATCGTCCTTGAAGGTGTCCGGAACTACGCCGGTGTAAACGACGGGCGCCTCGACACCGCCCTCGTGAGCGACGAAACGGATGCGCATGGTGCCTACGTCGCCGCGCTCGATCGATCCGTTCACGACCTTGCCGTGCAGGCGCATGTTCTCGTCGTAGGCCACGTCGCCCGTTTCCACGGCGGCCTTCAGTTCGCTCACGGTGAGGTAGTACATGGTCGCGTCGGTCGCACCGGTATAGATCAGGTATCCGATAGCGGCGATCACCAGGCCGAAGCCCACCAGGAATTTGCGCTGCTTCTTCCGCGTGCGTTCTTTCATGGCTTGCTCCTGTGTTTTTCCTGAATTGCTCGACCAACGCAATATAGGCCATGCGGTCCGCTTCGGCAAGGAATTTAGGTCCTGAGCATACGCCCGCGACCGCCCGTGAACAGGGGTCTTGGACGGTGGAATCACCGGCCCGGCGCGGGGGCGAATGTGCTTGACACTGACCCCGGCCGCGCCTACCTTACGCCGGAGTCGGCACCAGTAGGAATCCAACAGGAATCACGTCCGGAGATCATGGCGCCTGCCCCTTAACCATCCGTTTTAGCACCCCGGTTCGTTTTCGCGCCCGAATTCGTCTTTGTCATCAGGAGCATCATGACCGCTTTCACGTCTGCCCAGGATGTCATCCAGCGCTTCGAAGCCCAGCACTATATCTGCGGACCCGACCTGGCCACGCCCGTGTTCCTCATGGAGCGGCTCGAGAAGCCGCTGCTGGTCGAGGGACCGCCCGGCGTGGGGAAGACGGAGATCGCGAAGATGCTCGCCGGCGCGCTGGACCGCCGACTGATCCGCCTGCAGTGCTACGAGGGGCTGGACGAATCCAAGGCCCTTTACGAATGGGAATACACCAAGCAGCTGCTGTACACGCAGATGCTCAAGGACCGCATCGGCGAACTGCTGAACCGGACGGACACGCTCGGCAACGCGGTAGAGACGCTCAACCAGGAGGACAGCGCATTCTTCTCCCGAAACTTCCTGCTGCCGCGTCCCCTGCTCGAAGCCATTCTCGCGCCGGAACCCGTCGTCCTCCTGGTCGATGAGATCGACCGGTCGGACGATGAATTCGAAAGCTTCCTCCTGGAGGTGCTGAGCGATTTCCAGGTCAGCATCCCGGAACTCGGCACCCTGACCGCGGCCCGGCGCCCCCTCGTGGTGCTGACGAGCAACGCCAACCGGACGCTTTCCGAGGCGCTCAGGCGCCGGTGCCTGTATCTTTACATCAACTATCCCTCCCTCGATCAGGAGGTCCGGATCGTCCTTCGCAAGACCCCGGGCATCGACGAGGAACTGGCCAACCAGGTTGTCCGGTTCGTCCAGAAGATCAGGACGCTCAACATGCGCAAGCCCCCGAGCATCGCCGAAACGATCGACTGGGCGCTGGCGCTGGTGGTCCTGAACGCGCAGCACCTCTCGCGCGACATCCTTTCAAGCACGCTGAACGTCCTGATGAAGGACCGGGAGGACATCGAACGGATCATGCGGGACGGCTACCATGATCAAGCGGCTGGTTGAGTTCGCCAGGCTGCTCAGGCAATCCGGCGTGCGCGTATCCATGGCCGAGACCCTGGACGCCGCCGAAGTCCTTCGGCACGCGCAGGTCACCGAACGGCCGGCCTTCAAGGCGTCCCTGCGGGCCACCCTGGTCAAGACCCGCGAGGACATCCCCGCCTTCGACGAGGCCTTCGAACGGTTCTTCCTGGTCCAGGTGGGCGAGGACGGGGAGGAACTGGACGATCCCTACGGGGAAACCGAAGGGCCGCCCGACAGTCAACCCGACCTCGACGACGCGCAGGACGACGGAGAACAGGACTTCCGGCCTTTCCAGGATGAGCAGGGCGAGGCCGTGGCGGGGGACGGGGAAGGAGACCCCGCGGACGGCGACGAAACCGAGGAACTCGAAGGCGAACTGGAGCGGATGCTCGCCCGCGTGCAGGTGGGGGAACAGGCGTCCGATTCGGTCACCGAACCCGGCACGCAGCCGAACCAGCAGGCCGAAGACGTCGACCTCTACCAGGAACTGCCTCCGGGCGACGTCGAGAACCTCTACGAGGCAGTGGAGGAACTCGCCCGGAACCTGGTGACGCGCAAGTCCCTGCGTTTCAGGAAGTCGCGCCACGGCCGGGTGGACATCAAGAAGACGATCCAGCGGAGTTTCCGAACGGGCAACCTGCCCTTTCACATCATCTACAGGCACCGCAAGATCAAGAAGAACGAACTGGTCGTGCTTTGCGACGTGTCGGGATCGGTCTGGGAGGTCGCCCGGTTCTTCATCAAACTGGTCCACGAAATGCAGAACCAGTTCAGCCGGGCCCGGAGCTTCCTCTTCGTGGACCGGATCAACGAGGTGACGGACGAGTTCGACCGCAGGCCCTTCGAAGAGATCGTCGAGCACATGAAGGACGATCACGCGCTGAATTTCTTCGGCCTGAGTGATTTCGGCAGGGCCTTCTACCAGTTCCACGACGAACACCTGCTGACCCTCTCACGGGACACGGTGCTCGTCATCCTGGGCGACGCGCGGACCAACTGGTTCGATCCCCAGGACTGGGTACTTGGCGAAATCAAGGGTAGGGTCCACCAGACGATCTGGCTGAACCCCGAGCCCGTACAATACTGGGACACCGACGATTCCGTCATGTCCAGGTACAGCCCGCACTGCGATCACGTGCTGGAATGCCGGAACCTGGCCCAGCTCCAGGATGTCGGCGAACTGATCCTCAGGGCGTGACGGTTGATCATCGACCTCGATCGGATTTAAAATGAGACGCGCGCACTTTTCGAAATGCATCGGAACAGCCCTTGCGGTCAGCCTGGCCTGCCTGGCCGGCGTGGCGCTCTGGACGGCCCGCGGCAGCGGAGATTCCGGCCACGACCTCTTTCTGCGCAATGACTTCACCTTCGGCCGGGTCGTGTACCAGAACTCCGGCGGATTCTACCGCGGATGGGGATGGGGGCGGTGGTCGGTGGATTTCCCGTCGGCAGACGCCAACGTGATCCGCGCCCTGCGGGCCACGACCTCCCTCAAGATCAACGAACCCCAGGCCGTGGAGCTGACCGATCCCGATCTGTTCGACATTCCCTTCCTGTATATCCTGGAAGTCGGAAGCCTGCAGTTCAGCCAGGAGGAAGTGGACGCCCTGCGGGAGTACCTGCTGCGCGGCGGGTTCCTGATGGTGGACGATTTCCACGGTTCGCGCCAGTGGGCGGTCTGGGAATCGCAGATGAAGCGGGTGTTCCCCGAACGGGACATCGCTGAGGTCCCCGCCGGCCACGCGATATTCCACTGCTACTACGATTTCGACGAGTATCCCCTGGTGCCCGGTACCGCGGCCCTGTGGAGACCGGGCAACTACGAGCGGGACGGCGCGTTGTACGGCCACCGGCTGCGGGGCATAACCGACGACAGCGGCCGGCTCATGGTGCTGATGAACTGGAACGCGGACCTGGGCGACGGCTGGGAACACGCGGCCGATCCCGGGTACCCGCGCGCGTATTCCGTGATCGCGTACCGGTTGGCCGTGAACTACGCCATCTACGCGATGACGCACTGAACCCGGGCCGATCAAGCGGCTGAGGTCAGCTGCTTCAGCGCGGTCGTCAGCACTTCGACGGAGCACAGGTACTCGTCCAGGACGATGTGCTCGTCCGGGGTATGGTCCAGGCTGGAGTCGCCGGGTCCGTAGGCCGCGATCGGGCAATCCCAGGCCGGTCCGACGATGCACATGTCGGACGTGCCCGTCTTCTTCTTGAAGGTCGGCCGGCCGCCTTCCTGGCGGATGCCCCGCAACAGGGCCCGGATCAGCGCCGTGTTCTTCGAAGCGACTACACCCGGCAGGCGCTGGTCACATTCGATTTCCGCCGGGCCCGCCTGTGCCTTCACGAAGCCGATCAGGCCGTCCAGGTCGTAACCGGGCGGCACGCGCACCGAAAAGTAAGCTTCGACGCCCTCGGTCAATCCCTCGTCGCTGGTATTGAATCGTCTCAACTCGAGCCGGGGAGACTCGAATTCGCTTTCCGTGACCTGGCCGGCGACGCGCGCTTGCATTTCGTTGTACAGGTCGATCGCCCTTTCGGCGGCGCGCTTGTGGTCGCCCGCGTGATGGGCGTTGGGCTGCTCGAGGCGGTAGTCGAATCCCACGTGGCCCTTGTACCCTATGGTGACGCTGTCCCAGCCGCTCGGTTCGCCGATGAACACGCAGTCGGGCCGCATGCGGTCCACCAGGTGGCGGGCGCCCTTCGAGGTGGGGCACTCCTCCTCCACGGCGCCGACGACGGTGATCCGCCCGCCGGTGGTTTCCGTGAGCCGGCTCGCGGCGGCCGCGAAGGCCGCCAGGGGACCCTTGGCGTCTACCGTACCGCGGCCGTAAAGCCTGCCCGATTCCTCCCGGATGGGAACGATGCCGGGTACCGTGTCGATATGCCCGACCATGGCGATGTGCGGTTCGCCGGAGCCGAGTTCGCCCACCGCGTTCCCGGCCTCGTCCACGTAGGCGCGGATCCCTCTCCGGTCCATGGCGTCCACCAGGAAGGAGACGGCCTCGCCCTCCTGGGTGGAAGGACTGTAACGCTCGACCAGGCCCCGCAGCAGCGCGACGTCGTCGCGGTCGCGACTCATTTAAGCCTCCAACGATCCAAGCACCGCGTCTACGGTCTCTACGACCTGGTCAATCTCCTCCCTGGAAATCGACAGGGGCGGAAGGAAGCGCAATACCGTGTTGCCCGCGGGCAGCGCCATTACGCCTCGCTCCATAAGACCGCGGAGAATGGGCGTGACCCGTCCCTTCATTTCGACGCCGATGATCAGGCCCATGCCCCTGATCTCCCGGACAAAGGGCGCGTCCAGCGCCGCGAGGGCATCCCGAAAATACGCGCCGTTCTTCCGTGCGTTCTCGACGAGTCCTTCCTCCTCCAGCACGCGAAGCGTGGCCAGGCCGGCCGCGCAGATTACCGGGCCGCCGCCGAAAGTGTTGCCGTGGGACATGGCGGGGACGCCCCGGACCGTTTCGGCGCAAAGCGTCGCGCCCACGGGCAGGCCGCCGGCCATCGCCTTGGCCAGGCAGAGCATGTCCGGCTGCAGGCCATGGTGCTCGCAGGCGAACAGGGCGCCTGTCCTCCCGAACCCGGTCTGCACTTCGTCCACGATGAACAGGGCGCCTCGTTCCCGGCACAGGGCTTCCACGCGGTTCAGATACGCGCCGTCGCCGATGCGGACGCCGCCCTCGCCCTGCACCACTTCCAGGATCACCCCGGCCGTCTCGTCGTCGATGGATTCCTCCATGGCGGAGACATCGTTGTATTTCACGTGGGTGAAACCGGGTACGAGAGGTTCAAAGGGGGCGCGGTACTTGGGATTCCAGGTCGCGCTCAGGGCCCCGAAGGTGCGTCCGTGAAATCCGCGCTGGGCCGCGATGATGCCCGTCCGTCCGGTAGCGACGCGGGCGAACTTAAACGCCGCCTCCACCGCTTCCGTACCTGAATTGCACAGGAAGAGCCGGTCCAGCCCTTCCGGGGCGACCCGGGTCAGGGCCGTGCCCAGTTCCGCCCGGAGGTCGTTGTAGAAGGTGTCCGGACAGATCACGAGCCGCTCCGCCTGACGCGCGACCGCTTCCGTCACGGTTGGATGGCAGTGGCCTACGTTGGCCGTGCCGATCCCGCCGATGCAATCGATGTATTCCTTGCCGGTACTGTCCCAGAGGCGCGCGCCGCTGCCCCGGACGATCACCACGTCCCGCTTGGGCAGAATACCCATCGACGCCTGGTTTTCCATGGTCTGGTAGTCTGTCATTTGCCCTTGCTCCAATCTGCCATTCCGGTTCATCCGCCTTGCCGCGACCTGTTCCTGCCCGGCGGCCGCTACCCGATCATCCCGCACGCGCCCCGCGGCCGCTACCCGAGCATCCCGCACGCGCCCGGCGGCCGCTATCCGATCACCGTGCCCGCGCCCCGCAGGGCCGCCGTGACCGGTTCGGGTATCCTGCCGTCCCCCAGGATCACCTGGGCCACGCCGACCTCCAGCGCCTCCTTCGCGCCGAGCAGCTTCTTCTTCATGCGGTCCCGGGCATGGGTCGCGATCGCTTCGTCGATTCCGTCCCGGGATATCCGGGGGATCAGCGTATTCTCGTCGTCCGCATCCTCCAGGAATCCCGGCGTGTTGGAGAGGATGACCAGCCGTTCCGCGCCGAGGGCGTCGGCGATCACCGCGGCCGCGCGGTCCCCGTCAATGTTGATCACCTCGCCTTCGTAGCTGATGGCGGGGGGACTGATGACGGGCAGGTAACCCTGGTCGAGGAGCGTAGTCAGGAGCGACACGTTCGCCCGTTCGATCCGGCCGGTGTAGTCGTCCCGCAGGATCTTCGTCCGGCCGTCCTCCACGATGCGGATATTGGGCTTCCGGCGGCCTTCGAGCAGCCGTCCGTCCACGCCGCTCAGGCCGACGGCGTTGACGCCCAATTGCTGCAGTTTCTCGACGATGCGGGTATTGCGCTTACCGCAGTACACCATGGTGAAGATGTCCAGGGTTTCCTGATCGGTGACCCGGCTCGTGTATCCCGACGGCGACGTGACCATGCGGGGCGGCTTGCCCAGTTGCTCGGATATCCGGTTCAACTCGTCGGACGCGCCGTGCACCAGCACCAGTTGTTCGGTCTGCCGGGCGATGTCTTCCAGGACGTAATCCAGGTTGATGCCCCGGCTTCCGCCCGTCTTCACCACGATCATGAGGAATTCCCTTCTTTAACGGCGGCCACCGCCTCCGTCCGGGGCACGGACGCCTGCGTGCTGTCCGCCATGCGCCGGATCATCACGACGCCGTTCTTCACCTCTTCTTCGCCGATGATCAGGGTATAGGCGGCGCCGAGCCGGTCGGCCTGTCTCATCTGGGCTTTCAGGCTTCGGTCTTCCCACAGTGCCGTCGCGCCTACGCCGGCCGCGCGCAGCTCCTGCGCCAGGACCACCGCGGCGGACTTGGCTTCCGCGCCGAGATAGGCGACGAATACCCGAGGCTTCGGCATTTCTGGAGGCTCGATCCCCTCCTGCTTCATCGTGAGTATGATGCGTTCGATGCCGGAGGCGAATCCGATCGCCGGCGTATCGGGACCGCCGACCATCCCGATCAGCCCGTCGTAGCGGCCGCCGCCGCACACGGCGTTCTGCGCCCCGATGCCCTCGGCCCAGACCTCGAACACGGTCTTCGTATAGTAGTCGAACCCCCGCACCAGGCGATGATTGACCTCGTAGGGCCGTCCCAGGTCGTCCAGGTAGGACCTCAGCCGGCCGAAGTGGCTTTCGCATTCGCCGCACAGGGAATCCGCGATCCGTGGCGCCTCGTCCGCGATCGCGCGGCAGGCCTCCTTCTTGCAGTCCAGCAGCCGGAGGGGGTTCTGCTCGTAGCGGCGCGCGCAGTCGCCGCAGATCCCGTCCAGGCGGTCCGCGTACCAGGCTTGAAGCGTTTCGACGTACCCCGGACGGCACGCCGGGCACCCCGTGCTGTTCACCTGGAAGGACAGGTCCTTGATGCCGACCGCTTCGTAGATCTGCCAGGCGACCTGCATGACCTCGAGGTCGATGGCCGGGTCCTGGCTGCCCAGCACTTCCACGTCAATCTGGTAGAACTGGCGGTACCGGCCCGCCTGGGGACGCTCGTACCGGAAGGCCGGGCCGATGGTAAATAGCCGAAGGGGCTGGGGCCGGCCGTGGAGCTTGCGCTCGGCGTAGGCCCGGCAGATCCCCGCGGTGAACTCGGGCCGCAGGGTCATGCGCTCCTCGTTGCGGTCGAGGAAGGTGTACATCTCCTTCTCGACGATGTCTGTGGACTCGCCGACGCTCCGCTCGAAGAGGCCGGTCTGCTCGAAGACCGGAACGTCGATCTGCTCGTAGCCGAAGAGTTCGCAGACCCGGCGCGTGGTCTCGGTCACGTGGCGCCAGTGGGCCTGGTCTTCGGGGAGGATGTCGTAGGTGCCTCTCGGTGCCCTGTAGTTCATAATGCGTCCTGTACCGGGTGCTAGACCGGGTGTAGGCCCGGGAATTCCAGCCCCGTCCGCTCGTCCCACCCATGCATGATGTTGAGGGCCTGCACGGCCTGTCCGGCCGCGCCCTTGACCAGGTTGTCCAGCGCACCCATGACCACGACCCGGTCGCTGTGATCGTCGCGCTCGAACCCGATGTCGCAGAAGTTGGTGCCCGCGAGAAACTTCGGGTCGGGATACCGGAACACGCCCTGGCGTTCCTTGATGATGCGGATGAAGGGTTCCCGGCCATAGGCCTCCCGGTAGATGCCCCAGAGGTCTCTTTCGGTCAGGCCGTCGTTCACGAAAGCATGGGTCGTCATGAGGATGCCGCGCACCAGCTCGATGGCCGTCGCCGAGAAATGGACCTCCGGCATCTGCCCACCGAAGGTAAGTTCCTGCACGATCTCCGCCGTGTGGCGATGTCCCGTGGGCTTGAAGGAACGCACGGCCCCGCTTCGGTCCGGGTGGTGGGTGGACCGGTCGGCCCGGTTTCCCGCCGCGGAGGAACCGATCTTCCCCTCCATGAACAGCCGGGAGGGGTCGACGGCGCCGGCCCTGACGAGGGGCGCCAGCGACAGGATCGCCGTGGCGGCCAGGCACCCGGTGCACGCGACGCATTCGGCGTCCCGGATCTCGTCCCGGTAGAGCTCGGCCAGGCCGTACACGAACCGGCCGAGGACATCGGGATGGGCATGGGCATGTCCGTACCAGGCCGGATAGTCCGCCGGATCGCGCAGCCGGAAGTCCGCGCTCAGGTCGATGACGCGGGCCGACAGGCCGGAAAAGGCGTCCCAGTTCTTCATCGCCTCCCCGTGGGGCAGGCACAGGCACAGGACGTCGCAGGGCTCGAGGTCGGCCATGGCGCTGAACTTGAGGTCCGTGACCCGCCGCAGGTTTGGATGGGACCGGCCGACGGGCTTGCCGGCGAGCGATTCCGACGTCACCTGTGCGATTTCGATTTCCGGGTGGAACAGGAGCAGGCGGAGCAGTTCCCCTCCGCCGTATCCGGAAGCGCCGGCGATAGACACCTTGATCATGATTGGGCCACCTTTACCAGATAGTCGATGATTCGGCCGGGAATGTCCACCCCCGTCGGCTTGATGCTGTTCCGGAATTCCATGGTGTAGTTGACCTCGTTGACCAGGATACCGTCCGGCGATTCCAGCAGGTCGACGGCCACCACGCCGCCGCCCACCGCTTCCGCCGCGCGGGCGGAAAGCGTGCCCACGTCTCCCTCCACGGGACAGTCGGCCGTCGTGCCGCCCAGGGC
Organism: Candidatus Latescibacterota bacterium; assembly: GCA_022821085.1. Taxonomy (GTDB): domain Bacteria; phylum JAAXHH01; class JAAXHH01; order JAAXHH01; family JAAXHH01; genus JAAXHH01. Next base: position 427,664 of record JAJEEG010000002.1, on the reverse strand, counting down.
GGTATTGGTTTTCCAATGGTCCGAGTACCGGTAGACGGCGCAGATGGTCTCGCCGTCTACCACGAAGGATCGGATGTCCCGCCCGGGTTTTTCGACGTACTCCTGCATGTAGATCACCGAATGCTGGTAGGAACCCAGCGTCTCCTTGTGCTCGAGCACCGCTTCCGCGGCATGACGGTCGTTGACCCGCGCGATGAGGCGCCCCCACGAACCGATGGGCGGCTTGAGCACGACGGGATAGCCCATGGATTCCATTTCCTCCAGCGCCGACTCGGCCGTGAACGCGACACGGGCCTTCGGCGTCGGCACTCCATGGTCCACCAACGCCATGGTCGTCAGGAACTTGTTCCCGCACACGCGGGCGACCTCGTAGGAGTTGACGGTTCGGATGCCGCCGGCGTTGAGCATCTTCAGCGAGTTGAGGGCCCTGGAGTGGTTGATGCACCGCTCGAGGATGACGTCGTGGTCGTACCGGTGGTTTTCCAGGTCGAAGACGATGCGCCGGTCGTCCAGCCGGTCGAAGACGATGCCCCGCTTCGCGGCGGCCTCGAAGAGCATCTTCTGCTCCGTGGAAACGATGGACAGCAGCATGCCGATCTTCACGAGTTTCGTCCCCCCTGCGCCACCGCGTTCGCCACGTAGTCCATGATCTTCCCCGGTATGTTGACTCCCGTGGCGTCCGAAGCGTCCGAAAGCCCGGACGGCGGGCCCATCTCCTGCACGAACCAGGCATCCTTCGTTCGGACCATGTCCACCACCGCGATACCGCCGCCGATCGCACGGACGGCGCCCACCGCCAGGTCGTTCAGTTCCTCCGTAACGGGCTCCTGCTTCATCAGGCCGCCGGCGGTGATCGTCCCGATCCAGTGGTGGGTCAGCACCGATACGGCGGCCACCGTCTCGTCGCCGACCACGTAGGCCCTGATGTCGTGTCCGGGCGTATCGATGTGCTTTTGCATGAAGAAAATGGAGTGGTGATAGGCGCCGAGGATGCGCTTGTGCTCCAGGACCGTCGCCGCCGTATACTTGTCCCCGATACGGGAAACGAGCTGGCCCTCGGGACCCTCCACGGGCCGGAGGACGACCGGGTACCCCATGTCCTCCATGGCTTCCAGTGCGGAGGCCGGCGTATATGCCACGCGCACTTCCGGTACCGGCACCCCGTGCTTCCGCAGGGCCAGGGTCGTCAGCAGCCGGTTGCCGTAGGTCTCCACCACCGATTGGCGGTTCACCGTCGGAATGCCCCAGTGGTCGAAGACGGTCAGCGCGTATACGGCGCGATGGTGATCGATACAGCGCTCCAGGACCACGTCCAGGTCCATGTGGCGCCGTTCGAGTTCGAAGACCAGCCGCGTGTTGTCGATCGTCTTCACGTCGATTCCGCGGCGGCCCGCCTCGGCGATCAACCGCTTCTCGTCCTTCCTGATACGCGACAGCACGATGCCCAATTCCATAGATCCCGCGTCCCCTTGCCCCGCGTGCAAAAAAAAAGAGCCGGCCTCTTCGCTCAATCGAAGAGGAACACGGCTCCCAACTGTTCCCGTGGCCCCGTAATCCCTTTCGCAGGATTACCGTGGGGCCCGATGAGCGGACGAACTCAAATCACAATCATGTTTACCATGTTTATGTTTCATTCGTTTGCTCATCGTGGTTTCCCGAGTGTTTTCGAAACCGCCCTTCGTCCGCGGCTTATTCTCCCCAGTCTTCCTCTTCTTCCGGTGCCAGCGCGAACTCCAGTGGGTCGACGCTGACCACTTCCAGTTCCGCGCCGCACTCCGGGCACGTTATGATTTCGCCTACCACGACATCATAGTCCAAGGTGATCTCGGCGCCACATTCCGGGCATATCCCGCTCATAGTACCCCCGCTTTACACAAATGCAGCCTTGGAACGAATCGTTTTCCAGGGTCCTTTCACCCTTCGGGGAAGGCCTTTCCTCCTGTAGAACGGACGCAATATAGGGTGCGCGCTTAAGGTGTCAAGCGCTTTTTTTCAACCCTCCCCGTCGCCGTCGGATCCGGGTGATTCGGCCGTTTCGGAGGACTCCGGATCGTCCTCTTCGCCGCTCGGCGTAATCCTGGAAACATCGATCACCCGGTCCCCCTCGCCCAGGTTGATGAGGCGGACGCCCTGGGTGTTCCGGCCGATGGGGCGCAGGTCGCGGACCGGCAGGCGGATGATGAGGCCGTTCGTGGTAATGATCATCAGCTCGTCTTCGTCGGAGACCGCGTGAATCGACACGACGGGGCCGTTGCGCTCACTGGTGCGTATGTTGCTCACGCCCTTGCTGTGGCGGCGGGTCAGCCGGTAGTTCTCGATGTCCGTGCGCTTTCCGTATCCGTTCTCCGTCACGGAGAGCAGCGTGGTGTCCCGCCCCGACGCCAGCATGCCCACGACCCGGTCGCCTTCGCCGAGGCGTATGCCCCGCACCCCCTGGGCGCCGCGGCCCATCGTCCGGACGTCGCTCTCGTGAAAGCGGACGGCCTGGCCGTTCCGGCTGGCGATGACGATGTCGTTGTCGCCGTCGGTCAACAGGGCCTCGATGAGGGCGTCGCCCTCGAGGATGTTCAGCGCCACGATGCCGTTCCGCCGGGGATTCCCGTAAGCCGAGAGGACGGTTTTCTTCACCAGGCCTCCCCGCGTCACCATCAGGATATGGTGCTCGTCGTCGAAGGTCCTGATGGGCAGGAAGGCCGCGATGCTCTCTCCCTGATCGAGCTGCAGCAGGTTGACAACGGCCTTTCCGCGGGCGGTGCGGCCGGCTTCGGGGATCTCCCACACCTTGAGCCAGTAGCACTTGCCGCGGTTCGTGAAGAACAGGATGTAGGAGTGGGTCGAGGCGGAAAAGAGGTGCTCCACGAAATCCTCTTCCCGGGTTTTCATGCCGGTGATCCCCTTGCCGCCGCGGTTCTGGCTGCGGTAGGTGTCCATGGGCAGGCGCTTGACGTAGCCGGCGTGGGATATGGTGATGACCATTTCCTCATCGGCGATCAGGTCCTCGATGCTGAGATCGCCCTCGATGTCGATCAGCTCGGTCCGCCGCTCGTCGCCGTAGCGCTCCTTCAGGTCGATCATCTCGTCCTTGATGATCTGCATCCGGCGTTCCAGGCGCGAGAGGATGTCCCGGAAATCGGCGATACGCGCGACCAGCTCTTCGTACTCTTCCTCGAGCTTGTCTCTTTCCAGCCCGGTCAGGCGCTGCAGCCGCATGTCCAGGATCGCCTCGACCTGGGCGCGGGACAGTCCGAACTCCTCTCCCAGGACCTCCATGGCCTCCTCGCCGGTATGCGATCCGCGGATAACTTCGATCACGCGGTCCACGTTGTCCAGCGCGACGCGCAGGCCTTCCACGATGTGGGCCCGCTGCTCGGCTTTCTCGAGGTCGAAGGTGGTCCGGCGCACCAGCACCTCGTGGCGGTGGTCGATGAAGTGCTGGATGCACTCCTTGATGTTCAGGACCCGGGGCCGGCCGTCCACGAGCGCCAGCATGGTGACGCCGATGGTGGTCTCCAGCGGCGTCATCTTGAAGAGGTGGTTGAGCACGATGTTGCCCGGGATGTCCCGCCGCACGTCGATGGCGATGCGCATGCCCGAACGGTCCGATTCGTCCCGTATGTCGGTAATGCCGAGCACCTGCTTCTCGCGGACGAGGTCGGCGATCTTCTCGATCAGGCTGGACTTGTTGACCTTGTAGGGGATCTCCGTGACGACGATGGTTTCCTTCTCGCTCTGCTCGTGCACCTCGATCGTCGTGCGGGCGCGCACCTTGATCTTCCCGCGGCCGGTGTGGAAATACTCGTTGATCGCGTTGCGGCCGTAGATGATGGCGCCGGTGGCGAAATCCGGTCCCTGGATGTGCGCGGCGATCTCCCCGATCGTGATTTCCGGGTGGTCGATCACCGCCACGATCCCGTCCACCACTTCGCTGAGATTATGGGACGGCAGGTTGGAGGCCATGCCCACGCCGATGCCGAGCGACCCGTTGCAGAGCAGGTTCGGGAACTTGCCCGGCAGCACCGTCGGCTCGTCTTTCGACTCGTCGTAGTTGGGCATGAAATCGACCGTGTTCTTGTCGATGTCCTCCATCATCTCGATGGCCAGGCGGGACATCCGCGATTCGGTGTACCGCATGGCGCCCGGCGGATCGCCGTCGATGGATCCGAAATTGCCCTGGCCGAAGACCATGGGGTAGCGCATGCTGAAGGGCTGGGCCATCCGCGCGAGGGTATCGTACACGGCCAGGTCGCCGTGGGGATGGTAGTCCCCGATCGTCTGGCCGACGATCTTGGCGCACTTCCGCGTGGGACGGCCCGGCGTCAGGTTCAGGTCGCGCATCGCCACGAGAATGCGCCGCTGGGACGGCTTGAACCCGTCGCGGACGTCCGGGATCGCCCGGGACAGGTTCACGCTCATGGAGAAGTCGAGATAGGAACTCTTCATCTCGTCTTCGATGAAGATCGGCTGGATGTTGTCGTGTTGTTCTACCGCCATGCTTTCCCCTTGAACGTGTTAATCAGTGCAGGTCCAGGTTGTTGACCAGCAGGGCGTTCCGCTGGATGAAATCGTTACGGGCGGCCACGTTGTCGCCCATGAGGATCGTGAAGATCCGGTCCGCCTCCACCGCGTCGTCCAGGGTGACCCGGAGCAGCGTGCGGGTTTCGGGGTTCATCGTGGTCTGCCACAGTTCCTCGGCGTCCATCTCGGCCAGTCCCTTGTACCGCGAGATGGTGGCGCCTTCCCGTCCCACGTCCAGCACCGCGTCGATCAGCTTGCCGACTCCCCTGACGCGTTTCTCGGTCTTTTCCGTGCTGACGACCATTTCGCTGTCGATGACGTCCTCCAGCCGGCGGCACAGCTTCCGGAGCCGGCCGTAGAGGGAGGGGTCCAGGGCCTCTTCGACGGGATCCACGGGCACGGGAACTTCGCCGGCTTCTTCCTGCGCTTTTCGTGCTTCGGCCCGGTCGCGCAGATCCTTTCGGTATACGTCGTACTGGTCCCGGTCTCTCAGCATGTCCAGGATGTGTTCGCGCTTCATGCCCGTCTTGACCAGTCGTCCAAGCTGCTCTTCGAAGTCCATCATTTCGCGGAGATGGGCCAGCAACTTGTCTTCGGTCAGGGCGTGCCCGTTGCCGTTCGCGTCCGCCCTTTGCACCCGGGTGCGGTCCACGCTCTGGTTGAGCAGGTATTCCCAGAGCTCCCGGTCGTTCTTGAGGTAGTCCTCCCGGCGTCCCTTGCGCACGCGGTAGAGCGGCGGCTGGGCGATCAGGACGTGGCCGTGTTCCACGAGCGGACGCATGTAGCGGAACAGGAAGGTCAGGAGCAGCGTGCGGATGTGCAGTCCGTCATGGTCGGCGTCCGCCATGATGATCACGCGCCCGTAGCGCAGCCGGGACAGGTCGAAATCCTCGTCGATGCCGACCCCGAGCGCGGTGATGATGGGCTGGAGCTTGTCGTTGCTCAGCACCGTGTCGATGCGGGCCTTCTCCACGTTGAGCGGCTTGCCCCAGAGAGGGAGGATGGCCTGGAAGGTCTTGTCGCGCCCCGACTTGGCCGTGCCGCCGGCCGAATCGCCCTCGACGAGGTAGATCTCGCAGGCCATGGGGTCCTTCAGGGTGCAGTCGGCCAGCTTGCCGGGCAGGGTGGTGTTTTCCAGCGCGCTCTTCCGGCGGGTCAGTTCCCGCGCCTTGCGGGCGGCGTCTCGGGAAATCGCCGCCTGGATGCATTTCTCGACGATCCGCTTCGCCGTGGCCGGATGTTCTTCCAGGTACACGGCAAGCCCCTCGCCGACCACCGACTCCACGACGCCGCGGATATCGCTGTTGCCGAGCTTCTCCTTGGTCTGGCCCTCGAACTGGGGATCGGGGATGATCACGCTGACGATGGCGGTGATGCCTTCCCGCGTGTCGTCGCCGGTGACGGGCACCTTGAGGTTCTTCAGCAGGTTGTTCCGCTGGGCGTAGTTGTTGATGGAACGGGTGAGGGCCGTCTTGAAGCCCACGAGGTGGAAGCCGCCCTCCGACGTCCGCACGGTGTTGGCGTAGGTGAAGATGTTCTCCTGGTAGCCGTCGTTGTACTGAAAGGCGACGTCGATCTGGTTGCCGTCCCGTTCCTGGCGGATGCCGATCGTGTCATGGATGGCCGTCTTGTTCTCGTTCAGGTACTCGACGAACTCGACGATGCCGCCGCGGTACTCGAAAATGGCGGATTTGCCCCTGGCCTCCTCGTGCAGCTCGATGCGCATGTGGCGGTTCAGGAAGGCCAGTTCGCGGAAGCGGTGGGCGATGTGGTCGAAGTTGAACTCCGTCGTGTCGAAGATCTCGTCGTCGGGCTTGAAGGAGACGGTCGTCCCGTTCTCGGTCGTCTCGCCCCGGACCTCCAGGTCGCAGACGGGGATGCCCTGCTCGTAACGCTGGTAATAGATCTTCCCGTCCCGGCGCACCTCTACGACCAGCCATTCGGCCAGGGCGTTGACCACCGACACGCCCACGCCGTGCAGGCCCCCCGATACCTTGTAGGACTTGTTGTCGAACTTCCCGCCGGCGTGGAGCATGGTCATGACGACTTCCACCGCCGGCCGGCCCTCCGTCGGGTGCATCTCGACCGGAATGCCGCGGCCGTTGTCGATCACGGTGATCCGCCCGTCTTCTTCGATGTATACCTTGATCGTATCGCCGAACCCCTGGAGATGCTCATCGATGGCGTTCTGCATCACCTCTTCCACGAGATGGTGCAGGCCGGAGGCGCTGGTGCTCCCGATGTACATGGCGGGGCGCTTGCGGACCCCCTCGAGCCCTTTGAGGACCTGGATGTTCTCCGCGTCGTACTGATCGGTATCCGGGGTGTCGGCCCCGTTCTCCGGTATTCCCGGGCTGTTCGAGTGTTCCAGGCGGTCAGGGTTTTCCGATCGGTCCTGGCTTTCCGGCGTGTTTTCCCGTGTTTCTGACATCGATTTTACCTTCTGGTGTTGGTGAATATGATGTCCCGGACCAGGGGCCTTCCCAAAGACTGGTCCAGTTGTTTCAGAATGTCCGGCTTCATGTAGTGCAGCTCCTGGCTCCAGGTGGCGCTGTCGCACTCCACGAACAGCTTGCCGCCGTCGAAGAAGACCGCCCGGGCGTGCGACGCGACGCGCTCACCGACGACCCGGGGCCAACGTTCCACGGCCTGCTGTTCCTCCAGTTTGCCTTCCATGCCGAGGTTGCGCACCAGTTCCCGGAGTGCGTCGCCGAGGGTAGTGGCCTTCTTCAGCCGCGTCATGTTCGGATCCTCAGTCATAGGGCGTCACCGCGCCTCCGTGGACGCGGAACCGGGTGATCCCCCGGCGGTAGTCTCCGATATCGCTTTCCTTGGCCGTCGTGATGAAGGTCTGGCCGTAGGCGGGTACCATTTCCATCAGGCGGCCCGTCCTGGCGGCGTCGATCTCCGCGAATATGTCATCCAGGAGCAGCAGGGGCGGGGCCTGCAGCCGGTGCCACAGAAAGCGGGCTTCCGCCAGCTTGAGGGCCGTCGCCGCCGTCTTGTGCTGTCCTTGCGACCCGAACGCCTGCAGCGAGACCCCGTTCATCCGGATGGCCAGGTCGTCCCGGTGGGGTCCCACTTCCGTCATGCACCGCGCCCTCTCCCGCGGCGCGGCCCGGTCCAGCGCCTCCTCGAAGGCCTGCTCGATATCGGCAAGGGTCTCGTATTCGAAGGACGGCGCATAGGCGATCTCGAGGCACTCGCTGTCGTCGCTGACGGCGGCGTGAATGCGGCTGGCTTCTTCCTTCAGGTCCTCGACGACCTCCACCCGCTTTCTCATGATCCGGCTGCCCAGCGCGACCAGCGGGGCGTTCCAGACCTCCAGGCCCTCCATCTTCCCCGGCCGCTCCTGGTGCGCGCGCAGCGCCTCGTTCCGTTGCCGGACCACCCGCCTGTATTCCTGCAGGGCGGAAAGATACGCCGCGTTGGACTGCGAGATCGCGATGTCGAGGAACCGCCGGCGCGAGCCCGGCGAGCCCTGGACCAGCCTCCGGTCGTCCGGGGAGATCACGACGGCCGCCAGGATACCATACAGGTCCGAGAGGTTCCGCTGGGGCGATTCGTTTACAAAGACCTTCTTTCCCGCCGGGCGGGCGTACCTGATCTGTACCTCGACCTCCCTGCCCTCCGCGGACCGGCCCTGCCCCTGTATCAGGAAATGGTCCGCACCCATGCGCACGAGATCCCGGTCCTGTGCCTCGCGGCAGGACCGGGCCACGCACAGGTAGTAAACCGCTTCCAGCAGGTTGGTTTTTCCTTGTCCGTTCGATCCGATGAAAACGTTCGTTTGCAAATCACAGGCCAGCGACAGGGATGCGTAATTCCTGAAATGACTGAGGGACAGCCCTTGAAGGTGCACCTTAGCTTTCCGCCTCGGTCGTCCTGAAGGGCATGATCAGGCACTCGTAGTCCTCGCCCTCCGCTTCTTCCCGGGACGGGGTGATGATCCCCGCGCTGACCGGCGTATCCAGTTTGAAAACCACCTCTTCGCTCTCGATCCGCTCAACGACGTCGAGCAGGTAGCGGAAATCGTAGGTCGTGTCCATGACTTCGCCTTCGTATTCGGCCGGCACTTCTTCCCGGGCCTCGCCGCCGATATCGTGGCTGAAGGAACTCAATTCGACAAAACCCGGCCGGAAGGAATACCGTATCTGGCGGGTGGAGGGGTTGGAAAGCACGGACACGCGGCGGACGGCGCTCTCGAGCTCCTCGCGGTTTACCTTGACCACCTTGTCGTTCCCCGTGGGAATCACCCGTTCGTAGTCCGGATAGGTCGCTTCGATCAGCCTGGCGAACAACCGGGCGTTCTCCAGTTCGAACAGGACGTGGTTCTCGCCGATGGTGATCCGGGATGGCGAATCCGATTCCCCGATGAGGCGCGAGAGGTTGTTCAGCGCCTTGGGCGGCACGATGATCCCCTCCGTGGCCGCATCGGAAACATCGCAGGGGAGCGTCGTCTTGGCCAGCCGGTGCCCGTCGGTGGCCACCATCCGGACGGCGCCGCGGCCTATGCGGAGGAACGCGCCCCAGAGACTCGGGTGGATCTCGTCCTTCGATACGGCGTACACCGTCTTCCGGATCAGCCGCTGCAGCGATGACGACGGAAGCTCTATGGTCTGTTCGGACTTCACGTCCGGCAGCGCCGGGTACTCGTCCTTGCTGATGCCCACCAGGCGGAATACCCCCCGGTCACACCGGATGATCACCTTGACCCCGTCCACCTCGATATCCACGGGTGCGTCGGGCAGCTCGCGCACCATTTCCGCGAATTTCCTCCCGGGCACCGTGATCGACCCCTCTCCCGATATCTGGGCGGGGATCTTCGTCATGATGAATATGTCCAGGTCGGTGGCCCCGATGGTCAGGTGGCCGTCTTCCGTCTCCAGCAGCATGTTGGACAGGATGGGCAGGGTGGTCTTCGGCGGGACGACGTTCAGAACGGTCTGTATGCCGCTCATCAGGGTGGAACTGGATGGAATGGTGATTTTCACAGGGTACTCCTTTGGGCAGTCTTCAGGGCGTTCTTCGCCGGTTACCTCGTCGGATCCGCACTGTACAGAATGAACCTGGGAGGTTGATTGTACAGTAACCTCTTAAAACTATTGAATATAATATAGATTACGCTCGGGACAGCGCAAGGGTTTTGTGAGGTAAAACTACCCTATATTGTATAACGTCGCAGTAAGGCTCTGAGAAACGTACAATATATTGTGTATACTTAGTTTTATAGTCTTTATGTATTAGAAAGGAATAATACTAATAAGGAATGTGGATATGTGCATAAACACGCATATAGGATAATAACCTACAATAAATTCAATCACTTGAGTAAAAACAAAGATGTGGAGAAACAGGCAACTAAACAGTTGTTTATCCACATAATCCACACACTAGAAACCGAAGACGGACAAAACGCCGGGTTATGCACAAATCATCAACACATCCCATCCCATTATCCCCCGGGTTATCCACATCATCTCCAGCCTGGAAACGCGCAAGATATCTGTCGGCGCGTAAACGGACGTATCCGAACCCGTTCGAGGCCGAAACACTCCCTTTTCAGACCGTGTCAGGCGACCTTTCCACACCCCGGTGCATTATCCTCGGTGGATAGGTGTGGAAATGGTGTTTATACAATATGCAACTTCATGATGGAGCGGGAGTTACGACAGGTGTGATTTGTTGACAAAATGTGGATAAGTTGATGGTTATCCACATCGTTGGGGGAATATGTCGGCGTGGTGCGTGTTGCTGGACGGCAGGCGGGCTAAGACAGCGAATTCCTGATCTTGTCGAGGTCTTCCTGCAGGCTTCCGTCGGACAACAGAAGCTTCTTGACCGTCTGGCAGGCGTGTATGACGGTGGTGTGGTCTCTCTTGCCGAAAACCGCGCCGATATCCTTAAGCGACGCGCGGGTCATGTCCCGGCAAAGGTACATGGCGGCCTGGCGGGCCGCCACCACGTGCTTCTTCCGTGTCTTCGCGGTGAGATCTTCGACGGACACGCCGTAGTGGCCGGCCGCGGCCTTCTGTATGTCTTCCATCCCCACAGAGCGTTGTTTCCTGCGGATCTTGTTGCTCAGCACCCGCTTCGCCACTTCGATGGTGATGTCGCAGTGACTCAGCGACGCGTAGGCCAGCAGGCTGAGCACGGCCCCTTCCAGTTCCCGGATGTTCGATGCGACGCGGTCGGCGATATAGGCGATGACATCCGGGCTGAGCGACAGTCCGTCCTTGTCCGCCTTCTTCTGTAGAATTGCTTCCCGGGTTTCGTAGTCGGGCGGCTTCATGTCCGCGAGAAGCCCCCATTCGAACCGGGACACCAGCCGTTCCTCCAGGCCGGAAAGTTCCTTCGGAATCCGGTCGCTGGTCAGGACGATCTGCTTGCCCTTCTGCCGCAGCACGTCGAAGGTGTGGAAGAACTCCTCCTGGGTGCGGTCCTTGTGCCCCTTGCAGAAGAACTGGATGTCGTCCACGATCAGCAGATCGACGTTCCGGTAAGTCTGTGCGAATTCCTTCGTCTTCTTTTCCTGGATGGACTCGATGAATTCGTTGTAGAAGATCTCCGACGTGACGTACCGGCTGCGGTCGACGGTGCCGAGCCGCTTCGATTCGTGGGCGATCGCCTGCGCCAGGTGGGTCTTGCCCAGGCCGACGCCGCCGTAGATGACCAGGGGGTTGAAGGTCTGCTGGCCCGGGGATTTCACCACGGCCAGGGACGCCGCGTGGGCGAAGTCGTTGCACTCCCCCACGACGAAGTTCTCGAAGGTGTAGTTGTCGTAGAGGTTGTCCGTTTCTTCTTTGCTCTCGGCCTGCTGTTCCCGGTCAGCCCGGTCCGCCGGGCCCGCCCGGCCCGCCTGGCCTGTCTGGTCCGCCTGAACGGCCCGGTCCGTCACGTAGGAAGGCAGGTCGGTAAGCACGGGGATGATCTGCGAATTGCCCTCGAAGATGTGATAGTCTATGACGACCTGGCGGCCGAGCTGGGTCGTCACGACCTGGCTGATCTTGTCGTGAAAACGCTTCAGCATCCGTTCGCCGGAGAACGGGTTCGGGACCTCGATCGTGAATTTCTCCGGTGTTACGTCATGCCCCCTGGTCCGCTCGAACCAGGTCGCGAACGTCTGCGCGGGCATCATGCCCCTCAGTTCCGACAAACACACCGACCAGAGCTGTGCAGGATCTTCCTGCTTCATTGCGTATTACCTTGTGGTCCGAAGGGAATGGAACGCCTGTGAACGGACCGGTGGCTTTCCGGTCCGAAAACATACTCGTACGCTCGCATGTAACATGCTAAATTGTTGTAATTACTGCATTTAAGGTGGTATTAGATGCGACAACAAATCCACGGCAGGCGGAAGCGTTGCGGGTAGTATCTTCATTTTAGTATGTATGGTGAGTGGGGTGCTGTCAAGAGAATATCTCGAAAAGATTTGCTCCCCTGGAATGACCAAAAACAACTTGACTTAATCGCGTTCCAGGGGTAATATGGAGGGCTATTGTTTTTGCGAAAACAGGAAGAAAAAACGGGAGTAAACGATGAAGCGGACCTTTCAGCCGAGTAATCTCAAGCGGCACCGCAGGCACGGGTTTCGTCGAAGGATGAGCACCAGAGCGGGACGGTTGATTCTGAACCGCCGACGGGCCAAGGGAAGGGTACGCGTTGCCGTTTAGGCGCCGCCCGAACGCAGCAGGACCGATGCACCATGGCCGCCGGTTCCCTACGTTTTCCCCACGACGAACGCATGAGGCACCGGTGGGAGTTCGAACGGGTCAGGAAATGCGGACTGACCGTCCGAGGACGTTCGATGACCCTGTCCGTGGCCGCGTGTCCGGACCGGCTCGAGCGCCGGGTCGGTTTCATCGTGACCAGGCACTACGGCGGTGCGGTCAAGCGTAACCTGGTCCGCCGGAGAATGCGGGAAATCTACCGGTTGAACAGGAGCCGCCTGAAGAGGGGGGTGCACCTGGTGCTGATTGCCCGCAGTCCCGGCCGGGAATGGACCTACCGCCAGATGAACGAAGAGTTCCTGTCCCTCTACCGTACCGCGGTGACACGCTTATGTGGAAACGGCTGACCACGGCAATCACGACCGCGCTCGTCTGGGGCGTCCGCGGCTATCGGCTCGCGATCTCCCCGCTCCTACCGCCAAGCTGCAGGTTTACCCCCACCTGTTCGAATTACGCCATCGAAGCGCTGGAACGCAAGGGCCTGTTCGCCGGGACCCGCATGGCCGCGTGGCGGCTGCTGCGGTGCCATCCCTTCCACCCCGGCGGTTACGATCCGGTGGAGCGGACGGCCGGATCGGGCGGAACGGGCGGAACAGTCGGACCCGCCGGAGCCGGCGCCCCTGGCGCACATGGCGGACCAAACGATTAGCCGCATGCCACGGCTTGAAACCCCGGAATCACAACAACCATGGAAAAACGGGTACTCGGCGCATTCGGACTGATCATCCTGACCTGGATAGGTTACTACTACATTATATACCCCATGTACGCGCCCCAGCGTCCCGCCCAGATCGACCGGACGGTTCCGCAGGAGCAGCCGGGGGATTTCGCGGCCGGAGACGATCCCGCGGACGCCTACCCTCCCGGCGCGACCGCCGTACCGTCCTACGACGCGCAACAGACTTTCGACGCGCCGCCGGACGCCGCCGTAACGGAGCCCGGGCGGGCGCCGCCTCCCCGTACCGAAGAACGCCCCCGGCAGGACCTGGCCGCGGACAGCTGGGACCGTTCCGAGCGCGTGTTGTTTCTCCCTCCTGCCGAAGGCGCGCCGGCGCCCCGTGAAATCGTCGTCGAAAACGCGTACTTCCGGGGTGTGATCAATACGATGGGCGGTGTGATAACCAGCTGGAAACTCAAGGATTACAGGGGAATCGGCGGGGAAGAAGTGGAACTCGTCCCCCCCGATCGGGAGGCCGGCCCCGACATCGTGCTCACCACGGAGCGGGGGCCCCGCAGCACCCGCGCCCTGCGTTTCGCCGCGGACCGTGACGCGGTCGTGCTGGGTCCCGGACAGTCCTCGGGATCCGTGACGCTGACGGCCGATGCGCCGGGAGGCCTGACCATCACCAAGGCCTTCGTGATCAACCGGGACGATTACGCCGTGGATCTCCAGGTGAGGATCGACGGCGGGCAGGACCTGGCCCTGGGCAGCAAGTACTATCTCCGGTGGGGCGGCGGGATTAACGTGACGGAGCGGGATTGGGACCAGGATCTGTACGCCTTCAGGGGATTCGCCTCGCTCAACGACACGGTGATCGATGAAGACCTGGGGACCGAGTTCGAAGATCCGCGGCCCGAGACCACGGGAGAGACCCACTGGGTCGGCGTGCGAAGTAAGTATTTCTTCACCGCCATGGTGCCGGTGGACCGGAAGGCCAGGGGATACCGGCTGAACGGCCGGCCCGTGCAGCGCGCCCAATACGACGACCGGCAGATCGCCGCGGAACTGTCGATGGGACTCGCATCGCCCCTGGTGGACAACTTCCTCCTCTATCTCGGCCCGGTCCATTACGATACGCTGGAGCGATACGGATACGGACTCGAAGGCGCCGTCGATCTCGGATGGACGATCATACAGCCGATCAGCAGGATCACGCTCATTTCCCTGGTCTGGCTGCACCAGTTCATCACCAATTACGGTGTCGTGATCATCGTGCTGTCCATCATCGTGAAGATCCTGCTCTTTCCCCTGACCCACAAGAGCATGAAGGCCACGCAGGGCATGGCCGCCCTTCAGCCGAAAATGGAATCGCTCAAGGAGAAGCACAAGAACGACTCGACCAAGCTGAACCAGGAGATGATGAAACTGTACCGGGACGCGGGGGTGAACCCGCTGGGCGGCTGCCTGCCGCTGTTGCTGCAGATGCCGATCCTCATCGCGCTCTACACCATCTTCAGCAGTACGATCGAACTGCGGGACGCGCCGTTCATCGGGTGGATCCAGGACCTGTCCCTCCGGGACCCGTATTACGTGCTTCCCGTCCTCATGGCGGCCACGATGCTGATCCAGTCCAAGATGACGATGAAGGATCCCCGGCAGGCCATGTTCGTCTACATCATGCCCGCGGTGCTGTTCTTCATCATGATGAACCTGCCTTCCGGACTGATCCTGTACTGGACCATGATCAACGTGCTGACCATCGTGCAGCAGGCCTTTCAAAACCGGTTCTTCCCCGTTCAACCCGCCAAATGACGCACCCGCAGGGCACCGGGTGCGGCAACAGGCCTCGTTAACCCCATGACCTCGCAGGCCCCGAACGATACCATTGCCGCGATCGGCACGCCGCCCGGCGAGGGCGGACTGTGCGTGGTGCGCATGAGCGGTCCCGAAACTTTCGCCATTGCCGACCGGATTTTCAGCGGCGCCAGCCAACCTTCCGCGTGCGGGACGCACACCATTCATCACGGCCACGTCGTTGATCCCCGGAGCGGCGAGCGGGTGGATGAGGTGCTCATGTCCGTATTCCGGTCGCCCCGAACCTATACCCGGGAGGACCTGATCGAGTTCAGCGGCCACGGCGGCATGGTCCCGGGCGGGATGATCCTGGACGTCCTGATCCGGTCGGGCGCCCGGCTGGCGGAGCCGGGGGAGTTTACCAAGCGCGCCTTTCTCAACGGGAGGATCGACCTGCTTCAGGCGGAAGCGGTGGGCGAACTGATCCGGGCGCGGACCGATGCCTGCGCCCGGGCGGCCCTCAGGCAGTTGAACGGAACTTGCTCGAAACAGATCGACGAATTCAGGATTAAAATAATACAAATAATTGCATATATTGAAGTTACGCTGGATTTTACCGAGGAGGGCATCCCCGATATGACGCCGTCGACCTTCCTGGACCAGCTCCGGCCCGTCCAGGAGGCGCTGGGCTGCCTCATCAAGTCTTCTCACGAAACGCGCGTACTGAGGGACGGGGTCCGGGTCGCGTTGCTCGGCAAGCCGAACGTGGGGAAGTCCAGCCTGCTCAACATGCTGACGGGGCGGGACCGCGCGATCGTGCATCCGGAATCAGGGACGACGCGGGACACCATCGAGGAAAGCATCGACATCCGGGGCGTGCCCGTCGTCTTTGTGGATACGGCCGGCATCCGGAAGACGTCGGACCGGGTGGAACAGCAGGGCGTTATCCGGTCGCGCACGGAACTGGAACAGGCCGATATCCCCCTCGCCGTCTTCGACGCCTCGATCCCGCCGGACGATGACGACCGGCAACTGGTGAAGATGTTGTCCGGCCGGACCGCCGTGTTTATATTCAACAAGTGCGACCTGGATGCTTACGATCCGGATGCGTACATGGAATTGACGGCGGGCGGCCGGTGGATCCGGACCTCGGCAAAGCACGGAGAGGGCCTGGAAAACCTCCAGGAAGCGATTCTCGAGACCGCGCGGTTCGATCCCGCCGGTTTCGAGTCGGGACTCGTCGTCAATGCCCGTCAGAGCGAATTGCTCGACCAGGCCAAAACGAGTCTTGACCGGGGCATCGGGGTTCTGGAAGAAGGGCTCGGCGCCGAAATGGCCGCCGTCGACCTGAGGGAATGCGTGCACCGGCTGGGCGTACTCGTTGGAAAGGAAATCGGCGATGCGGTGCTGGACCATGTGTTCTCCAGGTTCTGCATCGGGAAGTGATGTTCCACGTGGAACAGGGACGAGGCAATGGTTGAAAAAGAACGGCTGACATCGGTTGAAGTCCTCGTCATCGGCGGCGGCCACGCCGGATGCGAAGCCGCCCTGGCTTCGGCGAGAATGGGTGTGGAAACGGCGCTCGTCACCCTCGACGCATCGAAAATCGGGCAGATGTCCTGCAACCCGTCCATCGGCGGCCTGGGCAAGGGCCAGCTCGTGCGGGAGGTCGACGCGCTCGGCGGGGAGATGGGCAAGGCCGCGGACGCGACGGCCGTGCAGGTCAGGATGCTGAACACGCGCAAGGGCCCGGCGGTACAGTCCCTGAGATCTCAGAATGACCGCGTGGCATACCGGGATTACATGCAGCGGGTCATCGCGGAAACGCCGAACCTGACGGTGGTGGAAGGCGAGGTCGCAAGCCTGGACGTGGACCAGCGGCGCGTGACGGGCATCCGGACAATCGATGGACGCGCCCTGTCCTGCCGTGCCGTGGTCGTGGCATCGGGCACTTTTCTGAACGGCGTCATGCATCGGGGCGAGAGCAATTCTCCCGGAGGCCGTCTCGGAGAAAGGGCGGCCACGGAGCTGTCCGATTCTCTGCGGAACCTTGGGTTCGATATCGGCCGGCTGAAAACCGGCACGCCGCCCAGAGTAGATGGTAAATCCATAGATTACAGTGAGTTGGAGATCATTGCGGGCGATGAGTTCCCCGAGCATTTCTCCCAGGAAAGGCTGTCACCGGCCGACGAGCAACTGCCCTGCTATCTGACCTTCACGAACGCCCGGACCCACGACATCATCCGTTCCGCCCTGGACCAGTCGCCCATGTACTCCGGCCGGATCACCGGCCGTGGTCCCAGGTACTGCCCGTCTGTCGAGGACAAGATCGTGCGGTTCCCGGACCGGGACAGTCACCAGATCATCCTGGAACCCGAGGGGTGGAATACCGACGAGGTATACGTAAATGGCTTCTCCACCAGTCTGCCGGAGCCGGTGCAGGACCGCGCGCTGCACACGATGAAGGGACTGGAAGACGCAGAGATCCTACAGTTCGGATACGCCGTAGAATATGATTTCATACCGCCCGAAAACCTGACTCGATCCCTGGAGACGCGCCAGGTCGACGGGCTGTTCCTCGCGGGACAGATCAACGGCACGACGGGCTATGAGGAGGCCGCGGCACAGGGCATCCTGGCCGGCATCAATGCCGCGCTGAAGGTCAGTAATCGGCCGGCGTTCACCCTCGACCGGGGCGAGGCCTATATCGGCGTGATGGTCGACGATCTCATCACGAAGGGCGCGGACGAACCTTACCGGATGTTTACTTCGCGTGCGGAATACCGCCTGCTGTTGCGGCACGACAACGCGGATATTCGCCTGTCGGACCGCGCCTTCAAGATCGGTGTGATTACACGAGAACGCCACGAGGCCACGGTAAGCCGGCGCCGGCTGGTTGAAGCGGAATCGGATCGGTTGAAGAAGGAATACGTGGCCCCCGTAAGGATAAACCCGATATTGAAGACCAGGTCCTCGACACCGGTATCGGAGCCCGTGTCCCTGCACAAGCTGCTGTCCCGCCCCGAGATACAATATTCCGACCTCTATACCGTAGACCCGGATCCCATGGACCACGAACCGTCTGTCATCGCCCAGATACAGACCGCGGTCAAATACGCCGGTTACCTCGAGCGCCAGCACAAGGAGATCGCACGCATGCGGACCTGGGAGTCCCGTTCGATTCCCGGGGAATTCGATTATGTATCCATCACGGCCATGTCTCACGAAGCACGTGAAAAGCTGGCCAGCGTCCGGCCGGCGAATGTGGGACAGGCTTCGCGAATCCCTGGTGTGACACCCGCCGATCTGTCCATTCTCGTGGTGCATCTCGAACGCGTCTCGGCCAAGCAACGCTCAGAAAAATCCAGCGCCGAAAACCGGATGTTCCACGTGGAACATTCCAAGACATGACATGGACTCCATCGAGCATTTCGTCCATGGTATGGAGAAACTCGGCCAGCGGCTTGACGCCCGTAATATCGGGGCATTCGAGCGGTACTTGTACGAAATCCGCCGTTTAAACCGCACGCTCCAAATCACATCCGCCAACGACCTGGAACGTATTCCGACGCGACATTTTCTTGATTCGCTCATGCCCGCACTGAAGGGTGTCCTGCCCAGGGACGGAGTGATCGTAGATATCGGAAGCGGCGGCGGTTTCCCCGGTATTCCCCTCGCCGTCTTCCTCCCTGGAACAAACTTTGTGGCGGTCGAGTCAAATCAGAAGAAGTGCACATTCCTGCGGATGGTAAAACGCGCGCTGTCACTGGACAATCTGAGCGTCTGCAATGCAAGGATAGAACGGTTGTCGGAGAAGTTGCCGGAATCAAAGTTTGATGGTGCAGTAGCGCGAGCGGTTGGTTCTATCGGCCGGCTCGTGGAATGGAGCGGACCTCTCTTGAAAACTGGAGGGAAGTTGATCTGCTACAAGGGGCCTGATCCGGAAGGAGAGATCGAATCGGCTGCGCCCGTCATGGATACGCAGCGCATGGAATGGGTAGCCACCGTTCCTTACGAAGAAGGGGTCAACGACTCACCCACCCTGGTGATAATGAGGAAGTGCGTGAAGAAAGGCTCGTGATTCAAGACGATGCGACATAGCAAAAAATGCACGACAGATGGCAAGAATCCCACCGATGAAACAGACTACCCCCTCCCTGATCTGCCAACGCGGAAGAAAAACGGATATACATAATAATATACACGGTTGTGAAGCCCATTAAGTAACAACGTAACCCGTGTAATTATCAATAGTTACGATCAGGGGAAAGCGCGCTGTAACCCCCGAGCAACATGACCTCGATATCCTGGCCGGCCCGCATGATTTCCTGGTCTTCATGACTTACGGCCAACCCGTCGGCGATGGACATGGATCTCAGAATGCCGGAGCCCTGCGCGCCGGTACGCGACGCGAAGTACTGGTCACCCCGCTTCTGGAGGGTCACGCGAATGAACTGTTTGCGCCCGAGCGATTTCGTAAGGTCTTCCAGGAGGCGGGCCTTGATCGTGGGGCGATAGATGCGGGTATACCCCTGCATCTTGAGCAGGGCGGGACGCATGAAGAGCTCGAAGGTAACCATGGAAGCCACCGGATTGCCGGGCAGGCCGAACACGATGGTGTCGTCGATGTGTCCGAAGGCGAGGGGGCGTCCGGGTGTCATGGACACCTTCCAGAAGGCCATGGAGGTGCCGACGGCTTCGAGGGCGGCCTTGACGTAGTCGTATTCTCCCACCGAAACCCCGCCCGAGGTGATGACCGCGTCCGCCAGGAGTCCGTCACGCAGCGCTTCCTCGAGCGCTTCCTGCGTATCGGGAATGATGCCCAGCCGCAGGGGTATGCCGCCGGCGTCCGACACCAGCGCGGAAAGGGCGTATCCGTTACTGTCCACGATCTTGCCGTCCTCGAGGGGTTCGTCCACGTCGACGATCTCGTCGCCGGTGGACAGCACGGCCACCCTCGGCCGGCGGTAGACCGACACGTGGGAGCGGTTGGTCGAGGCCAGCAGGCCGACCTCGGCCGGCCGGATCAGCATGCCGGCCGGGATGATGAGGTCCCCTTCGCGGATGTCTTCGCCGGCCCGGCGGAGGTCTGTTCCGGATTCCACGGCCTGGAGTATGCGCACGCGGCGCTCATCGACCCTTAGCGCGCGTTCGGCCCGGACGATGGTATCCGCACCGTCGGGCACCGGCGCCCCCGTCATGATGTGGATCGCCTGTCCCGGCCCGACGGAGCGTTTGGCCACATATCCGGCGGGAAGGTCTTCGACGATCTCCAGTTCCGCCGGGGCATCCAGCGATGGGGGAACCGTATCCGCGGCCCGCACCGCGTAGCCATCCATGGCCGAATTGTCCCAGGGCGGCTGGTTCCTCGTGGCGTGGACGTCCTCGGCCAGTACCCGGCCGCGCGCCGAGGCAATATCGACGCGTTCCACGCCGATTGGCCGGATCCGGTCCAGAATGGCGTCCCGGGCTTCGATAACGGAAATCATCGCGCGTTCCTCACGGTACATCCTGTCCGGCCGCGCCCTGTCCGGTCGCGTCGTGTCCGGGCGCGCCCATCAGCAGCACCTGGACCTCGGAACCTCGGGGCACCGAGGTTACGCCCGTTTCCACGACGACGAGACCGTTGGTCCCGGTCATGGAGCTGAGCATGCCGGACCCCTGGCCCGCGACGGTCGAGGCGTAGAACCGGCCGCCGGTAGAGGTGATCCTGGCGCGCAGATAGTGGCGCCGGTCGCCGCCGGCCGTCAGATCGTTTTCGAGTTCTGCCTGGACCGTGGGCAGGCGCCAGTCATGGGGGCCGTAGCCCATCATCTTCCGCATGGCGGGCCGTGCGAAGAGGAGGAAGGAGACCATGCATGAAACGGGATTGCCCGGCAGGCCGAAGAATGGCTTTCCCTGCAGCAGCCCGTAGGCGAGGGGCTTGCCCGGCTTCATCTTCACCCGCCAGAATTTCATGTCCGCGCCGAGGTCTTCCAGCACTTTTTTAACGTAGTCGTAATCGCCCACGGAAACGCCGCCGGTGGAAAGGACGATATCCGCGCTCAGCGCCGACCGGATGGCATTCGCGATCTCCGCCTCGCTGTCCCGGGCGATGCCCAGGTTGACCGGCCGGCCATTATTTTCCCGCACGAGCGCGGCCAGGGAATAGCTGTTGCTGTTGACGATCTTTCCGGGTACGAGCCGCTCGTCGATCTCGACGACCTCGTCGCCCGTGGAGAGGATGGCCACGGCCGGGCGCCTGCGCACCGCGACCTGTGATCGCTGGAAGGCCGCCAGGAGGCCGATCTCGCCGGGACCGATTTCGGTGCCGGCGAAAAGCACCCGTTGGCCCTGTTTTACGTCTTCCCCCCGGTAGCGTACGTTCTGGCCCGGCTCTACCGCCTTCAGGATCTCTACGTCTTCCGCGTTCTGCCTGGTGTTCTCCACCATGACGACGGCGTCCGCGCCTCCGGGGAGGAAGGCGCCGGTCATGATGCGCGAAGATTTGCCGGGATCCACATGCGCGGCGGGAACGGCGCCCGCGGGAATCTCCTCGAGGACCTCGAGGCGGCAGGGGGCGTCCTCGGATGCACCAGAAGTATCCGCTGCCCTTACGGCATAGCCGTCGACGGAGGAGTTATCGTGGGGCGGCACGTCGAACCTCGGCGCCACGTCTTCGGCGAGCACCCGGTCCTGGCTCTCGGCCAGCGGAACGCGCTCGGTGCCCGAGACGGAGACCGAATCCAGCACGATCTCCTGGGCTTCCTCCACGGTGAGCATTCGGTCCGCTGTCATGAATTCATCCCGGAAGCCCGCGGTAGGGCCTTCCTGCAGGAAGGTGCTTACCTGCCGGAAGGCGCCTACCTGCCGGCGGGTTTCGCCATGAAGGCTTCGATGTCCTCGATCGACCGGGGCGTGCCTTCCGACATGACCCGGTGTCCGTCTTCGGTCACCAGCACGTCGTCTTCGATACGCACCCCGATATTCCGGTACCGTTCGAAGGCGGGAAGAATCGCCTCGATCAGCGACCGGTTCCGCGGGGTGTCGTCCAGATTCTCCAGCGTGTCCTCCCGGACGTAGATGCCCGGTTCCACCGTGATCACCATGCCCGGCCTGAAGGGCATGTCCCTTCCGCCCACGTCATGGACGTCCAGCCCGATCCAGTGGCTCGTGCCGTGCATGTACCACATGCGGTACTGGTTTCCCGATGTACTCGTGATCAGTCCCAGTTTCAGGAGCCCGTCCGCGATCACCTTCCGCGCCACTTCGTGCACCCTGCGCATGGTCATGCCCGGCCGGACGGCGGCGACGCCCCGGGCATGGGCGTCGAGGACGATTTCGTACACTTCGCGCTGTGCTTCAGAGAAGACTCCGCCGACCGGGAACGTCCGCGTGACGTCGGCCGTGTAGTAACCAACGGCCGCGCCGATATCGGCCAGGACGAGTTCGCCGCTTGCGATCTCCCGGTTGTTTTCCTCGTAGTGCAGGGTCGTGGCGTTCGGCCCCGAGGCCACGATGGACGGGAATCCCCAGTGCGCGCCGTGCGCGCGATAGATGGAAAGGATGATGCCGTCGAGTATGGATTCGTTCAGCGGCTCGCCTGGTCCGCCTGGACCGCCTGGTCCGCCCGGACCGCCTGGACCGCTCGCCCTGCGCATGATGGCGCGCTGCGCCAGGCGGGTGATGTCGACGGCGCGCTGCAGCCGCTGCAGCTCCCAGTCCGATTTGACGACGCGCAGGTCCCGGAACAGGCCGGACGCCAGCCGTACCTGGACGGAGGGAAATCGGTCGGCCTCTGAGGCGAACCGGAGGGCCCGGGGATACCGGCTGCCGTACCTGGAACTGGCGTCGGCCAGGAGCCAGACGGCCACGGGCGTTCCGTTCTCTATGGATTCGCCGATGGCCCGGTAGTCCCCTGTGTCATCGGAGGGACGTTTTCCATAGGCCGATCCGTGGAGGACGGCCTCCAAGAAGGCATCGAATTCTTCAATCGGCCATACATGGGCGATCCCGGTCCGGCGGCGGGCTTCTTCCACCCCGATCATGTGTCCGGTCCAGATTTCCCGCGCGGGGTCGCGCCTGGGTAGGAAGAGGATCTCCTTCTGGCTTCGGTTTCCGGGCAGCAGCACGAGCGTGGCGCCGGGCTGGCTGATGCCGGTCAGGTAGAAGAGGTTGCTTTCCTGCCGGTAGGGATAGTTCACGTCGTTGCTGAATACCTTGGGTTCCGCCCCGAACAGGATCATGATCCCGCTGCCCATGCCGTCGAGGATCCGGGCCCGTCTTTCCGCAAGCTCCGCGACCGGCGCAGGCCCGGGGTCCTCCGTGATCGACACGGCCTCCGGCTGGGCGGCGGCCGGGGAAGCGGAAGTCACGCCATAGAGGGCCATTCCCCAGAGCACGGCAGTGAAGACCGTGCACCGCGCGGCGGAAAAGATCGCGCCGACCCTGGTAGCGGCCGTCCGTGGAACGGTGACGTCCGTGCGCTGCGTGATGCCGCCCGCCAATGAACCTTGTATATATCGTGGCTTCATAGTCGTCGTCCTCGTCGTCCGTGGAACCGAACGTGTTTCAGGTCGTGTATTCCGCGTTCACGGTCACGTATTCGTGGGACATGTCGCAGGTCCATACCGTGGCCGCGCCGTCGCCCAGCCTGAGGTCGATCTCGACGGGGATCTCACTGGCGGACAAGGCTTTTCTCATGGTCGGCTCGTCGAGAGGAAGCCCCTGGCCGTCGCGCGTCAGCTGGTGGCCGCAGAGAAGCAGATCGATCGTGTCCGGATCCGATTCGGCGTCCGCGTACCCGACGGCGCAGAGGATCCTGCCCCAGTTGGGATCGTGGCCGTAGATGGCTGTCTTCACGAGGGCGGAGTTTGCCACGCTCATGCCGATCGTCCGGGCGTCCTCGTCCGAACGGGCGCCCCGCACACGGATCTCCACGAGTTTGGTCGCGCCTTCGCCGTCCCGGGCGATCTTCTTCGCCAGGTCGGTGCAGACGTGCTCCAGCGCCTCGGCGAACCGCTCGTAGGCGTCCCCTTCCGGCCGGGTGATTTCCGGGTTACCCGCGGCGCCATTCGCCAGGACGAATACCGTGTCGTTCGTGCTCATGTCGCCGTCGACGGTGATGCAGTTGAAGGACTTGCCGACGGCCCGGCGCAGGGCCGCCTGGAGGGCCCCCGGCGCGATGGCGGCGTCCGTCGTGACCACGCCGATCATCGTGGCCATGTACGGACAGATCATGCCCGCGCCCTTGGCGATCCCGCCGACCACCGCGGACTTGCTGTCCAGATCGCACCGCACCGCGCAGGTCTTGGGCACCGTGTCGGTCGTCATGATCGACTCGGCGGCGTCCGGGTCCGGTCCCAGCGCCTGCCGCTCAAGCGCTTCCCGGATGCCTTCGCGGATCACGTCCATGGGCAGGGGCCGGCCGATGACCCCGGTGGAAGCGACGAGGATCTCGCTCGCGGGCACGGACAGCCCCTCGGCCACCAGGGCGGCCATCTCCCGGGCGTCCGCCATGCCGGGTTCCCCGTTGCACGCGTTGGCGTTGCCGCTGTTGACCACGACGGCCCGCGCCATGCCGGTCTGCAAATGGTCTTTGGAAAGGACTACCGGCGCGGCCTGCACCCGGTTCGTGGTGAACACGCCTGCCGCGGAGGCGGTCCCGCCCGCGTCGATCACCACCAGGTCCTTGCGGCTGCCTTTGGGACTGTTGATGCCGCAACTCGCCGTATTGACTGTGAACCCCTTCGGCGCCAGTACGCCGCCGTCTACCGTCTGCATGGTCTAAACCCTCGCTTCTTTAAGCGTCTCATGCCATTCCTGCAGGCTCTTCACCGAGATCTCGCGGCCCTCGTTCTTGAGCGCCTGGATGGCCTTGACCGCGGACCAGGCCGCCGAGAGCGTGGTGATGCACGGGATGTTCGCCTCGATGGCGGCGCGCCGGATCATGTAGTCGTCGTCCCGCGCGCTCTTGCCCAGCGGCGTGTTGATGATGAGTTGGATGTCGCTTCTGCGGATGTGGTCCACGATGTGCGGTTCGCCCTCCCAGACCTTGTTGACCCGGACCACCTCCAGTCCGGCGTCCTCCAGCGTGCGGCCGGTACCGCTCGTCGCCATGATCGTGAAGCCCAGCCCATCGAGCTCCCGGGCGATGTCGACGACGTTCTCGTGGTCGAAGGCGTTGACGCTGACCAGGACGGTGCCGGACAGGGGCAGGGAGCCGCCCGCCGCGCTCTGCCCCTTGGCGAAGGCGATGCCCGGTTCCTCGTAGATGCCCATGACCTCGCCGGTCGACTTCATTTCGGGTCCGAGCAGGCTGTCCGAACCGGCGAATTTCACGAAGGGCAGCACGACCTCCTTCACCGAGGCGTAGGGCGGGATGATTTCCTCGGTGAAGCCGAGATCGCGCAGCGTCTTCCCCACCATGACCCGCGCCGCGAGCTGGGCCAGCGGCACGCCAATGGCCTTGGAGACGAAGGGTATCGTCCGCGAGGCGCGCGGATTGACTTCCAGCACGTATACGACGTCGTTCTTGATGGCGTACTGCACGTTGATCAGGCCGACGACCTTGAGGCTTCTCGCGAGGGCGTGGGTGTAGTTCCGCATGGTGTCGATATGCATGGGCTTGACCATGTAGGGCGGCAGCACGCAGGCGCTGTCCCCGGAATGGATGCCCGCTTCCTCGATGTGTTCCATGATCCCGCCCAGGACGACGTCCGTCCCGTCGGAGACGGCGTCCACGTCGTATTCGAAGGCGTCCTCGAGGAACTTGTCGATGAGGATGGGATGCTCGGGGGACACGTGGACGGCGGTCCGCATGTAGTTCTGCAGGGAGTCGTCGTCGTAGACCAGGGCCATGTTGCGGCCGCCGAGGACGTAGGAAGGCCGCACCAGCACGGGGTATCCGATCTCGCTCGCCACCTCCAGGGCCTCCTCGAAGGAGAAGACCGTCCCGTGGGGCGGATGGGGGATGCCGAGCGCCTTCGTCAGGGCGCCGAACCGCTTGCGGTCCTCGGCCAGGTCGATGCTGTCCGGCGAGGTGCCGATGATGGGCACGCCCGCACGTTCGAGCGACAGGGCCAGCTTGAGGGGCGTCTGCCCGCCGAACTGGACGATCACGCCGTCCGGCTTTTCCGTTTCGACGATGTTCATCACGTCTTCGAAGGTGAGGGGCTCGAAGAACAATCGGTCCGAGATGTCGTAATCCGTGCTCACGGTTTCCGGGTTGCTGTTGACCATGATGGTCTCGTACCCGTCCTCCTTCAGCGCCATCACCGCCTGCACGCAGCAGTAGTCGAACTCGATCCCCTGGCCGATGCGGTTCGGTCCGCCGCCCAGGATCATGATCGTCTCCCGCGTCTTGGGCCGGGTCTCGTTCTCGGTCTCGTAGGTCGAATAGTAGTAGGGCGTCATGGCCTCGAACTCGGCCGCACAGGTGTCCACGGTCTTGAATACGGCGTCCACGCGCGCCTCGATGCGCCGGGAGCGGACCGACCGCTCGTCGCTGCCGGTCAGGTGGGCGATCTGCACGTCGGAGAAACCGGCCTGCTTGGCCCTGTGCAACAGGTTCCGGGGCATGGACCCGTTCCGGTGCGCGCCGATTTCGCCCTCGAGCTCGACGATGTCCCGCAGGTTGTGCAGGAACCAGGGATCGACGCCGGTCAACGCGTAGATCTCTTCGATGGGCATGCCGAGCTGGAGAGCGGTCTTGATCTGGAAGATGCGCTCCGCCGTCGGCCGGGTCATTTGCTCCCTGAGGTCGTCCAGCATGCCGTCGGCCTGGTCGTCCGCCTGTCCAGCGTTCCGGCCCGCGGCCAGGGCGCCGGCGTCCACCGCGTCCTTCCCGTCGGCGCCGAGTCCGTGGCGGTCGATCTCCAGGCCCCTGAGCCCTTTCTGGACCGCTTCCTTGAAGGTCCGGCCGATGGCCATGGTCTCGCCCACCGACTTCATCTGCGTGCCAAGCTGGGTATCGGCGTTGGGGAATTTCTCGAAGGCCCACCGCGGGATCTTCACCACCACGTAGTCAATCGTGGGCTCGAAGGACGCCGGGGTTTCCCGGGTAATATCGTTCGGGATCTCGTCCAGCGTGTATCCGACGGCCAGTTTCGCGGCGATCTTGGCGATGGGGAATCCCGTGGCCTTGGAAGCAAGGGCCGAACTGCGGGACACGCGGGGGTTCATCTCGATGGCCAGGATGCGGCCGTCTTCCGGGCTGACGGCGAACTGGATATTCGATCCCCCCGTCTCCACGCCGATTTCCCGGATCACCTTGATCGATGCGTTCCGGAGCGCCTGGTATTCCTTGTCCGTGAGGGTCTGGGCGGGCGCGACCGTGATGCTGTCGCCGGTGTGTACGCCCATGGGGTCGAAATTCTCGATGGAGCAGATGATGACCACATTGTCGGCCAGGTCGCGCATGACCTCGAGTTCGTATTCCTTCCAGCCGATGACGGATTCCTCGATCAGCACCTCGGTGATGGGACTGGTGGACAGCCCCCATTCGACGGCCTCGGCGTATTCCGACTCGCTGCGCGCGATGCTCCCGCCCGCGCCGCCCAGGGTGAAGGCCGGCCGGATGATGGCGGGAAAGCCCGTATTCTTCACCAGTTCCCAGGCCTCTTCGACGGTCCGCGCGAAGCCGCCCCGGGGTACCTCCAGGCCGATGCGTTCCATGGCCTTTTGGAAAAGCTCCCGGTCCTCCGCCATCTTGATCGCTTCCAGCTTGGCGCCAATGAGTTCGACCCCGTAACGATCCAGCGTGCCCGACTCGGCGAGCTCGACGGCGACGTTCAGGGCGGTCTGTCCTCCGAGCGTGGGCAGCAGCACGTCGGGGCGCTCGCGCCGGATGACCTTTTCCACGTACTCCGCGGTGATGGGTTCGACGTAGGTCCGGTCCGCCATGTCCGGATCCGTCATGATCGTGGCCGGATTGCTGTTGATCAGCACGACCCGGTAGCCTTCTTCCCGGAGCGCCCTGCAGGCCTGGGTGCCGGAATAGTCGAACTCGCAGGCCTGTCCGATTACGATCGGCCCGGAGCCGATGATCAGGATGGACTCGATGTCGGTGCGTTTCGGCAAGATGACTCTCTAAGAGGCGGTCGGCGGTCGCGGAGAGACGTCCGCGCATCACAAGCGTTCCGTTGGCGCAAACCGCTTGAATATAAAGTGAGAAGGTCCGAATCGCAACGTTAAAACCGGGACGAAACGGGCGGGCCGGGTGCCGATCGTACGAGTGTGATGGGTGTTGGCGGGCCGGGTGCAGGCGGGCCGAGTGCGGCGGGTGCCGGTGGACCGGGCGCTGGCCTATGCTGGCTGGCCGGGCGAGGCGGGGCAGGCCCGTGCGCTCATTCCAGCGACCGGAGCAGGATCTCCTGGGCGGCTTCGAAGCCAGGCGCGGCCTCCAGGGCCTTCAGCGCGGCCTTCCTGGCGTCGTCCTTCCTTCCCGCCGCCAGGTAAGCGCGGGCCAGGTCGTACTGCGCCTGCACCCGGTCGGTGGTTTCGACCGCCAGCACGGCTTCGAACTCCGGCACGGCCAGGTCCGGCCTTCCGTCCCGTTCGTACAAACCGCCGCGCATCTTGCGGACCTCGGCGTCGAAGGGATCGATCATGACCGCCCGTTCCAGGATGCGGAGGGCGTCCCCGCGCCGGCCTTCCCCGGCGTAAAGCCCGGCCAGCGTCGTGCAGGACGCGATGTCGTCCTCGTCGACGGCGGTGAGCGCCTCGAGGACCTCCATCGCGGCCTCCGTGTTCCCCTGTTCGAGGTAGATTTCCGCCAGCAACACGTGGGGATTGCCGGCATGGGTGTAATGTGCGAAGAGGGTCCGGGCGCGTTCAAGCGGTGCGATGGCTTCTTCGTACCGTTTCTGCCCGTGCAACACCTGGCCCAGCATCAGGTGGGCGTAGAAACTCTCGGGGTGATCGGTCGCCATCGCCTCCAGTTCGGCCATGGACGGCTTCTCGTCGCGCGGCGGCTTGAATCGCAGGACGCGGCTGAGCGCGGCGATCCGCTCTTCGGTATAATCCGTGAAAGCCCGGTCGAAGTCTTCCATGGATCGGCCCGTTACTTCGCGAACGACTTCGGCGGTGGTGTGATTCCGGTTGTACAGGTCCAGCATGCGCCGGACCGTCTCGAATCCGAAGGTGTCCACGATGTATTCCACGACGATTGAGGCCTGGTAGTAGGACAGGACGACCTGGCCCCGTGACTTCGGCCGGGTGAAGCCCCGGTTCAGTTCGCTGACGGGGAGCAATTCGCCCTGGACCGCCGCTTCCACGAATTCCGCTTCCAGATCCATGTCCCATTCCGGCCGGGCGCGACGCGTTTCGTAGACGGCGATGCCTTCCGCCAGCCAGCGGGGGATGCGGTTGCGCGTCTGCTGCAGATGGGTAACGTGGACGTACTCGTGCCAGAGCGTCTGCCCCCAGTTGAACGTCCCCTTCGGACGGGCCCTGGGCGAATTCGCCACCACCACCTCGCCGAAGCAGACCCCCAGCAGGCCGCCCGTTCCCGGCACGCCGGCGATGCGCACCATGAAGTCATCGTTGTCCGGTAGCATTTCGACGTGCACGTGTCCACCAGGCGTGAATCCGTACCGCGGCGCGATCGTCCGGTGGGCTTCTTCGAGCAGATCGAGGGCCAGCTTTCCGTACACGGCGTCTTCGTCCCGGTGGATCTTCAGTATAAAAGGGCCGCTTTCCCGGGTCTCGAAATCCTCGAAGGAGTCGAGGAGTTCCAGCGTGTTGTAGGTCCGGGTGTCGAAGGGGTCCCGGTCGAAGGCCTGTTCCAGCATCCTGCGGGCTTCCGCCATCTCGCCGACCCGGGTCAGGCTGATCCCCAGCCCGGCATAGGCCGACCAGAGCGCGGGGTCGGTCTCGATCGCCCGGCGGCCCATCTCCACGGACTCCCGGAACCGGTAGCGCCGCGTGAGGTGGCTGGCGATGATTTCGTACAGCCGGCCATAGGAAGGGTTGATGTCCAGGACGCGCCGCCGGGCGGCTTCGAATTCGGCCTGGCGGCCCTGTCCGTGGTAAGCGGCCGCCAGGAGGGCATGGGTTCCGGGTGATTCCGGGTTGATCTCCAGAGCCTGGTCCAGCTGGCCGATCGCATCATCATAGGCCTCGTCCGTAAGGTGGAGACCCGCGAGAAAATGGCGTCCCTCCATGAGCGAGGGGTTGATCGCGAGCGCCTTCCGTGCCACGGCCTCCGCCGGCAGCGGCTGTTTCTCCGCAAGGGCTTCGGCCAGGCCGATCAGCGCCGTTGGATATCCGGGGTCGATTTTCAGCGCGTCTTCGAAGATACCGGTCGCCTCGGCGCGGTTGTGCTTGTCGAGGAAGAGGCGTCCCCACGCCACGTAGGCATCGAGATGCTCGCTGTCGACACGGGTCGCCGCGGCCAGAAAGGCGTTGGCCTCGTGAGAAAGCTCCAGGTACCGAGCGGCGAGCCCCGCGGCCATCAGCTTCGGTGCGTTCGGCGGCCCTTGCGTACCCGTGTCCCTCAGGACTTCGCGACACAGCTCTAGACCCTCCTCGGTCCTGCCCGTCGTGAAATACACCTCCGCGAGCCGAACGGTGGCCAGCGCCGGCCCGCCCTGGCGAGACCGGGCGGCGGCCAGTACGGACTCCGCTTCGTCATACCGCCCCTGGCGCTGGAGAAGCCTACCGAGCAACGCACGCATTTCGTTGGTGTCGGCCACGTCGGTCGTCGCGCCCGCAGCTCCTGTTGCGCTTGCTTGGTCCGTCGCGCCCGCCTGGTCCACCGCGCTCTTCAGGAGTTCGACGGCCTGCTCATACTGTCCGATGGACGCGTGAAGCCGCGCCAGCGCCAGGACCGTCTCGTTGCGCCGCGCCTGCTCCTCCGAATTGCCGGTCCCGGCGTTGCGCAGGCGGGCGTTCTGCCTCGAAACCTCCGCCTGGAGTGCTTCGATCCGGTCCACGTAGAGCTGGCGTGCCTCACTGCCTTCCTCGATCGCTTGTTCGAAGGCACCGTCCTGGGCGGCTCCGCCCTGGGCGTTTGCAGGAGGAGGGATTTCTGCCGCGGAGAGCAGCAGAAACACCATGAGCAAAGAAGCGGTTCTGATCATATTGGACCGGGGAAGAACAGGGTGTTAAATATATGTTTGATAACGACTTATGTTGAGCTATCGGAATATAGACCGAGGGGATTTTCCTGTCAAGAGAAACCCATCCATCACCTGGCCGGGTGTGGGACCGAGGGGTTCTGGCGGTGCAAAGTACGCCATATCCCAGGACCGGCCGCTGCTGCGGATCATGACCGCGCCGCCCTCGTCCGTTCGAAATACCTCCGCTCCCTGCCGGCTGTACCGTTCGATGACCTCGGGCGAAGGATGGCCGAAGTTGTTGAACCTGCCGGCGGAAACGGCCACCGCCTCCGGGTCGACGGCGTTCAGGAAGGCCGTCCCGCTCGACGTCCTGCTCCCGTGATGGGGCGATTTGAGCACCGTGCTTTTCAGGGAGGACGGCCGGCGGACGGTCGCGGCCTCGCCTTTTTCCTCGATGTCGCCCGTCAGCAGCATGCTGAACGCGCCAAAGGTCAGGCGCAGGACCACAGACACCTCGTTGGTGTTGGTCCTCGCCGTGCCTGTCAGGAACAGGGGATCCGGATGGAGAAACAGGCCGCGCACGCCGCCCAGCGCCGCCAGGGTGTCCCCCTTCACGACCGTGCGGTACGGGATGCCGCGCCGGTCGATGGCCTCGCGCCAGGCCTGGTAAGAGCGGGAGTCCGAACCGACGCCGCTCGAAAGGACCTCGCCCACTTCGACGGACTCCACCACGGCCCGGAGTCCGCCGTAGTGGTCCAGGTCGGGATGCGTGACGATGATCGTATCCACGCGGCGATATCCCTTGGCACGCATGAAGGGCACGATGACGCGGGCACCTGCGTCAAAAAAGGGCGAGCGGGCGCCGCCGTCGACCAGGAGGGTGCGTCCGTTGGGACAGGCAATGAAGATGGCGTCCCCCTGTCCGACGTCGAGGACGGTGATCCGCAGTGACCGGTCGGGCACCAGGTTGTAACAGAAGAGCAGAAGGCAAAGGGCCAGTAGTCCCTGCCGCGTCCGCCGCCCGCGGGGTCCACCCGGTTTCCAGAGCAGCAACAGGGCCGCGCCGTAGAAGGAAGCAAAGAAGAGCGTGGAAGGCGCCGGCACCTCAACCAGCGCGGACGGCGCGCCGGAGAAGGCCTTCGAGAGATGGATCATGGCGAACAGGACCAGCGTGTTGGCGGCGCTGAAAAGCCGGGCGATTTCGATGGCCAGGGGTCCGGTCAGGGCGGTGAGCACGCCGAAGGTCGTATTCAGGAACACCAGCGGCCCGATGAACAGATTCGCCACCGCCGACATCCAGGAAACCTGGTAGAACGTACCCGCCACCACGGGCAGCGCGCCCAGTTGCGCCGCGACCGAGACCAGCAACCCGTCCCGCAGCCAACGGGCCCACCATTTTTCCGACCGTGAAATCCTTTCGGGGAGCAGTTCCTTCATTCTGGGATAACCTGTGATGATGGCGTAGGTCGCCAGGAAGGATAGCTGGAAGCTCAGGTCGAACAGGGCCGATGGCCAGATCAGCAGTATGACGATGGCCGCCACGGCCAGGATGTTGACGGTGTCGGTCTGCCGGTCCAGCTGGCGGCCCGCCAGGAACAATGCCGCCATGATCGTGGCCCGGATGACCGACGGCGTCAGGTTGGTGATGAAGGCGTAGAGCACCAGGATGCCCAGCGTGCCGGCGACGACGATGTTCCGCGGAAGCCTCAGGACGAACAGCAGCGTATGGATCACCAGGGTGATCAGGCCGACGTGCAGTCCGGATACGGCCAGGATATGGGCCAGGCCGATCGTCCTGAAGGTGTCGAGCAGGTCCTCGGGCAGCTGCCGCCGCTCGCCCAGCAGGATGCCTTTAAGCAGAGCGGCTGAATCGCCCCGCATGGTCCGGTCGATGGACCGGTCGATGCTGTTGCGCAGCGGGTCGATGACCCCCGTCTGCCAGGTGAATGACGTGTTGCGCCGCGTCACGCGATAGCCCGCCTCATCGCGCACGCTCATCAGCGCGTGGACTCCCCTGCTCGCGTAGTAGGTCCGCGCGTCGAACCCGCCGGGGTTCCGGGCGGGTTGAGGGCTGCGCAGGCGTCCCGATACGAGGATGCGGTCGCCGTACCGGCCGGGCTCGATGCCGCTGGTCAGGCGGACCTGCAGGCACCCCGTTGCCGGCGCCTTTCGACCCGTGGCGGGCGTCCCTCCTGCGGCCGACGCCATGCCACCCGAACCCGATCGGGTCCGCGATTCCCTCGATGTCCGCCCGGTGCCCGCCAGCGAGATGGCGTCCACGTCCACCGTGACCAGGGTGAAACGATCTCTCGCATCGGGCGAGCGGACGATCGTCCCGGTCAGCACATGCCGCTGTCGCTGGTCGCAGAATCGCCGGATATCGTTCGCGGGCACGATCCGCACCTGCACCGCGTACCAGAAGGCGCCGGCAAACACGAGACCCAGGGCCATGCAGTAGCGGAGGGCAAAAGTGTCGTTCCCACGAGTCCGGTAGACCGCGCAACCCGTCGCGATGGCTGCCGTTGCACCCAGCGCGAAATGGACGGGTGATACGTCGACGCGGTGTCCCATCAGAATCCCGATGACAATGCACACCGCGATGAACAGGGCCGGACGTTGCATGATGGGCTATTTCTGGCGTTCAAGCAAAATGCGCTCGAGCCGGTCGAAACGAGCATCCACTTTCCCGGCATCTTCCCGGATATGATCTACTAAACGATCAAACCTTGCGTCCACCTCGCCAAAACGTTCCGATATGTTATCCTCGAACCGGTTGAATCTCGCGTCGATCTTATTGAGTTCTTCCCGGATATCCTGCTTCAGTTCCTGCCGGCTTCCCTTCGCCTCGCGCCAGAAGAAGATGAAGGCGGTCAAAAGGATCAGGGGTTGAAGCCAGACATGTGCGTTTTCCATGATACTCATTTCATGATTTCAAGATTTGATCGTGGATATCGTTTTAGAAGTGGTATGCGTCTCCTCCAATCAGTTCTTCTTTTCCGATTCAAAGGGGTTGCTTTTCCGGACGAAGGCCTCAATCAGCCCTTCTATCCGAGATACGCGCTCGCCCAGGTGCGCTATCCGTTCCTCGATCTGCGAGACCCGCTCATCAAGGTGATCGATTCGGTCGCTCAGACGCATATCGAGTTGAGATATCCGCATGTCGAGGCTGCGCCACACGAAGAGCAGAATCCCGATTACAACCACATTGCTTATGACGTTTGTGGCGTCCATGTCATCTCCTTATGAAGTCATACGGAACTTCCAGTTTGATGTTCTCGATCTTCGTGGATTTGTTTGTTACACAATCGGACGGTCCTCCTCAATCACACCATCGCGCAGTCGGATGATCCTCCTGCAATGACTGGCGACATGCGCTTCGTGCGTCACCAGTACGATCGTATGTCCTTCCCGGTTCAACCGGTCGAATATCGCCATGATTTCCTCTCCGGTCCCGCTGTCCAGGTTTCCCGTGGGCTCGTCCGCCAGTATGATGGACGGCTCGCCGACCAGCGCGCGGGCGATGGCCACGCGCTGGCGCTGCCCGCCCGACATCTCGTTGGGCCTGTGGCGGGCGCGGTCGCTCACGCCCACCGCTTCCATGGCTTCCATGGCACGCCAACGCCGTTCACTGCTGTCCAGGCCGCGGTAGAGGAGCGGCAGTTCCACGTTGTGCAGCGCGTCCATTCTCGGGAGCAGGTTGAAGGCCTGAAACACGAACCCGATCATCCGGTTTCGGATGAAGGCCTGCTCATCGTCCGTGAGGTCTCCAACGGACCTGCCGTCGAGGGCGTACCTGCCCGCCGTGGGCGTGTCCAGGCACCCCAGGATGTTCATCAGGGTGGATTTTCCGGATCCCGACCGGCCCATCACGGCCACGTATTCGCCACGGTTGATGGTGGCGGATACGCCCCGGAGCGCGGGAATGCGGCCGTCTCCCATCGGGAAGGACTTATGCAGGTCTTCGATGGAGATCAGGGATGGGGAATGAATGGAATGACGCACGACGCCTTCCTGTGACCGGGTGTGTGATTCGGTGCTATACAGGAATGGTCGTGTTTACGTGGGGGAATCTCGTGGGGAATGCGGATTTGTCAGGAAGTTTACAGACTAAGCGTGGGGCGTAAGTATATTCGTCGATGCCGATGCATGTGGGAACCCGTTCAGTTGACGGGACGTTTGCATCCCTATACCATAGTTATCCCGATACAACATTCATTGTTCCCAATGTTATTGTCCTTGGCCGGGATATTGTCCCTAACTGAGGAAACTGCGACATGTCCACACCCGACTCCCGCACGAACACTCGGCTGTACCTTTACGTCGCCGTCGCGGCCCTCGCCGCGTTGAGCATCGCCCTCCTCTGGCTCAACGACCAGCAAGTGCAGGAACTTCAGAATGCGCAGAACAGTCTGTACAATGCGCAGGTGGAAATCCGCGTGCTACAGGCGCAAACCATATTCGGCACGCCGTTTATTGCCCCCTTTAGCGCGCTCGATCAGCACGGCCAACCAGCAACATTGCCGGGTCTCGGCGATGGGCACCAGCTCCTCTTGTTTTTCGCGTCGCGGCATTTTCCGGGTGCCCTCGACATGATGTCTTCATTTGGATCGATGATCGGTGACAATGTCCCGGTTATCGGCGTACTCCAGGCTCAGTCGGCCGAGGAGATCACGCCGATCGTGGAGAAATACAGGTTGAACTTTCCGGTGTACCTGGTCGTCGATTCACCGTTTGATCTACCGAATTCACCCCAAATCGTGCTGATCGATGAGGTCGGCAACGTGATGCACCTGTCACCCATCGGGTCCGACACCCCAACGGTTGAGGGGCAAATCTCAGAAATTACGCAGATGGTAAGGCGAATGGAATCGGCCGTCCAGCCGGACATGACCGTCCGATTGGTGCCGGCCGACCTGCCGGATCAGGAGGGAGGTCAACCGGGCCAGGCTGTTCAGTCGGAACAGGAGGCCGATCGGTTGGCAGACGAAAGAGACGGGATTTACCGTCCCAACACGGTGGACACGCTAGGTGAGATTTTGTATTTCCCCGAACTCCCCACCGAAGCCGTCGATCTCAATTTCCATGGCGATGGTTTCGTTCATCTCGTCGTAGGTACTAATGGCAACGTGGTGGCGGCAGTCGTCGAAAGATCGACGGGTCGCGCCGAGGTGGACTCTTTGATACTGAACGAAGCTCGAAAAATGGTCTTTACGCCGGCAGTACATGACGGAGCCCGCGTAAAGTTTCGCACGGTGATGCCATTTATGTTCAGGCAAAGGCCCTCATCCCCAGGCGAGGAGACGGTTGTAGAGGAGTGACGCGTCGGTTGTATCTCGGGGATTGCTTTGAGGTCAAATCAACGGGGTTTGCCGTTCTTCGTCACTTCGAGTCGGAGCCGTTTAACAACTCGACTTCGGCTGTGCCACTTTCTGCAAGTAGCAGGTAGTCCGCTTGGGTTGTATCGTATGTGGTTCCAGCCGTAATGCGATGCCCGTCGTTATACGTCGAATACAGCCGCATCTCGTCCTTCGCCTGACCCAATTTCAAGACGCCACAGCGCGTATACATCACCAGGCTGACCTTCTTCGCGAGTCTTTCATCCAGAACCAGCTTTGTCTCACCTGCAACGGTCCTGAGGTTACACCGGGTACCGGATTCCCTGGATGACTGGTACAAGCGGGTTGTGCCGAATCGATTGTAAATGGATACGTCGCCTTCCAAGTCCTGAGCATCCAGTACGAAACGGCCGACATCGATATCCACACCACCCTTTACGTTGGAGAGTTTACCTTCCCACACATCCATATTACGTATCATTCCCTCATCGTAGCTCGCGCCGCCATATTCGTACATGCGCTGACAGAACATACCACCAACTTCATTTATATCCGAAAACATGCTGTTGAACAGGTACACATCCTTCGCGATATCAGCTATCTGGCATGAATGGCAGGCATATACCATCAAGGAACCCTTCAAACCCTCCGCGTTGACTCGCTTTGCCCTGAACACCGAAATGTTCTTCCCGGCCGGGACCTCAATGGAAACATGACAGTACGAGGCCGGTCCGAAGACCTTGGAGTCGTCGGACCAGTAAACCTGGAAAACGTCCTTGATGTTTCCCTTCATGGCGGAGTTCGGTACATGAATCGGCTGTACTTCCATCGTGTGAACCGAAATCCGTATTGATTTGCTCAAGCTAGCTCGCGCTCGCTTTGGCAGCGGAGGAAACGCATCGATATCGGACTTCAGGTCCGGATAGAGATCAACCAACCTGACTCCGTTACATACTTCGTCCAGCATCCAGTCGTTCATCAAGTCCCGTTTCCAGTGGTCACTGATCCGTTTGGTCATGGCAGCGTTTTTGTTGCCGCTTGAATCTACACCCACAAAAAGCTCACCTTCATGGGGACCGGATTTATAGAAATCATCGACAGTATCGTGGGTTACGGAAAACCCTCCAAGGTTGTGATCCGCCTCTTCTTCGGTATATCCAAGTCCGATTTTCGACCCTCTGACAATCAATTGCTCTCCTTTGGTCCGGACGATCTCCACCTCAGTACTGACTCCGCAATAAAGGACGATGTTTTCTACTTCGCCCATGTCGATCGTTTCTTCGAAGTCTTCTTTGGCGAGCTTGCAGACTACATCCTGAACTTCCGCGGTTACATCAATCCGGCTCATGACGATGGTCTCCTTTTCCAGGGGCGACAGTGCTTTTCTAAGACGGATCCGTGACTGGTAGAGCCGTCCCCTCGCAGTCGATTCGGGGATCTCCAGGAAGGCGGCGATTTCTTTCAGAGAGAAACCGGTGTAATAGTACAACGTGACGACTTGGCGATAGTGTTCTGGGAGTAGCTCGACTTCGTCCCAGATTTCAAGACGCTCGATGTATTTGCGATGGATACGATCCGAGATAGCGAATTCATCGTGTAATCCTCCGGAATCCGCATCAACACGGACTTGACGACCGATTCTGCTTCGGCGGACCCACTCCTTGCAACGGTTGACTACGATTCGGTGAAACCAACTTCCGAAAACAGCCGGGTCCTTCAGTTGCGACAATTTACAATAGGCCGAGATAAAGGCGTCCTGCACCACGTCCTCGGCATCTGCCCGATCCCGGAGGTAACCCAAAGCCACGGCGAAAGCAGCATTCTGATATCGCCGGACCAATGGTTCGAAGGCGTTCGCGTTTCCTTCCAGGCAAAGCTGGACATTATAGGTGTCGTTGTCTATGAGTGTCGACATATTCGAATCATATCGAGTTCTGAATACGGACGGTTATTCGAGATATGTATCAAAAGACTTCAGCAATGCAGGATAGTAATCTTCGAAGGTCGTGTTTCGAATTTGATGTTGCTCGAAATCCTCAAGTGCGCGTAAAAGGGCAGGGAGGTAGCGAAATCCCTTTTCTATATCCCGCACGAGTAATCGATCACCGTGTTTCGGACCCCATTCGCGGTGAAACAATCGAGATGTAATGGCACGGATCAAATGTTCGTTAAGGCAGATCTCCCAATCTCCGTAACCACCTGCCTGTGCCATTTTCTCCAGAATTGGATCTAACAACGGAGCATACTTCCTAATGTCGGAGCGATGTCGTTCAGTAACGGGATTTACGAACGAATGGCCGAACTCATGCCAGATGAGTTCCAGCAATTCATCTCTAGTTCCGAACATCGGGATACCATCAACCGATCCAACCGGTCCGATTACGCTGAATATGGACAGCCTGCTATCAGGGTTTCGAACTCGAGGCCCGATTCCACCGTGTTGAAACAAGGGACTTAGAACCAGATTGTAGTCCCGATGTCGCATTCCGTAGTATAGTTCCAGGACGTCGATCAAATTCTTACTGTCCAGCGTTTTAGCAACTTCGTCGACCAAGGATTGGAAGTATGCGGTTTGGCTTTCGAAAAAAGTGCCGAAGTCTGATTGGATCGCGAAATCACTCAGTAGTTCGTAGAACGTTCGAAACCGGGTTTCGTCTTGAAATGCTCGAATGTAGTATTCGTGGTTTTCGAAGGGGAATAGAGGCGTAAGTTCCGGCGGGTTCGAAAGCGACAACACCGGACCCAGATAGGCGTCCGAGTAAGTGCCATGCTCTGTGATTTTCTTAAACAGTTTGGCTGCATCATGCGTTTTGAATGGCAAAAAGTAATCCCGCATGCATTGGGAATACGCCACGTCGTACCTGGTTAGTCCCTCATAGTCACACAGCAACTTTATGGTGATGACAAGTTCGATTCTGGGATCTACGTTAATGTTCAACCTGGCCATCACCATTTCTCCGTTTCTAGGGGACGAAGGAGCCGGTGTATCTCGATCGGGGATGCGGTAATCGTTCAATGACCGTAACCGCTTTCCTTTAAAAAACGTAGCGAGTCGGGGCCGTCCTTTATGGCCAAAATATCTTCTATAGCCGCCTTCTTATCGGCTGCCTTCCCATAGTAAGCTTCACATATTTTGTAACCTATGTAATATCCAAGATCAGCCGGTCTTGCCCCTGTGGAATTGCCTCCGTTGTAGAGCCAGTTGCTGAAGTCGGTCTGTAACATTTCACTCGAGAACGATTCCCATAATTCAGTCTCGTGCGCTTCTCCATACGCATGCAAATGAGGGTTTATGTGTTTTCCGGTTGCCAACTCTCCAAGAAAATCGGCGGCGCCTTCGTTAATAGACTGACCCAGTAGTGTGTTTTCTCCATAGTCATAGGCCTGTTGTGTGTGTATAAGTTCGTGAATAACAATGTATGGAATGTCTTCTACAGGTCTGAGGACTTCAAGATACCACTCAGTCAGTTCGTCCTTGGGAAGATTGTCCGTTCGACAGGAAATCTCGGTCCCGATCAGAAGTCCGTTGCTCGATGTAGTTCCTCCAGAAGTCATTTTACCTATCAGAAAGTACACGTCCGGAAATACCGCCTTGTCGTACAGTTGCTTCCAGTTGTGCATATACCCGCGGATCTGATCGGTTAAATCCAACACGCGGTTCGAGCTTTCTCTTATTGAAGCGTAAAACCTCGGCCGGGCTTCGATTACCTCGACCAATCCCTCTGCGCTTTCGATTCTGGCGTCGATGAAATCCTTTAAACCGATACTGCCCTTTGCCAAGTATTCCGATTCGAAGATGTTTCTTTTTTCTTCCGTAGTCCTGCCTTCCGCCAGGTCGTACGCCAGCCAGAAATGATCGATATCGGAAGTTACCAACCGGACTTTGTCGGGATCGCTAATCATCGAGGAGAACCCCCTGGCAGGTGTCGATTACTCAGTGAGAGACTTAACCCTCTGATAGTTTAGATGCTTCAGAACCCAAGTTAATCAAATTGGAATCAATTGATTCTGTAAAACCGCCCAGGGAAGTCCCTAAACGTCCTTAGAAATGACCTTTTTCATAGTGCGATATGTCTTCGATCTCGTGGTATGGTCGCTTGCTGCCCCGCACCACCGAATCATTGACACCGGCCCCATATCCCCTATATTCAATATTAGATGTAATACATATATATAATCGAAGCATGGATTGGATCTGGCGTCATTCAAATCTCAACCCATACGGGAGTAATCCATGGCGTTTCTGGAAGCCGGGGTCGCGGCCCCGGAAGTCGCGCTGGAAGACGCGGACGGCAATTCGACGTCACTGGCCGATCAGGCGAACGGCGGCTGGATGCTGGCGGTCTTCTACAAGGTGGGCTGCGGGACCTGCAAGTTCAGCGCCCCCTATTTCGATAAGATCCACCAGGCCTACGGTGGGAACGGGGGATTCCGGGTACTGGGCGTCTCGCAGGACACGCCGGAAGAGACGCAGGCGTTCATGGACGAGCACGGCGCGTCCTTTCCGAACGTGTACGACACGACCCACTGGGCTTCCTCGGACTTCGGCCTGACGAACGTGCCGACCTGGTTCCTCATGGATGAGGGCGGCGGCATACTCGACAGTAACACAGGCTTCTGCCGGACCGACCTGAACGACCTGTCGAAGACCATCGCGGGACACCTCGACGAGGAGGCCGTGGTCATTTCGCCGGGGGACGACGGCGCGCCCGAAATGAAGCCTGGATGAGGCTCGAAACAACCGGTCGGGCCTCGACCGTAACCCGGATAACGAAGCGCAAGTCAAGTACCAGACATCCATGGCGGCCGCTTCGGCGCGGAACGACGGTTCACGGCGCCGGAGGGTCGCTTTTTGTTCCTGTAGTGCTATGAGCGAATCGACTACATCCCACGTGCCCAAGCCCCCGTGGCTCAAGGTGCGCCTGAAGCAAGGGCCGAATTTCCAGGAACTGAAGCGGCTGGTGGGGGACAACCGCCTCCACACCATCTGCGAGAGCGCCCAGTGCCCCAACATCTGGGAATGCTGGGAGCAGCGCACCGCCACCTTCATGATCCTGGGCGATATCTGCACGCGAAGCTGCGGGTTCTGCGCCGTCAAGACGGGCCGGCCGGACCAGGGGCTGGACTGGGACGAGCCCGAGCGCGTGGCCGGGGCCGTGGAGAAGCTGGGCCTGCGGTTCGCCGTGATCACGTCGGTGAACAGGGACGAGCGGGTCGACGGCGGCGCGCCGATCTTCGCCGAGACGATCCGGGCCATCCGCCGCCGGTGCCCGGGCGTGGGCGTGGAGGTGCTCATCCCGGATTTCAAGGGTTCGGAATCGGCGCTGCAGACCGTGCTCGACGCCCGTCCCGACCTGCTGAACCACAACCTGGAGACGGTGCCGGACCTGTACCGGACGGTGCGGCCCCAGGCGCGGTACGACCAGTCGCTGGAACTGCTCGAGCGCGCGAAAGCCCGGGGCGCGAAGACCAAGACGGGCATCATGGTGGGGCTCGGCGAGACCGACGAAGCCGTCCATGCCCTGATGCGCGACGTGGCCGCGGTGCACTGTGACATCCTGACGGTGGGGCAGTACCTGCAGCCGACGAAGAAGCATCTGCCGGTGCGCAAGCACTACCATCCGGACGAGTTCGCCCGGTTCAAGCAGGCGGGCGAGGCGTACGGCATCCCCCACGTGGAGTCCGGCCCCCTGGTCCGCAGCTCCTACCACGCGGCCGATCAGGCGGACAGCGTGGGAGGCGGGCGTGCGGGCGGCGCGGTCTCGGAAAACGGAAACGGTCAAGGCGGACAGTCCGCAAATGGGAATGGCGCGCACCCTTCGAACGGGCGTGCGGGCGGCGCGACCCCGGACGTAAACGGCAACGATCTGCTGACCATAGATTCGGCCCCCTGATCCGGCCATTTGAAGCCGCCGCATCGGGCATCGAATCGGGCATCGCATCGGGTTCCGCATCGGGCAACGAATCGGCCCCCGAAATCGTTTGTTCAACGGGTGTTTGGTCAACAGGAATTAAAAATAAAGAAACCTGTTGACTTCATTTGCCCGGCTGTGTATCTTGCGCGGGTTGCGGTAAGATTACGCTCTTTGAAAACATGGCAGCGTGCATGTCCTTAAGTCGTCTGGCAAGGACTCTTCGGATCCGTCCGGGGAGTTCATACAGATGCAATTCCAGATTGGACTTTTCTTATATGGAGAGTTTGATCCTGGCTCAGAACTAACGCTGGCGGCGTGTCTTAGTCATGCAAGTCGAACGAGAAAGCGTTCTTCGGAACGTGAGTACAGTGGCGGACGGGTGAGTAACACGTGGGGAACCTGCCCTCAAGCTGGGAACAACCCGCCTAACGGCGGGCTAATACCGAATGTGGTTGTCAGTCCGCATGGTATGACAACTAAAGGTGGCCTCTCCTTGGAAGCTACCGCTTGTGGATGGCCCCGCGCTCAATTAGCTAGTTGGTAGGGTAACGGCCTACCAAGGCGACGATTGATAGCCGACCTGAGAGGGTGATCGGCCACACTGGGATTGAGATAAGGCCCAGTCTCCTACGGGAGCCAGCAGTCTAGAAATTTGGGCAATGGGCGAAAGCCTGACCCAGCGACGCCGTGTGGGGGATGAAGCTTCTCGGAGTGTAAACCCCTGTTAGGTGGGACGAAAGCCCGTATACGAATAGTAGGCGGGTTTGACGGTACCACCAGAGGAAGCTCCGGCTAACTCCGTGCCAGCAGCCGCGGTAATACGGGGGGAGCAAGCGTTGTTCGGAGTTATTGGGCGTAAAGGGCGTACAGGCGGTGGTGTCAGTCAGATGTGAAATCCCCCGGCTCAACCGGGGACCTGCATTTGATACTGCATCACTTGAGTACAGGAGAGGAGAGCGGAATTTTCGGTGTAGCGGTGGAATGTGTAGATATCGAAAAGAACACCAGTGGCGAAGGCGGCTCTCTGGCCTGATACTGACGCTGACGCGCGAAAGCTAGGGGAGCAAACAGGATTAGATACCCTGGTAGTCCTAGCCGTAAACGTTGGGCACTAGGTGTTGGAGGTATCGACCCCTTCAGTGCCGAAGCTAACGCATTAAGTGCCCCGCCTGGGGAGTACGGCCGCAAGGCTGAAACTCAAAGGAATTGACGGGGGCCTGCACAAGCGGTGGAGCATGTGGTTTAATTCGAGGCAACGCGAAGAACCTTACCTGGTCTTGACATGTACCTGAAAGCCCTGGAGACAGGGCCCCTCTTCGGAGCGGGTACACAGGTGCTGCATGGCTGTCGTCAGCTCGTGTCGTGA
This sequence comes from Candidatus Latescibacterota bacterium, assembly GCA_022821085.1. Taxonomy (GTDB): domain Bacteria; phylum JAAXHH01; class JAAXHH01; order JAAXHH01; family JAAXHH01; genus JAAXHH01. The sequence continues at coordinate 384,307 of JAJEEG010000002.1, read as the reverse complement.
GATGTTGGGTTAAGTCCCGCAACGAGCGCAACCCTTGTCCTTAGTTGCCAGCAGGTGAAGCTGGGCACTCTAAGGAGACCGCCGGTGATAAATCGGAGGAAGGTGGGGATGACGTCAAGTCCTCATGGCCTTTATTGACCAGGGCTACACACGTGCTACAATGGCCGATATAAAGGGTTACAATACCGCGAGGTGGAGTCAATCCCAAAAAGTCGGTCCCAGTTCGGATTGCAGTCTGAAACTCGACTGCATGAAGTCGGAATCGCTAGTAATCGCGGATCAGCATGCCGCGGTGAATATGTTCCCAGGCCTTGTACACACCGCCCGTCAAGTGATGGAAGCCGGGAGTACCCGAAGTCGTTACTCTAACCCTCGGGAGGAGTGCGCCGAAGGTAAAACTGGTGACTGGCACTAAGTCGTAACAAGGTAGCCGTACCGGAAGGTGCGGCTGGATCACCTCCTTTCTAAAGAGTTCTCGTAACTCGAGGTCGACTTGTCCGGCGCTGTGGCGTGCACGCTGTCATGTTTTTGAAGTGGGGGGCCTGTAGCATCAGGGGGCCTATAGCTCAGATGGTTAGAGCGCACGCCTGATAAGCGTGAGGTCAGTGGTTCGATTCCACTTAGGCCCACCATCCGAAAGCCGGAAGCTGGGGATATAGCTCAGCTGGGAGAGCGCCGGCTTTGCAAGCCGGAGGTCACCGGTTCGATCCCGGTTATCTCCACTGGGGCGCGGTCCGCATCATGACGGTGCCCGCTCTTTGACAATTACATAGGAATGACGGGAACGGCGTTGTACATCGGAGCACTCAAGCACAGTAGCCTTTGTTGGTCAAGCTACTAAGAGCACTCGGTGGATGCCTTGGCGTCAGAAGGCGATGAAGGACGTGGTTAAGCTGCGATAAGCCCCGGGGAGTTGCACGCAAGCATAGATCCGGGGATTTCCGAATGGGGAAACCCGGCGCGGGTCATACCGCGTCATCGGCGGTTGAATATATAGGCCGTCGAGGCAAACGAGGTGAACTGAACCATCTCAGTACCCTCAGGAACAAAAAGCAAAAGCGATTCCCTGAGTAGTGGTGAGCGAAAGGGGAACAGCCCAAACCGGCCTTATGTAAGCCTGCAAGCGTTGTAGGGCCGGTGTTGTGGGGTTCATTCGGACCCGGTTGCAGACGGGTCGGAGAGTTACAAATGTCTTGGTTAGTCGAATAGTTTTGGAAAATTCAACCACAGACGGTGATAGTCCGGTAGACGAAAGCCATAGACACTCTCTTGAATGAATTCCCGAGTACCGCGGGACACGTGAAATCCCGTGGGAAACCGGGAGGACCACCTCCCAAGGCTAAATACTCTCTGACGACCGATAGTGAACCAGTACCGTGAGGGAAAGGTGAAAAGTACTCCTGGCGGAGGGTGAAATAGATCCTGAAACCGTTTGCTCACAAGCTGTAGGAGGAAAGGCCGCGACTCCACGTTACCGCCCTTCGGGGCGGCGACAGGCCGCGGCTGGACTGACTGCGTGCCTTTTGCATAATGAACCGGTGAGTTACTTGTATGTAGCAAGGTTAAGTCCTTAAGGGACGGAGCCGCAGCGAAAGCGAGTCTGAACAGGGCGACATAGTTGCATGCAGTAGACCCGAAGCCGAGCGATCTAGCCATGGCCAGGGTGAAGCGTGTCTAACCGCACGTGGAGGCCCGAACCCACTAACGTTGAAAAGTTAGGGGATGAGCTGTGGATAGGGGTGAAAGGCCAATCAAGCTCGGAGATAGCTGGTTCTCCCCGAAATAGCTTTAGGGCTAGCCTCGTGGGAAGAGTGATGGAGGTAGAGCACTGAATGGGCTAGCGGGCCCACAAGCTTAGCAAACCCAATCAAACTCCGAATGCCATACACTTGCTCCGCGGGAGTCAGGCTGTGGGGGATAAGCTCCACAGGCGAAAGGAAAAGAAGCCAGACCGTCAGCTAAGGTCCCCAAGTGTAAACTAAGTGATTAAGGTGGTGGAGTTACACAGACAACTGGGATGTTGGCTTAGAAGCAGCCATCATTTAAAGAGTGCGTAACTGCTCACCAGTCAAGTGATTCTGCGCCGACAATTCATCGGGGCTCAAGTTTACCACCGAAGCTGCGGGATTATCGGATCCACCTGGGTCCGATGATCGGTAGGGGAGTATTCTATGTTAGGTTGAAGGTCGGCCGTGAGGCCGGCTGGACGAAATAGAAGAGATCATGCCGGTACGAGTAGCGATAAAAGGGGTGAGAATCCCCTTCACCGAAAACCTAAGGTTTCCTGAGGAAGGATCGTCCGCTCAGGGTAAGTCGGGTCCTAAGCCGAGGCCGAAAGGCGTAGGCGATGGGAAACAGGTCAAGATTCCTGTACCACAGATGAGGCGCTCAAGACGCGATGGGGGAACGCAGAAGTGAAAGGTCAGCCGGCGATTGGAAGTGCCGGTCGAAGCCGGTAGGAGGCCTGCGCAGGCAAATCCGCGCGGGCATTACTCCGAGAGGTGATCGGGAAACGAGCCTTCGGGCAAGCCAACTGACCCTAATCATGCTGCCAAGAAAAGCCTCTAAGCGAGTCTCATATGTGTCCGTACCGCAAACCGACACAGGTAGGTAGGTAGAGAATACTAAGGTGCTCGAGTGATTCCTCGTTAAGGAACTAGGCAATCTAGCTTCGTAACTTTGGGAGAAGGAGTGCCCCTACGTAGGTGATCCCCTTCGCGGGGTGAGCCGAACGGGGTCGCAGTGACCAGGCCCAAGCGACTGTTTACTAAAAACACAGGTCTCTGCCAAGTCGTAAGACGATGTATAGGGACTGACACCTGCCCGGTGCTGGAAGGTTAAAGGGCGGGGTTAGCCTTCGGGCGAAGCTCTAAACTGAAGCCCCAGTAAACGGCGGCCGTAACTATAACGGTCCTAAGGTAGCGAAATTCCTTGTCGGGTAAGTTCCGACCTGCACGAATGGTGTAACGACTTGGGCGCTGTCTCAACGAGGAGCTCGGCGAAACTGTAGCTCCGGTGAAGATGCCGGATACCCGCGACAGGACGGAAAGACCCCGTGAACCTTTACTGCAGCTTGATATTGGATCTCGCCAATGCATGTGTAGGATAGGTGGGAGGCTATGAACGGAGGGCGCCAGCCTTCCGGGAGCCAACCTTGAAATACCACCCTTGTGTTGTTGGGGTTCTAACTTCATTCCGTGAATCCGGATGGAAGACAGTGTCAGGTGGGCAGTTTGACTGGGGCGGTCGCCTCCTAAAATGTAACGGAGGCGCCCAAAGGTTCCCTCAGCACGGTTGGCAATCGTGCGTAGAGTGTAAAGGCATAAGGGAGCCTGACTGCGAGACATACAAGTCGAGCAGACACGAAAGTGGGGCTTAGTGATCCGACGATTCCTTGTGGAAGGGTCGAAGCTCAACGGATAAAAGGTACTCCGGGGATAACAGGCTTATCTCCCCCGATAGTCCACATAAACGGGGAGGTTTGGCACCTCGATGTCGGCTCATCGCATCCTGGGGCCGGAGAAGGTCCCAAGGGTTCGGCTGTTCGCCGATTAAAGCGGTACGCGAGCTGGGTTTAGAACGTCGTGAGACAGTTCGGTCCCTATCCGTCGCGGGCGTAGGACATTTGAGAGGATCTGTTCCTAGTATGAGAAGACCGGAATGGACGAACCGCTGGTTCACCAGTTGTGGCGCCAGCCGCATCGCTGGGTAGCTATGTTCGGACGGGATAACCGCTGAAAGCATCTAAGCGGGAAGCCCACCTCAAGACGAGATGTCCCAAGCGTAAGCTTCTGAAGGCCCCTTGAAGATTACAAGGTCGATAGGCCAGAGGTGTAAGTGGCGAGGTAACGAGCCATTCAGCCGACTGGTACTAATAGCCGTGCGGCTTGACCAGCGCTCCTTTGCTACGACGTCGTTTCCTCATTCCTTGTAATTGCAACCCATTTCTTCCGGTGGCGATAGCGGAGGGGAAACACCTCTTCCCATTCCGAACAGAGTAGTTAAGCCCTCTTGCGCCGATGGTACTGCTTGGGTGACCTTGTGGGAGAGTAGGACGCTGCCGGGGGATGCTGAGAAGGCGCTCGATTCATTTCGGGCGCCTTTTCTATTTGGGCTGCGACCCCGACAATGCGGCTTGGAATTCGGGATCGTCCATGACGTCCTCGAACTCCGCGGCGGTACCGTGCCTCCCGAAGCGGGAGTACGCGACGCCCTGGTTGAGCAGGGACAGTACCCGGGTTCTATCCCTTTCGGTCGCCCAGATCGACGCGGCAAGCCACAGGTAAGCGTGATTCGAGGGGATGCCCAGCTCGATCGCCCGACTGAACAGCGGTATCGCCAGATCGTACTGCCGGGCGCGGTAGATCGGCGCGGCCGTATTATGGTACAGGCCCCACAGCGCCCTTACTTCGTCCTTCTTCAAATCCGCAAGGCGCTCGTACTGCCGCTCCAGGCCGGAAGTGACGGTTTGCGCGGCCCGCCGCAACCCGGGCATATCATCCAGCATGCGATAGGCCTCGATTTCAGCGGCCCTTGCGTCAAAGGCGGTTTCCGCGGCCTCCTCCCAGTGCCTATGCTCCTGGGCGAGGCGGTCCAGCTCGCCGGCTTCTTCAAGCGCCTCGGCCGGCCTGCCGGAGTTATTCAGCACAGCGCAGGCCGTGCGGATCAGATAACGTCTTTCCACGCGGTTATGGTCGGTCGGAGGCACTTCGCCGATCAGCGTTCTATAGATATCAAGCCATTCATCCGATCGGGAAACCTCGATCCAGCATCGGGCCTGGGTCCCGTCATACATGATCCTGAACAGCAGGCACTCGTCCGCGAGCACTTCCTTTCTATACGGCCTCCAATCGTGCCCGAAATCGAAAGGCCATTCCGCCGGAAGCCGCCAGCCCGGGGAGGGCAGCATTCGTCGGCCCCAGTCCAAATACGCCTTCTGCGTATCGACGGCCTCTTCGCACCGGCGCAGCATCGCCAGGTTGTCCGTCAGATTCCACCTGGCCCAGTTCTCTTCCGACACGTCCAATGACGGCGCGGCAAGGTATCGATTCAGGAGATCGACGATCGCTTCCTTGTCGCCCAGCCGGTGAAACAGCTCGTGTCCGCTGTGAACGACCCTGGCATCCCAGGATGATGCTTCGATTTCATCGTACAGCAGGGCCCTGCTGCTTTCCAGGACACGGCGGTCGGCCCTGCTCGCGTCCTCTTCGTACTGTCTTCCGTACTCCCGGACGATCTCCACAATAGACCGGTTTGATTTTGTTCGCATCGAAGCGTCCCTCATTCGGGCGCCAGGCACCCGGGCTACGGCGGGTACGGTCGTCCCTGACCGGCCCATCCGAAAGACTTGACAGCGGAAGGCGGACACAATCATATTAATGTTTTTCCCTGAAGTCTGCACAAATTAAAATCTGAACTCGAAGCGGCCGGAAGCAGTCCCGAAGCAATCCCGAAGAGGAGGGGTGTTCGTGAAGGAATATAACATCGAAAAAATCAGAAACATTTGCCTCGCGGGCCACGGGGGGAGCGGCAAGACCTCCCTGGCGGAAGCCATGCTCTTCAACGCCGGCGCCACGACCCGGCTGGGCAGCGTGGACGACGGCAACACGGTGTCGGATTACCGCGAGGAAGAGATCGAACACCGCATTTCCATGAACCTGACGCCGCTGTACTGCGAGTGGAACGACCACGACCTCAATGTTCTCGACACCCCGGGCTATTCCGATTTCACCAGCGAAGTGCACTGCGCGATGCGCGTCACGGACAACGTGGCCATCGTGGTCAAGGCCATCGAAGGCATCGAGGTGGAGACGGAGCGCGCCTGGGAATACGCGGACCAGTACGGCCTGCCCCGCATGGTGGTCGTCAACCTGTTGGACAAGGAACACGCCGACTTCTACGACGCGCTGGGCCGCCTGCAGGAACGGTTCGGCACGCAGGCCGTTCCCGTCCAGATTCCGATCGGCGAGGGAGAAGGATTCTCGGGCGTCGTCGACCTGGTCGCCATGAAAGCGGTGACTTTCGAGGGCGGCGACGGCAAGGGCAAGCGTTCCGAGATCCCGGGAGACCTCGCCGACCAGGCGGAAGAACACCGGGAAAAACTGGTAGAAACCGTGGCGGAATCCGACGACGAATTGCTCGAGGTTTATTTCGAAGAAGGCGCGTTGACCGATGAGCAACTCCTGGAAGGGTTGCGCAAGGGCGTGAGGGACGGCGCCATCTTCCCCGTGCTGGCGACGTGCGCCTCTGCAAACATCGGGGTCTCCGGCGTGATGGACGCGGCGGCCGCGTACATGGCTTCTCCGGCGGACCGCCCGCCGGTGACGGTTTCCGCTTCCGGAGACGAGGAAGTCTCGCTGGACCCGGATCCGTCCGGTCCCCTGGCCGCCCTGGTGTTCAAGACGGTCTCCGAGGCCCATATCGGGGAACTGACCTATTTCCGCGTTTATTCCGGCGAAATCAAGCACGGCGGAGACGTGTACAACTCGACGAAGAACACGTCGGAAAGGTTCGGCCAGATCTACCACACGAACGGCCATACCCGCAATGAACTGAACGTCATCCGCGCCGGTGAGATCGGGGCCACCGTGAAACTGAAGGACACCCACACCGGGGACGGTCTGAGTACGCGGCAGAAGTCTTTCGGCCTGGAATGGGTCACCTTTGCCGAGCCCGTGGCGAACGTGGCCATCCTGCCGAAGAGCAAGGACGACGAGGAAAAGATCAGCACCGGACTTTCCCGCCTGCACGAGGAAGATCCTTCCTTTACCTTTCAGTACAACAGCGAGATCAAGCAGCTGATCCTGGCCGGGGCCGGCGAAATGCACCTGGACCTCATCGTCGAGCGCCTGAGCCGCCGTTTCGGCGTGGAGGTCGAAATGGTGCAGCCGCGCATCCCCTACCGGGAGGCGATCAAGGGCAGGTCCGAGGCCCAGGGCCGGTTCAAGCGGCAGAGCGGCGGACGCGGGCAGTTCGGCGACGTCTGGCTGCGCGTGGAACCCCGGCAGCGCGGGGATGGGTACGAATTCGACAACGGCATCGTGGGCGGCGCCGTCCCGAGCCGGTTCATTCCGGCCGTGGACAAGGGCATCCAGGAGGCCATGGTGGAAGGCGTGATGGCCAAGTACCCGGTGGTCGACCTGAAGGCGACGCTGTACGATGGTTCCTTCCACACGGTCGATTCCTCCGAAATGGCCTTCAAGGTCGCCGCTTCCATGGGGTTCAAGAAGGCCTTCATGGAAGCCCGTCCCGTCCTGCTCGAGCCGATCTACGAGGTGGACGTGGTCGTCCCCGAGGACTACATGGGCGACGTGATGGGCGATCTTTCCAGCCGGCGCGGCCGCATCCTGGGCATGTCGCCCCGGGGGAGCAACCAGGTGGTCCGGGCTGAAGTGCCCCTGGCCGAACTGTACCGGTACTCCACCGTGCTGCGGTCCATCACGCACGGGCGCGGCAGCCACGCGCGGAAATTCGTCCGCTACGAGGAAATGCCCAGGGAAATCGAAACCAAGGTCATCGAAGAGTCCAAGGCCCTGGAAGAGGAATAACGGCGAGGTCTTGGAAACGGCCGGCCGGGATCGGCGCGGCCAGGCGCTGTGAGCCACCGGCCCGCAGCCCGGAAGCGTGTATAATGGAACCCTTACTGAAGGTCGATAACCTCTCAACCCACTTCTTCACCCGCGGCGGCGCGGTACGGGCCGTGGACAACGTCAATTTCGAGGTGGCGGAAGGAGAAACGGTGGGCATCGTGGGGGAGAGCGGTTGCGGAAAGAGCGCCACCGTGCTCTCTATCATGCGGCTCATCCCGAGCCCCCCGGGCCGTATCGTCAGCGGCAACATCCTGTTCCGGCCCGGCGCCGACGAACCGGCGGTGGACCTGCGCACCATCTCCGAATCCGAAATGCAGGAGATCCGGGGCAATATCGTCTCCATGGTGTTCCAGGACCCCATGACGTCGCTCAACCCGGTGCTGACCATCGGATGGCAGCTTCGGGAACCGCTTCAGCTCCATCTCGGACTCGACAAGAAGCAGGCCACCGACCGCAGCATCGAACTGCTGCAGATGGTCAACATTCCGAGTCCGGAGCAGCGCCTGAACGACTACCCCCACCAGTTCAGCGGGGGGATGCGGCAGCGCGTCATGATCGCCATGGCCATCGCGTGCAACCCGAAACTGCTCATCGCCGACGAGCCGACCACGGCGCTGGACGTCACGATACAGGCACAGATCCTGGAACTGATGATGAAGCTCCAGGAAGAACTGAATATGTCCGTCGTCATCATCACCCACGATCTCGGCGTCGTGGGCGAGGTGTGCGACCGGGTGATCGTCATGTACGCCGGCCGGATCATCGAATCGGGTCCGGTGGATACGCTGCTCGACGATCCGAAGCACCCCTATACCCACGGGCTGCTGCAGTCCGTGCCCAAGCTGGGTCCCACGGTAAAAGAACGCATGGAGCCCATCGACGGCCTGCCGCCGAACCTGATAAGCCTGCCCGACGGCTGCCGGTTCGCGCCCCGGTGTCCGAGCCGTTTCGACCGGTGCGAGGAAGATCCGGTGCTGAAAGACGTGGCCTCGGAGCACGACTGCGCCTGCTGGCTGTATTGACACGGGCGGCTGACACTGGCCGCAAGCCATCCTGGAGGACGCGTTGAACGAGCCTCTGCTGCAACTGGACAACGTAGTCAAGCACTTCGAACTGGAAGAAGGGCTGGGCCGCAAGGAGGAAGGCGGCACCGTCCGGGCCCTGGACGGCGTTTCCTTTTCCATCAACCGGGGCGAGACCTTCGGCCTGGTGGGCGAGAGCGGCTGCGGGAAGTCCACCCTGGGACTGACCGTGCTGCAGCTGTACCGCCCCACGGCGGGGAAGGTCTTCTTCGAAGGCAACGACCTGGCGGACATGTCCGAGGATGACCTGAAGCCCATCCGCAAGCGGCTCCAGATGATCTTCCAGGACCCCTACGCCTCGCTGGACCCGCGCATGACGGTGGGGAACATCGTCCAGGAGCCCCTCGACATCCATCGCGTGGGCAGCCGGCAGGAACGAAGGGAGAGGCTGGTCAGTCTCCTCGAGATGGTGGGGCTGGGCGAGGCCTACGTCGACCGCTATCCCCACGAGTTCAGCGGCGGCCAGCGGCAGCGGATCGGCATCGCCCGGGCCATCGCGCTGAACCCGAGCCTGATCATCTGCGACGAGCCGGTTTCCGCCCTGGACGTGTCCATCCAGGTCCAGATCCTGAACCTGCTCCAGGACCTGCAGAGCGAGCTGAACCTGACCTATATGTTCATCGCCCACAACCTGGCCGTCGTCGCCCACATCAGCGACCGCATCGGGGTCATGTACCTCGGCAAGCTCATCGAGGCGGGACGGACCGACGAGGTGACGAACAACGCCCAGCATCCCTACACACAGAGCCTGCTTTCCGCGGTGCCGGAAATCAGCAAGCGGCGCCAGAAGCAGCGCATTCAGCTCACGGGCGATGTGCCCAGTCCGGTCAACCCGCCCTCCGGCTGTCGTTTCCATCCCCGCTGCCCCATCGCGAAGGCCGACTGCGCCGAGCACGAGCCGGAACTCAAACAGAACGACAGCGGCCACTGGGTGGCCTGTCATTACGCCTGAGGCGCCGTCTGCCTTGGGCGCCGCGCCCGCGAATACCTAACAAGCGTCGCGCCCGCACAACTAACCCGAACATGTCATATTCCTCCCTTTCCGGCGCGCCTTCCCGACCGCGGTACGACGTCATTACCTTCGGCGAGACGATGATCCGGTTCTCGCCCGTGGACGGCGAGATGCTGGAACAGGCCGATTACCTGCGGGCCGACGCGGCGGGCACCGAATCCAACATGGGGGCGGCCCTGGCCAGGATGGGCGCCGACGTGGCCTGGGTCTCCGTCCTCCCCGATCATCCCGCCGGGCGGTGGATCGCCTCCAGGCTGGCCCAGCACGGGGTGGACACGTCCCACGTGGCGTGGCAGGGCGACACGGACAAGCAGTCGGATGGGCGGGGCGAGCAGGCCACTTGGCCCGGTCGGCCCGGTGTGTTCTTTCTCGAACCCGGCTCGCCGCCGAGAGGCAGTCGGGTCGTCTACGACCGCGCCGGTTCCGCTGCGACCGGCATGACGCCCGCGGTGGTTGAAGAAGCGCTCCGTTCCGGCGCCCGGATCGTGCACACGTCCGGCATCACGGCTTCCCTGAGTCCCGATTGCATGGAGACGGTTACCCGGGTCCTGGGCAACCGGGCAGAGGGCGGATACCGGACCTCATTCGACATCAACTACCGGGCCAAGCTATGGTCGCCCGAGGAGGCCCGAATCGTCCTGGAATCGCTGCTGGACCAGGTCGACATACTCGTATCGACGTCCGATGACGCGGCGCTGATCTTCGGTCTGGACGGAGCGCCGGAGGAAACCGTCGAAGCCCTCCACGGGCGGTTCGGGAACGAGATCGTCGTGCTGACGCTGTCCGAGGGCGGGGCCGTGGGCTGGTCCTCGGAGACCGGCCTTCTCTACACGGATCCCTACGTGGTGGAACCGGTCGACCGGCTCGGCGCCGGCGACGCCTTCGACGCCGGCCTGCTGTACGGCCTGCTGCGCGATGACCTGTCTACCGGGATGTCCTACGGCACCGCGCTGTCCGCACTGTGCCTGTCGGAACGGGGCGACATGACCTGGTCGACGCTGGAGGAAGTGAAGCAGATGGCCCGTCCGGTCCGTACCGCCAGGTCCGCGCCGTCCACCGGCTCCTCACCGTCCACCCGGCCGGCGTCGTCCACCGGCACCGCGCCGTCCACCCGGCCCGCAAGATCATGAAGCCGATGGCCATGTTCACCGTGGGCATACTGACCCGCCGGCCGCCCGATGGACAAGGACGGCCCTTCGGTCCGCCCACTGGATATTTCGAGGAGTGTTGCGAAGCGGCGGCGGCGCTGGACCTGCGCGCGGTCGTGTTCGACGCGGCGGACGTGGATGCCGCACAAGGGACGGTGTCTCCGGCCACGGTCGTGAACGGAAGGTGGGTCGAATGCGGCCGCGAACCCTGGCCGGCGGTCATCTACGACCGGGCACCCGTGCTGGATCCCGCCGGATCTCCCGCCGCGGACCGCGCGCGGGACTTCTTCGATCGGGCGGGCTTACCCTTCGTGAATCCCGTGTCCTTCGTCCGGCTGGCGGTGGACAAGTTGGAGATGCACCGGCACCTGGTGGGCGGCGGCCTCGTCTTACCCCATACCGAGATCCTCGATGCGCACACGCTGCGGGCTTTCCTGGCGAGGTACGATCACGTATACGTCAAGCCCAGGGTCGGCTCTCTGGGAAGGGGCGTCATGGAAATCGTCCGATCCGCGGAGGGACGCCAGGTCATCAGGACGCTGGACGCAACCTATGAGACACGGGGCGCCGGACCGGCCATGGACCGGATCATGGCGCTGACCGCCGGAGCGCGCGGGGAACCCAAGGGTTGCCTGGTGCAACAGGGGATATCGGCCGAACCCGCAGACAAAAGGCGTTTTCCGAGGTTCGACCTTCGGCTGCTCATGCAGAAGAACGGGCAGGCCCGGTGGGACCTTACCGGCCTGGCGGCCCGCGTCGGCCAGACCAGCGGCCCCACGACCAACCTGAGTAACGGCGCCCGTTCGGAGGAGGCCGAAACCGTCCTCGACGGGCTGTACGGCCGGCCGGTCAGGAAGGAAATCCTGCGCCGTGCCGAGGAGGCGTCTTACGCGGCCTGCCGCCTGCTGGACGCGGAACTCGGACCCATCGGAGAGGTGGGTCTCGACATCGTGCCGGACACGGCCGGACTGCCGTGGATCATCGAGATCAACGCCCGTCCCGGCCGGAACGTGTTCAGGCGCATCGCCCGCAGCGAGGACGTCTCTGCCCTGGTCCGCCAACGGTACGGCGCGATACGTCGCCAGTCGGTAGCCCGTCCCTTCGAGTACGCGAAGACCCTGGCCGGAATCCGGGCGCCCGCATGACGCCGGCCGGAATCGGGATATCCGCATGAACTATAATGAAGCGCTGGACTATCTGTACGGATTCGTGGACTTCGAGCAGCGGCCGGGCGCCGCTCCGGCCCGCATGGACCTGTCGGGCATAAGCGCCCTGACCGAATCCCTGGGCCATCCCGAACGTCAGTGGAAATCAGTTCACGTGGCCGGGACCAAGGGAAAGGGATCCACAGCGGCCATGGTCGCGGCGATCGTCCGCGAAAGCGGTTACCGCGTGGGCCTCTACACCTCGCCCCACCTCGTCTCCCTGCGCGAACGCATACAGGTCGACGGCGAGCCCATATCCGAACCGGAATTCGCCGAACTCACCGAGCGTGCCCGCCCGGCCATCGAAGGAACCGGGCCGCGGTGGAAAGACATGGGGTCGTTTTTTGATGTACTCACCGCCCTGGCCTTTGTGTATTTTAAGGAACGCCGCGTGGACCTGACCGTGGTCGAATGCGGACTGGGCGGACGGCTGGATTCGACCAACGTAATCCGGCCCAGGGTCTGTGCGATTACGCCCATCGGCCTGGACCACACGGACCGCCTCGGCGGGACGATCGCGGAAATCGCCCGCGAGAAAGCCGGGATCGTGAAAGAGGGGGTCTGCACCGTTACCGCCACCCAGCTTCCGGAGGCGTACGAAGCCATCCGGGAAGCCTGCCGGCGCTATGGGAGTTCCCTGGTGCAGGTGGGCGTAGACGTGCGGTATGCGGTCAAGGAAGCGGCGATCGGCCGCCAGGTGATCGACATAGAGGCCGCGGGCCGGACGTACGAAGACCTCGCGCTGCCGCTCTCCGGGACGTACCAGGCCGCCAACGCGGCCATGGCGGTGGGGGTGACGCAGTCGCTTTCCGAGCGGGGCATGGAGATCACGGACAGGGGCGTGCGCCGCGGCCTGGCTTCGGTGCGGTTGCCCGGACGCCTGCAGGTCCTTCAGGACCGGCCCTGGGTGGTGCTGGACGGCGCCCACAACGTACTTGCGGCCGAAAGCCTGACGGACAGCCTGCGCGACCTGTTTCCGGCCCGGCGCGCCATTGTCGTGCTATCCGCGCACCTGGACAAGAACGTAGAAGAACTGTGCGCGGTCATTGCCCGTTACGCCGACGAGATCGTCGTCCCCGAGCGGCGCGTGCTGCGGAAAAGGCAGGCGGATCCCGGGAACGTGGCTGCAGCCTGCACGCGTGCCGGTACGCCGGCGCGGACGACGCCGTCGGTGGCGTCGGCCCTCTCCGAATCTATGGGCAGTGCAGGCCCGGACGACCTGGTCCTGGTGACAGGGTGCTTCGCGCTGGTGGGAGAGGTCCTGGAAGTGCTGAACGAACTGGAACCTGAAGAAACGGCCAGTCGTTGAAAACCAAACGTAGCCATTGAAGAGAAACATGAAGCGGTCGACAACGAACGCGAAGATGCCAAATAGAAACGCGAAACCCTTCAGGCGGCAAATACCGGAGGACGGAAGCCAATGAGCAAGGTCAATCAGACAAGGGAAACCGCATGGGTCCGGCCGGGAACATGGCTGGCGTCTTGCATCCTCTGTCTTTCACTCATCGGGACAGGCCCGGCCGTCGCGCAAACGACCACCGATCCACCGCCCCGGACGGAAGTACCGGCCACCCAGGGTACCCCGGTCACTCGGCAGGATGCGGCGGGTCCCTCAACGCCGGCAGTTCCACCCCCCTCGCCCGCCCCGCAGGACGCGCAGCCGGACACTGCACTGACGCTCGAGCAGCGCCAGCAGGCCGCGGTCCAGCAGTTCCTGACCACCGTCGCCCTGACGAAGAACAACCTCGGCGCGGTGTATTTCGAGCAGGGACAGTACGACAGCGCCCAGGTTCATCTCGAACACGCCCTGGAGATCGCGCCGAGTTTCGCCGCCGCCTACCTCACGCTGGGGCTGGTACACCACGCCAGGGGGGATTCGGCCGCGGCGCTGGATGCGTTCATAAAGACCGTCGAGGGCGATACGCTCAGCGTCGCGCGCATGAACACCGTACCGCCCGATACCGTCTATGCCTGGGCCCGAAGCCAGTACGGCAGGATGATGGTGGGGATGCCGAACCTGGCCGCGGCCCATACCGACATGGCGATCGCCTACAACCAGGGCGGGTACCTCAACGAAGCGGTCCACCACTACCGACAGGCCATTGAAAGCGATTCCTCCTACGTCGACGCCTATACGAATCTCGGCAAGGTCTATTCAGATACCGAAGAATATGAAAACTCGGCCGAGGCTTACGAGAAAGTGCTTACCCTGTCGCCCCCGGAGGACCAACTGCCCAGGATCCATCTCAATCTCGGCGTCGCCTACATGGGCCTGGACCGCGTCGACGACGCGATCACGCAGTGGAAACAAGCCGCCGCGCTCGCGCCGGACTACATGGACGCCTACATGAACCTGGGCACCGCCTACCAGAACAAGAACATGCCGGACAGCACGCGGGCCGTCTGGGAAAGGGCCCTGGAGGTCGGAGGGCAGTCGGTCGTGCCCCGTGTGGCGCTGGCCCGCCTGTCCTTTGCGGAAGGGCGCCTCCCCGATGCCCTGCGTTACTACGAAGAAATACTCGACCTCGGTGCGAGAGACCCGCGCATTTCCGCGGAAATCGCCCTGGTACACGAGCGTCGGGAGGACTTCGACCAGGCGATCGTCCACTATGAACAGGCCCTCGAGCTTGTGCCGGAAAACGCGCAGCTGAAAGTCGCGTTGAACCGGGTCCGGCGGATCGTGGAGGAGCGGGCGAAGGCCATCGAATCCAACAAGATCCGCGTCCGTCAGATCGTCGTCGCCACGCGTGAGGCCGCGGACGCCGTGATGGACCGGTTGACGGCCGGCGCCGATTTCGCCGAACTGGCCCGGGAGACCTCCATCGATTCGAGCCGGGACAGCGGGGGCGACCTCGGGTTCTTCGGTCCGGGCGAAATGATCCTGGAATTCGAGCAGGCCGCGATGGGTCTGGAGGTCGGCGAGATCAGCGGGGTCGTTCAGACGCCCATGGGCTTTCACATCATCAAGCGGATCGAGTAAAAGAAACCAGATAACAGGGAAGCATCTGAAAATGGAGCAGGTCGTCATCATCGGCGGGGGTCCGGCGGGTTACACGGCAGCCCTGTACGCGGCCCGGGCGAACCTGTCTCCCGTCGTGTTGACGGGCAGTACGATCGGCGGGCAGCTGTCGCTCACCAGCGAGATCGAGAATTTCCCGGGATTCCCCGAGAGCCTGGGCGGCATGGACCTCATGGACCGCATGCGGCAGCAGGCCGAACGGTTCGGCGCCGAGATGAAATACGAGGAAGTCTCTTCGGTGGAATTCGAACCGGGGGCGCACCGGATCACGACGGACCGGAACGAGTACACGGCGAAGGCCGTGGTGATCAGCACCGGTTCGTCGCCCCGCCTGCTCGGCGTGCCGGGCGAGGAACGGTTCTTCGGCCGCGGCGTCTCCACCTGCGCGACCTGCGACGGCGCCTTCTACCGGGACCGGAAAGTCGCCGTAGTGGGCGGCGGCGACAGCGCCATGGAGGAAGGGCTCTTCCTGACGCGATTCGCGAGTCACGTCTGGATCATACACCGCCGCCACGAACTGAGGGCGAGCAGGATCATGCAGGAGCGGGCCCTGAAGTATCCGAAGATCGCGTTCGAGTGGGGGGCCGTGGTCGACGAGGTGCTGGGCGACGAAACCACCGGCGTGACCGGCGTGCGCGTGCGGGAACTGGAATCGGACCGGGTCCGGGAACTGGACGCCGAGGGCCTCTTCATCGCCATCGGGCATACGCCCAATACCGCCCTCTTCAGGGACCAGCTCGAAGTGGACGAGCAAGGTTACATCCTGACGGACCGGAGGCAGCACACCAGCGTGCCCGGCGTGTTCGCGGGCGGGGACGTGCAGGACCACGTTTACCGTCAGGCGGTCACCGCGGCGGGCACGGGATGCGCCGCCGCCATGGAAGCGGAAAAGTATATCGCTGAAAACGGGGGCTAGGCGGGCCGTTCGGTCAGGCGGTCGGGCGGTCGGGTCGTTCAGGCCGTTCGGTAAGGCGGCCGGTCAGACCGGCCAGGTTGGTCAGGCCGTTCGGGCGTCGTGCTTCACCACGTCCAGGTCCGGGTCGCCGATGGTCACCTTGGAATGGGGGGGCACAGGTTCCGTCAGCCAGACGTTTGCCCCGATGACGGCATCGTGGCCGATGGTCGTTCCGCCGCCCAGGATCGTCGCCCCGGAGTAGATGACCACGTCGTCCTCGATGGTGGGGTGGCGCTTGCCGCCCTTGATGAGACGTCCGCCGTCATCCTTCCTGAAACTCAGTGCACCGAGCGTCACGCCCTGGTAAAGTTTTACATTATTGCCGATCAGCGCCGTTTCCCCGATGACGACGCCCGTTCCGTGGTCGATGAAGAAACGGGTGCCGATGGTCGCGCCGGGGTGGATATCGATGCCCGTGCGGCTGTGGGCGTGCTCGGACAAGATCCGCGGGATGAGCGGCGTATTCCTCAAGTACAGTTCATGGGCGATCCGGTAGGTGGAGATGGCTTCCACGCACGGGTAGCTGAGGATGATCTCGTCGTGGCTCTTCGCCGCGGGATCTCCGTCGTAGGCGGCTTCCACGTCGCCCATGAGCAGCTTCCGGATACCGGGAACGGCCTCAAGCAGTTCGAGCGCGATCCGGTCGGCGATCTCCTCGCAGGCCACGGGGTCCTTGCCCTTGCACTGCGCGTCGTGCATGAGGCTGCGGGTCACTTCCTCTCTCAGGCGGATGTAGATGGTGTCCACCAGCCCGTCCACGTAGAAGGCCACGTTCTTCGTCACGAGGGGTTCGGCGCCGAAGTAGCCGGGAAAGCAGAGCGCCAGCAGGTCCTTCAGGATGCCGTAGACCCGTTCCCTGGAAGGCAGGTTCTTGCCGTCGATACGGTTCAGTCCGCCGATCGTGTCGTAGGATTGCACGATCCGGGAGGAAATGGCGCCGATCTGGCTGCGTGTTTCGGACATGGTCATGTTGACGTTCGGCACCAGCTTCTCTTCCGCGGTCTTCTTGCGTCGGGACTGCTCCATGGTGCTCCTTGCCGGGTTTCGCCTGCCGTTTTCCGAAGGTGCCGAGGTATGCCCGGGGCCTGCTTTGCGTACCCTTGCGCGGCTGTCTGAATCTCGCGGAACCATGGCGGTAAGTCAAGCGGTTTCTGTCATTAACGGCTGCGCCGCGATCGTCCGGAAGCCGCTACAAACCAGTTGCCAGGGGAAGCGGTGCGACCTTATATTGCAGTAGTCTGGCGTCGTTTCCCAATCCCCTGCTCACCGCGCAGCGGCCCTATGAATACCATTCAATCGATGGTCGTGCTTTTCCTCTTCGCAGGCCTGCTTTCACCCGCCATGCCGGCATTGGGCCAATCTGGCTTGCCGGCCGGGGGCCAGTCCGCCTCGCCTGCTGCGGTCCAGTCCGCCGGCCAGCCTGCCGGGTTCATGGATATCGACGACGTGCGACCGGGCATGCAGGGATACGGCCTCACGGTCTTTCAGGATGCCCGGATCGATACCTTCGACGTCGAAGTGATCGGTGTTATCAAGAACCAGTTCTACACGGACCACGACATCATCATGGTGGGGGTCTCGGGTCCCTATGTCGACGATGCGGGCGTCATCGCGGGGATGAGCGGCAGCCCCGTCTACATCGACGGAAAACTCGTCGGTGCGCTGGCGTACCGCTTCGGGATGTTTCCGATGAAACCCATCGGCGGCGTCACGCCGATAGGCCATATGCTGGACATTCGCGAGGCCGTGGAAACTGAAACGACCCCGGGAAGCAACGCGCCCGATGGTACGCCGGGAGGAATGGGCGGCGGCCGGAACGATCTCGATCCGTCCGATCCCGGTCCTTCCGGTCTCAAGCCCATTGCCGTGCCCATGGTGTTTTCGGGATTTCACCCTGGCACCATATCCCTGTTCGAAGATGAGTTGCGTCAACGTGGACTCGTTCCGGTGGCGGGCGGCAGCGTGACCGGCGGAAACGTGACTGGTGCTACGGGCGGCAGTGTGGCCGGCGCATCCGGCGGGACGTCCCCCCTGGAACCGGGATCCGCCGTGAGTGCACAGCTCATCCGGGGCGATTTCAATCTGTCGGGCACGGGTACGGTCACCTGGCGCGAGGAAGACGCCATACTGGCCTTTGGGCATCCCTTTCTGTGGACCGGCGCCCTGAACATCCCGATGAACCGGGCGGAAATCATCACCGTCATCCCGGACCAGGCCGGTTCCACCAAGATCAGCAGCGTGGCGGACGAAGTCGGTTCGGTCCTGTGGGACCACACGAACGGTATATACGGCCAGCTTGGCGATACGGCGCGCATGATCCCTGTGGAACTCTCCTATGCCGATGCCGTCCGAGCGCCCCGGACCTACCGTTTCGACGTGATGATGGCGAACGGCTGGACGCCGTTTCTGGTGAACGTGGCCGTGGCGAATACGATCCTGGCAAACGGCCGCAGCGCCGGCGAGCGAACCATATCGCTCGGTGGCCGGATCGCCCTGCGGGGCCATCCGGACGTCGTCTTCGACGACCAGTTTTCCGGCCAGGCGTCCCTGTCGGCGGTGGCCCGGGATGTGAACGGCGTGCTCAGTTTCGTCCTCGACAACCGGTTCATCACGCCGATGATCGAGTCCCTCTCGATCGAGATCCATTCATCCGATGAACGTAGTACGGCCGTCATCGAAGACGTCTGGTTCGGTTCGGAAACCGTCGAGCCGGGCGACACGCTCGAGGTCAGGGTATACCTCCGGCCCTACCGGGGCGACCGCCTGGTCAGGCGCATGGACGTGACGATCCCCAAGACCGTATCGGCCGGACAGGTACAGGTCCTGGTCGGTTCCGCCCGGGCCGTCACCCGCCACGATCTGAACGCCGTTCCCCAGAGATACAGGCCCACGGACGGCCCCCGGCTGATCGAACTGCTCAACAACCGCCGGACCGGAAACAGGGTATACCTGAAGATGTTCCAGGGCGGCGCGGGCGGCATGGTGAAGGGCAGGGAAATGCCCGGCCTGCCCCCGTCGGTCCTCGCCGTCATGGATTCGGAACGGACCAGGGGCAGTTTCGTACCGATCCGCGAGAAGGTGGTTGCCGAAGAAACGATTCGCACGGACTACGTCGTCGCCGGGCAGAACTGGAGCCGGCTGACTGTAAAGCGATAGGAGCGATACTTGAGCAAGGTACCGGGGTGGCGATTGCTATGCATGGCCGCAGTGTTTCTGCCGGCGGCGTTCGGCGTTCTCGCGTCGACGCCGGTCATCTGGAAACAGTTCGGACACGGGGATTTCATAAAAGGAGAAACCCGGGGCGTTTCCATCACCGGCAAAGGCCGCCTGACCCTGTCACCGGTCCTGGACCTTGTTTTCGAGAGCGACGAGCCGCTGATCTGGAGTCTCGCGGCCGATTCCGGGGGGAACTTGTACGCGGGCACGGGAAACGACGGCAAGCTGTACCGGATAGATTCTTCGGGCCGGTCCGAGGTGTTTTTCGATGCGGACGAGCTGGAAATCCGCAGCGTCGTGATCGATGGGAATGACCGGGTCTACGCCGCCACCTTCCCCGACGGCCGGATCTACCGGATCGACCCGGACGGGACGCACGCGGTGTTTTTCGATCCTGCGCAGGATGGCGGCCTGAATGGCGCGGACGGCCCGGACGGCGGCGCAGGCGACGACACGGACGGCGGCACGAACTACATCTGGTCGCTGGCGCTGGACGCCGGGGGCGGGCTCTACGCGGGTACGGGTGAGCAGGGAAGGGTATATCGTATCGACGAAGACGGCGGAGCACGCCTGCTGGCCGAGCTGGAGGAGGCCCATGTGATGGCCCTGGCCGTGGATGGATCGGGACGGCTCATCGCCGGGACCGAGCCGGGCGGAAGAGTCTACCGGATTATGTCCGACGGCGCCATCTCCGTCCTTCACGATTCTCCCTACGGTGAAGTGAATACCCTTCTGGTCGGCGAAGACGGCGCGGTGTTCGCCGGCGCACTGAGCGGACCGCGTCGCGGTGCCCGCGGCGGCCGGGCCGGAACGGCGGGCGCTTCGATGCCTCCGCCTTCCACTGGCGCGCCCGATGATCCGGGCGGAGGTCCGATGCTCAACGCGGTTCAAGTGACCGCAGCGGCTGAGGCCCCCGATCGGCCGTCCGTCGGTGGTTTCGCCACGGGAGGCAGCGTCGTCTTCAGGATCGATCCGGACGGCCGCGTGGAGGAATGGTGGCGGTCCCAGGCGGACGTAGGCCTGTCGCTGGCGATACGCGGGGAAGACGAACTGCTCATCGGTACCGGATCGAGCGGCCGGCTATACAGCGTCCGGGAACGGGGCGCCGGCACGCTGCTGAACGAACTGCAGGAATCGCAGATCACGGCGCTGTCGCCCGACGCATCGGACGGCGTGGTCGTGGCGACGAGCAATCGCGGCAACCTGTACCGCCTTCGTTCCACGCCCGTGCGCGAGGGCGAGTACGAGTCCGACGTCCGGGATACCCGGGGCATGGCGCGGTGGGGCCGTATCCGGTGGGAGGACGAGCAGCCCCCCGGAACGTCGGTCCGCCTGTTCGCGCGGTCCGGAAACACGGATTCGCCGGACCAGACCTGGAGCGAGTGGACCGGTCCATATACCGATCCGGCAGGGGAAGCCCTGACCTGCCCTTCCGCCCGGTACCTGCAGTGGAAGGCGGTCCTGGGCACGCAAAACGAAGAGACCCCTTCCGTCTCGTCCGTTTCGGCCTCGTACCTGACGCGGAACAATCCGCCCAGGGTGCATGGGGTCACGGTGTACGAGCCGGGCGTCTACCTTCGGGACGCCGCGACGGGCCAGGTCGGGCAGTCCGGACAGACCAATCTCCCCCCGGGCATCGCCGCGCAGGTCGGCGGCCGGGGCAACGGTCGCGGCCAGAATGCATCCTCCGGGTCGCCCGCTTACCGGAAGGGCATGCGGGCAGTCGCGGTCCGGGCGAGCGATCCCGACGGGGACGGACTGTCTTACGAGATCTATTTCCGGGGCGAAGCGGAAGCAACGTGGAAACTCCTGGAGTCGGAGCGGCGCGCTCCTTCCTATTCCTGGGATTCCGAGACCTTTCCGGACGGCGAATATGTCCTCCGCGTCGTGGCCAGCGACGCCCCTTCGAATCCTCCGGACCAGGCTTTGAAAGCTGAACATCTCAGCGAGCCCTTCCTGGTGGACAATACCGGCCCGCTGGTCTCCGGGATCGATGTGGCGGACGACAGGCTGTCCTTCACGGTACGGGACGGCGCCAGTCCCCTGTTCCGGGTCGAATACGCGATTGACGGCGGCGACTGGCGGGTGGTCCATCCCGAAGACGGCGTGACGGATTCGGAGACGGAGGCCTTCGAGGTCGCTTTGGACGGCCTGGAATCCGGTGAGCATACCCTCGCCATTCGTGCCAGGGACACATCCAATAACACGGGAACGGGGAAACGGATCGTTACGATTCCCTGAGCGATTCCCTGAGGAGGCCAAGTTGTCGGGTCATTCCAAGTGGAGCACGATCAAGCGGAAGAAGGAGCAGAAAGACGCCGCCCGCGGGAAGATCTTCACCCGGGTCATCAAGGAGATCACCATTGCCGCGCGGCAGGGCGGCGGAGCGGTCGCGAGCAACCCCCGGCTCCGGACGGCCGTACTCGCTGCCAAGACGGAAAACGTGCCCCAGGCCAACATAGACCGGGCCATCGCGCGCGGCACGGGCGAGCTGGACGGCGTGCATTACGAGGAACTGGTCTACGAGGGCTATGGGCCGTCCGGGGTGGCGCTCCTGGTGGAAGCGGTGACGGACAACAAGAACCGCACCACGTCCGAAATGCGCCATGCCTTCACCAAGAACGGCGGCAACATGGGAGAGTCGGGCTGCGTGGCCTGGATGTTCGACCAGAAGGGCACGATCGTGGTGGACAAGGACGGCGTCGACGAGGACGAGGTCATGATGGTCGCCCTCGACGCCGGCGCGGAAGACATCCTGGACGAGGCAGATACCCTGGATGTGATGACGGCCGTCGCCGATTTCGAGGCGGTCCGGGTCCGGCTCGAGGAGAGCGGCTTCGCCCCCCTGCGGGCGGAAATCGGCCGCATCCCGCAGTCGACCGTGGCCGTCGCGGGCAAGGAAGCGGAACAGCTTCTCCGGCTTTTGGAGGTCCTCGAGGACCACGACGACGTCCAGCATGTATACGCCAATTTCGACATGGACGACAAGGTGCTGGAGGAAATGAACGGGTAGCGGGTATCCATGATCATCCTCGGAATCGATCCGGGCAGCGTGATTACGGGATACGGCGTGATCGAGGCCCGGGGCAGGCAGTGCCGGCTATTGGACCAGGGCGTATTGCGTCCGGGATCGCGAAAAGTCCTCGCGGACCGGCTCAAGGTCATCTACGACGGCCTGTGCGAGGTCATCGACCGGAACCAACCGGAACTGGTGGCCGTCGAGTCCACCTTTGGCGGCCGGTTTCCCAGGGCGGCCCTCGTACTGGGCCATGCCCGGGGCGTCGCCCTCCTGGCCGCGGCGAACCGGGGACTGCAGGTCTGGGAATACGCCCCGCGCGATGTGAAAATGGCCATTACCCGCGCCGGCGGCGCATCGAAGCAGCAGGTACAGTACATGGTAAGCGCCATGCTGAGCCTCGACCGGGACCCCGGCCGTGAACCTCTGCCGGAGGACGCGTCGGACGCGCTGGCGGTCGCCATCTGCCACTATCACCGGATAACCGGAGGGATCAAGGCGGTTGATCGCATTCGTCGAAGGTGAACTGGTCGACAAGCAGTCCGACGCCATCACGGTGTCCGTCGGCGGGATCGGCCTGCAAATGTTCGTCCCCCTTTCCACGCTCGAGGCCGTGGGACCCGCGCGCTCGCGCGTCCGCGTGGAAACGGTGCTGCATTCGCGGGAGGACGGCATGCAGCTGTACGGTTTCGCGACCGCGGATGAGAAACGCCTTTTCGAAGTGCTGATCACCCTGCCCGGCATCGGTCCCGGCGTGGCCCTGAACATCCTCTCCGGCGCGACGGTCGCCGAGTTCACCGCGGCCATCATCAACGAAGACATCGGTAAACTGGTCTCGCTGCCCAAGATCGGCCGGAAGACCGCGCAGCGGCTGATCATGGAACTGCGCGACAAGCTGGCCTCCATGGTGGATACCGGCGGAACGACGCCGCTGCCCGTGGCGCCGGCGGGAGAGACCCCCGAAGTGGACGACGCGATCACGGGTCTGGTGTCCCTGGGCATCGATCATCCCGAAGCGCGCAGGCAGGTCATCCGCGTGATCTCCGAAAGCGCGGAGACGCCCGACGCGTCGGAAATCATCAGAACGGTGCTTAAAAGTCAGAAAAGGCAATAGATGGACGAACGGGACTTTCCGCTTACCGACCCCGACCGGCTCGACGAGGACGCCGAGTTCGACCGCGCGTTGCGGCCGGGCCGTTTCGATGAATTCCCCGGGCAGGAAAAGGCCAAGGCGGAGCTGCAGCTCTACATCGAGGCCGCGAAAACGCGGGGCGAGAACCACATCGACCACGTGCTGCTCCACGGTCCGCCCGGACTGGGCAAGACCACGCTGGCCACCATTCTCGCCAACGAGATGGGCGTGGAGATCCGCCAGACCGCCGGACCGGTGCTGGACAAGCCGGCCGACCTGGCGGGCCTGCTGACCAACCTGCAGCCGGGAGACGTGTTCTTCATCGACGAGATCCATCGCCTGAACCACGTGGTGGAGGAGCACATGTACGCGGCGATGGAGGATTTCAAGATCGACATCCTGGTGGACCGCGGGCCGAACGCCCGGTCCCTCGCCCTGAACCTGGACCATTTCACCCTGGTGGGCGCGACGACGCGCACGGGCCTGCTCACGGCGCCGCTCCTGGCGCGTTTCGGGATCCCGATCCGCCTCGATTTCTACACGCCGGACGAGCTTTACCTGATCGTTGCGCGGGCGGCGGAAATCATCGGCGTGGAGACCGATGAATCCGGCGCGATGGAGATCGCCCTGCGGTCCAGGGGAACCCCCCGGATCGCCAACCGGTACCTGAAGCGCGTGCGGGACTACGCCCAGGTCAAGCGTGACGGCCGCATTACCGGGGAGACCGCGAAGGCCGCCTTCGAAATGCTGGGCGTGGACCACATGGGGCTGGACGACATGAACCGGCTGATCCTCACGACCATCATCGAGAAGTACGAAGGCGGTCCCGTGGGCCTGAATACGCTCGCCGTGGCCGTGGGCGAGGAAAGCGGAACGCTCGAGGAGGTGTACGAGCCCTTCCTCATCGTCCAGGGCCTGATCAAGCGCACCCCCCGGGGCAGGGTGGCCACCGAACTGGCTTACGACCACCTGGGGTTCGCTGGACCGCCTGCGCCGCCCCGGCCGCAGCCCGGGCTGTTCGATAATCCGTGAATCTATCCGAATACGACTATTACCTGCCGGAAGACCTGATCGCCCAATACCCCGTCGAACCCCGCGGCACGTCGAGGCTGATGGTGGTGCACCGCCGCGGCGGCAAGATCGAACATCGGAAATTCCGGGATATCGTCGACTTCCTTTCCCCGGCCGACACGCTGGTGCTCAACCGGACGCGGGTGATGCCCGCCAGGCTCCGTGGGGTGCGGCCGGAAACCGGAGGCAGGGTCGAAGTCGTACTGATCCGCCCGGTCCGTCCGGACCGCCCGGTCCGCCCGGTCCACCCGGCCCGCGAAACCGCGCCAATCCGCGCATCCTCTCCAGCCCGCGAAAATGGGCCAGCCCGCGAAACCTCGCCAGCCCGTTGGGAAGCGTTGCTGAAGCCGTCCGCGCGACTCGCGAAAGGGACGCGCCTGGAACTGGAGGGCGGCGTCCTGACCGCCACCGTGGAGGACGATCCGGGGAAGGAGATTCGCCACGTCTGTTTCGAAGGGGACACGGACGTGGCCCGGATCATCGAGCAAGTGGGCCGCACGCCGCTGCCGCCCTACATACGCCGCGCGCCGGATGCGGAGGACCGGGACCGTTACCAGACGGTCTACGCGGAGGAATACGGCGCCGTGGCCGCGCCCACGGCCGGGTTGCACTTTACGGCGCGTTTGTTGGATCGCATCCGTTCGCGGGGCACGGCCGTGGTGCCAGTCCTGCTCCACGTCGGGCCGGGAACGTTCCAGCCGATCCGCGCAGCAGCCGTGGAGGACCACGAGATGGACGCGGAATACTACCGGGTGGAAGCGCGCCAGGCGGAAACGATCCTTGGCAGGCGCTCCGAAGGGCGCGTGGTCGCCGTGGGGACCACGACCGTGCGCGTCCTGGAGACGATCGCGGCGGAGGGCGGCGGCGATGCAGGATCCAATGCCGATCGAGGGTCCGGACCCGGGGAATCAGGCGGACCGGGCGGATCAGGCCGTGCAGGCGAAAGGGCCGAATTCGTACTCGAACCACGCCGGTACGAAGGCCTGACCCGGTGCTTCATCTATCCTCCCTTCGAATTCAAGCTGGTCGACGCGCTGCTGACCAATTTCCACCTGCCGAAATCGACGCTACTGTTGCTGGTCAGTGCCTTTGCCGGGAGGGAGCTGATCCTATCCGCATACGATGAAGCGGTGCGGCAGAAATACCGGTTCTACAGTTATGGCGACGCCATGTTGATCGTCTGAATAAACTCAAACATTAAAACATCAAACAACTTTACATTTGCATTTATGCTCATATTATAACTCGTCGGAAACAGATGGTTATTTAGTTATCCGATGAGTGCCGTTCCATACTGCTCGCGGCTGTCGAATCCGGCGGCGCTCCTGGCGGCCTCTACCCACAGGACGGACATGACCCTTGACGAGATCGGTGGCGCGGCAGCCACGTCCCGCGTGTATACAGGCCTTATCGATCCCCTGGCGGATGCCATTATCCTGGCCTTCGCCTTGTTGACCATCCTCGCAACCTGGCGCGCCTGGAGTCGGCGGACCCCTATCGGCGCGGTTACGACCACGCCCTGGCCCGGAGATGGCGCGGATTCCGGCCGTGATCGCGTCAATCCGGCCCTGAACCGGGGTCCGGTCTGTTTCCGCAAAATACGGCGCGTCGAGGACGCCGTAAAATGGGGCCGCGCCATGCTGTGGCGCGCTTTTCTGCTGGCGTTTTTCGTCGGCGCGATCCTCACGGCCGGGACATCCGGAAGCCTGCTTGCCTGGTGGTATCTGGGCGGCCCCTGATCCGGGAATGGTACGGCCTCGTCCCGGATTTTTGAATCGGTACCCGAAATAACATTCAAATTCTTTCACGCGATCGCTTTAATTTGTATTCATTAAAGCAGGATCTCTGCAGCGCGCGTGAACGAACGATTTTTCGGCGCGATCCGCCCCCGGAAGGAGCCATTGCTTTTGAATTCGGTCATGGGTATCATCCCCGCCGCCGGAACCGGCCTGCGCATGCAATCGGTCGAGGAGAAACCGTATATCGCGATCGGCGGGAGGTCGATCCTGGCCCATACCCTCGCCGTCTTCGAGGCGTGCCCTGCCGTGGACGGCTACGTGGTGGTGGTGGAACCGTCGAGGGTAGCGTCCTGCAGGGCGCACCTTGACGATGCGGGCAGCCCCCATCCCAAACTGGCCGAAGTGGTCGCCGGCGGTAGCACGCGCCAGGAGTCGGTCTACCGCGGCCTGATGGCCCTTGACGAGGGCACCGCGTCCGTGCTGATTCATGACGCGGCGCGGCCCTGCGTCGATCAGGGCGCGCTCGAAGCGTCCGTCCTCGGGGGCGCCAGGCACGGCGCCGTGATCTCGGCCACCCCGGCCACGGATACGATGAAGATCATCCGGGACGGCGTGGTCGAGGCGACGGCGGACCGGTCGGTGCTTTGGCGTGCTCAGACACCGCAAACCTTCGAATACAGGATCCTGCGGGCGGCCCATGAAAGGGCCCGCGAAGAAGGCTACGTGGGTACCGACGACGCCGAACTGGTGGAACGGGCCGGATACGTGGTTCGGGTGCTGGAGGGCAGCCCCGACAACATCAAGGTGACCACGGCGGAAGACCTGGAAATCGCCGAGCGCATATTGCGGCGGCAAGGGCGGATCTGACCGTGCGGCAACCGAATACCGACGAACGAGGTATTGGACATGGATGACATTCGCGTGGGAACCGGCTACGACGTCCACGCTTTCGCGGAAGGCACGCCCCTCGTGCTGGGCGGCGTGACCATTCCCCACGAACACGGGCTGCGGGGCCACTCGGACGCGGACGTGCTTTCGCACGCCATCGGCGACGCTATTCTGGGTGCGGCCGGGCTGGGCGACATCGGGATTCACTTCCCGGATACCGACGCCCGATACCGCGGGATTTCAAGCCTCGTACTGCTCCAACGGATTATTGACGCACTGGGTGAATCCGGTTATACTGTAACGAATGTGGACGCCACCGTCATCGCGGAACGTCCGAAACTGTCGCCCTTCGTGCCGCGGATGCGCAGCCGGATCGGCGAAGCCTTGGGACTCCCGGACGACCGCGTGTCGATCAAGGCCACAACTTCAGAGAAACTCGGATTCACGGGACGGGAAGAAGGCATCGCGGCCCACGCCGTGGTACTGATCCGTTCCGCTGACCGCGGGTGACGTGCGTTATTTGTATTGGAAAAACGGCGGGTGATCTGCGTTTTCGCGCGCCGCTGCGGGATAATTATGGGCAAGGTCATTTCGATTGCGAATCAGAAGGGCGGGGTGGGCAAGACGACGACGTCCGTCAACCTGTCCGCCTGCCTGGGCGTCGCGGAAAAGAAGACGCTGCTGGTCGACCTGGACCCGCAGTCGAACGCCACGTCGGGACTCGGGCTGCAGGACCGGACGCTGGACGTGACGATTTACGAAGTCCTGCTGGACGAGCGCGACATCGAGGAAGCCGTCCAGCAGACCGAGATCCCCGCGCTTCACGCCGTTCCGGCCCATCGCCGGCTGGTAGGCGCCGAAATCGAACTGGTATCGGCCATCGCCCGGGAACGGAAGCTGGAAGAGGCGATCAAGCCCATACGCGACGAGTATGAGTACATCCTGATCGACTGTCCGCCCTCCCTGAGCCTGCTCACCCTGAACGCCCTCACGGCGGCCGACTCGGTGCTGATTCCCATACAGTGCGAGTATTACGCCCTCGAGGGACTCGGGCAGCTGCTCAATTCGATCCG
This sequence comes from Candidatus Latescibacterota bacterium, assembly GCA_022821085.1. Taxonomy (GTDB): domain Bacteria; phylum JAAXHH01; class JAAXHH01; order JAAXHH01; family JAAXHH01; genus JAAXHH01. The sequence goes on along the minus strand of JAJEEG010000002.1, from coordinate 356,162 downwards.
GAAGATCCAGAAGCACCTGAACCGCAACCTGAAGATCGAAGGCATCCTCCTGACGATGTACGACAAGCGGCTCAATCTCTCGAGACAGATCGAGGTGGAAGCCAAGCAGTATTTCGCGGACAAGGTCTACGAGACCACCATCCCGAGAAACGTCCGGTTGAGCGAAGCGCCGAGTTTCGGGAGTCCGATCATCCTCTACGATATTCTCTCGTCTGGCGCGGAAAGCTATATGAATCTGGCCAGGGAGGTGATGGCCAATGGCAGCCAGGAAAGCGCTGGGACGGGGGCTGGAAGCGCTGATTCCTGACCTTCCTGACGACCAGGAAGGCCGGCAAAGCGTGCTCCAGGTGCCGATAGACCGGATTTCGGCCAATCCCTACCAACCGAGGCAGACGTTCGACCAGGCCAGGCTCGACGAACTGGCCCGGTCCATCCTCGAAAAGGGCGTGATCCAGCCGGTCACCGTCCGCCGGAAGAACGGGCAGGAGGAATACGAACTGATCGCCGGGGAACGGAGGCTGCGGGCCGCCAGGCAAACGGGCTACCAGACCATACCGGCCATCGTCATGGCGGTTTCATCCCCCGAAGAAATGATGGAACTGTCGCTGATCGAGAACATCCAGCGGGACGACCTGAACCCGATCCACGAAGCCCGGGCGTACCTGCGGCTGCAGGAAGAATGCCACCTCACGCAAGAGGAAGTCGCTACCCGCGTCGGAAAGAACAGGACGACGGTGGCCAACACGCTCCGGTTGCTGAAACTGCCGGCCGAGGTCCAGAAGTGCCTCCTGGCCGACGAGATCACCATGGGTCACGCGCGGGCCCTGCTCGGACTGGAGAACCGCACGGAACAGGCCGAGTTGTGCAAGCAGGTCGTAAAGAAGGGCCTGTCCGTCCGAAAGGTGGAGGAGCTGGTCAAGAAACGCTACGAGGAGAAGCGGGAAAGCGCCCCGGCGCGCAAGCCCCACGACCTCGCGGCCGCCGAGTCCATCATGCAGCGCATACTCGGCACGAAGGTGAACATCAATCGCAGGCAGCACAAGGGGAAGATCGAAATCGAGTTCTATTCCACGGACGACCTGAACCGCATCCTTGAACTACTCAAAGTGCGACTGTGAGACCCGCCTGACCCCGCACGCGCCCCATGCCTGTTCAACCCCGTTATTTTGCCGATATCCGTTGACTTTTCGGGCCGGCGGCCTATATTTATCCTGTTGCGCAGAATCCGTCTAGAGGCGTGACGGAACAAGGAGGTACGAACCTTTCCCGAGCGGTGCCGGCCATGTTCAGAATGCACTGGATGACATTGGTTTTCGTCTCCGACCGGTCGGGCCGGGCGCACGAAATGCGCATGCCGCGGTTCCTGTTCGGCGCGCTCGTCGTGGTGATTGGCCTGTGCGTACTTGCGCCGATAGCGATCCTGGTCCTTCCGGCGGGCGTCGTAGATGTAACATTCGGCTATTCCTGGAAGGCACAGATGCAGTCGGTCGAGGACAGGTCCATGGAACTGGCCCGGGAGCTGGAGGAGTTAAAGGATACCGTCAGCACCATTCGCAGGCTGGCGGGTGTAGAGGGGATCGAATCCGGATACCTGGCCCGTGTGGACGACGTATCCGGCCACCGGTCGGCCTGGTCCGCCCTGGCCGTCCACCGGGACGGGCTGCCCTTCCTGGCGGATGACGGCCTGACGGCGGGTACCGCGGTTGGCTTGGCCGGTCTGGCCAACCTGGCCGGTCAGGCCTCCCTTGACGGAGCGGCCGCCGCGGAAAGCGAAAGCGCTGCGCTGTTCCGGTACGTGCCGTCCATTTGGCCCGTGGCGGGCTGGGTGACCCGGGAGTTTCAAACCGCGGGCGACCCGATCGTCACGACGCATTTCGGCCTGGACGTCGCCGCCCGCGAAAGTACGCCGGTCGTGTCCACGGCCGACGGGATCGTGACGTTCGCGGACTGGGACCAGAACCTGGGCTGGCTGGTCGAGGTCGATCACGGATATGACATGTCGACGCGGTACGGTCACAACGCCAGGCTTCGCGTCGACCGCGGCCAGGCGGTCCGCAGAGGGCAGATTATCGCCCTGGTCGGGAGTACGGGCCGTAGTACGGCGCCGCATCTGCATTACGAGGTCTGGAAGGACGACGTTCCCGTGGATCCCCGCGGCTACCTGCCCGAGGTCATCCACTGGGACGATCTGCTGTTGAGCATGCGGACGGAACGGTGACCCGTTCAGATCGGGCAGTCCGTCTGGCGCAGGACGATTCCAGGAGTGCGGTATGACGATTATAGCCAAAGGTGCTGAAATGAACGGCTCGATGGACATAGAGGGCAATGTCCGGGTAGACGGCACCGTGCACGGCGACGTGAGAGCCACCGAAGGGGTCGAGGTCGGCAAGACCGGCCGGATCGTCGGATCGTCCATAGAATCCAAGACCGCGGTCATACATGGATACGTGGAAAGCCACCTTATCGTATCGCAACACATTCTCCTGGGCGGCAAGTCCACCTTGGTCGGCGACCTGAACACCAAGACCCTCGTCATCGAGGAAGGGGCGGTCTTCCACGGGAATTCGGCCATGATGGACGAACCCGCCGGATCGGACCGGGCGGACCGGGCGGACCGGGCGAATCAGGCGGACCGGGCGAGCCAGGCGGACCGCGTGGACGGAGGAAACGGCGGCGACGGCGCCGCATCCGGTGTGTCCGGTACAACCGAATCGGGCGGATCGGGCGGACCAGGCGAATCAGACGAATCAGGCGAATCGAAGTATTCTTACGGGCGTTGATTGACGGGCTTTCAATGATGGGCTATGGCAAGGGACACGCAGGGCAAATGGCAGTACATGAGGGAAGCCGGGGAGCTCGCCGTAATCGGCCTGACCCTGGTATTCGCCACCGCGATCGGGTACTTCCTGGGTCACCAGGTCGAACGGGTCTGGCCTGAGTGGAATCCCTGGGGCGGTGTCGTCGGCGCCATGCTCGGGGTCGTGGCCGGGTTCCTGGAGATGGCGAGGACGCTGAGACGGCTGAATAGGAAGATCGAAGCGGCGGAACGGGAGAGAGATGGCGCAAATCACTGAACATGACGGCGAACCGCTGAGGCGGTTTTTGCCCCGCGTCTACCGGATCAGTGCCGTGCTGACCATCGTCGGCACCATCGCGGCGCGCGTGGCGGGCGCGGACCTGCTTGCCGTCAATTTCTTCGTCGGGTCGATGATCGGTCTGATGATGCTGTTTCTCACGGCCTGGCTGGTCCGCCGTTTCGTGACGCCCGGCGAACAAATCAAGCGGAACCGCAACAAGCTGTTCCTGCTGCTGATGGCCAAGTTGCCGCTGCTGGGCATCGTGCTTTATTTCGTGACTTCGGGGAACTGGTTCCACCCTATCGGGTTGCTTACGGGCGTGTCCCTGATTCCCTTCACGCTGACCCTGTGCGGCCTTGTCCTGGTCATGAGACAGGGTTCATCGGATAATCGGGCAGACTGGACCGCCGTGTTGAACAAGCCGAAGCGGTCTTACCGGTAAGGAGGTTGTCCTTTGACTGGTCCGTGGTCGAGTGTCCTCTCTCTGGAGATGGCGTCCGAGGGAGGAAGCGGTGAAGCGCACTACTCGATTCTACATGGGATATTTTACCTGCTGGGCCCGCTGGCCGATTGGATCCCCCAACCCGTCAGACAGCCGGATCTCCTGCTGAATACCCTGCTCGTCTTCGTCATCGTCCTCGTTCTCGTAACCATCGCGGTACGAACGTTCAAGCGCATACCCGAAGGCTCGGTCCAGACGCTGTTCGAAATGGCCGTCGAGGGTCTGACCGGGTTCTTACTCAACATCGTCGGGGAGCGCGGCCGGAAGTACATACCCTTTTTCGCCTCCTTCTTCATCTACATCTGGTTCATGAACATGCTGGGCGTCATACCCGGCATGCAGTCGCCCACCGCCGATCTGAACACCACCCTCGGATTCGCACTGATCTCCATCGTCTCGGCCCATCTCATCGGCCTGCGCGAGATCGGGCTCAAGGCCTATCTCTGGCATTTCTGGGGCGAGCCCAAGTGGATGGGCGTACTCATGTGCCCGCTTCATATCGTGGGCGAGTTCGCCAAGGTCATCTCCCTGTCGATCCGCCTCTTCGGAAACGTGTTCGGAGAAGAGATGATCGTGCTGGTGCTGCTGGGCCTGTCCCCGGTGTTCCTGATCGGCGCGCTCGAGGTGCCCTTCGTGCCGATGCAGGTTCCCATGTTGATGTTCGGCGTGTTTTCAGGGACGGTCCAGGCGATGATCTTCTCGGTGCTCAGCGCCGTGTACGTGGCCCAGTTCCTGGATCACGACCACGGGGAGGAAGACCACTGATGGGGAGGAAGGCCACGGATTCCGATATAACTGATTCTGGTTTAGATGTTTGATTTGTTGTAGTTCATTCTCCATTCCGAAAGGAGCTCGCTTCATGCTGTACTACATGGGTTTAGGACTTGGCGTGGCGCTGGCCGTTTCTGTTGCGGCTATCGGCTCGGGTGTCGGTCAGGGGATCGCAACCGGTCTGGCCTGTCAGGGCATTTCCCGTCAACCCGAATCCGCCGGCCGCATTCAGCTGGTGTTGATCATCGGCCTGGCGTTCATGGAATCGCTGGCGATCTACGGCCTGCTGGTGTTCTTCATGCTCCAGGGCCAGTTGCCGTCCTTCGAACAGGTCATGGAACTGAGCCGCCTCGCCCAGTAGAAGACAAGCGGCTTGCGGCGCGCGCCGGTCAAGGAGCGTGCCGCCGGCGTTCGAAGGAGCATAGCGCGTGTTAGATATACTGCACGATCTTGGCATTGACCTGAGCACCCTGATCATCCAGATGATCGGGTTCGCCGTCCTGTTCTTCGTCCTGAGGAAGTATGTCTTCGGCATCATCGCCCAGGCCATCGAAGACAGGAAACGGGATATCCGCGACCGCATGGAGGGACTGGACGCGGACCGGGCGGAACTGGACCGTCTGCACGAAGAAGCCCGGCGGCGGCTCGAGGAAATCGAGACCGAGGCCCGCGAGAAGATGCAGGCCGCGGTCGACCAGGCCAACGCGGAACGCGGCCGGATCCTCGAGCAGACCCAGCAGGACGCGGAGCGCGAGCTCGAGAAGGCGCGCAACACGATCCGGCGCGAGAAGGAATACGCCGTGGCCGAACTGCGCGCCCAGGTGGGCGGCCTGGCGGTGGAAATCGCGGGCAGGATCCTGAACAGCACCCTGGACGCGACGGAACACCGGAAGGTCGTGGACGAGTTCATCGCTCAGATGCCTTCAAAGGAATAAGGGACCGATGGCCAGCAAGTCAGACATCGCATACCGCTATGCCGGGGCGTGGCTGGAAGCCGCGGCGGAAACCAACACCCTGGACGCGGTTCGCGGGGAAATCACGGCTTTCGAGCAGTTGTGCCGGGACTCGCAGCCCTTCGTGGAATTCATCACGGACAAGGTCATACCCGCGGACGTAAAGCAACGCATGCTGGGTGAGATATTCGAAGGCAAAGTCCAGGACATCACCCTTAATTTCCTCTATCTGCTGGCTTCCAGGCGGCGGGCGCGCAACCTGCCGGAGATCCTGGACGCCTGCCGCACGATCCTGGACGAATGGGACGGCATCGTAAACGCGGACGTCGTGAGCGCGGTGGCGCTGACCGACGGGCAGGAAGACGACTTGAAAAACAGGCTGGAAGCGCAGACCGGCAAGAGCGTTCGCATGCGGACCACGGTAAACCCGGACTTGATCGGCGGTTTCGTGGTACGCGTGGGCGACCTGGTGTTCGACAGCAGCCTGGCGACCCAGCTCCAGCAGGTCCGGCAGGCGCTCGTTCGAAAATGACCTTCGATGGAGAAGACAATGGCGTTTGATGAAATAGCAATTCGTGCGGACGAGGTCTCCGAACTCCTCAAGCAGCAGGTGCTCGACTACAAGAGAGAGGTCGACATCTACGAAACAGGTACCGCGCTGCAGGTCGGCGACGGGATTGCCCGCGTGCAGGGCCTCTCCAACGTGATGGCGAACGAGTTGGTCGAGTTCCCCAACGACGTGGTGGGCATGGTGCTGAACCTGGAAGAGGACAACGTCGGGTGCATCCTCTTCGGGGACGACCAGTTGATCAAGGAGGGGGATCCCGTCAAGCGGACGGGGCGGATCGTCGAGTGCGCCGTGGGCGACGGCCTGCTGGGCCGCGTGGTGGATTCCCTGGGCCGGCCGATCGACGGGAAGGGCCCTGTCGTAGGCGCGGATTCCCGCCCGATCGAGACGAAGGCCCCCGGCGTGGTGCAGCGCCAGCCCGTGAACGAACCCATGTATACCGGCCTGAAGGTGATCGACAGCATGTTCCCCATTGGAAGGGGGCAGCGCGAGTTGATCATCGGCGACCGGCAGACGGGCAAGACGGCCGTGGCCCTGGACGCGATCATCAACCAGAAGGGCCAGGACATGGTCTGCATCTACGTCGCCGTCGGCCAGAAGGGTTCCACGATCGCCAAGACGGTCGCGACCCTGGAGGAACACGGCGCCATGGAGTACACCACCGTGGTCGTGGCCTCGGCCAGCACGCCGGCGCCGATGCAGTTCCTGGCGCCCTACGGCGGCGCGACCATGGGCGAGCACTACCGCGACAACGGCAAGCACGCCCTCGTCATCTACGACGATCTGACCAAGCACGCGGTGGCCTACCGCCAGTTGTCGCTGAACCTGCGGCGGCCGCCCGGCCGGGAAGCCTATCCGGGGGACGTGTTCTACCTCCATTCCCGCCTCCTGGAGCGTGCGGCCAAGATGAGCGAAGAATACGGATCCGGGTCGCTGACCGCTTTGCCCGTCATCGAGACCCAGTTCGGGGACGTGTCGACCTACATTCCGACCAACGTGATCTCCATTACCGACGGGCAGATCTTCCTGGAATCCAACCTGTTCTTCGCCGGTCAGCGGCCGGCGGTGAACGTGGGCCTGTCGGTCTCCCGCGTGGGCGGCGCCGCGCAGATCAAGGCGATGAAATCGCGCCAGGTCGCCGGGCTGCTCCGAACGTCGCTGGCCCGGTACCGCGAGCTGGAGGCCTTCGCCCGGTTCGGCACGTCGGGTCTGGACCAGACCACGCAGCGGGAGCTTCACCTCGGCGAACGGCTGGTCGAGCTGCTCAAGCAGCCCCAGTACCGGCCCATGGCGGTCGAGGAACAGATCTTCTCGCTCTACGTGGGCGTCAACGGGATGTTGAACGACCTCGACGTGGGCGACGTGCAGCCCTTCGTGGAGGCCTTCCTCCAGCATATGGAGACGCACCATTCGGACGTGGGCCGGGAGATCCGGGAGACCAAGGAACTGAGCGAAGACACCGAGCAGCGCATCCGGGACGCGGTCGAGGAATTCAGCAAGACGTATAACGCGTAGAAAGGGCAACATGCCGTCACTTCGCGAAATCAGGCGACGCATCGCGAGTACGAAGGACATCCAGAAGATCACGCGGGCCATGCAGACGGTGGCCGGCGTCCGCCTGCGCCGGGCGCAGAGCCGGTTGTTCGCCGCCCGTCCCTACGCCCGCAAGCTGGACGGGATGATGAAGCACCTGGCGGCGCAGACGGCCGACGAGCGGCATCCCCTCATGACCCCCCGCGAGGTGAAGGCCTCCGCGCTGATCGTCGTGACGGCCGACCGCGGATTCTGCGGAGGGTTCAACTCGAACGTCGTGCGCCGCGCCCTGGAAAGCGTCGGGCAGGGATCGCCGACACCCGCGTTGTTCTGCGTGGGACGCAAGGGGGCGGATACGCTCTCCCGCCAGCGGTTGGAGATCCTGTCCAGCCATACCAACGTGTTCCAGGCGCTGGAGTACGCCCAGGCCGGCGAGATCGCCGACGAGGTGACCGGGCTCTTCAAGCGCGGCACGATCGACCGGGTGGACATGCTCTACAACGAGTTCAAGTCCGCCGGGCAGCAGAGCCTCGTGACCGAGCAACTGCTCCCCGTGCCGCCCATGGCGGTGGAGGACGATCCGGGGTTCACCGGCTACGTGTACGAGCCGTCGCAGCCCCTGCTCCTGAACGACCTGCTGCCGCAGCATCTCCGATTCCAGCTCTGGCGCGTGCTGCTCGAATCCAATACGGCGGAAGAAGCCGCCCGCATGATGGCCATGGACAACGCCACCCGAAACGCGGGCGACCTGATCGACGAACTGACCCTGACGGCCAACAAGATCCGCCAGGAAACCATTACATCCGAGCTGATGGACATCGTGGGCGGCGCCGAAGCACTGAAGTAACGCCAAGACGGCCGCCCGCTGACCGGGGAAGGGAAACCATGGAAGGAACGAATACAGGAACCGTGGCGCAGATCATCGGCGCCGTCGTTGACGTCGAATTCGGTTCGGGCGCGCTGCCGAAGATCTACAACGCCCTCGAAGTCCCCGTGGAGGGCAGCGACGCGCTGGTCCTCGAAGTCCAGCAGCACCTGGGCGACAACAAGGTGCGGTGCGTGGCCATGGACGCCACGGACGGGCTGGTCCGGGGCGTGCCGGCCGTCGACACCGGCGGACCGATCAACGTTCCCGTGGGACCCGCCGTCCTCGGCCGCATGATGAACGTCCTGGGCCGCCCCATCGACGACGGGGGCTCGGTGGAATCGGATCATCACTACCCGATCCATCGACGCGCGCCGGAACAGGAGGACCTGACGACCTCGGCGGAGATGTTCGAGACGGGGATCAAGGTCATGGACCTCATGGAACCCTATACCCGCGGCGGGAAGACCGGACTGCTCGGCGGCGCCGGTACGGGCAAGACGGTGCTGATCAAGGAACTGATCAACAACATCGCCCGGGAGCACGGCGGAATCTCCGTGTTCGCCGGGGTGGGCGAACGGTCTCGCGAGGGCAACGACCTCTGGCTGGAGATGGAGGAGGCGAAGGTGCTCGACAAGACCGCCCTGGTGTTCGGCCAGATGAACGAGCCGCCGGGCGTGCGCCTGCGCGTCGGCCTGTCCGGCGTGGCCATCGCCGAGTATTTCCGCGACGAGGAAGGCCGCGACGTGCTGCTCTTCATCGACAACATCTTCCGCTTCGTGCAGGCGGGATCCGAAGTTTCCGCCCTCTTGGGCCGCATGCCCTCTGCCGTGGGGTACCAGCCTACGCTGAGCACGGAGATGGGCGACCTGCAGGAGCGCATCACGTCCACGAAGCAGGGTGCCATCACATCGGTGCAGGCCATTTACGTGCCCGCCGACGATTACTCCGATCCGGCCATTGTGACGGCCTTTCCCCATCTCGACGCCATCACCGCGCTGTCCCGTGATCTCTTCGCCCGGGCCATCTTCCCGGCCGTGGATCCTCTCGATTCCAACTCCCGGATCCTGGATCCCGCCGTCGTCGGAGAACGGCACTACGGCGTCGCCCGCGGCGTCCAGCAGGTCCTGCAGCGGTACAAGGACCTCCAGGACATCATCGCCATCCTGGGCATCGACGAGCTGTCGGACGACGACAAGCTGATCGTCTCCCGCGCCCGGAAGATCGAGCTGTTCATGACCCAGCCTATGTTCGTCGCGGAGATCTTCACCGGCCTGGAGGGGCGGTACGTCAAGGTAGAGGATACGGTCGAAGGATTCGAGAAGCTGGTCAACGGCGAGTGCGACGAACTGCCCGAGCAGGCCTTCTACATGGTGGGCACCATCGACGAAGCCTACGACAAAGCCAAGGAGCTTCAGTAGATCATGGCAGGCGAATTTCCCCTCGTCATCGTAACGCCTTCGAGCATGACCTTCGAAGGCGAGGCGCGCAGCGTGCTGGCCCCGGGCACGGACGGCTACTTCGAGGTGCTGATCGGCCACGTGCCCATGCTCACCTCGCTGCGTCCGGGCCTACTGACCATCCGGAACGACGAAGGCCGTACGCAGTATACCGTGTCCGGCGGATTCGTCGAAGTGCTCAGGGCCCAGGTGACGGTCCTGGCCGAGACCATCGAAGAGGTCGGCGCCATCGACGTCGAAAGGGCGAAACAGGCCGAGGAACGGGCGCGCCAGCGCCTGGGATCCGGCGAAGAAGGCGTCGACCTGGGCCGGGCCAGGGCTTCGCTGGACCGGGCGCTCAACCGCATCAAGGCGACCCAGCAGTAGTCCTCCTGCTGCAAGGGGGCGATTCGGCAATAGCCCTCCCGCTTGCATGGCCTATAATCCCATGAACCCTATAGGCAGTGGCGTCGAACTGGACCTCGTCCCGGTCGCCTGCGCGATGTGCGGGAACTCGGACACAAAGCCGCGGCCGGTCTTCGAGGGATACGACTACGAGTACCGAACCTGCGACAACCGGTTCCGATTCGTGGCGTGCGCGGATTGCGGTCACGTGTACCTGTCGCCGAGGGTCCGGATGGAGGACATCGATCGTATCTATCCGAGGAGTTACACGGTCCGCGTCATGGAAACAGCGTACCCCGCGTTTGCGCCGTTCAGGTGGCTGAAGCTCAACGTACTCGACCGGGGATGGAACCGAAAGGTGATCGCGAATCTCCAGGCCGGTTCCCGGGTGCTGGATATCGGCGCCGGATTCGGCGGGAATCTGACCTACCTGGCGGAACTAGCGCCCTTTCCGCTCCAACTCTTCGCCAATGATCTCAAGTTCGAGCCCGAGGCCCGGTCATACCTTACTGATCGCGGCGTAACGCTTATCGAAGGTCCTATCGAGGACGTACAGTGCGGGGAACAGTTCGATGCCATCATCTGCCAACATGCCATCGAGCACGTGACCGATCCCGAACGGCTGGTCCGTTGGATTGCGGATCATCTGGCGCCCGGCGGCATAGTTTATCTGGAAACGCCCGATCTGAACGCGCTGTCACGTTACGTCTTCAGGAACCAGTGGCAAGCCCTGAGCACGCCTCGACATTTCCATGTGTTCTCCCGAAAGGCTTTCGCGGCCTGCGTCCGGCGATGCGACCTGGAGATATCGTTTCACGGCGCCATCGTCGAGGCGAGCCATTGGCCCGGAAGCCTCCGCATCAAACTGGGCATGGAACCCCACGCGCCCCGGTCGACCGGATTCATGTACCGCGTGATCAGCTACGACAACTTTGTCATCAAGTCGGTATGCTGCATGATCGATCTGTTGGCCATCGTGTTGGGACAGTCGACGGTGACCCAGGCACTGATTGCCCGGAAACCGGCGGCCGGCGCCTAGTTCCGCAGAAACGCCAACGCTTCTACCGCCCGACGGCACCCGTCCTTCAACACCGGCTCGTCGCCTTCGACGAGCAGCAGACGCACGCCTGCTGCAACCTGCCTGAGGACGTTCTCCTCGTCATCCAGGGAACCCAGCAGAGGATGGCCCACGGGCTTTCCCGTACGCTGACCGGCTTCCCGCACGCGGCGAAGCGCGTCTAAGTATTTCGGATGGTCGAACCGGAAGGGGATGCCGAGGGAAATGCACAGGTCCACCGGACCCACGATACAGCCGTCCACCCCCTCCACATCCATGATGGCGTCGATATTACGGACTGCTTCGACCGACTCGATTATCGGCGCGTACATCACCATGTGGTCAATTTCAGCGGTATATTCCTTTTCGAACAGCCCGTAACCCGCTGCACGGTGAGGTCCCCATCCCCTCGTACCGCGCGGCGGATAGCGGCAGGCATCGGCCCCCCGCTTCGCCTCCTCCGGGGTGTTCACGAATGGGACGACGATCCCCAGGGCACCCATGTCGAGGTACAGCTTGATCAGGTCCGGGTCGGTGCGGGCGACGCGGACGATCGGCGTGGCCGGCGTGCAGCACGCCGCCTGGATCTGGGCCTGGACGGTCACAGGCGTCTGCGGCGCGTGCTCCGTGTCGATCAGGATCCAGTCGAACCCGGCCAGGCCGGCCAGTTCCGCGATGGCGGGTGATCCGAATCGGAGTTGGATCCCAAAGGCGGGCTTCCCTTCGTCCAGCAGTGTCCTGAGGCGGCTGTTCATCGTGATTCGCCGCCTATGATGTCCTGGTAGAAACCCAGCTCGAGGAGGCGGTCCAGCCATTGCCGCCGTTTCGGACTTCCATCTGCATTGGCGATCCAGTAAGGATCGATCAGGGGATCCCCGGGCCGATTGTACGTGGTAGTGGCCTTGCCGTTGCTCGCCCCCTGCTTCCGTGTCGCCTCGGTTTCTTCCGGCGTCCGTGGATTGTTGTAGTACACGCAGGTGCACATGCGCCGGTCGTCGGATCCCCCGTAACTGGCGTGCCATAATCTCAGATCGAAGCCCACCACGTCCCCCGGCTCCGATGTGCAGACGTGGGACGGCACTTCGTCGATGGGCAGGCCGAGTTCGGGCATCACCTTTCTCAACTCGCCGTGGTAGGGATTGCGGTGGGAACCCGGAATGACGCGCAGCGCCCCGGTCTCCGGTCCGACGGGTTGCAGGTAGTAGGCGAACTTGATGCCGTACTGGTGGATGCTGTGGGTATCCGGATGCCATCGCGTGTCACCCACGTACCGGTTCGCGTCGGACGCGACCCCCAGCGTATCGTCGCCGTAGAGTTGCTCGGCGATACTGCAAAGGCGGTCATCCTCCAGCAGGCTCGCGAAGAAGGGCGTGGATTTTCCCATCATCGTGACCCAGTGGCGGACCGATCCGTCGAAGGGCAGGTGGCGATAGGCCGCTTCCAGGCCGTGGTCGAACTCCCTGTTAATCACGTCCAGTTCATCCGGCGTGAAGACCTGGCGCAGGACGACAAACCCGAAGGTCTTGTAGTGCTGATACTGTTGTTCGGTCAACATGATGAGGCTCCTTCAATCTCCAGCTTGCGGCTTCCTATTGGCGTATTCCTATATGCGGCGCAGCAGGCGCTGCAGGCGCAGCCACCAGACGATCCAGACCGCCTCGTTGATGACGCCCTGGGAGAGTTTCGACGTACCCGAACGGCGGTCTACGAAAATAATGGGGATTTCACGAATGCGATATCCCTTTCGCCAGCACCGGAAATTCATCTCGATCTGGAAGGCGTATCCGTCGGACCGGACGTTGTCCAGGTCGATATTTTCCAGCACTTCGCGACGGAAGCACTTGTATCCCGAGGTGGTGTCCCGGATCGACATGCCCGTGACCACGCGGGTATAGATGTTGGCGAAATAGCTGAGCAGCAACCGGGACATGGGCCAGTTCACCACGTTGATGCCGCTGATGTACCGGGATCCGATCACCACGTCGCAGGACGCGATCTCCTCGATGAACCTGGGAATCATGGCTGGATCGTGGGAAAAGTCCGCATCCATCTCGAATACGCAGTCCACGTCCTGCTGGACGGCGTACTTGAAACCCGCCACATAGGCCGTGCCGAGGCCGAGCTTGCCGGGCCGATGCAGGACGCCGATCCGGCCGTACTCCGCGGCCAGTTCATCGGCCAGCTTTCCCGTCCCGTCCGGCGAATTGTCATCCACCACGAGCACCCGGATATCCGGGCCCAGCGCCATCAGCTCGGGCAGAAGCCGCCGGATATTCTCAAGTTCGTTGTAGGTGGGGACGATAATCAGGGTTTTCATGGTTTCCGGTCGGTTTCCGGTAAGTTTCCGGTCGATTTCAGGTCCGGTTTTTAAGGCTTTTTCTGATGCGCATCGCACCCGCGGCGATCAACCCGGCCAGCACCAGCGCACTGGCGATCCGGCTCACCAGGTGGCCTGCAGTGAAGCTCAGTGGTTCGAACGTCATGGCCACCTCGTGCCTACCTTCCGGTACGACCACGGATCGAAGCACGTAGTTCGTCTTGTGGATTTCCGCGGGAGAACCTTCGATCTCGGCCCTCCACCCGGCTGGATAGTAGATCTCGCTCAGCACCAGCAAGCATGGCGCGGCCGCATCTACTGACATCTCGATGCGGTGGGGCGTGTGAAGCGTGATCTCCACGGACGAATCGCCCAGCGGACCGAGCCGCTCCGCAACGGGTTTTTCAACGATTGCATATTCGCCGGGCCGGAACCCGGGATCCCTCATTGCTTCGAAAATGGCGTCCTTCTCGGAAATGACCCGCACGCTGTCCACCAGGAAGGCCCTCGGCAGGGCGGTCTCGTTCCGGTAGAGGTAACCGCCTTCAGATTCGACAACGGGCGTAAGTCCGACGGTCTGAATAGGTTGCCGGGAAACCAGGTACCTGGTGTTCAGCATGTTCAGCACAGGAAAGGAGCTGAATCCCACCTGGTCCATGAGTTCCTGGTAGACCCCCAGTTTCGCCGCGTGGTAGCCGCCGATGCTGGAGATTCCGAAGTAGCCGTACTCATTCGAGGAGAATTCGGAGAGCGGCAGGACGCGATAAGAGCTGGTATCGTTTCTCAGTGCCGTCACGACTTCGGTTTCCCGTGCGGCATAGTAGGCCTCGATCTGTGCGGGATCATCCTCGGGGTTCACGACCCGCGAGGCTACGAGCAAAAGATCGACGACGACAAGGGTGCCCAAACCCGCGGCCAACAGCTTGGGACTCGTCTTGCGGGTGGCATAGATCAATGCGGACGACGCACAGAGGAACAAGACCATGATCCACAGGTCGCCCATGAGCAGATAGAAACGCATGTCATTGACTCCGGCATGGTAATCCGCGTTGTTGACCATGGCGCTGCGTGCCCCGTGCGCGGTGTCGGCCGCTGTGTAGACGCCCGTCATGAAGGACTGGAAAGAGGATTCGAACACGGTCAGCGCAAGGACGAGCAGCAGTACCCCTCCGGCAACGACGCACAGCCTCTTCGCGAAACTCCCAAGCATGTCTTTGCCTGCCCGCATACGCTCGACCAGCGCATGCACGCCGTAACCGGCGAGAAGTGCTATGGCGAACTGCGACAGGACCAGGATTATGACGGGTGCGCGGAATTTGCCGAAGAAGGGTACGAAGTGGAGCATGACGTAGGATACGGGCGGCAGGTGCCGTCCGAAGGATACCAGGAGGGCCAGGACCGCCGCGATGACCAGGAACAGGGTCATGCGCGATCTGTTCAGCATCAGTCCGGCCATGGCCAGGACCACAACGACGATGCCCAGGTAGTTCGGGAAATCGGTAAACGGCATGTCGCCCCAGTACAGGGGGCCGCCGAAACCCGCAAAGGAAGGAATGATGAAGGTCAGGATTTCAACCGGAGGGAACGACCAACTCGTGGCGAAGGGCACGTTCACGTCGCTGCCTCCCACGGAAAGGCCGCGGGCGGAATGCTGCGCGTATTCCTGCATAGGAAAGACCAGCACGGCCGCGACGGCAATGGCCAGCACGACGCCGCCGGCAAACAGCGCGGATTTCCTGAATATGTGGCCTGCGGACGTTTTATCCCGTAAGTCGTTCACGACCGCGTACACGGCGTACAGGCCGATAAACATGGCCGTGTAGAAGGCGATTTGGGGATGGAAGGAACTCAGCTGAGAGCCCAGGGCCGCGCCGAGCAACAGCGTGTCGATGGGCCGGCCGCGGTCGAAGACGCGGTAAGCGGCCAGGAAGACCAGGGGGACGTGCATGAAGCAGATGAACCGGTTGGCGTGTTCCGTGGCCATCATGTGGGTGGAAAACACGAAGGCCGTCGCCGCGATGAAAGACGCGGGCCTGGAAAGCGACAGGGCTCGCGCCAGGAAGAACATGGACACTGCGCCGAGAAGCAGGTGGAAGAAGAAACGGCCGTGCAGCGCGCTGATGAGCCGGTCCGGCAGGACGGCGTTGACCAGGGCTTCGAAACTGTACTGCAGATGGTGATACGTGCCGCTGGCCTGGAAGGGCATGCCGCCGAAGATGTGGGGGTACCAGAGCGGCGTTTCGTCGGATTTTTCTTTGAAATCCTGCGCGAAACGGTCGAAGGGTATGGCCTGGCCGATGAAATCGGGCCGGATGTCCACCTTGCCCTCGATGATATAGCCTCGGTACACGAAGACGGCAAGGACCGCGATGACAAGACACAGCAGGACATCCTGGACGTACGGATGGAGACTATGTTGACGTTTACGGGCTGTTGAGTTTACTGGCCGACCGGTGGTCACCCTCGTTTTGCGCTGCCCTGATGTTGAAGCAGTGGTTTTTCGTTTCGCCATCACTTTTCTCTATCGGTGGTATGGGTGTTACGTTTGGTTACGAACGTAATGGTACGGCACAGCGAAGTCTATTATATGGCTACTTCTAATTTGCTTTAATGGACGTTTGGAGTATGCAGTCGTGTCCTTCAGAATCACAAACATCATACTATTGTAGGACATTACGCGACTAACAAAGGTATCCAAGTAGATAAGAAACTCCATCGAACGCTTACCAGACAGAACTCGTAACAGAGGCAATGAGCGGTTATATAGACTCCACAAAGGAAAAAGATGCTTATGGGTACGTGGCATTGCCTCTACAAGCAACCCCAATGGCTTTAAAAACGAATTGTTCATTTTTGTTCGGGTGATCTTAAACCCGCGTGACTCAAGGTAATCCAGTGAACTCAAGCTGAATGTTCGTAGATGGGTATGTGGTTGGGTAATATGTTTCTCTACATGTTTCTTGGATTCATGCGGAAGCGTAATAATCACCGCTTTCCTGCATACACGAACTAATTGCTCCACGGCCGTTTCGAATTCCTGAACATGTTCCAGCACTTCGCTACATAATACGATGTCAAAGGAATCTGTTTCAAAGGGCAGGTCCTGAATATCAATGGCTTGAGTATCAATACCGTAGATCTCATCCGCTCGATTGCATGCTTCTTGTGACAAATCACAACTTTTTACGTCCGTGTTGAAAAGATGCCGTACCATCGCGCCTTTATAGCCTTCCGCTCCTCCAACATCAACGAGGCTTTCGAAACTAAAGTGTGAAAGTGTATTCATAATGTGATAAGTGATAATATAACGGTGTAGCAGGCTTTTTTCACTATGCCCCATGCGGAAACCATAAATTGGCTGATGGGCAAAATATACACCACGGCTATCGGTCTGCCTGAATCTGTCGTCGAGCCATTCCCGGGTTTTCTGTGTGTAATCGTTCATAAAGCGGGTTTCGCAAAAGGTGGATTGTAACCTGGTCTCATTTGACTGGTAGCTTGAATCCTTTAAGCATCCCATGATGAAGCGATCGAAGATGGGACCATTTTCGATGTACGAGAAGGGGAAAGGCCGGTCGAAGATAACGATACAGAAAAAGGTAGGGCAGGAACGCGAACAGATACAGCAGCAGCGGCACGTTTTTTCTCGCGAAGAGAATCCGGCTTCGTACCATGTGATGCACGTAGAACGGACTATTGAAACCGGCCGTTTGCGACCCCTTGTGGTGGACAACGGCCCTGGGTTCCAACAGCAGTTTGAAACCGGCTCCCCGCGCCTTCAGTCCCCAATCGAAGTCATCGAAATAACAGAAATAGTCTTCGTCCATCAGCCCGACGTTCTCCAGAACAGCGCGCTTGACGAGTAGCGCTGTTCCCGTAACATAGGGCATTTCACCGGGATGGTCGTACTGGCCGTGGTCCTCTTCTCCATGACCCAGCAGAAACCCCTGTGCCAGCCAGGTTATCGTTCGCGTACCTGCGCTGTCGAGCACAGGCCCTTTC
Organism: Candidatus Latescibacterota bacterium; assembly: GCA_022821085.1. Classification (GTDB taxonomy): domain Bacteria; phylum JAAXHH01; class JAAXHH01; order JAAXHH01; family JAAXHH01; genus JAAXHH01. The sequence goes on along the minus strand of JAJEEG010000002.1, from coordinate 338,673 downwards.
CCATGCTGATATACCTTCGGTCCTACCATGCCGATATCGCCGGACCGTTCCGCCGTTGCGACGAGCAGCTGCAGCGCGTCGGGCTCCACGACCGTGTCGTTGTTCAGCAGGAACACGTAATCGGTGTCTGTTGAAAGGGCATGGCGCATGCCCTGGTTGCTGCCGCGGACGAATCCCCTGTTTTCCGCGTTGCGGATCTGCGTCAAAGGCAGTTGCTCGCGTCCCCACCGCTCGATGGCCTCGGGCGAGCCGTCGGTCGAACCATTGTCCACGACCACGATCGAAAAAGAAGGGTACTTCATTCGTACCAGGGAATCGAGACACTCCAGCGTGTCCGCTACCCGGTTCCAGTTGAGTATGACGATCGTTACGTGGGGAAGAGAAGTATCCATAAATCAAGATCAGTCCGTCGGTCGAAACGGAACGCCCGTTTTCTTCACCAAATCCCGAACGTATGCCTTTTCCGGCTCCTCCAACAAGGAAAACGCGTACCAGAGGTAGGCGGCGATGCCCAGGATGGCCAGGGCGGCGCTGACCTCGATCCGGTCGAAGGTCCACCTGGCCGCGCCGAAGAAAACCGCCGAAATGGCGACCAGGCTGACGTAGGGCCTCCAGGGAAGGAGCGCGCTTACGGGTTGCTTCAGCAGCCGGGCGTAGCGGGCCAGGTAGTAGATCCATCCCGCGGCGGTCCCGCACAGGGTGGCCAGGGCCGCGCCCCACAGGCCGAAGGCCTGGATGAAGACCAGGTTGCCCGCGACGTTGACGATGAGCATGGCGGTCGCGGCCTGGACGATGACCGCGTTCCGGTCGAGGGCCCGGGCGAGCACGTCCGGACTGTTGAAGCGGAGCAGGAGGAGCAGCGCGTAGATGCCAAGGACCCGGTGGCCCTCGAAGTAGGCGTCCGGGAGGATAAGCCGGTACAGGACGTCGGAGAAGAGAAAGACGAAGATCCCCGCGGGGACGATGGCGATCATGCCGTACTTGGAGCACTTGCGCCACAGCGCCGCCATGGAAGGATGATCGCCGCCTTCGGCGAATCCCACGTAGGTGGAGAAGAGCACCGAACCGAACACGCTCATCAGGATGCCGGCGATGGGCAGTTCGATGGCCGATACGCTGTAGACCGCGAAGCTGGAGGCGCCCAGGAAGGCGCTGATCATGATCTTGTCCAGGCTCCCGTTGATGAAGGGGATGAATCCCGCGATGCCCAGCCCGAGGGCGTAGCGGTACTGGGCGCGGGTCTCGATGCCCCGCAGCCGGAAGGACAGCAGCTTCCTGTTGAGCAGGACGAGTCCGTACAGCAGGGACTGGATCCCTTCCAGGACGACGATCAGCAGGATGAGCGGGTAGATGGACGCGATCAGGCCCGAGAACAGCGCGCCGGCGATGGCCAGAATGCGCAGGAGGTACTGAAACACGCGCAGGACGCTGGCGGCGGCCGCGTGGCCGCTACCGACCAGTGCGTTGAGGGCGGTCATGTTGACGAACAGGAACAGGGCGATCAGGAGATAGGCGCCGACCTCCCGGAGATAGGGCCCCAGTTCCGTGTGGATGAGCGCGTAGGGGCTGATGAGAAGATGAAACAGCAGGAGAAGGGCCAGGAAGATCAGCGCGCAGCTGGCCAGGGTGTTCCCCACGTACCTGCGGGCGTTCTGGGCGTACTTGCCCGAAATGAAGAAGAAGACGCTCTCGATCAGTCCGGTGGCGAACAGGTAGGCGAATCCGGCCGCCAGGATGCCATAGCGGTAGGGCGCCAGGTATTCCGGGTCGAAGAAATGGGCGACGACGATCGACTGGAATACCTGCAGCACGCTCGCTACAAGCAGCGCGGCATAGAGTATGACGGCGGCGCTTCGTTTTGACATGGGCCCGTCAGGCGGTGGGCCTGCACCGGCGGGTAGGCTCAGACCCCGTCCCTCAGCATCTCCGCGACCGCGGTAACGGCGCGGTCCGCCTCGTCGAGGGTATTGTAAATGTGGGGAGAAAGCCGGACGTTGGGTCCCATGCCCGCACCGGCGATATGGTACGTCGTGTAGAGCTTGTCGAAGACCTTGCGCGGATCGAGCTCGCCCGGCTTGAAGATGACGACGCCGGCGGAAAGCGCAGGGTCCATGGACGTTCTAAGCTCGATACCCGGCAGGCCGGAAAGCCCTTCCTTGATAGCCGTGGCCACCTGGCGCATACGGGCCTCCACGCGGGCCGGCCCGATCTTCTCGTGGAACTCGACGCCCCGGCCCGTGGCCGTCAGCGCCGCGTCGTCTCGCTGTCCGAGGACCTCGTACTTGCGCGCGCTTTCCTCCACTTCATCCCGCCAGCCCGCGCTCACGATGGCCGGCCAGACGGCGTCCTGGCTGTCCTTGCGGACGAAGAGCACGCCGACTTCCTTCGGGCCCATGAACCACTTGTGCGCGCTGCCGGAGTAGGCGTCGCATCCCATGTCGGCGAGATCGATCTCCAGTGCGCCGAAACTCTGGGCGCCGTCGACCAGGGAGAACACGCCGCGGGACCGTGCCGCCGCGCACAGATCCCTGGCCGGCATGGTCAGCCCGGTGGTGTTGGAGACGTGCGTGAAGGACATAACCTTCGTCGCCGGGGTGTACGCCCGGTTAAAGGCATCGATGATCTCGTCTTCGCCGCCGGGGATCACGGGGACCGACACGTAGTTGATCTTGAAGCCGTACCGCCTGGCCTTGACCTGCCACGCATGTCTGTTCGAGGGATGGTTCAGGTCGGAGAGCAGCACCTCGTCGCCCGCCCCGAGATGGAAGCCGGTGCTGATGGCGTTGTTGGCCTCGCTCGTGTTCCGCACCAGCGCGATCTCGTCGGGGTGTGCGCCCAGGAGACGCGCCATCTTCTCGCGCGTGTTTTCTCTGATCTCCCTGTACTTGGTCCGATTGTGAAACGACGCGTCGTAATCCAGGTCACGGGTGTACTTGAAGACCGATTCCATCACCGGATAGGGCGATGGGCAGAGGTTCGCGGCGTTCATCAGCGCCAGGTTGTCCCGGAGGAGGAACTGGCTCCGGACCGCGTGCCAGTACCGCTCGTCGCCGGGATCCGTGCCGGAGACCGCCGTCTCCAGATCCTGGGGCGCCGCGGCGGACGCGGATGCGGAAGTACCGTAAACCAGGGCGCCGCCCGCGGCGATCCCGCCCGCCAGCCGTTTCATGAATGATCGGCGGGACACCTGCCACGCCGATTCCGGTATGCTCTCGATTGCGTAATCGTCCTGGATCATCCTTAAGCCTCCGGATGTGTGGTTTTGACCCGCGCTAGAAGTCGATCGCGACTCCGAAATGGGCCGTAATGAGATCGGTGGTCGACTTGGTTATATTGAGCTCGGCCGTACCCGCCCGGCGAACGATATCGCCCCGCTTCAGGTAATCGGCCTCGGAACCGTCATGGTAGCGCATCCTGAGTTCCAGGGAAACGGACCGCAGGCTGCGGTTCTGCGGCGTCCGGTCTTCGGCGCCGTTCCAGACTTCGATCAGGACTCCGCCGCCCACGCCCTTGGTAAAGGCGAAGTCGTCGAGGTTCGTGGAACTGGCGATATCCTCGCCGCTGAACCGGGGGAGGTCCTCGATCGTCGTGCTGGTGAAAAGGTAGTGGAAGCCCACGACGCCTTCTACGTAGAAACGCAGCGGGGCGGGATTGGTCTGCAGGCGGAGAAAGGCGTTCATCGAAAAGATGTTGTTCTCGGTGACCACGCCGACGAGGACATCGGGTATGGTCAGGCTGAACTGCTCGGTGCGCCGCTCGTGTCCGTAGATCAGGTAGCCCAGGTCCAGGCCGATCACGGCGGGCGTCCGGGGGATCATGTAGCCCACGTATCCCGAGATGCCGATACCCGGGTTCTTGACGTTGTCACCGAACTCGCCAGACGGGAAGCCGCCGAGGATGCCGAAACCGGTGATGACGACGGGTGGCACGTCCACGACCTCCGCGTCCTGCGCGTTGGCCGGGGCCGCCCGCCCCAGGCTGACCAGGACGGCCAGGGCGACCAGGGCCGCCATGTATGCGGAGTACGTTGCGCGGCGGCAAATACGGCTGGATATACGAGAGAAGTTACGGCTTGGAATACGCTGCATTGGAAACGTCCGTGTTTGAGGTTGTGGTGTGTGAGCGGCCGGCCGCGGGTTCAGGACGATAGCTCCCCGACTTTCGCGAACACGCTGGACCAGCGCAATCGGTGACTGTCCTCGATATAGTCGGGAATGAAGCCCAGTCCGAGATAGGTTTTGACGGCCGGCACGCGGAAATCGTCCGTACCCAGAAAAGCGGCCGCGTAACCGCGCTCCCGCATGTAATGGAGCACGGCAAGGGTTACGAGGCGGCCCAGTCCCCGTCCGCGGTGATCCGGTTTCGCGCATACCATGTGTACCTGCGCGGTGCTAACGCCCTCGGGCTGGACGTCATAGACGCAGGCCGTGGCCACGGCCTGCCCCGATCGCGTTGCGAAGAAACACCCGTCCGCCATGAACGGTTCCGTTTCCGTAAGCTCTTTGCGGCACTTCTCCGCCGTCCAGTCCGTCCCGATGCCCGTGTTCATGATCTCGCACCAGGCGGCTTCGTCGCCGGGCCGGTAGGTCCTCAGCGCATACCCGGCCGGTACGCTGATTTCCGGCAGGTCTTCCAGGTCGGGCCGCACCATCCGGAGTTGCCGTTCAGGCATGGACGCCCCGCCTCCTACACGTCACACCCGACGCTCCGCAGGTGCGCCACCGAATCCGCCACGCGCCGGCAGGTCTCCTCTTCGTTTAAGGATTCCCCTTCCACGCCCTCGATTTCCATGGTGAACGGTCCGTGGAACCCGTGGGCGTTCAGCCGGTCGAATACCTTCTTGAAATCGACGATGCCCTCGCCGAAAGTGGGAAAGCACCAGGTCTTGAATCGGCCGTCGGTGTCCTTGAGATGCATGCTGCCGATGTAGTCGATGACCTTTTCCATTTCGTCGACGTGGTCCACGTCCCGGTTGTAGTAGTGGATGTTGGCCGTGTCGTAGTTCACGCGGACGCTCGGGTGGTCGACGCCGCGCATGGTCTCCAGGGCGACGGCCGCGTTGGTGATCAGATCGGGATGGGTTTCCATGCCGATGGTGATCCCGTACTCGGCGGCTTTGGCCCCCGCGCGGTGCAATCGCTCGTAAGCCAGGCGCTTATCCAGATCCCCGGCCTGTACGCTTACGAAAAGCAATCCGGCGCCCAGGGCCGCGGCGGCGTCCAGGTGCGGGGTCAGCCGCGCGTCCACGTCGTCGTACCCGATCTCCACCGGGCACTGCAGGCTGCTGGCCGAAAGCCCGTGATCTTCGAGCCTGGTCTTGACCCCGGCGACCTGGTCCGGCGCGGGCGCGTTGATTTCCACGTGATGAACGCCGATCGTGGGCAGATGGGCGTAGGCGGATTCACTGAATTTTCCGTAGCTTGCCGTTCGGCACGCAAGCAGGTTGGCGGGCATAGAGATCCTTCTTTCGGATAGATCCTTACTAGTGGGAAACGGAGCGGACAGATACCGGAATGAATACTGTACGAAATATAACGGAAGTAAAAGGGGGGGTCAAGGTGTCGTAACGGTCAGAAGCCCCGCAGTCCCGTTACCCACTTCATCAGTCCCTCCGCAGGCAGGTCGGGTTTCAGGATGGGCGTCCGTACGCCCCGGGTCCGCAGCAGGACCTCGGCGGCCTGGTAGCCGCTGCGCACGGCGCTTTCCATGGTCGCCGGCCAGCCTGTCTGCACCCAGTCGCCTGCGATGGAGAAATTGGGGAGGGGACTGGATGGACCGGGGCGCAGCGCGTCGCAGCCGGGCCGGGGCGCGAAGGTGGCCCGGCCCTCCTTGACGACGATGGCCTTGAGCAGTTTGGCCTGGCGTACGGCGGGCAGGAGGGATTCGAGATCTTCCATGGCCTGATCGATGATGACCTGCCGGGGTGTTTTCATCCAGTCATCGGATGCGCTGACCACGAGTCCGAGATAGGCGCCGCCGTTATCCGCGGAGAAGGCGCCGGCGTGCCGGCTGGACTGGTTGAATATCCACTGGATCCTCCGGCCGATCACGGCGGCGTAGCCCAGTTCCGTCACGGGACGGTCGAACCAGACGTGCACGGCCGTGATGGGCGAGACCGACAGCCCGTCCAGCATCGAGAAGTAGGGATCCGAGGCCTGGCTTTTAGGAAGCAGCCTGCACAGAACGTCGAAAGGCAGGGCCGAAAGGTAGGCCCCGGCTTCGACGGACGAACCGTCCTGCAGCGAGATGGAAGCCACCTTGCCGTCGTGGACGGAAATGCCGGTAACACCCCGGTTGAACAGGACGCGGCCGCCCCGCTGCTCGATGTAGTCTATACAGGGCGCGTATAGATCTCCCAGCGGAACGGCGGGCAGTCCCACCTCGTATCCGCTGCGATTGAGCAGCATGGCCCGGACGGCAGTTCCGATTCCGTAGTCGGCGTCGATGTCGTCCATTTCATCGTTGAGCGCGCTGATCAGGAAGGGTTTCCAGAAGGCTTCGACGGCCCGTTTCGTTGCCCCGTGGGCATCGAACCAGGCGGCCATGGTTACCGGAGAAGGCTCCGCGCCGCGGGACGCCACCGAAGCGGGCGCCACCGAAGCGGGCGCTGCCGAGGCGGGCGCTGCTGGCGTGGTGGGCGACGCGGACGAGGCAGGCGCCACTGATGGATAGCCGGTTCTCTGTAGTTTCGCAACGTGACGAATCATGCCGATCACGTTCCGGACGATCGACAGCTTGTCCCGGATGCCCATGGTTTTCAGCCGCAGGAACGATGGAAGCAGGTGAAGGGGCGGGGGGAGGGCCGAGGGCCCGATGACCGAGACCCGGCTGGACTCGTCGATGAACGGGATGTCCTCGTGGAAATCGATATGTTCCGCGACGCCGAGGCGCGTATAGAAGTCGACGAGGTTGACACAGCAGCCCAGGAGCACATGCTGGCAGTTGTCCACCCTTTCGCCGCTCGACGGGTGGATGAAGGAGGTGGCGCGGCCTCCCAGGATCGGACGCCTTTCGTACAGCTCGACCTGGAGACCGGCATCGGCCAGTGCGACCGCGCCGGCCAGTCCGGCCAGTCCTCCTCCGATGACGATTACCTGGGTCATACGCGTTTCCGGATCAGCGCCCGGGCCGTGATGGAGAGCTTCTTCCACGGGGACAGGCCGATGCGCTGGCTATAGACGTCGTACTGGCGGCGGGGGATTTCCTCGAGACACGCCCGGTAGATGCCCATCATAGTCGCCAGGCACGCCCGGCTCGAGGGTTGTACGAGCGGAAGGAGGGGCAGCGCCTCGTCGTAGAAGCTCCTGGCCCGTTCCACCTGGAATCCCATCAGCCGCCGGAATTGGTCGTTGAACAGTCCGTTTCGCAGGTTCTCTTCCGGGTACCCGAAGGCGTCGAGGTCTTCCTGCGGCAGGTAGACGCGGCCCATCCCGGCGTCTTCCCGGATGTCGCGGAGTATATTGGTCAGCTGGAAGGCGATGCCGCAGGATTCGGCGTACCGCTCGGCTTCTTCCCCCTGGTAACCGAAGATGCGTATGCACACCAGTCCGACGGCGGAAGCCACGCGGTAGCAGTACTGGTAAAGGTCTGCGAAGGTGGCGTATCGTGTCACGGTAAGGTCCATTTCCGCGCCGTCGATGATGGCGTCGAAATACGCCCTGGGGATGTCGAACCTCCGCACCGTGTCGCTGAACGCCGGCAACATGCCGCCGCCGGCCGGCGCCCCTTCATTAGCGCGGTCTCCGGCGGGTGTCCCGTCATAGGCGCTGTCCAGGATCTCGCGGCAGGCCTTCAGCCGGGATTGACGGTCCGCCCTTCCGGCCTCCCCGTTCGTTCCGATTGAGCCGGTTTCGTTGTCCGTCCCGGTGGTGCCGGTAGCGCCGGCTTCCCCGGTCGCGCCGGCCTCTCCGGTCTCTCCGGCCTCCTCGTCGACGATATCGTCACAGTAGCGCATGAAGGCGTAGACCGCGCACATGGCCCGTCTTCGTTCGGCCGGCAGGACGAGGAAGGAATAGTAGAAGTTCTTCGCCCTCGATTTCGCGACCGCGCGGCAGAATTCATAGGAACGTTCTAGCGTATCCATAGTCGTTTCAGTGCGTATTTCATGAACAGGCCGGCCTTCCGTGCGGACGACAGGGTGGGCCGCCGGGACAGCACGTCGTACCGCCGTCTTTCGATCTGGTCCAGCAGGGCGGAACCGCACCGGTTGAACAGTTCGATGTCCAGCCCGACCCTCGCGTCCACCATCCCGCACAGTCCGAGCCCCTCTTCGAACAGCTTGCGCGTCCGGCTCACCTGGTACGTCATCAGTCCCCTGAATCGATCGTCGACGACCCCTGCCTCGAGGTCCGCTTCGGTGTAATGGTACCGGTCCATATCCTCCAGGGGCAGGTAGATCCGGCCCTTTTCCAGGTCTACCCGCACATCCTGCCAGAAATTGGCCAGCTGGAGCGCGGTGCACGTGGCGTCGGACAGCGCCTGGCGTTCCCTGTCCCGGTAGCCGCACAGGTAAAGCACGAGACGGCCCACGGGATTGGCGGAATAGCGACAGTATTCGAGCACGTCCGCGTAGGTCCGGTAACGGGTCACGACCTGGTCCTGCCGGAACGCGGTCAGCAGGTCCCGGAACGGGGCAATCGGTATGTCGAACCGGTCGATCGTTTCCCGGAGGGCGATGAATACCGGATGACGGAATTCGTTTTCGTAACAGGCCTGCAGTTCGGCGTCCCACCAGGCGAGCAGCTCGAGGGACAGGCCGGTGTCTCCGGTTTCGTCGGCGAGGTCGTCGGACCACCGGCAGTAGGCGTAGACATGGTAGAAGTGCCGCCGGAGCGCGGTGGGCAGAAAGGGGGAAACGACGATGAAATTCTCGTAATGCCGGCGCGCGAGGTGGCTGCAATACCTGTGGGCGGACTCCAGGGAGGCGTCCCCGGCGCCGGGCAGGGCGTCGAGGGCGAGATCATTGAACCGGAGCACGGCTTCCGGCAGATAGTCGGGTAACTGGGACATGAATAAGACGCGGAAAGACCGTCTCCCGGCCCGCCTGATCTGCCGGAACGCTTAAACCGCCTGGACTGCCTGGACTGCCTGCCGCCTTACCCGCCGCTGCAGGCGAATTCCAGTACGAGTTTCTCTTCGAGGCGGTCCTCGATGAGGTCCTTGATGGTTGCGATTTTCAGATGATGCTCGTCGGCGATTTCGACCAACCGGGGAAGACGGGCCATGGAGCCGTCCTCGTCCAACACTTCGCACAGGACCCCCGCCGGGTAGAGACCGGCCAGCCGCATCAGGTCAACCGTGGCCTCGGTGTGCCCGTCCCTTTCCAGCACGCCGCCGTCGCGTGCCTGCAACGGGAAGAGGTGTCCCGGCCGTTCGAAGTCCTCCGGCGTCGTATCCGGGTTCACGAACAGTTGAGCGCTTACCGCCCGGTCATGGGCGGAAATGCCGGACGTCACGCCGTTTACGGCATCCACGGATACCGTGAAGGGCGTGTCCCCGGTCGACGTTTTCCCATCGACCATGATGGGGATGTCCAGCTCTGCAAGCCGCTGTTTCGTGGTGGGCAGACAGATCAACCCCCGTCCGTGCCTCGACATGAAGTTGATGATTTCGGGCGTGACCTTTTCGGCGGCTACCATGAAGTCGCCTTCGTTCTCGCGGTTCTCGTCATCGATGACGATCAGCACCCGTCCTGCTCTTACTTCTTCCACGGCCTCGGGAATGGTGCAGAAATGGGATAACATCTCGCTTACCCCCTTTTCTAAGGTGTAATTAAACACGAGCGGCGCGCTCTCACAATCGGATTCGCAAGTGAATGGATTTTCAGGAAGAACGCTCCGGCCGCCGTGCCTAGGTGGAAAATTAGACATATGTTCATAAGGGGATTATATTCATACCAAATATGAATTGCATGAGTTCCCCGTGAGTATTCTGTGAGAAACCTGTGAATCGCACTTTTTTTTCTTCAGAATCCGCCCATTGAGCCCCGAATGATGCAACAGACCGCCGCAAAAGGCTTCCGGTTCGACGACTTCGTGCTGGACATCCAGAACCGCCAGATCCGCCGGAAACACGCCGTGCTGCCGCTGAGTTCCAGGTATTTCGACGTGCTGGTGCTGCTGGTATCCAATGCCGGACAGCTCGTTGAAAAAAACCGCATCTTCGACGAAGTCTGGGAGGACGTGATCGTCAGCGATACGGCGCTGACCCAGTGTATCAAGTCGATCCGGAAGCAGTTGGAGGATGACGCGTCGAATCCCCGTTACGTCAAGACGGTGCCGAAGCATGGATACGTCTTCATCGGCGACGCGGTGGAGATCGTGGATGAACCGTCCCCGCAGGCCGCCAAAGACAAGCCGACCCGTCCGTACAAGTTCCTCGACTACTACACCGAGAACGACCAGGGCCTGTTCTTCGGCCGCGAGGAGGAGATCGAGAACATCTGCTCCCGCATCCTTGCCCGGCGCTCGTTTCTCCTCTACGGCCGTTCCGGAGTGGGAAAGAGTTCGATCCTCCGGGCCGGCCTCATCCCCCGGTTGCAGGACCAGGGCCACCTGACGTGTATCATCCGGAGCTTCACCGATCCCCTGCAGCACATGCAGCGGATGGTCCGGCGGCTCGTAACGGGAAGTGGAGCGGGCGGCTTCGATCCGGACAGCGTTTCTCTGCAGGAACTGCTGCACCGGAACTGGTCCGGCCCTGCGTCCCGGATCGTTGTCATGCTGGACCAGTTCGAAGAGTTCTTTCTCCTGCTCGATGAACCGGGCCGGGAGGCGTTCGTCGATGAACTCGCCGTGATCATGGAAGACGATACACTGCCCCTGCAGTTCGTCTTCGTGATGCGGGAGGACATGCTCGCGGAGATGAGCCGGCTCAAGCCGTCGGTCCCGGAGATCTTCCACCATGAATACCGTCTCAGCCGATTGACCTCCGAACAGGCCGCACAGGCCATCACGGGTCCCGCCTGGCGGGTCGGCTGCCGGTACGAAGACGCGCTCGTCGACCGCCTGCTGGAGGATCTCTCCGACGAGAACTCCGTCGATCCGCCACACCTGCAGATCGTGTGCGATACGCTATACGATCAACGCAATACGAAAAACCTGATCACGGAATCGGCCTACGACCAGCTGGGCGGCGCTTCGCAGATCCTGGCCGACTATCTCTCAAGGGTGCTCCGGCGGTTTTCGGCGGCCGACCTGTCCGTGGTGCAGCAGGTGTTGCTGGCGCTTATCTCCGCGGAGGAGCGGCTCATCGTCGTGCGGGAGGCCGATCTGGCAGCGCGTATCCAGGCCGGCGACCGGTACGACGCCGAGGCCCTTGGTACGCTGCTCGGGGAACTGGTCGACGCCCGTATCGTCCGGCGACGAAACCAGGAAGGGGAAGGGTGGCTGGAACTCGCCCACGAATGCATGATACCTGAGGTGTCCCGCTGGCTGACCGGCAGCGTTTACGAAGCGAAGCAGGCACGGAGCTTGCTCGAACGGTCGGTGGAGAATTACAGGACATATCAACTCATCATGGACCACGAAAGCCTGGACCTGCTCGCACCTTACCTCGAAGAAATCGGCGTCTCCGGCCAGGAAGCGTATCTGCTATGCATCAGCCTGCTCAACCGGGACCGGCCCGTGCCGCCCTGGCTGGTTGAAAAGGTGCCGGATGCGGTGAACGTGATTCTGGAGGCCATGTACAACGATCGCCGGGAAGTACGCAAACGGGCGGTGGAGTCATCCCGGCCCGTGCGCTGCGCGGCGCTGAACAACCGGCTCCGGCACCTTGCGTTGCGGGATCCCATGTTGAGTGTGCGCCGGGCGGCGAGTATCGAGCTGGCGGACTGGTTCGGCTCGGCGGTGGAATCGGTACTGACCCGGCCCACGGGCAACGAGTCCGTAAGCCGCCTCCAGCGGGCGGTCAGCCTGGCCTTCCTGCGGGAACAGAACCGGTCGGTCAAGCTTTCCCGGCTGTACCGGGTGATGGTGATGGTCGGTTTCATACTGATGCGCCTGCAACAGGGCGGGATCGACATCATGCAGCAAGGCATCGGAGGTACGTTCGGCGGCGCCGTGTCCGGCCTGTTCGGCGGACTACTCCTCGGAACCGCCCTGGCCGCCGTCAGTTCCGACCTGACGTCGGAGGCGCTCACGCCCATTTTCGTCCTGGCCGGCCTGGGCCTGTTCGGCGGTGCATTCGGCGGCGCGGGCGTGTCCTTCGGCATGGTCGCGCTGCGGCGCGTGTCCGGCAAATTCAGCCGGTGGCTCGGCGTACTGGGCGGCGCGCTGGGTGGCGGCATGGTGGGCGCGGCGTTCAATCTGTACAGTTCCGATACCATTCAGACCCTGTTCGGCCGGCAACCCGCGGGCCTGACCGGCGGTCTCGAAGGCGCCTTCATCGGCGCGGGCGTGGCCCTCGGACCGGTCGTCACATACTACCTGGCCAGGCGGCCCGGGCAGTGGCGAAGCCTGCTCTACATCGTCTTCGGCGCGCTGGGCGGCATGATCGCCAGCATCGTCCTGACCGTGATGGGCGGCAACATGTTCACAGCCAGCCTGGAAACCCTGCGGCAGTCCTTCGATGCGTCGCAGATACGGCTCGAAACGATCGCGACGATCTTCGGGGAAGGAGAGTTCGGCCGCACCACCCAGGTCGCCCTCGGCGCGCTGGAGGGGCTGCTCTTCGGCGGGGGCGTTACGGCCGGCATCGAGATCTTCACGCGCTCGAGGGAGCGTGTCGAAGGGCGGTTCGGCAAGGGGATGGACCGTGGAGCATCGTAAGGCAGGCGCGGGTATTCCCGGCGAATTCGAGGTGATCCGGCGTATCGGGCACGCGCTGCACGAGCCGGATCCGAGCGTCCTGTTGGGGGTCGGCGATGACGCCGCGGCCATAACGCCCGCGCCCGGCATGACGATCCTGCTGACGACCGACACCTTCGTGGAAGGCGTGGACTTCGACCTGGCCTTCTCGTCCTGGCGGCAGATCGGATGGAAGTGCATGGCCGCGAATTACAGCGATGTCGCGGCCATGGGCGGCGTACCCCGGCACGCGCTGACGACCCTTTGCCTTCCGGCCCATCGTTCCATGGAAGACGTGGAAGCACTGTACGCGGGGTTTCACGACCTGGCCGGGCACACCGGCCATCCCGTGTCCATCGTCGGAGGCGATCTGAGTTCGACGGACGGGCCGACCGTCATCTCCATCACGGTGAGCGGAGAAGCCGCGGAGAAACACATCACGCGGCGCAGCGGCGCTCGGGCGGGCGACATCCTGTGTGTAACCGGACACCTGGGCGCGAGCGAGACCGGTCTCCGCCTGCTTCGTTTGGCTCGGGAGCGGCCGACCGCGGGAAGGCCGTCATCGCAAGGGACGGCGGCGCAAGGGACGACAGAGCGGCTGACTACGGAGCGGGCGGCATCGGCGCAACCGGCGGACCCATTCGATGGCGTGCTGTGCCGCCACCGCACCCCTGTTCCCCGGGTCCTCGAAGGCGTTCTGCTGGCGAACAGCGGTTGGGTCCGCGCCATGATCGACGTGAGCGACGGGCTCAGTTCAGACGCCCTGCACGTGGCTCGCGACAGCGGGGTGGGGTTGAACCTGGATGGGAACGCCCTGCCCATCGTGGAGGAAACCAGGCGGGCCATGGAGGCGCTCGGGCTCGATCCCGTCGGGACGGCCCTGGAAAGCGGCGAGGAATTCGAGCTGCTGTGCGCTGTTGCGCCAGAGGAGGTGGAGCGCCTGACGGCCGAACTCGCGGAACGTACCGGGACGCCGCTGACCCCCATTGGCGAATGCGTGTCCGCCGACCGAGGATGCACCTTTACGGATCGCACCGGACCCCGGACCCTGCGCCCAAAGGGGTACGACCATTTCAGCGGCTGACGTTAGCGGCTGACTACTGTATTTCTATTTCCACGGCTTCGTCGGTCACCCGGACGGGGAAGCACGTGAGGTTTTCGTAGGCCGGAGGCGACAGGACGTCGCCCGTGGTCACATCGAAAGACGCGCCGTGGAACGGACACCAGAGGTCGGTGCCGTCCAGTTCCCCTTCGCTCAGGGGCGCGCCCATGTGGGGGCAGAAATTGTCGGCGGCATAGTACTTTCCGTCCACGTTGCAGAGGACGATTTCTTTCCCGCTGATCGAGACCATTTTCATCTGGCCGGGACTCAGTTCGTCCAGCTCAGCGGCCTTGACGTAACCCATGTACGCATGCTCCTTTTGCGGGACGATGGTCAGCCGGGTATGATGATCCGTTGACCGATTTGCAGCCGCCTGGCCTGCACATCGGGGTTCGCCCGCATGAGGGCCGCGACGGTAACCTTGAAGACCCTGGCGATCCGCGCCAGCGTATCCCCCGACCGGATGTTGTAGGTCACCGCCCCGTCTGTTCCCCTTCCGCCGCCGCTTCCGGACAGTCGAAGCACCTGGCCGGGGTGGATGATGTCTCCACGCAACCCGTTGGCCAGCTTCAGCGCGACGACGGATGTACCGTAGTACCGGGCGATGCGGGTCAGCGAGTCGCCGCGCCGCACGGTGTGTGTAGCGGCGTCCCTTGGCGTACCGTACGAAGCCGTCTGCCCTGCCCATTGCTGCCCGCCGTAGTTCCTTCCGGGTACGCGGAGGAGCTGGCCGACACGGATCAGGCTGCCCCGGATCCGGTTCATGCTCCGGAGTCTGCTGACCGAGGTCCGGTATCTGCGGGCGATGTGGCCCAGTGTATCACCCCGCCGCACGCGGTACCTGCGAACCTCGGGAGGGGGCTTGAAATTCGATTCGGGAAGCTCATGGAGACTGCCGAGCAGGGTCGAACCCGCGCCCAGGGGCACGCGCAGCGAGAATCCGGTGGGCGGCGTCACGCCGTACCGGATGTCGGTGTTCAGCGCCTTGAGATCGTCCTGCGGCATGGCGAGCAGTTCGGCTATATGCTGCAGCGCGACCGACTTGTCGATGCGCACCTCTTCGAAGAGGTAGGGGTCGTGGGTGTCCGGCAATTCGACGCCGTATTTCTCCGGGTTCTCGAGGATATGCAGCACCGCGAGGAACTTGGGTACGTAGTTCCGGGTCTCCCTGGGCAGCCGCATGGTCCAGTAGTCCCGCTTCCCCGTCCGGTTGATCTCGCGGAGCACCCGGTTTTCTCCGCAGTTGTACGCCGCCATGGCGAGAAACCAGTCGTCGAACATGGTGTACAGGTCCCCCAGGTAGGCGAGGGCGGCCGGGGTGGCCTTGATGGGATCGAACCGGTCGTCTACCCAGCCGGACCGCTTGAGTCCGTACCGTTTTCCCGTATCGACGATGAATTGCCACATGCCCGCCGCGGACGCCCACGAGAACGCCCTGGGCTTGAAGCCGCTTTCGACGACGGGAAGCCATTGAAGCTCAGGCGGCATTCCCCGGGCAGCCAGTTCTTCGCGGATCATCGGCGTGTAGCGTCCCGACCGCTGGTAAGCGGCCTTGAGTATGTTCAGGCCTCTGTCTTTGAGCAACAGATTGATCTGCTGCGTGACGCGGCGGTTGAGTACCCTGGGGATAGAACCCCGGACTTCGGCGGCGGCGCGGTGCCTGTTCTGGATACGGTCCACCAGCGGTCCGAGCTTCCTGAGGAGTTCGGCCTGCTCGGGGGTGGCTGCGTGCTTCTGGTCGTCGCTCAGCAGGACGAGTAGCCCAAGCACTTCATCGACCGCGGCGCGCGCGGCCGTGGTGTCGGATCGTTCCAGCGCCGAGAGGGCCGCGTCATAGCGCTGCCTGGCGTCGGCGAGCAGGCTGGCCGGGTCCCGCATCGCCAGAGAATCTACCGGAGCGACGTGATCGAGGGTAAGATCCGGGTCGGGCAGGTCTTCCACCGCGACGGTATTCCCGGCGGTATCCGACGTGGCGGTTGGGGGCGCGGTGCGCGCGCCCGGTTCGAGCGTCCGGGGAGCCGCGCAACCGACAAGGATCACAAGGCCTATGAGCGGGAGGTGTCTAATCATATCCGTGCCTGCGATTCAGATACCGGCAAAGCCGCCTGACGTCGATCCACCGTCCGGCAACCGCCTCCAAAGCCACCTGAAATATATGGCCAACCTTCGGGGAGGCAAGGGCTTTTGAAAAAAAGTGTGTTTCATCGGGACACGTTCATGAAACGTCAAGACGCCGTGCACTCGGCAAGCGCCCGTTCAATTTCCTCGACCACCCAGGGATCTTCTTCGGTCTTCCGCGCCTTCTCCAGTGCCGCAAGCGCCCCGGCGCCGCCGACGTTTCCCAGCGCCCAGGCCGCATGGCCCCGGACCAGCGGTTCGTCATCGCCCAGCGAATCGGCGAGGGCGGGAACCGCCCCGGGGTCCTTCGTGTTGCCCAGGGCTACGGCGGCGTTCCGCAGCAGGCCGCGCCGCTTCGTCCGTTTAACGGGACTGCCCTTGAACCGGGTCCTGAACGCTTCCGGCGTCAACCCCAGCATTTCGATGAGGTCGGGCATTTCGTTCCAGGGACGGGCCACAAAGGCCGGATGGCCGGTTTCAGGCGCGCGGCGGTTCCATGGACAGACGTCCTGGCAGTCGTCGCACCCGAACACGCGGTCTCCCACCGCCGCACGGTACTCCAGGGGAATGGCGCCCTTCAGTTCAATGGTGTGGTAAGAAATGCAGCGGCGCGAATCGACTACGTAGGGTTCGACGATGGCGTCCGTGGGACAAGCTTCGAGGCACAGGGTGCACGTGCCGCAGTGATCGGCCTCGGGCCCGTCCGGGTTCAGTTCGATGTCGAGGAGGATCTCCCCGATCAACAGCCACGAACCCACGCGCTTGCTTATGAGGTTGGTGTGCTTCCCGAACCATCCCAGGCCGGCGCGGACGGCGAACTCGCGTTCCAGCACGGGCCCCGTGTCCACGTATACCTTTCCTTCCACGGGGCGGCCGGCCCGGTCCTGCACGAATCGAAGCAGCGCCAGCAGCTTCTCTTTCATCACGTCATGGTAATCGTCGCCCCGGGCGTACCGGGCGATTTTGCCGCGAGGGGTGGTGCTTTCTGGCGGGTCCTCAGGTGTGCCGGCCTGCATGCCGGGGACGGGATCCGGGTCCGGACAACGGTAGTTCATGGCGACCACGACGAGGGACCGGGCGTTCGGAAGGATTTTCCGCGGATCCTGCCGTTTCTCGATCTGGCGTCCCAGGTAGGCCATCTCGCCGGCCAGGCCCTGCTCGACCCATTCGGCGTAGTAATCCCCGTGGCGGGGTGGATCGGCCGTCGTTACGCCGGCAAGATCGAATCCGAGCGACGCGGCATGCGCCTTGATTTCTTCGGTAAGAGACACGGGAATCCGCTGCGCGGCGTGGCTATCCCGCCGCCTGTCCGCTGGACGCCGGAGCATGACGCCGGTTCCGGTTGCGTCCGTACGACCTTCGACGTCCTCCGTGCTGCTGGTCGTCCCGCTTGTTCGTCATCCTGTGGGCGATCTTCTCCCGGATGACGGTCACCTTGATGTGCCCGGGATAGGTCAGGTCGTTTCGGATCTTCTGGGAGATCTCGGCGGCCAGCGTGTGCGTCCGGTCGTCGTCCACCTGGTCCGGACGGACCATGACCCGGATCTCGCGGCCGGCGTTGATGGCGTAGGCGTCGGCCACCCCGTCGAAGGACCGGGCGAGTTCTTCCAGTTCCACCACCCTGCGGACATAGTCTTCGGGATCATTCCTGCGGGCGCCGGGCCGGGCGCCGGAAATGGCGTCCGCCGCGGCGACCAGAAAGGTGATCGGCGAGGTGATTTCATCGTTTTCGTCGTTGTGATGGGCGATGATGGCGTTCTTGACTTCCTCGGGTTCGCCGTACTTTTCCGCGAAGGCCAGGCCGATTTCCGGGTGGGATCCCTCCATCTCGTGGTCCAGGGCCTTGCCGACGTCATGCAGGAGTCCGCACCGCCGGGCGAGCAGTTCGTCCAGGCCGATCTCGACGGCCATCATGCCGGTAAGGAACGCCACCTCCTTCGAGTGATCCAGGGCGTTCTGGCCGTAACTGGAACGGAACCGCAGCCGGCCGACCAGTTTCATCATCTCGGGGTGCATCGATTTCAGTTTGAGCTCGTTGACGGCCTGTTGTCCTTCCGAGAGCAGGCGGCTGTCGATCTGTTCCCGTGCCCGCCCGATGATCTCCTCTATGCGGCTCTGGGTGATCTTCCCGTTGGATACGAGGTCCGCCATGGCCGTACGGGCGATTTCACGGCGAATGGGATCGAAACAGGAGATGACCACGGCTTCGGGCGTATCGTCCACCATTACCTTGACTTCGCTGGCCGCCTCGAAAGTCCGGATGTTGCGACCGTCCTTTCCGATGATACGGGCTTTTATCTGGTCGTTGGGCAGGGGAACCACCGCGACGCTGGTCTGCGTGGACTGATCCACCGCGCACCGGCTGATCGCCAGTGTAACGACCTTTCTCGCTTCCCGGTTGGCATTGGTCTGCGCGGTTTTCAGTATGTCCCTCACCTGGTGCTCGGCTTCCTGCTTCACGTCGCGGATGAGTTCGTCGTGGAGTTGCTGCTTGGCTTCCTCGGAGGTCAGCCGGGCCAGGGATTCCAGACGGTTTCGGTATTCCGAAGCCGATTCCTTCAGGCGGATTTCCTGCGCGTTCAACCTCTCTTCCGACTTTTCCAGTTCGTCTTCCCGCAGGCTGGTCTGATCTTCGCGGTCCTTCAGGTTGTCATACCGCTGCTCGCACTCTTTCTCCCGGTCCATCATATCCTGCTCCTGGTTCACCAGGGCGGACTGCCTTCTGTTGATTTCCTCCTCCTGGGCCTCCCGCGCGTCGTGCCATTTCCTCTTCTCCTCCAGCATTTCCGCCCGGCGCTGCACTTCCATTTCCTTGAAAAGGCGCTGGGCGCGCTTCTGCGCCTTCTCCTCCATTTCGCCGGCTTTGCTGCGCCGCCAGATCATGCCGATGACCAGCCCGACGAGACCGGAAATCACGGTCAGCGCGGCCAGGGGCAGCAATAACCCGTTCAGGTTCTCCAATGGGAATTCCATACAACACCCCCCGCGATAGAGCAGCTCATCCCTTTGGTGGCATCGAGCGCAGTGGCGTCGAGCCGTGGCGTCGAGCCCGGGATTATAGTCGATAAGCTGGCCGCCGGACCGGATGGTGACCGGGTCGGCGTTCGCCGGCGGGGGCGTTTTGCTTACGGGCGAGGAAGGGATGGCACCCGTGGTTCTCGAACCGTTCCGCCGAAGGGGCGTTTATGCGCGTATTCCCGACGATCTGCCGTCAAGCGTTTGCCGTGTATTCCGCTTAAGAAAGTTCCTTCGCCATCCGGCGCCGGGAGAGTGCGTGCATAATTCAGCAAAGTAAAATCTGAAGTAGAACTGAATCTGATTCCACCTGTTCGCCAGGAACGGTGTCGGTCATGCGTTTTGCTTGTGAAATCCGTGTTCCAATGCGCCCGTTCTACCTTAAGGAGCGCCCCCAACCTGCTTATCGAGTTACCCAATCAGGTCGTACAATATGCAGTTTCCGGTGCATCATCCGGGTTGTCGTGCTTCGAACTGCGACGCGGTTATGCGGACCGCTCGCGTGCGCCTGGCTTACGTCCGAATCGATCCGGCAGGAACAGGATGATCGTCCCCAGCATGAGCAATGCCGTACCGATCCAGACCCAGTTAACTAATGGATTAATGTAGACCTTAAATGTAGCTACGTCAAGCGTTTCGTTCAGTTCCGCCAGGACCACGTACAGGTCCTCATTCACCGTCGACCAGATGGAAACTTCCGAAGTCACCTGGTCCTGTATGGGATAAAGACGCTTCTCCGGGGCCATCATCACGACGGGCTCGCCGTCCACGGAAAGGCGGAGCATGCCGGCGTAGGACACGTACTCGCCCATGTTGGTCTCGGTGAGGGAATCGAAGTCCAGCGTGTAGTTCTTGATCTGGAACGACTCGCCCTCCCGGACCGCGAAATTCTCCTCCCGGTTGAACGCGGATCCCGTGAAGCCCACGAAAAGGAGCACGATGGCGATATGGACGACGTATCCGCCGTACCGGCGCTTGTAACTCATGACCAGGCGGTAGAACGCCGCGGGCCAGGATTCTTCGTTCGTCGAACGGCGCGCGCGGGCTCCGCGGTAGAACTCCAGACCAATGGCGCCGGCCACGAAGGCGCACATGCTGAAGGAAAGCACGGCGTAGACGTGGCGGATGCCGAAGGCGAGCAGGATGGCTGCCGCGGCGAGGAAGCAGGCTATGGGTATGGTGAAATGCCGCTTCAGGCTCTGCACGGACGTCTTGCGCCAGGCAAAAAGCGGACCCGCGCCCGTGAGGAAGAGCAGGAAGATGCCCAGGGGCACGT
This sequence comes from Candidatus Latescibacterota bacterium, assembly GCA_022821085.1. Lineage (GTDB taxonomy): Bacteria > JAAXHH01 > JAAXHH01 > JAAXHH01 > JAAXHH01 > JAAXHH01. Next base: position 318,377 of record JAJEEG010000002.1, on the reverse strand, counting down.
TGATCTGGTTGAAGTACGGCGCGGCCACGGTGATCTTCTCCCCGCTGACCGCCTCGGAAAGCACGGGGAATATGGTTCCCCAAAGGATGGCGAAGCACACGCCGACGAGGGCCAGGTTGTTCAGCAGGAAACTGCTTTCCCTCGAAACGAAGGAGTCGAGTTCGCTGCGGGCCTTCAGGGCGCTGCGGCGGCTGATCAGGAGTCCGAAGGACAACACCATCGAGACGATGACGAAACCCAGGAACATGGGGCCGATGCCCGAAGTGGTGAAGGAATGCACCGATGAGACGACCCCGCTCCGCGTGAGAAAGGTGCCGAAGTAGACCAGGCCGAAGGTCAGGATGATCAGGATGAAGTTCCAGATCTTAAGCATGCCCTTCTTCTCCTGGATCATCACGGAATGGAGAAAGGCCGTGATGGTCAGCCAGGGCATGAGCGCCGCGTTCTCCACCGGGTCCCAGGCCCAGTAACCGCCCCATCCCAGCTCGACGTAGGCCCACCGGCCGCCCAGCATCAGGCCGAAACCGAGGAAGAACCAGGCGTAGAGGGTCCATCTGCGGATCGTCCGGATCCACGTGTCGCCCAGTTCCCCGGTGATCAGCGCCGCCATGGCGAAGGCGAAGGGGACCACGGTCCCCACGTAGCCCTGGTAGAGGATGGGCGGGTGGATGATCATGAGCGGCATCTGCAGCACCGGGTTCAGGCCGCGGCCCTCGGCGGGCACGAAGGGCAGCAGCTCGAAGGGATCGGCCACGAAGATGAGCAGGGCGACGAAGAACAGGACCACCGACATCATCACCGCGTGGACGTAGGGGATCAGCGTCTGGTTCCGGTCCCGGTTCGTCAGGTGCACCACCAGCGCGAAGAGGGCCAGGGTCCATACCCACAGGAGCAGGGAGCCCTTCTGCCCCGCCCACAGCGCGGTGACGCGGTAGAAATCGGGCAGGGTGCTGCTGGTGTAGGAGGCGACGTACTCCACCTGGAAGTTGCCCGTGTACAGGTGGTACACCAGCACGATGGACGAAAGGGTCAGCAGGCCGAAGGTGGCGAGGACGCCGTGGGCCCCGCTGGCGATCAACTGCGGGTTCCGCGCCCGGGCGCCGACCACGCTGGTCACGCCGCCGTAGGCCGCCGTCATGAAGGCGAGCAGGAGGCTGAAGTATCCGATATCGTTCATTTATTCACTCAGACGGGGCCGCGCGGACATCGGACCGTACGGGCATTTGACCGCGCTGGCCGGCCCCACAGGTTCAAGTTCGTCTTTCCACCTCGATCCGGCCCTGACCGGATATCCTCCCGACGAGAATCTCGGTCGCCAGTCCGACGAAGAGGCCGTTCTCCAGGATGCCGGGTACGTTGTTGAGCGCGCGCTCCATCTCACCGGGGTCGTCGATCCCATCGAAACGGGCGTCCACCACCATGTTCCCCTGGTCCGTGATGACCGGCCCGTCCTTGTGGACCGCCATCCGCAGCACGGGTTCTCCGCCCATCGCTTCGACCGCGCGCATGACGGGCTGGGCGGCCATGGGAAGCACTTCCAGCGGCACAGGGCTTTTCGTGCCCAGCCGTTCGACCAGTTTCGATTCGTCCACGATGACGACGAACCGTTCGGCCATGCCGTCCACGATCTTCTCGCGCAGGTGGGCGGCGCCCCGGCCCTTGATCAGGTTCATCGCGGGATCGACCTCGTCCGCGCCGTCTATTGCGATGTCGACCCGGTCCACGTCGTCCAGCGTGCCCGTCGGGATGCCGTTCCCGCGGGCGAGCACCGCCGCGTCGAAGGACGTGGGGATGCCGACGATGTCGAGGCCTTCCTCGCGCACGCGCCGTCCCAGTTCCTCGATCATGAACTCCGCCGTCGATCCCGTGCCGAGTCCGACCACGTCGCCCTGGCCGACCATACGGGCGGCCTCGATGCCGACGGTCCTCTTCGTTTCTCGGGTCAGGTCTTCGGATGACATGTACTGGTTTCCGGGTCTCGAACCGGCTATTTGACAGCGTCCAAAGATAAGCCGGTTCACCCGTTCAAGTCAACTGATTCCGGTTCCTTAAGCGCATGTATCTGGAAGTTTGCGCGTATGGCTGAAAGGTATGGGCCGGCGTGGGACCGGGGTATGGATCGTGGAACGGAACGTGAATCGCAGGTCGGCCCGTACCTCACCGGGAACTGCGGCGAAAGGTCATCTGGTTTCCGCTGGGAAAGAAGATGGTCAGGAGATCTTCCTCTATCGTGATGGTGCAAGGCTCGGCGGGCGCGTCTTCGGCGTCCGGCGGCCTCACCCTCATCGACAGTTCGCTGGCCTCGAATCCGTCGACGGCGTGGCCGCCCGAGAGATTGTACAGGTGGCGGAAGGTCAGCTTGTCTCCTTCCAGGGTATAGGTGCCCCCTTCGCCGGATCCCCGCCGCGGGCCCTCGTCGGTCACGATGAAGAAGAGGACCGACCAGTCCTTTTCGGTGAAGGAAATCAGCCCGGTAACCTCGTGGACCGGTCCTGATTTGAGCCGGTACGTTTCCGGTTTCCAGGCGCCGCGGATATCGAGCGACCCGGCCTCGGACTGCGGGTTGGCGGCCGCTGACTGCGCGTCTGTGCTCGGGGCGGCGGCCAGCATGACGGCGGCCGGTACCAGGAATACGGTCAGGTTAAAAAATGTTTTCCAGCGCATGGTTTTCCTCACGATTTTCCGGCCGGGTCGACGCCCGCCCGCTTCAGGTAATCTCCGATGTATTCGAGGAGGTCGGCCTGTGCGTTCCCCCGGTCCTGGAACCGCCTCAGAAGGTCCTCGACCATCGGGGCGATTTCCAACGGGACGTCGAGCGACCTGCCGAGCTTGACGCCCAGGTGCATATCCTTGACCCCCAGGTCGACGGCGGAATACAGTGACTGCTCGTCCAGGAAGCGGGTCAGGCACCGCTCCATCATCCGGCTCTGGCCCATGCTCGGACGGATGGCGTTGATCAACTTACGCGGATCGATGCCCGCCCGCGCGCCGATGGCCATCCCTTCGCAGGCGCCGATGAAATTGATGAACATCATGAGATTGTTCACCAGTTTGGTCGCGACGCCGCTGCCGGTATCTCCCATGCGGACGACCGTTTCGCCCACGCCGCGCAAGAGGGGCTCGTACCGGTCGAACACCGCCTGCGCGCCGCCGACGAACACGGTCAGGGTGGCGTCCCGAGCGCCGAATACACCGCCGCTGATCGGCGCGTCGAGCACGTCGATGCCCCGAGCCGCGCCTTCCCGTGCGATGCGCCGGATCAGATCCGGTTCGCCCGTGCTCGTGTCGATATAGACGGTCCCGCGTGCGAGCCCTTCGAACACGCCGTCCTCGCCCAGGACGACCGTCTCCACCGCGGCGGGACCGGGCAGCGAGGTAAGGACCGCGTCGGCGCCCGACGCCGTCTCGCGGGGGGTGGAAGCCCAGGCAGCCCCGGCCTCCAGCAGGTTAGCGGCCTTGTCCTCGTCCAGGTCGTGGACGCGCAGGGCGTGGCCGGCCCGCAGGAGGCTGGCGGCCATGGGATTGCCCATGTTGCCCAGCCCGATGAATCCCACCTTCATGGCCGGTCCTAACGTGTCTCGTCGATGGTCGGGAAGTCGCCCGGTATGGTGATCTCGATGACCTCGAAATCGTCCGAGTACTCCATGAGTTCATGGGCGACGCCGGGTGCCTGGTACCACGCGTCGCCCGCGTTCACCTCGATCTCGCCCACGTCTGCCAGGTCGATGCGCGCCCAGCCCTTGAGCAGGTAGTTCATCTGGAACTCGAGTTCGTGGGAATGATAGCCCATGGGGCCGTCGCAGGACTGGGCGGCCCGGATGACGTGGGCCATCACGCGGCCTTCGGTGGCGGACTTCATGCCCAGGTCGCGGTACACGAAATAGGGCCGCAGTCCCTTGACCCAGTCCGCGCCGTCCGCGTGCGCCGCGAAGGACTTGGAAGTGTTCTCAGCCATGATGAATCTCCTTTTTATATTGGAAATGACAGAAGCGGGCGATCCAGCACCCGCAGGCCAGGTTTCAGGCTATGTGCCATCTGCAGGGCGTGCACGGCAACAGGATCTGTTCCGGCTTCAGGGCGTGCCCCGCCGTTCGCCGCCATCCATGTAGACGGCGGTGCCGAAGACATACGAACAGGGTTCGGACGCGAGGAAAGTCGCCACGGTAGCGATCTCCTCCGGTTCCGCGATGCGGCCGGCGGGAAGCCGCTCACCGGCTTCGCGAAGCAGGTCCTCGACGTCCCGACCGCGGGCCGTGACGCACACGCGGGCGCCTTCGCGTGCCAGGGCCAGCGCGCAACAACGCCCGATGCCCCGGCTGGCGCCGGTTACGATCGCTCTTTTCCCTTGAAGCTTCAGGTCCATGAATTCCGTTTCCGGTAGATGGTGCACGCCGCTCGCAGTCCGGTCGACAGCGCGGTTCGGCTGGCGGCGTATCGGTCACAACCCCAGCAGGCGGACGGCGTTCCCTCCCAGAATGGCGGCGCGGTCTGCTTCGGACAGCTCCATCGCGTTGATGCTCTCGATCATCTTAGGCATGCTGCCGATCTGGTGGGGATAGTCGCTCCCGGCGAGGATACGATCGACCCCGGCGAAGCCCAGGGCGAAATGCAGCGCGTCCACGTCGAAATTGACCGTGTCGTAGTAGAACTGGTTCTTCAGATAGACCGTGGGATGGTGCTCCAGGTTGGCGCGGCACTGCGGAAAGGCCTCGTAGCACCGGTCGAAGCGCTCGGCGAGATAAGGCACGGCGCCGCCCAGGTGGCCCAGTATCCAGCGTATGTTCGGAAAGCGCTCCACCACGCCGCTGAAGAGCAGGCTGGCCGTGGCCAGGGTCGTATCCATCAGGAATCCCACCGCGGGCATGAGCATGTAATCCTTCATGGCCTCCACGCCCAGGGGGAAAGTGGGATGGATGAAGACGGCCATTTCACGATCGTCCGCAATCTCGTACATGGGCCAGAAGCACGGATCGCTGAGCGCCACGCCGTTGGCGTTGCTGTACACGCACGCCCCTTTGAGGCTCAGCGAGGCGACGGCCCGTTCCAGTTCGGCGGCGCAGGCCTCCGGCTTGTTCAGCGGCAGGGTGGCCAGGGCCGGCAGCCGGTCCGGATGCGCCGCCTGGATTTCGGCGAAAAGATCGTTGACCTTGCTGCTGAGTTCGGCGGAACGGTCCGGCGTCTCGATGAGCGTGCCCGGCGCCGTGAACGTGATGACGTGCGTATCGACGCCGGCCTCGTCCATGACCTCCAGGCGCACGTCCATGAGCCGGTGGCCGGGCACCAGGATGTTGTAGTCGCCGGGAGAGTGCAGGACCGGGTTGCCGTCCTCGTCATCGGTCACCGTGTACGCGCTGGGACCCTTCCGGATCTCCTCGACGTACCGGGGCGGATAGACGTGGTTGTGGAAATCGACGATGGGCATGGGGTGCCTGTCCTCTCCGCTCGCTTGCGTATCAGCTCCCGTACAACGCGTTGAAGAGCAGTTTGAAGGTGCCGTGGGTCTGGTTGCGGAAATTGACCTGGAATCCGTAGAGCACGATGCGTCCTTCGCCGTGGCGCACGCTGATCATGGCGGGCTTGCCGGCGATGTGTTCCTCCCCGATCAACCATCCGCTCTCGAGCACGTCTTTATCGGGATAGGCGGCGACCACCTCGTACCGGTCGTTGAAGTGCGACGGGTTGATCGAATACACGGGACTGCCGCGGTGCATGGCCAGGGCCCGGTCCGGCATGCCGTATCCGAGCGGATGGGTATTGTCGACCCGTATCCGCAGCATGGAACCGGGACAGAAGAAGGCGCTTTCCGGCAGTCCGGCCGTTACGTCGGTGATATGGAGGCCGAACTTCTCGATGGGAAACTGGCACGCGCGGCTGACGGCCACGAGCGTGCCGCCCTTTTCCACGAAGGCGCCGATGGCCTCGATTTCCGATTCACCCAGGGCGCTGCGGTACTTTTCGGGCTGAGGCACGGTCTTCAGGCGTCTTTCGATCTCCTGTTCCGTGCCGGCCATCATGTCCATCGTGTCGTCGGGCAGGATCAACACGTCGCAGAGGCCGTCGAGACCGCCCCGGATATCGGCGTCCCGTACGGAGCGGTAGGAGAATCCCGACTGCTCCAGCGTCATGCGGGTCCAGCCTTCGGGCATGTTGCCGCCCCAGTACCGCTGGTACATGGCGATGCGCGGCGGACCGACGGGTTCGCCTTCCGCCGGTGCTTCGAGGCGGTAGCCGGCGGCCCCGGCATCCCGGACGATTTCTTCGGACCTCGCCTGGTCGATCCCGCTGACGATAAAGGCGCCGGGCGGTATGGCCGGCATGGGGGGCATGGCCGGCATGCCTCGGCCGTCCACGGAAAGGGGGCCGGCGGCGCGGGAGACTTCGGCGCCCGCTTCGAGCGCCGCGTTGACCGCGGCGAAGGCGGCGTTGAGGCGGGGGTCGACGGCCATGCCGTGCGCGCCGTCTCCGGTCACCGATCCGCTTGCCGGCGACGGTTCGGTCACGGTATCCAGATTCAGGGCATCCTCGTCCAGGGCGTCGAGCGGCACTTCCGCCGGTTCCGCATGGACGCCCATCATCTCCGCCAGCGTATCCGTCGTCGTGTCGAAGATTCTCGTAGGCGAGCCGTCGGCCTTGCGCGCCCAGGCGTCGTCCGGCCAGAAGGTCCGCTCCAGCAGCGTCTTGACCACGCCGCGCTTGGGCTGGGCGTTGGATATGAACCAGGTGCCCGCGGGATAGACCCGGCTTCCCACCGTCACCCGGGTCCGGGTGCGCTGCACGTCGATGCCCTGGCGAAGCAGGGCGTTCACGAGGAGGGTCACGACGGCCGGATCATGCTGGTCCGGGCGGATGAAGAAACCTGCCGAATCGTCCTCCCGGCCCCGCTGGGTCTGGTGCAGGGCCTTCTGCACGGCGTTCCGCAGCACCGTTTCCCGGCACCGGGCCGCGATGTCCATGATCCCCATGGCGGCAACGAGCTGCTGGTCCACCATGTCGCGCAGCCTCCACCAGCCCCCCGGCCACGGATTCGGAAAGTTCGTCTGCGGCTTGTAATGGGGCAGCGTGTGCAGGGTGTTCCCGTCCTCTCCCCTGAGCTGGTGAGGGTGGACGTACAGCGGACTGGCCAGTTTCGCCTGGGCCGTTTCGGAGAGCAGGCTCGCGATGTTGTGGTAGTTGCCGAGCCAGTGAAACCCCATGTGGTACCAGGCCGGGAACATGGCGCCGCTGATGACGCCTTGGTGGCCCGCTTCCTCCAGCTTGTAGACCATGTGGGCACCGTACCAGTTGATCTCGCGCCATACGAGCGGGTCGGCGTGGGGATGAATGGGCTCGCAGTAGGGGCAGACGAACAGGCGGGGCTGATAGCCGCCCATTTCGTGGTGGTCCTGGAAGACGTGGGGATGCCAGTCCTGGAACATGATCCGGGCCATGTACCTCGACTCCACCAGGTTCAGCATGAAGGCGTCCCGGTTGTTGTCGTGGCCGCAGTACTTGTGGTACAGCCAGGGCAGGTCGCATCCCTCGTAGTCCGTGCCCAGATGCTTGTTGTACCAGTCGGTCACCATGAGCTGCCCGTCGGGATTGAAGCAGGGCACCATCAGGAAGATGACGTTTTCCAGGATGTTTTTCGTGGCTTCATCTTCGCCCGTCACCAGGTCGTGGGCGAGCTGGGGCGCCATCTGCGTCGCGGCGATCTCGTTGGCGTGGAGGCTCATGGACTGGCAGACGATGACCTTGCCTTCCTGTACCAGGCCGTCGATTTCGGCATCGGACAGGCCCCTCGGATCGGCGATCCGCCCGTTGACTTCCCGATGCTCCTCCAGTCTGGCCTGGTTTTCCGCGGAGGTGATGATGGCCAGCAGGAAGGGGTTGTTCTCCGTAGTGGGACCCAGGTTGACCACGCGGATGTGCTCGCTCTGCTGGCTTAGCAGGTAGAAATACTCCGCGATGCGGTCCCATCGGGCCATCTTGTAGTCGTCGCCGAGCCGGAAGCCGAAGAAGGATTCCGGCCGCTCAACGCGGTCGGCCATGAAACGCTCCTGTCCGTGGTTGTCCTGTCGGTGCTGCCTGCCTGGTCTTACCAGCTACCTGGTCTTTCGCTCCACCCTGGTGACCACGACCGGCGGCGTGAGACGCTGGTTTTCGCGGGGGGACATCTGGATCTTCCTGATCACGTCCATGCCCTTCGTCACGCGGCCGAAAGCGGCGAATCCCTGCCCGTCCGGGTTGCGCTTGCCGCCGAAATCCAGTTCGGGCTGGTCGCCGATGCAGAAGAAGAACCCGGAGGTCGCCGTGTCGGGACCCATGCGCGCCATGGAAATGGCCCCGTCGACGTGTTTCAGTCCGGTCGCGGAGGTCCGTTCCAGGGGAATCGGATCGTACCCGCTGTTGGGCGGATAGCTGTCGTCCCGGAAATCGGGGTTTACGGCGCCCTGTATCACCTCGATCTTCACGTCGTTGTTCGGCTGGTTGTCCATGGTCACCGTCCGGTGGAACACCCCGCCGTTGTATTGCCCGGCGTCCACGTACCGCATGAAATTCGCCACGGTGACCGGCGCCCGGACCGGATCGAGGACGATTTCGATGGTCCCCGCTTCCGTGGTCATCTCCAGGGTGATGTCCTCTTCCTGGGCGTGGACCTGTCCGCCAGGGATGGCAAGGCCGCCCGGTCCGCCGAAAAGACCGCAAAGCAGCAGGCCGGCCAGGACGCGTTTCATTCCAGTAGTCGGAATGCTCATGAGCATGATCTCCGTCCGGTAAACGTCATCACGGCCACCCGTGACGCCCGGTCCGGATGACCGTGGGATGAACACCGTCGTGAATACGTGGAAGCAGCAGCGGATACCGGTTCGTCCGGCAAGGCGGGACGAACCTTAAAACGTAAGGCATGATGATGAAACCGGGGTGGGTCTCTGTCAAGCGTTTTATGGTTGTATCCAGCGGGGTTGGGACGCCCTGCCGATACGGGCAAAAACCTTGACAGTACAACAGGTGCGGTGGAACTTATGAGCATAAACCGAGCCGTCAGATTTCTCCCGTCGGGCCTTTCGCGGCCGGCCCCCGAGAAGACCTCCCATGAACAGGCGAGTCGCACGATCCGAACGGACCGCAAGGTCCGCATGGTCCGCATGGTTCACACGGTCCGCACACCGGATCGGACAGTTCCTGGATCGGTACGAGATCGAAGAGCTGGTTCCCCACCCGCTCAAGCGGTTCTCGCGCCGGTTTCTCGGTGCCGGGGTCTGGTTTGCCGCCTTCCTGCATTTCTTCGCCGCGGGCGGAATCTACGTCTACAGCCAGATCGACTTCGAGCCCATGGTGGAGCTTGAGATCCTGCCCTATCCCGATCACCTGATCGACCTCATCGATCCGGCCAGGCTGCTCACGTCGGAGCGGGGCGGCGGCCGGCCCGGTCGGCTCGAACCGCCGGAGGACCCCGGTGACGACATCATGAGCCAGGGCGTGCCCGTTCCCGTGGTCGTGGGGATACCCGAACCGATCGACGACAGCCTGATCGCCGAGGAACACGAGATCGCTTCCCAGGAGGAAATGGAAAGGGCCGTGGCGGTCGCCATGGATACTGACAGCGAACCCGGCGACGAGACGGGCATGGCCGGATCGGGCGTCGAGGGAGGCGTCGAAGGGGGAAGCGGGAGCGGCGGTACGGGCGGCCTCGGCGAAGGAGGCGACGGCACCTGGAAATACGACACGCCGCCCATTCCTCGCCGCCTCAACATGAGCATCTCCCGGAGGGAAATCCCGCGGAATCTGCGCCACGTGAAGGACAGCATCGTCCGGTTCGAACTGCTGATCGATGAACAGGGGGAGGTCGTGGACGCCACCATGATCGAATCGACCGGGTACGCCGAGATCGACGATTTGCTGCTTCAGAAGATCTTCGCTTCCCGGTATCATCCCGCCACCTTGAGGCAGCAGCCGGTCAAGGCGTGGATCGCCGTAGGCTACGGCTACAAGGTCGACTGATCGTTTCGGTGTCCTCAGCCGGCCGCGTCCCGGTCTGGCCATAGAACCAGGATTCCATGTCCCCATCCCTTAGTCTCATGATGTTCCTCCAGTTCTTCATCTGGGGGGCCTGGTTCACGACGATCGCCGTCTACATGAGCGCCCACGGGATGGGTGACCTGACCCACTGGCCCTATACGGTGAACCCGGTGGCCGCGATCATCTCCCCCTTCTTCCTGGGCCTGGTGGCGGACCGGTATTTCGCGCCGGAGCGGATGCTCGGCTGGCTGCACATCCTGGCAGGCGGCGTCATGCTGCTCGTTCCCCGGGCCGTGGATTTGCCGCTCCTCTTCATCCTCCTCCTGCTGGCTTACAACATCTGCTACATGCCGACCCTGGGCCTGGTGAACGCCATCACGTTTCACCGGGTCGAGGACCGGGAAGCGCAGTATCCGCTGATCCGGGTGTTCGGTACGGTCGGGTGGATCGCGGCGGGACTCTTCATCAGCTTCGTCCTGGGGTTGTTCACGGGCGGGGTCATTCCCGAAGAGACGGCCTGGCCGCTCTACACGACCGGGGTCGCCGGCCTGGTCATGGGGCTGTACAGCTTCACGCTCGGCCGTACGCCGCCGGCCGCCGCGGGGAGGAAGGCGTCGCTGCGGTCCGTGATCGGGTTGGACGCCCTGCAGGAACTGGGAAGCCGTTCGTTCTACCTGTTCATCCTGAGCGCCCTGCTCCTCTGCATCCCGCTGGCCTTCTACTACAACTTCACGCAGATCTACCTCGGCGCGACGGGATTCACGAACATTGCGGGCACGCAGACCCTGGGCCAGTTTTCCGAAGTGTTCCTGATGCTGTGCATGCCCTTCTTCTTCCGGCGGCTCGGCGTGAAGCGCATGCTGCTGATCGCCATGGCCGCCTGGATCATCCGGTACGGGCTGTTCTCCCTCGGTGCGCCGGACGCCCTGTGGACCCTGATCGTTACGGGGATCATCCTCCACGGCATCTGCTACGACTTCTTCTTCGTGACCGCCCACGTGTACATGGACCAGCAGGCGACGCCCTCGAACCGCGGACAGGCACAGGGGCTGTTCGTCCTCGTTTCCAGCGGACTGGGCATGCTGATCGGCGCCCAGATCGCCGGCCGGGTCTACAATGCCTTTCTCGGTTCGACGGGGAGCCTCAGCCTGTCGGACTGGCAGGTATTCTGGATCCTGCCCGCCGCCCTGGTCATTCTGGTCCTGATCCTGTTCGCGGCGGGATTCAAGGCGGGAAAGAGCGCGTCGGGGTAAGTGAGCCTGTCAGGCTTTCCGGAACCAGACCAGGTACACCACGGCCCCAAGGCCGAGGCATCCCAGTCCGGGCAGCGCCTGGATGAAGTTCTGCGTGACGACGGTCACCACCACCCATGCCACCACCACCAGGAACAGCACCGGCACGTAGGGATAGCCGGGGACTTTGTACGGCCTGCGGGCGTCCGGATGCTTGCGCCGGAGCACGATGAGGGCGAGGACGTTGAGCCCGTAGTACAGGTAGACGACGTAGACGAAGGCGTTGATGATGGCCTGGAAGCCGCCCAGGAAGGTCCACACGAAACCCATGATCGACACGGCCACGACGGCGCGGGACGGCGTCCGGTACCGGGGATGGACGTGGGTGAACCACTTGAAGAACAGGCCCGCTCTCGCCATGGCATAAGGGATCCGGGGGGTGATGATCATGGTGCCGTTCATGGTGCCGAAGGTCGAGATCATGACGGCCGCCGAGATCAGCGACGCGCCCACGGGGCCGATCAGCCGGCTTGCCGCGTCGGCCGCAACGCGCTCGGAAGCCGCGATTTCGTCGATGCTCAGGACGTACAGGTAGGACCAGTTGACCGCGAGATATACGAGCGTGCAAAGGCCCAGGCCGAAGAAGATCACCCGGGGCAGGATACGCTGAGGATCCTTTACTTCGCCCACGACCATATTGGTGTTGACCCAGCCCTGGTAGGCGAAGAGCCCGCCGATCATCGCCGGACCGAGCACGGCCAGGATGCTCATGTCCAAGTCCGGCGGCACCAGCGGCACGAAGTGTTCGCTGTTCCCGCCGATCCAGGCGGCCAGCAGCGCCAGGCCGATCAGGGCCGTTACCTTGGCAAAGGTCGTCAGGTTCATTACCAGACCGCCGAAACGGACGCCGACGTAATTGACATAGCAGAGGAACAGGATCAGCGCCCAGACGGCGACCTGCTGGGAAGAGATGCTCAGGGGGCCGAGTTCCAGCACGATGATCTGGGACGAGATCGCCGGGATGAAATACCCCATGTAGCTGATGCATATGGCGCCGATGGCGGCCATGCCGGCGCTCTGGAGCAGCACAAACTCCACCCATCCGTAGAGGAAAGCGATGATGGGCGGGAAGGCCTCGTTGAGGTAGACGAACTGCCCGCCGCTCCGGGGCATCATGGTACCGAGCTCGGCGAAGCAAAGGGCGCCGGCGAAGCCCAGCGCGCCGCCCAGGATCCATACCAGGAGGAACAGGCCGGGGTTGCCGAGCTGCTGGGCGATGCCCGCCGGCGCGCCGAAGATGCCGGAACCGATAATGCCGCCGACGATGATGGTCGTGGCGGATACGACGCCCAGATCGCGTCTGAGTTCGGTTTCGAGTTGGAAAGGACTGGATGAATCGGGTTTCACGAAAAAGAAGATACCATCCGATGGGAAAGGTACGCCACAGTTTTATTCCCGGCGGGCAACGGACAACGGACTGGCCGGCCGGCCGGGCGCGCAACCACCTTGCCGCTTGACAAGCGTCCCGGCAGATACCTACCTTTCGCAGGATACCCACACCGCTTACCCACTCCTTAAGATCCGGATCACCGTAAATGCACTCGAGATTCCCAATCCATGAACCGGCGTATCGCCACGGCTATCTATACACACGTGTGCGCTGGCTGGACAAACCATTGACTCGATCTGCCGTCGTGAACCGCGAACGGCCACGGGAGCCAGACCCTTGACGAACAGGCCGGTCACGATCAAGGACATCGCCAGGCGGCTGGGCATTTCGTACTCCACGGTCTCACGGGCGCTGTCTCCCCGCATGTCCCACCTCGTAAAGGAACAGACACGTCTGCTTGTGCGGCGGACCGCGGCGGAGATGGACTATTCGCCCAATCTTCTGGCCCAGGCTTTCGTGCAGGGTGCGGAAGGCGTACTGGGGCTGGTATCCAGCCGGATCGGCCAGGAATACACCGGCCGGCAGATCAGCCACCTGGTGCGGGCCGCCGCTCGAGAAGGTTACCAGGTGCTGGTCGGGGCGGTCTCGAGCCGGACCTTGACTTCCGGGAGAATCCAAAGTGCCGAAGGGGCTGAACGGTCCGCGCAGGCCGAACGGTCCGCACAGGCCGAACGGTCCGCACAGGCCGATCAGCTCATGCACCTGAAGGCCCGCGACGTGGACGGCATCCTGGTCCAGGCGCTCGGCGACGCAAACGAGCCGGCCCGTATCGTCCACGCCGCGGGAGGCAAACTGCCCGTAGCCGCCTTTGGATACACCGTGGACGATGTCTCGAGCGTGCTCCTGAATCCGGCCCCGGGCATGGAAGCGGTTACCGAACATCTCATCGGGCTTGGCCATGAACGGATCTGTTTCCTCGGTGAAGACCCGATCGGCTCGGGCGGTCCGTTGTCCCAGGTGAAGGGCTATCGCAACGCGATGCGCAGGCACGGACTGGCACCCCGCATCGTTCCTGTCGAAACCGGAAGCGCCAGGTCCGGATACAACCTCGGCAGGGCGCTGCGCGGCCGGTATACGGCCCTTGTATGCTGCTCTGACTATACGGCCCTCGGCGTCTGCAGGGGACTGATCGAATCCGGCGTGCGGGTTCCCGACGACATGGCGGTAACCGGTTTCGGAAACAGCGAGGTATCGGCTTATGTCAGGCCGTCCCTGACTACGCTATCCATCCCCTTCGAGGATATGGCCGCCCGGACGGTACAGGGCATCCTTCGCCAGATCCACGGCCATCCCGGCCCTCGGAGGAGCGTCTTCAAGCCCCATCTTATCGTCCGGGAATCCTGCGGCGCGGGATAAGACCACCCCTTAGAAAAAACTGTTTGACACACGCAACCGGTCTGGTCAAATTCGTTTTTGCAAACGTGTGTAATACACTGCACAAATCAGCAAAACGGGTGCCGGTCCCTGCCTTCAGGCGGGTAACCGGATGCCCGGTAAGCGTCCGGGAAACCGGTGCGGATGGGCCGATGAGAAAGAAGCGGGTGACGATCAAGGACATCGCGAAAACACTGGGCGTCTCCCACACCACGGTCTCTCGCGCCCTGTCCCGGAACAAGTCGCACATGGTGAGCGAGGAAACCCGCAGGCGGGTGGAACAGGTTGCCGAGGAGTTTTCCTACCGGCCCAACCTGCTGGCCAAGGGATTTGCCACGGGAAGGACGGGCACGTTGGGCCTGCTGGCGAGCGAAAGTTACCAGGATCAGGCCGGCACGCAGATCGAAAGCTTCCTCAGGGCCGCGGACGAACGGAACTACCGGCTCCTGGTGGGCATGTCCGCCGAATGGGGTGCCTCGTCCCCGGAGACCGGCCAGGCCGCGCAGATGGAGCAGTTCATATCAAGTGGTATTGACGGACTCCTGGTCCAGACCATGGGCGACGCGGGAGAGTCGGAGCGTATCCAGGCCGCGGTCGACGACCGGGTACCTGTGGTGACATTTCACTATCCCGCCCCGGGCTTTCCCGGCGTGGTGCTGGACTACGCGGCGGGGTTTCAACGGGCGACGGAGCACCTGATCGCACTGGGACACCGGCGCATAGGATTCCTCGGCGAGAACTGGGAAGGCCGCGGTCATGACGCCGCCCGGGGCCGGGGATATTTCAAGGCCATGACCGAACACGGTCTGCACCCCGTCTGCCTGCCTGTCGGCCGCCAGCAGACGGAGTCCGGCTATCGGCTGTCCCGGGAGGTGAAGGGCCGTTTTTCCGCCCTCCTGTGCTGCAGCGACTACACGGCCATCGGCGTATTCCGCGGCCTGGGTGAATCGGGGATCCGTGTGCCCGCCGACGTGGCCATCGTGGGCAGCGGCGATTCGGACGTATCGGCTTTCGTAACGCCCGCACTCACGACGCAGTCTACGCCCACCAGGGGAATCGCCCGTGCGGCGATGGAATTGATGGTGAAGATACTCGAGGGCCGGGAGGTGGCGTGCCAGATCGTGCTGGCGTCCAATCTGATCGTAAGGGAATCCTGTGGATCCGGCGCCGTGGACCCCACTACGATGCCGAGGTGATCTGCGCGGGGTCTGGGGGATCCGCCGCCGCCGGGGGTTCCACCGCCGCCCGGGATTCCGCCGCCGCCCGTCCTTCCGTGGCCGCCCGGGATTCCGCCGGCGCCCGTCCTTCCGACCGTGGTCTCAACGTCCTTGACACGGAACCTTCCCATTTTATCTTTTAAAGTGGTGTCATTCTCCGCTAACGTACTGATTCGAAAACGCGTTTCGTCATTCCAACCCGTGCGTTCACGTCCTAACTCGGCCGTTTTGGACTCTTGCGCGGTCACGGGCCGTACCGTTCACCCGTTACGGCGTGGGATTGCAGTCTATGCCAGATCGGCCCACGGTTAGATCGGATCGGTCCATGAGAGTCAAGCAGGTCACCATCAAGGACATTGCGCAGAGACTCGGGATTTCCCACTCCACGGTCTCGCGGGCCTTGTCCCGCAGCGCGGCCTATCTCGTCAGCGAGAAGACCCGGATGCTCGTGAAGCAGACCGCGGACGAGATGCAGTATACCCCCAATTTGATGGCGCAGGGATTCGTAACCGGCAAGACGGGCACGCTGGGCCTGCTCACCTACCAGATTTCCCTTGAAACGTACGGAAACCAGACCGAACAGATTCTCAGGGCGGCCGAGCGAGAGCACTATCAACTGCTGATGGGCATGGCCGTGAACCGGACTTCCCGGACTTCGCAGGACGACCAGGGCGTGCAGATCAGGCAGTTGATCTCAAGAGGCGTGGACGGGCTCCTGATCAACACGCGGGGCGACCGGGGGGAATCGGACCGGATTCTGGGCATGGTGCGGAACCACATACCCGTGGTGACGTACCACTATCCCACCGAACATATCAGCGGTGTCGTGCTGGATCTCGAGGCCGACTTCTATCACGCGACGAACCACCTGATCGAACTGGGCCACCGGAGGATCGGGTACATCGGCCGGAAACTGGACCTCGAAAGCCCGGTTTCGTCCAAGGGACGGGGTTACTGCAGGGCGATGGGGGACAACGACCTGCCCCACGAGATCGTCCCGCCCCTGGGCAGCCGCGGCGAAGGCGGCTACATCCAGGGACTGAACCTGCGGGACCGGTTCACCGCGTTGTTATGCAGGGATGACTACACGGCCATCGGCGTATGCCGCGGCCTGCGCGACGGGGGGCTTCGAATTCCGGAAGACGTGGCCGTGGTGGGTTTTGGAGATATAGACGTATCGGCCTACCTGTCGCCCGCGCTGACCACGATGGCCGTCCCCTACCAGGAAATCGCCGGGACGGCGATGGATCTGCTGCTGCGCAAGATCGGCGGAGAAGACACGACCGAGCAGGTCACGCTCCGCTCCCGCCTCATCGTCCGGGAGTCCTGCGGCGGGAACAAGGATTAGATCCTGCCCGCTCCATGGATACACATTCCGGTCCCCGATACAGGGCTTTACGCCCAGCGGTCCAGGCCCAGCAGCCGGCGTCCCAGCGCGGTGAGGCGCGCGGGGCCGCTTCTGCGCTCGACGCCGCGCGGATCGCCCGGGAAGGCGTCCGGGTTCTTGCGGTTCCTCCAGAGCGAGATGCGGTGTTGCCGTTGATTTTCGTCATCCTCCGCGCTCGGGCTCGCGGATATGTACTGGCACCAGCGGGGCTTGTCGGAGGTGTTGCGGCTGTTCCCGTGGGGCAGCAGGCTGTGCCAGATGAGCAGGTCGCCGGCCTTTCCGGGGATGGCGGCCGGTTCCAGCCCGGTCATGTCCGGCCGCATGGGATCGCGGTCGGGAGGCTGAGTCTTCACCCATTCAAAAAACCGCCTGTGGAACCCCGGTACACACTGGAAGCCGCCCTGGTTGACGTCCGTATCGGTCAGGTACAGCACGCCCTGGACCTTGAACACCTCGGCATGGGCCGACGTGTCCATATCCCAGTGAATCAGTGACTCGTTGAACCCGTGCGGCCGGTCTTCCCGCTCCGGCGGGGTCATGTTGGCCCGGTCGATGCTCACCCACAGTTTTTCCTCGTTCCACACGGTCTTGAACGCCTCGTACACCCGTTCATGCTGCCGGTTGTCCCACATCGCCTGGTGATGGTACATTTCGACGAAGCCGAGACGGCGGGGCGGATCGGCGTACCAGGTCTCCGGATCCCCGGGGTCCAGGTCCAGGAACGCGGCGATGGCCGAAATCGTGGCTTCCAGGTGAGCGGCGGGTACGGCATCGGGTATGATCACGTAGCCGTTTTCGTCCCAGCAGGACCACTGATCGTCGGTGAACAATGCGTATCCTCCCGTTTGCCTGGCCAGTCAGGTCTTTCCCGTGACTCAGATCAGGGGCGTTATGGGCACTTCACGGCCCGTCTCGGCGGACCGGTAGATGCCGTTTAAAATCTGTTGCACGAGGAGGCCGTGCTCACCCGGCGCCTCGGACGGTTTCCGGGTCCGGACGCAGTCGATGAAATGTTCCATCTTGAAGCGGAATCCATCCATATCGGGAAGATAGTCCGGCTTGATGTTGATCATGGTGCCGGACTGGTCCTTGAAGACCCGGGGCGGACTGAACTGGCCGCCGGCCTTTTCGCCCATCAGCGAGAAAGTCCATTCTCCCTTCCCGATATGCGCCGCGAAGGATGCCTCCACGGAGAGCGTGGCGCCGTTGTCGAACCGGATCATCCCCACCGCCAGGTCCTCGACCGAGTACGTTTCGTGATCCCAGCCGGGCCACATGGAAACCGTGTCGCTGGGCCGGTCTCCCAGGTAGGTGTAGGCACTGCCGAAGGCGCTTACGGGCTGGGGGGAGCCCATGAGATAGTGGGCCGCTTCGATCATGTGCACGCCGATATCGATCAACGCGCCCCCGCCCTGAAGGTCTTTGCGGCCGAAGACGCCCCAGTTCGGTATCCCGCGTCGTCGGAGGGCCAGGCATCGTCCGTACAGGATCTTCCCGAATTCTCCCCGGTCGATGAAACGCTTGAGCATCCGGGCCTCGGGCGCGAACCGGTGTTGAAAACCGATCACCAGGATGCGGCCCGTGTCCCGGCTTGCCTTGACCATTTCCGCGGCTTCGTCCGCCGTGATGGCCATGGGTTTCTCCACCAGGACGTCCTTGCCGGCCCGGAGCGCGTCGATGGTCGGTTCGTAGTGGGCGCTGTTCGGCGTGCCCACGGTGACCGCGTCGATCGAATCCATCGCCAGCAGTTCCCGGTAGTCCTCGAAACAGTGGGGGATGCCGTACATTTCCCGGCAGGTATCCAGGGCGGCGCCGCTGATGTCGGCGACCGCCGCCAATTCCACGTCGTCCATTTCGGACAGGTACTTCATGTGTTCGCGGGCGATGCCGCCCCCACCGATGAAACCGACCTTCGTCTTAGCCACACTGCCATCCTTTCTTCATGCTGCGGACCACGTATCCCAATGTACCGTCACGCCTGATTCGTCGAGGGGCAAGCCGATACGGGGAACCGAACAGATGCATTTGTATTCAATACTATAGGGATTGATCGTTGTGAATGCGCTACGCGCGCGGATGCAAATAATGCTTTGGCCGGTCGACGAAATGCAAATATATTGCATGGTAAACCCCGACACAACTCTATCAAAGCACCAGGGAAGGCGCTTTGGCGGGCGTTTTCGATCGAGGTCCGCGCCGGCAAGGCCGCGTGCCTCTTTTATGCGCAGCGGAGGTTTGATGTTGGACGCTGGAAGGTGGTTCAAGGTGTTTTCAGGATTCGCGAAGCTGTCCGCGGTGTCGGCGGTAGTTTTGCTCGCCGCTCCGGCTGCTCCTGCGGCTTCTCCGGCTGCTCCAGCGGCCGCTCCGGCTGCTCCTGCTGCGGCTCCGGCTGCTCCAGCGGCGGCTCCGGCGGTCCGCGTTCCCGATCAGTCGGGCAGGATCAACCCGAGTCTCGCCGTGGTGGATATCGTCACTTCGCGCGGCGGGACGGTCGACAGCACGCGCGTAGACTGCTACTACCGCCTTTCGAACGAACTGTTCAGTTTCGTCCGGTCCGGGGACCGCTACGCCGCCCGTTTCGAACTCTCGCTGATCGTGATCGACGATGACGATTACCAGGTTACCGCCGAGACCATCCGGGATTCGGTCCTGGTGGATACGGAAGTCGAGATGCGGGTGATGGACCATTCCCGCGCAAAACTGTACACAACCTACCTTCCCCCGGGCGAGTACGACCTCGAGATCAAGCTCTACGACCAGGATACCGGCAGCCAGCATGACATGGCCAGGCCTTTCGAAGTGCCCGACTACTACAAGGACCGGCTGAGCGTAAGCGACATACAGTTCGCCGGACTGGTCCTCGAAGGGTCTTCCAACGTCGGCCTGGAACGCAGGGGCATCCGGATCGTTCCCAACCTGACCCGGGCCTTCGGCGAAGACCATACCGACATGTACATCTACTACGAGGTGTATTCGGACGCGGCCGGGGAGGCGCAACAGCCGCTGTCGGTGGTATACAGGATCAAGTCGCCGTCGGGCAAGGTGATGCTGGACCGGGAGGAACCCCTGGAACGGCAGGGCCATATCGGCGCGTACAGCGGCCGGTTCGATACCAGCGACCTGCCCCAGGGGATATACACCCTCGAGATCGAAGTCGATGACCGCGCCGTTCGAAACCGGGCGAAGGCCAGCTCGGAATTCCATATCACCTGGCAGTTCCTGCTGCCCCTGACGACGGCCAGGAACTTCAGGGAGATCACCGAGCAGCTCCGGTATATCGCCAAGAACGACGAGCTGGATACGCTGAAAAAGTACAGGGACGCGCCCGCGGGAGAACAGAAAGTCGCCCTGGAAGCGTTCTGGAAACGCCGCGACCCCACACCCGATACGGACCGGAACGAGCACATGATCACCTATTACCGGCGGATCGCGTACGCGAACGAACATTTCGACGACGGACTCCGGAAAGGCTGGCGCAGCGACCAGGGCCGGGTCTATATCGTCTACGGCCCGCCGGACGAGGTGGAGCGGCACACCTGGGACCGGTCCTACTCCCATCCGTACCAGGTATGGCACTACAACAACATAAGCCGTAGTTTCGTCTTCGTCGACTTCGACGGCTATGGCAGGTATCAGCTCTACCGGGTTTATTGAAACGGCGGTTACAGCCTATGGCGGCTTCCGTCCGGTTTGCCGAAATAGCCCTCCCTCTTCCGGTCGACCAGGTATTTTCCTACAGCATTCCGGACAATCTCCTCGACACGGCCCTGCCGGGACGCAGGGTGTCCGTCGTCTTCACGAACCGCAGGATGACCGGCGTCATCACGGCGCTTTCGGACACCTGTCCCGTGCAGCGGCACAGGCCGCTGTCGGACGTCCTCGACAGCGACGCGGTCCTGGACGCCTCGCTGCTCGAACTCACGCGGTGGATCGGCCGGTACTATCTCTGCCCGTGGGGGGAAGCGATCAAGGCCGCCCTCCCCGCGGGCATGTTGTCGGAGAGCGAACAGATCGTCAGCCGGGACGAGCCGTGCCCCCCCGAGTGCATGGACCGGCTCCGACGCGCCGCGCCCCGGCAGGCCGAACTGCTCGCCCAGGTTCCGGAACAGGGCGCCGTCACCCTGTCGAGCCTCCGGCGCCGGACCCGCATCCGGCAGCCCTTCGCGGCCCTTCGCGGCCTCGAGGCGAAGGGCCTGGTAACGATTTCGATCGGAGAAACCGGCACCGGTCCGGGCATCCGGTACGAGACCTGGGTCGAACTGGTCCCGCCGAAGGAGGAGGCGGACCGGATCGTGACCAGGCTGATCCCCCGCGCCACCCGGCAGGCCAGTTGCATCAACCTCCTGGCGCGCCACGGTGGAAGGCTGACCACGGAGCAGCTTCGTCACCTGGGGCGGATCGAACGGGCCGTGGTGCGGAGACTGGAGAAGAAGGGCCTGGTGTCGCTCCGGGAGGTGGAGACGATACGGGACCCCTACCGGGACGCCGAACTGCCCGAACCGGACGAGGTCGATCCCACGGAGGAGCAGGCCGAAGCGCTGCGGGCGATCCACGGCGCCATCAGCCAGGGCGCGTTCAAGTCCCTGCTGCTCTACGGCGTCACCGGCAGCGGGAAGACGCACGTTTATGTAAAATCCATAGAAAAGACCCTGGAAGCGGGCCGGTCGGCCATCGTGCTCGTGCCGGAACTCGCCCTGACCCCGCAGGCCGTGCGGCAGTTCCGCGCCCACTTCGGCGATCTCGTGACCGTCCTGCACAGCGGCCTGTCCCCGGGAGAGCGGTACGACTCCTGGCGGCGGACCCGTGCCGGGGACTACCGCATCGTGGTGGGCGCCCGGTCCGCCGTGTTCGCGCCGCTGTCGGACCTCGGCCTGATCGTCATCGACGAGGAACACGAACCGTCCTACAAGCAGTTCGACGACCCTCCGCTCTACCATGCGCGGGACGTGGCGGTCGTCCGTGCGCGCACGGTGAACGCCGTGACGGTCATGGGCAGCGCAACGCCCTCCCTGGAGACCTACGCCAATACGCAGACCGGCAAATTCACCTGCTGCCGCCTGACCGAGCGGGTGGACCGGCGCCCCCTGCCGGGCGTGCGGATCGTGGACATGCGGGAAGAGCGCAGGCTGGGCCGCCTTTCGATTTTCTCCAGCCCCCTGGCCGACCGGATCAAGGACCGGCTCGCGCGGGAGGAGCAGATCATCCTCTTCCTGAACCGGCGCGGTTTCTCGCCCTTCGTCCAGTGCTACGACTGCGGGCTCTCCGTGTCCTGTCCCCACTGCAGCGTGACCATGACCTACCACGCCGACAGCCTGTTCATGCGGTGCCACTACTGCGATCATAGAGACGAGGCGCCGGAGGTCTGCCCCAAGTGCCGTTCCAGGTCGATCGGATACCGGGGCGTCGGTACCCAGCGCGTCGAGGAGGAACTGAGGGAACGGTTCCCGGACGCCCGGATCGTCCGCATGGACATGGACACCACGACGCGGAAGGGTTCCCACCAGGACATATTCCACCGCGTGCTGAACCGCGAGGCGGACATCCTGCTAGGCACGCAGATGGTGGCCAAGGGATTCGATTTCCCGAACGTGACGCTCGTGGGCGTCATCTCGGCCGACACCTCCCTCAACCTGCCCGACTTCCGGGCCAGCGAGCGGACTTTCCAGTTGCTGACGCAGGTGGCCGGCCGGACCGGGCGGGGTAAGCTGGGCGGCGAGGTGATCGTCCAGACCTATTCGCAGGGCCATCACAGCGTCACCAGCGCGCAGGCGCACGACTACGATACCTTTTACGCCCGGGAAATCAACGACCGGAAGGCGCTCGGCTATCCGCCCTTCGGACGCATGGTCGGGATCCAGTTCCAGGGGGAACGGGACGACTACGTGATGCGGGAGGCGCGCCGGTTCGCCGAGCTCCTGCGGAAGCACGCGGCGGATCTGAACATACTCGGCCCGGCTCCGCCGGTGATCGCCCGGGTGCGCAACCTGTACCGCTGGCAGATCATCGCGCGGAGCAGGCATTCCGGGCGCCTGCGGGACGCCGTGCGTCAAGCCCGGCTGCACTGGGAGCGCGCCGCCGACAGCCGGCGCGTTAACTTGAAGATCGACGTGGACCCGGTGGGGTTGATGTGAAAACGAGTGTACGTGAAATATCCTGCAAGACGATCCTGACCCGCACGGGCGGGTTCCTTGAGGGCTATACCCATACCCTGCAGCCCTACGTCGGCTGCGTGTACCGTTGCCCCTACTGCTACGTGCAGGCCCTGCCCGTCCACCTCTACCACGGCGGGGCCTGGGGCGACTACGTGGACGTCAAGATCAACGCGCCCGAACGGCTCGAGGCCGAGATGGCCCGTCTGAAGAAGCGGGACAAACCGGTGCGGGTATTCCTGAGTTCCGCCACGGACCCCTACCAGGGCGCCGAGTCGAAGTACCGGATCACGCGCAAGTGCCTGGAGGTGTTCGCCGGCCTGCAGCCGGACCGGCTCGTCGTGCAGACCCGCAGCCCCATGGTCCGCCGGGACTTCGACGTGCTGAAGCGCATCGAAGAGGTCGAACTGAACCTGACGCTTGAAACCCACGACGAGACCGTCCGCCGCAATCTCACGCCCCATGCCCCCACCGTGGCCTCGCGGCTCAAGACCCTCGACGCCGCCATGGAAACCGGCCTTCCGGTCCGCGTTACGATCAGTCCCATGCTGCCCAACGACCCGGGCACGTTCGTGGATGTGCTCCGGGACCGCTGCCATTCCGTTGTCGTGGATACGTATTTCGACGGAGACGGTTCGGGCGGCATGCGGACCGAACGCCTCCGGGTGCGGGAGATGTACGAGCGGTCCGGTTACGGGGAATGGTACCGGCTCGGCGCCCATCACGCCCTGGTGGACGCGCTGACGGCTTCCCTCGGCGCCGAACGCGTCGCGTACAGCAAGGAGGGGTTCAACCGGTCGGTCCAGGCCGCCGGTCGGCCCATATTGTGATGGACAGGCCGGGGCGTTCTGGTTATCATCCGACGTGCGTTTCACCCGTTGAGCGTCAACAGTTCGTCCCATTCTCACAGGAAGCCTAAGCAGGCCACCCCTACCCATGCCCAAGGTAACCGCAGCCGAACTGCAGACCTTCATTGATGGCGTGCCCTACGTCCATGATCTCGGACTGCGGATCGTCGCGGTGGAGGACGGGGTATGCCACGGCCGGCTGCCGTATCAGCCCCGTTTCGCCCAGTCCTACAACCTCGTGCACGGCGGGGTGACGGCCTCCCTGGCCGATACCATGGCGTACATGGCCCACGCCACGCTGAACGGGATCACGCGGGACACGGTCACCACCAACCTGACGGTCACGTATTTGCACGCCGCCAGCGAGGAAGCCCTCAACGCGGAGGCCCGCGTCATCAAGAACGGGCGCAAGGTCCTTTACGGCGAAGTGGTGATCACCAACGACTCCGGCGTTCGAGTCGCCCACGCCACGGTCACCTATCTCAGACTGAACTACGAGCCGCGGGGGTAGGCACCAACGCTTTACGCGAACCGCGCCAGTCCGTGCAGGGCGATGTCGTGCGGCGTTTCCCCCGTAGTGGCCAGGTCGGCCATGACCTCTCCGATGACACTGCAGAACTTGAACCCGTGGCCGGAGCAGGGGGAGGCGACGAATACGTTTCCATACTCCGGATGGGCGTCCAGGATGAAGTGGCCGTCGGCGGTGTTGGTGAAGGCGCAGACCTGCAGGCTCGTGGTGGGGCCCGACCCGTCGGGGAAGTAGCGTTCGGCGAACGCCCGGAGCACGGCCTCGTCGCGGGGGTTTGCGTACCGGTCGATCCGGTCCATGTCGACCTGTTCGTCCAGGTGATGGTACCGGCCGATCTTGAACCCCGGCACTCCGTGGACGGGAAGTCCGTAGTACCGGCCCTCGGCTACCTGCAGATTGAACACCGGAAACCGGTCGGCCTGGAAAAGCTCCAGTCGCTTCGGCTGAAACCAGCCCAGCACCTGTCGTTCCGGTTGCACCAGCCCATCCAGGGGTTTCACCACCTTGCCGATCCAGGCGCCCGCGGTGATGACGAGCCGGCCGGCCGTGTAGGTCGATTTTGCGGTCTTGACGGTGATGCCGCGCCCATCGGACGTCCATTCCAGCACCGGTTCGCATCCGTGGATCTCGGCGCCTTCCTCCTGGGCTGCCTCCACGTGGGCGACGATGCACCGCTCGGGCAATAGATAGCCGCCGTCCGTTTGAAACACGGCCATGATGTCCTCCGGCAACCGGTAGCCCGGAAACCGCCGGTTCACTTCCGCGCCCGTAAGGATCTCGTGGGGCAGGCCGTGCTCCTCGCAGGAAAGCTTCGACCCCTGGAAGACCCAGTCGTCCGCGGGGCCCGCGTCCAGCGCCCCCGTGACATGCAGCAGCCGCTCGCCCGCCTTTTCCTCGATATCCCGCCACAGCGCGTACGCGCGCCGGAGCAGCGGTACGTAGGACGGGTGCTCGGAGTAGGCCAGGCGGATGATGCGCGTCTGTCCGTGGGAAGAACCCAGGTCGTGGGGGATGTTGAACTGCTCCAGGCCCAGGACCCGGCAACCGCGGCGGGCCAGGTGCCAGGCCGCGGCGCTGCCCATGCCGCCCACGCCGATCACGATGACGTCGTATGAGGAGGATGGACGGTCCACGGATCAGACGCTCCAGGGAACACGCGCGCGAAGCCCAGAGAACACGCGCGGTGTCACAAAGGATACACGTTGGGAGATGTAAAAGGTGGGCTGAATATAGACCGCGGTGCGTACCGAATCAAGCAGATCAACTTGCATGAAACGACGCTTTCGCCTGGCACCGGGATAAAGAACCTTGCCGACTCCCGTGGTGGCAAGGTATACTGAAATCGCGAGAATGCGAAGGGAACGCGAAGGGAACGCGAAAACAGGCAAGTTCCGGATTCGGGGCGACTCATGTCTCTACGATCACTATCTCCCCTGGACGGCCGCTACGGCGACCGGCTGATGGGCCTTTCCTCCTATTTCTCCGAATGGGCGCTGATCAAGTACCGGCTGCACGTGGAGATCGAGTGGCTGATCACCATGGCGGAGCGGCCCGAAATCGAACACGTGCGTTCTTTCTCCGAGGAAGAGACCGGTTTCCTGCGGGCGCTGGTCCTTGATTTCACCGACGCGCAGGCGCTGCGGATCAAAGAAATCGAGCGGGAGACCCGGCATGACGTAAAAGCGGTGGAGTACTACGTACGGGAAGCCATTGCCGGATCTTCCGTGGAGGACGTCACCGAATCAGTCCATTTCTGTTGTACTTCCGAAGACATCAACAACCTTGCCTACGCTCTCATGCTCAGGGACGGGATCCAGCAGGAGTGGCTGCCCGTGAGCCAGGACCTGATCTCCGCCGCGGCCGCCCTCGCCGGCGAGACGGCGGACATCCCGATGCTCAGCCACACCCACGGGCAATCCGCTACGCCCACCACCGTCGGCAAGGAACTCGCCGTGTTCGTCGCCCGCTGGCGGCGCCAGCTCGACCAGGTCTCCCGCAGCGAATACCTCGGCAAGTTTAACGGGGCGGTGGGGAACTACAACGCCCACCTCGTCGTGTATCCCGACGTGCCCTGGGAGTCTGTCGCCCGGCACTTCGTCGAGGACCGCCTCGGTCTGACCTTCAATCCAATCACCATTCAAATCGAGCCCCACGACTACCTGGCGGAGCTCTTCCACCGGCTGATACGTTTCAATACCGTGCTGCTCGATTTCGACCGGGACATGTGGTCGTACATTTCCCTGGGCTACTTCCGCCAGAAGGTGGTGGGCACCGAGACGGGTTCCTCGGTCATGCCCCACAAGGTGAACCCCATCGATTTCGAGAATTCCGAGGCCAACGTGGGCGTGAGCAACGCACTGCTGGAACACCTGGCCGGAAAGCTGCAGGTGTCGCGCCAGCAACGCGACCTGAGCGACTCCTCCGCCCTGCGGAACGTTGGCGTGGCCATCGGCCACTCGCTGCTGGCGATCCATTCGGCCATTCAGGGCATGGGCCGGGTGGATGTGGACCGGGACGCGGTGAGCGCCGACCTCGACGGGGCCTGGGAGGTGCTGGCGGAAGCGGTGCAGATGGTCATGCGCAAGGCCGGCCACGAGAACCCCTATGAGCAGATGAAGGCGCTGACCCGGGGACAGGTCATTACGCAGGAGATCATGGAGAACCTGATCCGCGACCTGGACCTGCCGGACGACGACAAGCTTCGCCTGCTCGCCCTGACCCCCCCGGACTACGTCGGTCTCGCGCCGGTACTGGCCAGGCACATCGCCCAATAAATGCCGTCTCTCCCCACGAATTTCGGTACCCTGGACTGGCTGATCGTCGCGGTATACATGGCGGCCACCGTCGGGGTGGGCCTGTACATGAACCGGTACATCCGGGACATGGGGGACTACATCGTGGCGGGCCGGTCGCTCAAGTCCCGCCTCGCCGTGGCGACCATGATCGGCAGCGAACTGGGATTGGTAACGGTCATGTACTCGGCCCAGAAGGGATTCACGGGCGGGTTCGCCGCCTTCCACATCGCGGTCATCGCCGGCGTGGTCACCTTCATCGTGGGCATGACGGGCTTCATCGTCGTGCCCCTGCGGCGCCTCGGCGTGATGACCATCCCCGAGTTCTACGAGAAGCGGTTCAGCCGCGGCGTGCGCGTCTTCGGCGGCCTACTCCTCGCCTTCGCCGGCATCCTGAACATGGGCCTGTTCCTCAAGGCGGGCGCCCTGTTCGTGACGGGCCTGACGGGCCTGACCGATCCCGGCTCCGTCGCCGTGGTCATGACCGTCATGCTGGCGCTGGTCATCGCCTACACCATCATGGGCGGGATGGTCTCGGTGGTGATCACCGACTACATCCAGTTCGTGGTCCTCTCCTTCGGCATGATCCTCACCTGCGGCATGGCCGTCTATGCCCTCGGCTGGTCGACCATCGTCGAGACTGTGGCGGCGGTCCACGGCGAGTCCGGCTTCAATCCCTTACTCGAGGGCAGCGGCTTCGGCCCCTCCTACATCATGTGGATGATCTTCACGGCGGGACTCGTGTCCTGTGCCGTGTGGCAGACCTCGGTCATGCGTGCCTGCGCGGCCGAGAGCGTGGCCGTGGTGCGCAGGCTGTACCGGTGGTCGTCCATCGGCTTCCTGATCCGCTTCATGATACCCCAGTTCCTCGGCATCTGCGCCCTCACGTACTTCTTCAACATGCCTGAGTTCCGCGGGTTCTTCTTCGACGAAACCGGGTCGCCCACCGCCGACCCCACGATGACCCTGCAGGCCATGCCCCTCTTCCTGTTCCAGGTCCTGCCCACCGGAATCATCGGCCTCGTGGGCGCGGGACTCCTCGCCGCCTTCATGTCGACCCACGACAGCTACCTGCTCTGCTGGGCGTCGGTGCTGACCCACGACGTGGTGGCGCCGGCCACGAACGAGCGGCTCTCCACCCGCTGGCGGCTGACGCTGTCGCGCGTGTTCATCCTGTTGATCGGACTGTTCCTGCTCGTCTGGGGACTCTGGTACGACCTGGGGCAGGACCTGTGGGACTACATGGCCGTGAGCGGCGCCATCTACTTCACCGGCGCCTTCACGCTGCTGCTGGCGGGCCTGTACTGGAAGCGGGCGAGCACCGTGGGGGCCTACCTGGCGCTCATCGCCGGCATCGGCGCGGTGGCGGGCCTGGGACCCGTGAATAAGGCGCTGGGACTGGGCATGTACCGGAGCGACGAGATCGGACTGGCCATCACCGCGCTGGCCCTGGTCCTCATGTTCGTTGGATCGCTGGTGTTTCCAAACAGGAAGGACCGCCTGGACCACGCGAGTTGGGCGGAACGGGCGCAGCAGGAGGGCCGGGAAGGACAACCGGACCGTCCGAAGCGCCCGGACCGGAAGGAGGAAGCGTAATGGAATTCTGGAGCACGCTGTGGGCGGTGGTGTTCGCCCTCTGCCTGTTGGTTTTCGCGGTCGTGGCGGTTTATGTCAGCGTGGGTGCTATCGGGGATATCCGGGCACTGTTCAGGAAGATGGGGAGACGGGAATAGAACTTATCCGCAGCCGCACACCAGTGCCCTGCCCTCGGTGGCGTGCAGGCCTTCGGTCTCGTAACCGTCCCTGACCCACCAGTCCAACCCGCCCATGAGTTCCTTGACGTTGAAACCCAGCCGGGCCATGTTGAGCGCGCCCTTGGTCGACGCGTTGCAGCCGATCCCGTCGCAATACGTCACGTACAGCGCATCTTTGTCCAGATCTGCTGTGTTCTCAGGGTCCATGGTCCGGTGAGGTATGTTGACGGCGCCGGGGATGTGCCGTTCCGCATACGCTTCGGCAGACCGCGCGTCCACCACGACGATGTCCTTGCCCAGGGTGATGGATTCCCACAGGTCGTAGGAATCGATCTCGTATTTCAGCTTGTTCTCGTAGTGTGCGATCTGATCTTTCACTGGATCTCCTCCGGTCTGATGGAAACCTGACTGCGCATCTGCAAAGTGCTTTTTCGAGTCGAAGAACATACTCGGTCCGTACCCGGAAATCAAGCGGAAAATCTTGAAGTCTAGTGGCTCATACCCTTGTTCCGGGAAGGATTCTTATTGCCTTGACTACCCCGAACCACCCTTTCTTTAGTAATCTCTTGAAACAGTGCCCGGATTCCGAAGAACCGCCTGGAATCCACACATATTCTTACCACAAAGACACTATGCCATCCAATGAATCCCCAAAACCTTAAAACCACCGTCCAATGGATCGGCCTCGTAGCCGGTCCACTACTCGCGTTCCTCCTTTACAGCCAACTACCCCACGCGTACGCGAACAGCTCGGGTGAGACGATCGAGTTTTCGAACGCCGGGCGCGCCACGATGGCCCTGGCGGTGTGGATGGCGGTCTGGTGGATGACGGAGGCCGTCGAGCTGTACGCCACGGCCCTCCTGCCGCTGGTCGCGCTTCCGATGACCGGCGCGTCGGCGGTGCGGGAGGCGGCCGCGCCTTACGCCCACGAGTTGATCTTCCTGTTCATGGGAGGCTTCCTTATCGCGCTGGCCATGCAGCGCTGGGGACTTCACAAACGCCTGGCGCTCAAGGCCCTTCGTGCGGCCGGCGACCACCCGGCGGGTATCGTGGCCTGCTTCATGGGCGTGACGGCTTTCTTCAGCATGTGGGTGTCCAACACGGCCACTGCAGTCATGATGCTGCCCATCGCGCTCAGCATCATCGGTCTCGTGGAGCAGGTTGAACCCGGCAGTATGGGAGTCGGCGCCGGGAACGACGATAAAGGAAAAGACGGCGCCGGGTACGGCGGATCCGGATCGAAGACGCGGCCTCATTTCGCCCTGTGCCTGCTCCTGGGTATCGCCTACGCGGCGTCCATCGGCGGCATCGGCACGATCATCGGCACTCCGCCCAACGTCTTCCTGGCGTCTTTCATCCAGTCCAACCTGGGCGAGGAGATCAGTTTTGTCCGGTGGATGGGGGTGGGACTTCCTCTGGTGGCCGTTTTCCTGCCGTTGACGTGGCTGTTGCTGACCCGTGTCCTCTATCCCGTCCGAGGCATGCGCATCGAGGGAAGCAGAGAGGTGACGGAAAGGGCGTACAGGGAGCTGGGGGCCATGTCCCGGGGTGAGAAGGCCGTGCTGGTCGTATTCCTCCTCGCGGCCCTGTCCTGGATCGCCCGTCCGGTGCTGGTCCAGGTACAGATCGGGGGCCTGCAGCCGCTGGCGGGCCTGTCCGACCCGGTCATCGCCATGGTCGCGGCGCTGGCGCTCTTCGTCGTGCCGGTGGACGTGAAACGGCGGGTGTTCGTGATGAACTGGGAGACGGCCGTGAAACTGCCTTGGGGGATCCTGCTGCTCTTCGGAGGCGGGCTCAGCTTGGCGGCGGCCATCCGGGCCAACGGCGTGGGGGAGTACATCGGGCACCAGCTGGCCTTCCTTTCCGGCATCCCCACGCTGCTCTTCGTCATGGCCGTCATCGCGCTGGTGATCTTCCTGACGGAACTGACCAGCAACACCGCAACCACGGCCACGTTCATTCCCATCCTGGCCGCCCTGTCGCCGGTATTCGACCTGCACCCCTACATGCTGATCGTACCGGCCGCCGTCGCCGCCAGTTGCGCCTTCATGCTGCCCGTCGCCACGCCGCCCAACGCCATCATATTCGGGTCAGGACACGTCACCATCCAGCAGATGATCCGCGCGGGATTCTGGCTGAACCTTACCGGCGTCGTACTGATTACCCTGCTCGTGTACACGGTGATGATGCGGATGCTCGGGGTCTGAGGCGGAGGTCAGCAGACAGCGGAACCGTACGTTCGCCGCGCCGTCGCCTTCGAAGCGACCCGGCCGGACCCCGCGTTTGCCGCGTCCCCAACCGCGGAGCGAGACATGCTCAGCACTGACATAACCATAGCATTGCGGCACCTGGGCCGCAACAAGGGCTATGCGGCGATCAACGTCCTGGGACTGGCGGTCGGCATGGCCTGCGCCATCCTGATCTTCCTGTATGTCGGCCATGAGCTGAGCTACGACCGCTACCACGCGCAGGCCGACCGGATATACCGGGTCGCCTTCAACGACAACGCCAAAACGTCCCTCAGCGTGGGACCCGCGCTCCTGGCCGATTTCCCCGAAGTTCAAAGCCAACTTCGCATGCACCCCACGACCGGCACCTGGATCATGAAGTACGACGACCGGGTTTTCTACGAAAGAGCGGTGTACTGGGCGGAGAGTTCGCTGTTCGATTTCTTCACGCTACCCCTGGTTCAGGGGGATCCGGAAACCGCGCTTGTGGCGCCGTACACGCTGGTCATCAGCGAAGATACGGCCCGCAGGTACTTCGGCGACGAAGATCCTATGGGCAAGACGATCATCGCGGACAACGGCTTCATGCTGCTGACCGTCACCGGCGTCATGAAAAACATGCCGGCGAACACCCATTTCCAGGCCGATTTCTTCATTTCGCTGGCATCGGGATTTGAAGAGTACGGGCACTGGTCGCGGGAGAACTGGGACTCGTTTTTCTACTATACCTACATCATGCTGGTCGACGGGCATTCCCCGGAGGACCTGGAGGCGAAGCTCCCCGAATTCGTGAACCGGCACGTGGGCGAGCAGCTCCGGGTGCGCGGCGGCCGCTACGAGTTTTCCCTTCAGCCGGTCACCGGCATACACCTCTATTCCCACCTCGAGAACGAGCCCGGTGCCAACACCGACGTCAGCTATGTCTACATTCTGTCCGCCATGGGCCTCTTCATCCTCGTAATCGTCTGCATCAACTACGTGAACCTGTCTACCGCGCAGTTCGCCCACCGGCTGCGGGAAACCGGCATGCGCAAGATCCTCGGCGCGTCCAGCCTGCATCTGGTCCGGCAGTACCTGGGAGAGTCCGTCCTGCTGGCCGCCGCGGCCCTGTTGATCGCCCTGCTGGCGGTATGGCTCGTATCTCCCCGGTTCGATGGGCTGACGGGCATGCCGGCATCCGCCGGATTCATGGGGCACGTCCTCTGGTGGGTAGCCCTGCCGGCCGCGGCGGTATTCATCGGCCTGTTGTCCGGCGGTTATCCGGCGCTCAGGCTCTCCGCCTTCGGGACGATTCCCGGGCTCAAGGAAGGCCGGTCGATCGAAACGGACAGGGCGTTTTCCCGGAAGCTGCTCGTCGTCGTCCAGTTCGCCATTTCCATCGCGCTCATCATCGGTACGGGCGTCCTGTTCAGCCAGATCGGCTACATCCAGCACAAGCACCTGGGATTCGACAGGAAGCAGGCGATCGTCATTCCCTCGATCGCGGAGGTGGCCTACAAGTACCAACCCTGGAAGGACGAATTGCTCCGGTACAGCGGGGTGGCGGACGTGAGCCAGGGCATCTACCTGCCCGGCCTGACGGGCAACATCGGCCGTATTACCACGGAAACGGCCTGGCGCTTGGATGATCCGGACCAGGTCAAGCACGACTTGCAGGGGATCATCGTCGCGGCGGGTTACGTGGAGACGCTGGGACTGGAATTGCTCGCGGGAAGGTCGTTCAGCGGTCCGCTGGATAGTCAGGCCGAATCCGATAAAATCCTGATCAACGAGTCCGCGCTTAGGCTACTGGGATGGGAAACGCCGGAAGAAGCACTGGGAAACCGGGTCGAGTTCGGCATCGGCATGATCCAGACGGTGATCGGCGTGATCCGGGACTTCCACCTGCGCTCGCTCCACCTGCCCATCGAGCCCCTTGCCATCATGTACGGCCGCGGTCAGCTCATCGCGGTCCGGATCCAGCCCGGCGATACGATGCGCACGCTGGAGTTCATGGAGGAGGCCTGGGCGCGGCACTTCCCGGATTTCCCCTTCGCCTTTTCCTTTATCGACGAGGACATCGACCGGCTGTACCGGGCCGAACAGCGCATCGGGTACATATTCGCGGTTTTCGCCGCTGTCGGAGTCCTGCTCGCCTGCCTGGGTCTCTTCGCGCTGGTCTCCTACACGGTCGAACGCCGCGTCCGGGAGATCGGCATCCGCAAGGCGCTGGGCGCTTCCTCGCGCCGCATGCTCGCCATGCTGTCCGCCGAATTCGTCGGTCTCGTGCTCCTGGCCAATGCCTTCGCGTGGCCGGCCGCCTGGTATATCATGAGCCGCTGGCTCGAATCCTTCGCCTACCGGATCGAGCTGGGGTGGGGGATCTTCTTCGCTTCCGGCGCCGCGGCCCTGCTGATCACGCTGCTTACCATCGGATACCACGTGACCCGGACCGCGCTGTCCAATCCGGCCGAAGTACTGCGCGGCGAGTGAGGTGCGGACCTGGCGCGGCAGGCGCGGAACCTGGCGCGGCAGGTGAGGTTCAGGCTGGTGCGATTCAGGCTGGCGCGAGTAGGCCTACGCCCGCCCCAGCGCGAGGTCCCGGCCCGCCACCAGGCTGACCATCTTGCGGTCCGCCACGCTGCGAGGCAGCATCCAGAACCCGCAGTCGGGATGTACCCAGCGCACGCGCTCCGGTCCGAGCACGTCGACGGCATGATCGATGCGCCGGGCGACCTCGTCCGGCGACTCCACCCCGTTGTCCTTGATGTCGATCACGCCCACGCCCAGGGCGATGTCGTCGCGCAACTCCTTGAACAACGGCAGTTCGTCGTACCCCCGCCGGGCGAACTCCAGAACGAGATGGTCGACGTCGAGGTTGTTCAGGAACACCATCAGGTCGTTCCACAGGCCGGACTGGATGCTCTGGCCGCCGTAATTGCCGAAGCAGAGGTGCAGCCCCTTCTCGCCCTGCACGGCCCCCAACACGTGGTTGACGGGCTCGTGGGCCCATCCCGCGTCTTCCGGGTGGCCGGTCAGGTTGGCCTCGTCCACCTGCACGATCGGCGAGTCGATATCGGCGACCTGTCTGCGCAGTACCTCCGCGATGTCCATCGTCATCTTCTGCAGATCGCCGTAGTGCTCGTCCAGCAGCGTCTTGGCCAGCATGTAGGGCGAGGTGACGGTGAACTTGAGCGGCCGGTCCGTAAGCGGCCGCATCGTCTGCCAGGCGGCCGGCAGATTCAGCGAGCCTTCTTCGATCCAGTTCGTCACGATGCCGCCCGGAGTACTCCGAAAGGCCATGCCCTCGCGCTTTCTGAACTGGGCAAGGACCTCACGGGAAACCTCTGTCGTGATCCCCGACATGGGCCGGATGAAGTACTCGATCATCCCGTTGGTCTCCGGGTGGCCGACGTCGAAGCGGGACAATTCCCCGTCGGTGAGCACGTCGATCCCGGCCAGTTCCTGGGTCTTCAGGATCACCTTGGCCGCGTCGATCAGGTTGGGCGTGGTGGGGTAGGCCGCCAGCCAGTCCGGGATGGGATAGCTGCCGACCACGGTCGTCTTGATTGCGGGTTCTGGCATTACGGGTACTCCATTCTACCTTTCGGTCCGTTCAGCGATTCGGCACATTGTTCTTCTCGACCTCAACTTCCCGATCGGCGTTCATTTCGGTTATCACCAAAGTAAACGCAATATACATTGTGCGTCTGGAGTTTGGTATCAATACCGGTACGAATGGCATTCATCCGTGTAAAAACATGATCGGCGAGGCCCCGGATGCTTAGAAGCTACCTGACCATAGCGCTCCGCCATATGTCGAGGCAGAAGAGTTACACGGCGATCAACGTGCTCGGACTGGCCGTGGGCATGGCCTGCGCCATGTTGATCTTCCTTTACGTCGATTTCGAGCTCAGCTACGACCGGTATCACGAGAAGGCGGACCGGGTCTACCGGGTAGCGGTCAACAACGACGCCCGGACGCCTCCGGCCATGGCGCCCGCATTGCAGGAAGATTTCCCCGAGGTCGTGCGTTATGTGCGCCTGCTGCCGACGACCGGCACGTGGGTCATGAAACACGAAGAGCACATCTATTACGAGAACCGGGTCTACTGGGCGGACAACGCCCTGTTCGACGTTTTCGACTTTCCTTTGATCCGGGGCGATGCCCGGTCCGCGCTCGAGGCGCCCTTATCCGTGGTGATCAGCGAAGATACGGCCCGAAAGTACTTCGGCGACGCAGATCCGATGGGCAGGACGATCAACGCCGACAGCGGGTTCCTGCTGCTGACCGTCACGGGCGTCATGGAAAACACGCCGGCGAATACCCACTTGCAGGCCGATTTCATCATATCCCTTGCCACGGCATTCCAGGAAGACCTGGGCTCCTGGTCGTGGATCAATTTCTACACCTACATCCTGTTGTCTGAAGGCCAGTCG
The DNA here is from genome assembly GCA_022821085.1 of Candidatus Latescibacterota bacterium. Classification (GTDB taxonomy): domain Bacteria; phylum JAAXHH01; class JAAXHH01; order JAAXHH01; family JAAXHH01; genus JAAXHH01. Next base: position 282,998 of record JAJEEG010000002.1, on the reverse strand, counting down.
CCTGCCGCCACCGAGCGCAAGCTCCCCGATTTCGTGAACCGGCACATCGGGGAACAGCTCGAGGAACGCGGCGGCCGTTTCGACCTCTTCCTGCAGCCGGTAACGGACATCCATCTCCGTTCCAATCTAGAGCATGAACCGGGCGCGAACAGCGACATCAATTACATTTACATCCTTTCGGCCATCGCCGTCTTCATTCTGGTCGTCGCCTGCATCAATTTCATCAACCTGTCCACCGCCCGGTTTGCCGCCCGGGCTCGAGAAGTGGGATTACGCAAGGTGCTGGGAGCGTACCGTACCCAGTTGATGCGTCAGTTCCTGGGCGAATCGGTCCTGCTGTCCGTGCTGGCGATGACCATCGCCCTGGCGGCGGCCTGGGCGATCTCACCGTATTTCGACGACTTCGCGGGAAAGCCGGTAACCGCGGATTTCCTGGGCCAGCCCGGCCATGCCCTCTGGTTGCTCGTCCTGCCGGCGGTTGCGCTGATCGTCGGGTTGTTGTCCGGAAGCTACCCGGCGTTCTTGCTGTCCTCCATGCAACCGGTTCAAGGCATGAAGGGAGGCCGCCGGCTCGATGCGTCCGGCGCAATGTCGCGAAAGATCCTGGTTGTCGTTCAGTTCGCGATTTCCACCGCGCTGATCATCAGCACGGGCATTCTGTTCAACCAGGCGGATTACATTCAGAACAAGAAACTGGGCTTCAATAAAGACCGGGTGATTGTAATACCCACGCTGAACGTGGTTATGGATAAATTTGAGCCCTGGAAAGAAGCCCTGCTGCAGCATCCAGGCGTGGCCGGGGTGACCCATGCCAGGTCCTTGCCGGGCCTTGCCGGCAACATAGGCCAGGTATCTACCGGTACGATACAGCGCGTCGATGATCCGGAAAACATCAGGCATGACGTGCAGGGCCTCAGCGTGGCACTGGATTTCGTGGAAACGCTCGGCATGGAACTGCTTGCCGGCCGGACGCACAGCGGTGCATTCAACCAGGATGCCGAGCGGGAGAACATCTTGATCAACGATACGGCGCGGCGGGTGCTGGGCTGGGATACGCCGGAGGCGGCCATAGACCAGCAGGTCCGGTTCGGCGACAGCTCTACCGCTAAGGTTATCGGCGTGATCGGGGATTTCCATTTTCGGACGTTGCATCTGAAGATCGAACCGCTCGTGCTGTCTCTGAGAGGCGGCCCACATCTGGCAATCAGGCTCCATCCCGGCGAAATGAGACAAACGCTGGATATCATCGAGCATCAGTGGTCGCGGTTCTTTCCCGATTTACCCTTTACCTATGCGTTTCTCGACGAAAACATCGACCGGCTGTACAGGTCGGAAGTCGCTATCGGTTATGTGATCGGCATATTCGCCATGGTGGCTGTTTGTCTTGCCTGTCTTGGACTGTTCGCGTTGGTTTCCTTCACGGCGGAACTGCGGACGAGAGAGATCGGCATACGCAAATCGCTCGGCGCTTCCGTGTATCGTATGCTTGCGTTGCTTTCCGGAGAGTTCGTCGGTCTCGTGCTCCTCGCCAATGTCTTCGCCTGGCCGGCCGCCTGGCTGTTCATGCAGCGCTGGCTCGCGTCTTTCGCATACCGCGCGGAGGTGGGATGGGGCGTCTTCTTCCTGGCGGGGGGCCTGGCCCTGCTGATTACGGTGTTGACCATTGGATACCACGTGACCCGGACCGCGCTGGCCAATCCGGCCGAGGTGCTGCGTAATGAGTGATGCCACGAAACGCGTCGTCATCGTGGGCGGCGGCTTCGCCGGACTGAACGCGGCCAAGAAGCTCGGCGGCCGGGCTGGCGTCCGCGTCACCCTGGTCGACCGGCAGAACTATCACCTGTTCCAACCGCTGCTCTACCAGGTCGCCATGGCCGGCCTGTCGCCCGCCGACATCGCCACGCCCATTCGCAGCGTGCTCGCCCGCTGCCGGAACATTTCTGTGTTGCAGGGATCGGTGGAGCGGGTCGATCTGCAGGCGCGGACCGTATCGGCCGATTTCGGCCGGCTCGATTACGACTACCTGTTGCTCTGCTGCGGGTCGTTGCCGAGTTATTTCGGACACGGAGGGTGGGAGGAGCACGCGCCGAGCCTGAAGACGATTCCGCAGGCCACCGAGATCCGGCGCCGCCTGCTGAGTGCCTTCGAGGCGGCGGAACGAACCGAAGATCCCGATCTGCGCCGGCAACTCCTGACCTTCGTCGTCATCGGCGGCGGGCCCACCGGGGTCGAGCTGGCGGGCGCCATCGGGGAGATGAGCCGTTTCACGCTCGCGCGGGATTTCCGCAACATCGACACCCGGCTCACGCGGGTCATCCTGATCGAGTCCGGGCCGCGCATCCTCTCCATGTTCTCCGAGCAGCAGGCGGCGCGGGCGGCGCGGGACCTGGAGAAGCTCGGCGTGCAGATCCAGCCCAGCACCCTTGCGACGGATATCGACGAGCAGGGCGTGCAGGTCCGGCCGAACACCCAGGCCACCAGTATCGACGAGCAGGCGGTTCATGTGGATCCGGAGCGCATCCGGACCTCGACCGTACTCTGGGCGGCTGGCGTGCAAGGAGTTGAAGTCGGCGGCCTGCTTTGCCAGCACGGGCCGCACGGCCAGCACGGGCCGCACGGCCAGCACGGCAAGCACGGGCCGCACGGGCCGCACGGGCCGCACGGGCAGGATGACCGCGAATCGGACCGGGGAGATCGCATGATGACGGACCGCGGCGGCCGCGTGATTGTAACCGAAGACCTCAGTATACCCGGCCATCACAACGTGTTCGTCGCGGGCGACCAGGCCTGCTTTACCCACCAGACCGGCAACCCTCTCCCTGGCACGGCGCCCGTGGCCATACAGCAGGGCCGTTTCGTGGCGGAAACCATTCGCCGCGACCTCGAGGGCAAACCACGCGAGGCCTTCCGGTTCGTCGACAAGGGCCAGATGGCGACCATCGGCCGCAGCCGCGCCATCGTGGAAATCGGCAGACTGCGATTCTCCGGCTGGTTCGCGTGGGTCGCGTGGCTGGTGGTCCACGTCTATTTCCTCGTCGGCTTCAAGAACCGGTTGCTCGTCGTGCTGCACTGGGCCTGGTCCTACGTGACCTTCCGCCGCGGCGCCCGGCTTATCGTCGAGCGCGAGTGGCGATTCGGAAAAGAAAAGGTGAAATGATGCTCGGTAACCAGATCGCCATAGCGCTGCGTCACATGAGCCGCCAACGAGGATATACCGCGGTTAACGTTTTCGGCCTGGCCGTGGGCCTGGCCTGCGCCATCCTGATCTTCCTGTACGTGCGCTACGAACTCAGTTACGACCGCTTCCACGAAAAAGCCGACCGCATCTACCGGGTAACGCTCAACGACACGGCCCGGTCGCCCCGTGAACTGGGTCCCTTGCTGCAGGCCGATTTCCCCGAAGTCCGGCAGTTCGCCCGGATGCTGCCCACGATCGGCACCTGGATCATGAAACACGAAGACCGGATTTACTATGAAAAGAACGTGTTCTGGGTCAACAAAGCACTGTTCGACGTATTTACCTTTCCCCTCGTCAGAGGCGACCCGGATCATGCTCTTGAAGCGCCTTACACGGTGGTGATCAGCGAGGATACGGCCCGGAAATACTTCGGCGAGGGAGATCCCATGGGGAAAACCATTGTCGCAGATAACGGCTACATGGTACTGACCGTAACCGGCGTCATGGAAAACATTCCGAAAAACGCCCATTTCCATGCCGACTTCATGATTTCCCTGGCCAGCGGATATGACAAATTCGGGTGGAGCGAGAACCCGAGAATCTGGTACAGCAACCTTTTCTATACGTATGTCGTTTTGCCTGAAGGCCACCCACCGTCGGAGACACAGGAAAAGCTGCCCGGTTTCGTGGAAAAACACGTCGACGCGAGTTTCCTGGAAGATCTCGGCCGTTTCGAGTTGACGCTCCAGCCTGTCACCGACATCCACCTGTATTCCCATCTCGAGGACGAGGCCGGCGCCAATACCGACGTTTCCTACATCTACATCCTGTCCGCCATCGGGCTGTTCATCCTGGTCATCGCTTCGGTTAATTATGTAAACCTGTCCACTGCCCAATTCGCGCACCGGGGACGCGAGATCGGCATGCGCAAGGTCCTCGGGGCGTCTCGGGGACAGCTGATCCGGCAGTACCTGGGCGAATCGGTCCTGATGACCATCGCGGCCCTGTCGATCGCCCTGGCGGCGGTCTATTTTATTGCGCCCTATTTCGACAACCTGTTGGGCCTTCCGGTAACCGCGGTCCATGCGCTGCACCCCCTGTGGTGGCTTGCCCTGCCGGCCGTTGCGATCCTCATCGGGCTTTTGGCGGGCGGATACCCGGCTCTTTTGTTCTCCTCCATGCGGGCCATCCCGGGACTCAAGGAAGGACAGCATTACCGACCGGGCGGCGCGTGGTCCCGGAAGATCCTGGTCATCGTCCAGTTCGTCATATCCATCGCGCTGATCATCGGCACGGGTATCCTGTTCAGCCAGTTGACCTTCATTCAGGACAAGAGACTGGGTTTCGAAAAGGACCAGGTCATCGTGATCCCCACGGTTGCGGAGGTGGCGGTCAACTACCAGCCGTGGAAGGATGCCCTCTTGCAATACACCGGGGTGGACGGCGTGAGCCAGGCCATCACCCTGCCCGGTCTGTTCGGAACGGTCGGCCGTTCATCGACGGGTACGATACAGCGTGTCGAGGACCCGGACCACGTCCGGCATGGCGTCCAGGGATTCCAGGCCGCCGTGGACTTCGTGGAGACGATGGGGATAGAATTGCTGGCGGGCAGGACCCATCGCGGAGCATTCAGAAACGACGCGGAGACGGAAAACATCGTGATCAACGAAGCGGCGCTCCGCGTCCTGGGCTGGGAATCGCCCGAAGAGGCCATCGGCCGGCAGGTCCGCTTCGCCAGCGGTGTGACGCAGACGGTGGTCGGCGTGGTACGGGACTTTCACTTTCGGACGATGCACCTGGAAATCGAACCGCTCGTGCTCTTTCACGGCACCGGCCTGCACCTGGTGGTCCGGATCCGGCCGGAAAACGTTACGCGCACGCTGGAATTGATCGAAAGGACCTGGTCGGAGTTCTTCCCCGATTTCCCCTTTGCCTTCACGTTTCTCGACGATGACATCGACCGCCTGTACCGATATGAAATGCGCATCGGATACTTTTTCGGCGTCTTTGCCCTGGTCGCGTTGATCCTTACCTGCCTGGGCCTCTTCGCGCTGGTTTCGTTCACGGTCGAGCGGCGCATGCGGGAGGTCGGCATACGCAAGTCACTGGGCGCTTCCGTGCGGCGGCTGCTCGTCCTGCTTTCCGCCGAATTCGTAGTGCTTGCCCTCGTCGCCAACGTCTTCGCCTGGCCGGCGGCGTGGCTGATCATGAGCCGCTGGCTCGAGAACTATGCCTATCGGATCGAGGTGGGATGGGGCATATTCTTCGCGTCGGGCGGCGTGGCACTGGCGATTACCCTGGTCACCATAGGATATCACGTGACCCGGACCGCGTACACCAGTCCGGCGGAGGTGTTGAGGAGTGAGTGATGGAGGGGACTGATGGAGGAACGAACGAACTCATCGCAATCCTGGGATCCGGCACGCTACGCCAGGAACGCCCGTTTCGTAGCGGACCTGGGCATGCCCGTGGTCAAGCTGCTGGATCCGCAACCCGGCGAACGCATTCTCGACCTGGGATGCGGCGACGGCGCGCTGACGGCGAAGCTGGTCGACATGGGCTGCAGGGTCGTCGGCGTGGACAGCAGCGCGGATCAGATCGAGGCGGCGCGCGGGCTCGGACTGGACGCCCACGTCACGGACGGGCACCGGCTGACGTACGAAGCAGAATTCGACGCGGTGTTCAGCAATGCCGCCCTTCACTGGATGGGTCATCCCGACGAAGTGATCGCAGGCGTCCGGCGCGCGTTGAGACCCGGCGGAAGATTCGTGGCCGAATGCGGCGGACACGGGTGCGTGGACACCATCGTGAAAGCGCTCACCGCGGCGCTGAAGCGGCGCGGCCTGTGGGAGGATGGAGTAAATCCCTGGTATTTTGCCACCGACGAGGAGTACCGGGACCGGCTGGTCCGGCAGGGGTTCGACGTGCAGTACATCGCGCTGATCCCCCGGCCCACCCCGCTGCCCGGAGATATCGGAGGATGGCTCGAGACCTTCGCAGAGAGCTTTACGTCCAGGGTGCCTGCTGCGGATCGACCGGGGTTTCTCGACGAAGTCCGGGAAGCCATGAGACCCAGACTGTGTGACGAGAACGGCGCGTGGACGGCAGACTACATCCGGTTGCGGTTTGCGGCGGTGAAAGAGGGGTGAAGTGTGAACAGAATCGAAAAAATTGAAACCAACGAACCCATCTTGATCGTGAAGCTCAACCAGAAATACCGTCCGGGTATGTCATCAGAGGAACTATACAAAGTTTCAAGGCAATACTGGGTCGTCGGTCCACGAAGAGAGAAGGTGAAATACTTGGTGCCTGCCTACCACGGTAGGACCGTCGAGGCGTATTTCATTGAGAACTGGTATCCGGTAGAGCATCAAGGAAAAACGAGATGGGCTATAAACGGCGTTGTGGCGAATGAAGTTATTCGCAAACAACTCGTACACAAGTCCATCTGGCATCTACACGCCCAAGGCGCAGCAAATCCGGTCAGGTACCTTAACTGCTAGAGGAAGACGAAGGGATGGAGGCTCTATGACTGCGAGACGCTTTTCCAAATACTTTGTACTCGGTCACGCATGACGACCAATAAACCCGAGCGATCAGCTTCGGAGAATTGACTCAATCCTTGCATGATCCGTTGATGAATCCTCTGCCGGTTGGGTTGGCGAAGTAGAACAATCAGCATTCCATGGTGTTCTGAAAAACGGTACCTTGTAAATCCTCTGTCTGTGGTGATTAACATACAGTGATGTTGTTGGGCAAACTTCCAAAGAGGTTCCGCGAATATCCCGTACTTAATGTCCCAACTCACGGAGAGCCTTCACTATCATCAATGGAATATGTTCATCGACCACGATCTTCATGAATCGCCTTACGACGTTTCAAGAGGTGATACACGTTCTTCCGCGAGCGAGGCTCCGTATTCGAAACATGCATGAATATCGGCCAATGTCAGCGAGGGATATTCATCGAGGATGGTTTTGACCCGATCCCCATTAGCCAGCATACGAAGGATGAGGTGTACCGGGATGCGGGTACCTTTGATGCATGCCTGACCATGGCAGACATTGGAATCGATGGAAATCCTTTCATATGCATTCATCATTACTCCTAACCGGGGACGTTTATCTTGAAAACGACTAATCTAAATTAACTTGAATGGTGCAGGAACGCAACGTATTAGACCAGATCTGAATTTGTATTGCGAACGGATTAACAGAAGATACACCATTTCTACACAATGATCCGTCGTACGAAACTAACACAGAGAGAAAGGATGCAGCATATGTCTCCCAAGAAGGCAGCATTAGATACGGAAATGGTACATCGATTCGTTTACGACGCCCATAGCGATTTCGATAGCGTCAAGGCACTGCTCGACAAAGAACCCAAACTGGTCAACGCCTGCTGGGACTGGGGCGGCGGCGACTGGGAAACCGGGCTCGGGGCGGCCGCGCATATGGGACGCAGGGACATCGCGGAATACCTGCTGCAGCATGGGGCGCGCATCGACCTTTATGCCGCGGCCATGTTGGGGAAGTTGAGCATCGTGCAGGCCGTTCTCGCCGACAATCTATCTGAAAAAGACAAGCCGGGTCCCCACGGGATCTCGCTCATGGCCCACGCGAGAAAGGGAGGCAAGGACGCCGCGGAGGTGGTGAAACTGCTGCGATCCCTGGACAAGAAGCCGAAGCAATCGGAGAAATAGCGAATTGCCAAAGGACCCCGGACCATGAATAGACCCGTCCAAACCCATTCGACGGAACGCGACGGCAAACGGTACATCTGGTACACCGAGCGGCTGTGGCAGCTTGCGAAGGACCTGCCGGTTTATGAGGTAGACGTCGGACAGTTCGAGGAATTGGACCGGGACTGCTGGTTCAGTGAGAGCAAGCCACCGACGATAAGGGAAGTGGCCGGACACTGCCGGCGCATCAACGAGACGGACCTCGAAATCCCCGTCATCATAAACGACAACGGACGGCTGATGGACGGCGGTCATCGCCTGGCGCGGGCGCTGATCGAGGGAAGGAAGACGGTCAAGGCGGTGCGGTTTGAAGAGATGCCGGAGCCGGACGAGGTCGAGGATTTGTGATGGGGAGTTGGAAAGGGCGTCGATCCAAAACTTCGGACGCCGCGCGGCCTTGTTGCTTGCGATTGCAGATTTAAAAAGCCGTGGAAGTACAAGTAAATTGTGTTGTGGAACCGCAAGTTTATTATGTCGTGGGATTACACGTAAATTTGGTTGACAGTTGTGTTTCCAGAGATGCCGAAGTAAGCTGCTCCGTTACACGAAGCTGTAGTTTCATCCCCTACCCCATCCTCAAACCACGATCCTCAAGCGGCAGGTCGACCCGCACGTTTCCCCGCCGGTGGGACTCCCGTATGGCGATGGCGATCTCAAGGGTTTCGCGGCCGAACTCGCCCGGGCAGGTCGTCTCTTTTCCCAGTTCGATGGAACGGCAAACGCCCTCTATCGCATCGACCATGGAGCTCCTGGGATGCCACGGCCCGGGTAGATGCGTCTGGGTCGGCGCGCCCGTGTCCGGATGGGGCGTCCACAACTCGAACTGCGCGTGGGAATGCCGGGATACGATGCGGCCGGTCTCGCCAATGAACTCGAGGGACCAGGAATAGATATGCGATTCGGATCGGGAGTTCAGTATGGTCCGGATCCCGTTTTCATATACAACGATCCCTGTTCCGGGAATATCGGCATCGCTCATGGCCTGTTCGTCCGTGTCGATCAGACCGACCACCCACTGGGCCGGAGCGCCTGCAAAGAGTCGCAATAAGGCGAGGGTGTGGCTCTGGATGTTGGACAGCGTCGACGGGCTGTGGCAGACCATGGTCTTCAACGGACCAATGGCCCCTTCGGCAATGAGATTGCGCGCGGTCGTGTAATAACCGTACCAGTTGAGATGGCAGGCCATGGCGAGGATGACGCCGTGCCGGGTGCAGGCATCTATCATGGCGTCTGCTTCGGCCAGCGTCCGGCACATGGGCTTGGTGGCGAAGATGGCCTTTACGCCCAGTTCGGCCAATCCCGCCGTGATCTCTGCACGCGGTTCGGGCCGGGTGGTCAGGCAGACCACGTCGATCTCTTCCTTTTCAACCATCTCCCGGTAGTCGGTGTACAGGGCGGAAACGCCCCAGCGTCGCTTGAAATCCTCCAGTTTAGCCGGGTCATCGTCCGCGGCGGCGATCAGATCGATCCCTCGGGCTTCGATCATGGCGGGTGCGTGCGCCCACGGCCAGGGGTAATGGGGCTGGCCGACGTGCTCGTCGTCGATGGTGCTGCCCATCCTGCCGCATCCCACCACGGCGCCGCGATAGGTTTGCTCCGGTGCGGTGTCTCGCACGGTTAGAAAGGCTTCGCCTCCGGAATCCGGCAACGGGGTTCTCCAATTACGAGATCAGCGGTCGACCTGATGGTCGTCGGAAATTCGAAGATGTCCTTCGACCCGACCCAGGCGGGTATTCATATTGTGTATCTCGGTCCAAACTTCTGAGAACTTTACGTTCATCTCAGTTCGCAATTCCTTAACATCACCTCGCAAGGAGGCAATGTCCTCCCGCAGCACATTCGTCGAACGACCCATGAATGTCAGGATAGCCAGGACGAGTACGCCTACGGCCGTGGTTCCCTGTATGAAAATGCCGATGATTTCCATGGTCAGGTCCTTTCATTGAGGTTGAATGAGCATTCCGCTTAATGGATTAGTGTGCGTCGTCTCACCAAACCTCGTATCTGAACTTCGCCTGCCATGGAAGATCTGCCTGCGCCGGATGGATTGCCTGACCTGGAGAGTCGTCAGATCGGGAAGGGTCACCGGACCTGTAAGGGGTCGCCGGATCGCGATGGATCACTGGTTCTGGCAGAATCCGCGTTCAGCGGCGCATGAATGGCTCTTACGGGGTATTATGATTGTGACGTGGCGCGAGTTCGACCGGCATTCCGTGCGGCGTGTCTAGAAACGCCCTTCGCCACGCCTCCTTGCGGTCTGACGCCTCCTCCCGCGACACGAGCCCGCGCTCCCTGCAGAGGCGTTCCAGGGCCCGGATCCAGTGCTTATAATACGTATCGCCACGGTCGGGATCGCCTTCCTGCTGCGCCGCGCGTATTTCCTCGCTCAGTGTGGCGGCCCACTCGCTCCAGGTGAAATGCCCTTCACCGGAGAGACGCACCGCTAGCGCGAAAGCCGACGCCTCCCATGGCGCGGCAAACACCGGCGAGCCATCGTCGCCCAGGGGGATGTCGCCCAGGGGAGCGTCCCCCGGCGCGCCATCGTCCCCCAGCGGGATGTCCCCCGGCCCATTCGTACCGCCGGGCAGTTGCGGATCTGCCTTTGAATCACCGGGCAATCGCGGGTCCGCATTCGTCCCGGCGTTCGGTTGCGGGTCAGTCAAGGTGCGGGCTCCAGGTAGGACTCCCAGAGGTCGACGTATACTGCGCTGTTCATGTTGGCCGATTCCCCCCACAGGTCGCGCCCCTCGAAGCGTACGTTGTAGAGATGCCTGCCCTCGTCCACGCCCTGAGCGCTCAGGTCCGGATACACCTGCGATCCGTAGTACTCGTGCACGATCCCCGTGTGGCCTCGGACATAGCCCGGCACCCGGGTGTGCCCGCGCGGATAGCGATTGAGTGCGCGCACACGGTCGCCCTGAGAGAACCGGGGCGGTGCGGGCGAGGGACGGACGTAGCTCGTGGTCATGTAGGGTGCCGCACGCACCTGTCCGGCATGCACAACCTTCTCCATGATGTGTTCCGGTACCGGGGTCGACGCCCTGCCCGTCTGCAGTTCCTCCTCCGTAACGAGGCCGGACCCGACCAGTTGCTTCCGCACGCCCGCGAACCAGTTTTGGTAATAGGAGTTGGCGAGATAGTCGGCGGGAGGCAACTGTTCCCTGTTGTTGCGCGACATGTCGATGTTCCACAGTCCCAGCAGCCCGATGAGCCGGACGATCCCGTATACCCGGCCCTCCCATTCTTCGTGGAAGACCGGCTCTTCTGACTCCGGCTCAGGCCGTACCGGTCCGAACCCACGCATCCCGCCCAGATCGTGTACACCGTTCATGCCTTGTTGCCCTCCGCTGCCGGATGCCGCGCCTCCTCGACCCCGATCATGGCGTTGCGCGTCACGAGTTCCATGAGCTCCTCCTCGCTCCATCCCTCCGTGCCTTCGGGACGCTGCGGCAACACAAGGTAGCGCATCTCGGACGTGGAATCCCACACCCGCACCTCTTTCCGTTCGGCAACTTCCGTACCGAACTGTCTTATCACGCCACGCGGATCGACAACAGCCTGCGCTCTGTAAGGCGCGGACTTGTACCAGACGGGCGGCAGGCCTAGAAGCGGCCACGGGTAGCAGGAGCAGAGCGTACAGACAACAAGGTTGTGCACGTCGTCCGTGTTCTCCACGACACGCATCTGCTCACCCTGCGCCCCCACGTAGTCCATCGATGCGATGGCGGCATCCGGGTCGTCGAGCAGCCAGCGTTTGAACGCTTCATCCGTCCATGCACGCGCCACGACGTGTTTACCCGTTCGCCGGGCCGATCTTGTCCCGGTACAGGTCGATGAGTGTGTCCAGCGCTTCCGGATCGACGAGGCCTTTCTCCACGAGCAACGATTCGAGCGCTTTCACGCGCAACTCGATTTCCGGGGGCGGGTCCGTACGGTCTTGATCGTGCCGATGATCGTTGGCCATGTGGTACTTCTGTGCTATTGCTCGCCGCGGGAGGGGTTTATGCGCCGTCCTGACCGATCAGCAGTTCGAGCGGCTGCTCGAGGATTTCCCTGAGGTGGGCAAGGAATTGGCCGGCGACCGCGCCGTCGATGAGCCGGTGGTCGGAGGAAAGGGTTATCGACATCATGTCCTTGATTTCGACCTTGCCGTCCACCGCGACGGGGGTGTCCTTGACCCGCCCCACGGCGAGAATGGCCGCTTCCGGCGGATTGATGATGGCGGTGAACTGGTCTACGCCGAACATGCCGAGATTGGAGATGGTGAAGGTGCCGTAACCATAGTCTTCGGGACCCAGACCCTTTGCGCGGGCCTTCTCGCCCAGATACCGGGTCGCCGCGGCGATGTCGAAGACCGATTTCTGATCGGCGGAGGCCACCACGGGCACGACCAGTCCGTCGTCGAGGGCGACGGCGAAGCCCACGTTCACGTCGGCATATTCCACGATCTCCCCGCCCTCGAGGGAGGCGTTGACGGCGGGAAAGGACCGCAGGGCAATGCCGGCGGCCTTGATGATCAGATCGTTCACGGACACCCTGGCCAGGCCGCGCTTCTCGCCATAGGCGATCAGTTGTTCCCGAAGCCCCGTGAGGCGCGTCATGTCCACGTCCATGGTGAGGTAGAAGTGGGGAACGGTAGACGCGCTTTCGGCCAGTCGCGTCGCGGCGATCTTGCGCAGTCCGCTCAAGGGGGCGCGGCGCTGGACGCGTTTCGTACCCGGGCCGGCTGCGGCTGGGGCCGCTGCGGGAGCCGGGGCCACTGCGGGAGCCGGCACAGGTGCTGCCGCGGCGGTCCGGGCGGCGAAAGCCTCCACGTCTGAGAATACGATCCGCCCGCCGGGACCCGTACCCGCGATGTGCTCGACGGCGATGCCGAGGTCGCGGGCGTGTCGCCGTGCCTTCGGTGAGATCTTCACGCGGCCGGGTGGTCCGGGCGTTCCGGCGCCGGCTGCCGCCGGGACATCCTGGCCGCCCGCGGTGCCGTCCGCCGTGCCCGCTGCAGCCAGGGCATCCTCGCCACCTGTGGTGCCATTCGCTGTGCTGTCCGTTGCCGCGCTGCCGTCGCCGTCGCCGGGGTCGGCAATGGCCTCGCCCGCTTCGCCGATGTAACCGATGACCTGCTGGATGGGCACGTCGTCCCCCGGACCGTGCACAATTTTGAGCAGCGTGCCGGAGGCCTTAGCCTCCACTTCCATCACACTCTTGTCCGTTTCGACGTTGAAGAGCACTTCGCCTTCCGTGACGGAATCGCCTTCCTTTTTCATCCATTCCACGATGATTCCGGATTCCATGGTCATGCCGAGAACGGGCATGATGATTTCAGTGGCCATGACGGCTCCCCTGGGTACTCCGCAACGCACGGATCAGTTCGGTATTCGTCGTGCTAAACCCTATGTGTGTAACTGACTTACAACACGGTAAAAAGTGCGTAGAGCATACACTTCCACGGGGTTGGCGTCAAGCATTTTTTGATTGACTTGAACCGGCGGGTAGGGATAGATTCACCCCGATTCCGCATTCGAAATTCGCGGAAGGAAAACCGTCCCGAGGTACGGCATCTTCTCCGCGGTACGAATGTATGAACAGGTGCTCGGACGCACTGATCCGAGGCCCTGTTCGGCGGTTGCTCACCTTACCTGCGTGGAGGATCCAAGCCACATGGAAATCAAAGTCGATCGATACACGAAAGTGGTGTTGTCACTGATCGCCGTCGGCCTGCTGCTGAACGTATTCAAGGACGAACTGTCCAGCGTGTCCACCCCGTTGAATCCCCGGCCGGCCATGGCCAAGAACATCGTCATGGGATCCACGATCACGAATATGGGACAGCGTTTCATCACGGCCAGCCCCGACGGGAAGACCGTCTACACCTGGTTCCGGGAAGAGGACCAGCAATGGTACGATCGCGACAAGGTGTATTTCATAGACGCCGCGCACGCGGACGATTGATGGGCGCGCCGAGGATGAAGATTACGCTGATGAACGGGCTACGGGCGACGAACCTTCTGAAGACCGGGCTACGGGCGACGAACCTTCTGATGAACGGCCCGCGGGCGATGGCTCTGCCGGTCCGATGATTACGGGACTCGTTCTCGCCGCCGGCCGGTCCGAGCGCATGGGGACGCCGAAGCAGCTTTTGCCCTTCGGCGGCGCCACGCTGATCGAACAGGTGGTCCGCACGCTGACGCGGTCGCGCCTGGGGAAGGAAGTCGTCGTCGTACTGGGCTACCGCGCCATGGACATCGTAAAGCGGATCTCGGGATTGCCGGTCCGCCTCGCGTACAACCCGGACCCGGAAGGCGACATGCTTTCCTCGATCCGATGCGGCCTGGCGTATATCGAACCCGACCAGGCCATCATGATCGCCCTCGGCGATCAGCCCCTGGTCACGACCGGGATCGTGAACCGTTTGATCGGCGAGTACGAAGGGCGTCCCGAAGGCATGGTACTCCCGGTGCACGACGGGAAGCGGGGACATCCCATGATCCTGTCGCCCGCGTACCGCGAGGAAATCCTGTTCGAAGCCATGCCGGGCGGTCTGAAGTCGCTGCGCGACAGGCACTCAGGCAGCGTCCGCGCGGTACCGGTGGACACGGATGCGGTACTCGTCGACCTGGACTACCGGAGCGATTACGAAGAGGCCCTGCGAAGATGGAAAGAGGAATCCGAATCCGGTGAGCGCTAACGTACTCGTTACCCGGCGCATTCCCGACGAATCCATCGGGATGCTGGATGCGGCCTGCGGCGTGGTGGACGTCAACCCCCATGACCGGGCGATGACCCGCGGGGAGTTTCTCGAGGCGGTCCGCGGCCGCGACGGGTTGCTCTGCCTGCTGACCGAGGACATCGACGACGAGGTCCTGGACATCTCTCCGGGCCTGAAGGGCATTGCCATGTACGCGGTCGGGTACAATAACGTCGACGTGGACGCCTGCACGCGGCGCGGCATTCCGGTGACGAACACGCCGGACGTGCTCACCGACACGACCGCCGACATCGCCTGGGCCCTGATTTTCGCCACGGCCCGCCGGGTCGCGGAAGGCGACCGCTTCGTGCGGGAGGGGCGCTTTGCGGGATGGGGTCCCCTGCTGATGCTGGGCAGCGACGTCACGGGCAAGACGCTGGGCATCATCGGCGCGGGCCGCATCGGTACGGCCACGGCCCGGCGGGCCGCCGGGTTTTCCATGCCCGTCGTCTATGCGAGCCGCAGGCGCAACGAGGCCATCGAGCAACTGGGCGCGCGGTTCCTCCCGCTGGACGACCTGCTCAGGGAATCGGATTTCGTGTCGCTGCACGTGCCGCTCACGCCCGAAACCACGCACCTCATCAGCGAACGCGAACTGGACCTGATGAAGCCCACGGCCTACCTCATCAACACGACCCGCGGACCCGTGGTCGACGAAAAAGCCCTGGTACGGGCGCTGCGCGAAGGCGTCATCGCCGGCGCCGGTCTCGACGTCTTCGAGCGGGAGCCGGAACTGGAACCGGGGCTGGCGGACCTGGAGAACGTGGTCATGCTGCCCCACGTCGGCAGCGGGACGGTCGCCACGCGCATCAAGATGGGCAACACGGCCGCGGCCAACCTGATCGCCATGGTCAGCGGACAGGCCCCGCCGAACTGTGTGAACCCGGAATGGAAGCAGTATCGTACCTGAATTGACCGGCAGGCACCGAATCGGCCGGGATAGCCCGGCACGAGACCGGCCAACACCACCGTAATAACCAGATACAGGAGCGCGTAATGAAGCTAGTGACCTATGGAGAAAGCGGACAGGAACGGATCGGTGCCGTTGTCGGCGATGAGATCGTCGATCTGCGATCCGCCGATGAATCGCTGCCCGGCACCGTGCTGGGCGTGCTGGAAGCGGATGCCGTCGAAGCGGTCTCCGGCGCGGTGGAAAGCGGCGCCGGTACCCGGACGCCCCTGGAAGGCGCGCGGCTGGCCTCTCCCATACCCCGTCCGCCCAAGATCGTGTGCGTCGGGCTCAACTACCTCGATCACGCGACGGAGCAGAACGTGCCGCTGCCCGAACACCCGCTGCTCTTCTCCAAGGCCACCTCGTCCGTGGTCGGTCCGTACGACGACGTGGTGCTGCCAGCCGAAAGCGAGCAGGTGGACTACGAGGTGGAACTCGCCGTGGTGATCGGGAAGACCGCGACGGCCGTCCCCGAGGCGGACGCGTACGACCATATCGCGGGATACACGGTGGCCAACGACGTCAGCGCCCGCGACATCCAATTCCGGCAGCAGCAGTGGCACCAGGGCAAGAGCTACGACACGTTCTGTCCCATGGGCCCGTGGCTGGTTACGAAGGACGAGATTCCCGATCCGAACGCGCTCGCCGTGAAACTGACGCTCAATGGGGAAGTCCTGCAGGACAGCAACACGGACAACCTCATCTTCAACGTGCCCACGCTGGTGTCACGCATATCGAGCGCCATGACCCTGCTTCCGGGCGACGTGATCTCGACCGGAACGCCCGCGGGCGTGGGCGTGTTCCGCGATCCGAAGATCCTGCTCAAGGCCGGTGACTACATGGAAACCTGGGTGGAAGGCATCGGTACGCTGAAGAACCACGTGCGATAGAGGATAATCATGGAGAAACTGAATAGGGAACAGGCGCTGGCCCGGGCGGCGGAAACGGGCGACCTCACGGGCGTGGACCTGGGCGGCCTGGATCTGTCGGAAGCCATTCTTCCCCGTGTCGATTTCCGGGACGCCAACCTCGAAGGGACGAATTTCAGGGGGGCCGACCTGACCGAATCGGAGTTCCGCGACGCGAAGATGAGCGGCGCGGATCTATCGGGCGCGAAGCTCGAGCGGGCAGTGCTGATCGGCGCCCACATCGTGGGAGCCCGGTTCGACGGCGCCCACATGGTCGGCGCGTTTCTCAACGGCGCGGCCGCGTCGGGCGCCAGTTTCAGGAAGGCGGACCTGCGGGCGGCCCGCATCGGCGTGCCGAAGTTCCAGTCCGACGATCCCTTCGCCGCCGCCACGTGTTTCGACGGCGCGGACATGACCTGGTGTCTCTTCGGCGAGGCGGACCTGACGGGGGTGGACCTGCGAAACGCCAACCTGTCCCATGCCCACATGTACGAGACGGAGATGCGCAGCGCCCTGCTCGACGGCGCGGACCTGACCGGCGTCCGGTTGAAGCGGCGGACGGTCCAGGCGGAGTAGCCGCGGGCTGCTCATTCGTCCATTCGCGGGCTACTCTTCGACCAGGCGGCGCAGGTACTCGCAGTACGGGTTGTCTTCCACCAGGTTGCCGGTCCTCAGCACCTGGTCCCGGTCGATGAAGCCCTTCCGGTAGGCGATCTCCTCCACGCATCCGATCTTCAGCCCTTGTCGGTTTTCAACGGCCTGTACGAAATTGCTCGCCTCCAGCAGGCTTTCCGGCGTGCCTGTATCCATCCATACGATCCCTTCGTCGAAACGCTCCACCTTCAGCATGCCCCTGCGCAGATAGATGTTGTTGACGTCGGTAATCTCGAGCTCGCCGCGTCCCGATGGGCGCAGGGTTTTCGCGATGGACACGACTTCGTTGTCGTAGAAGTACATGCCCGTCACCGCGTAGTTGGACCGCGGTTGCCGGGGCTTTTCCTCGATGTTGACGGCCCGTTGGCGCTCGTCGAATTCAACCACGCCGTACCGTTCCGGCTTCTTGACGTAGCAGGCGAAGACGAGGCCTCCCTCCCTGTGCAGCGCGGCCCGCTCGACCAGTTCTGACAGGCTGCTTCCGTAGAAGAAGTTGTCGCCGAAAATCAGCGCGCAGGGATCATTCCCGATGAACGACTCGCCGATCAGGAAGGCCTGCGCCACCCCCTCCGGCGCAGGTTGCACGGCATACTCGAAACGCATCCCCAGCGCGCTTCCGTCTCCGAACAGCCGCCGGTACAGGTCGATGTGCTCGGGGGATGAGATGACCAGGATATCCCGGATATTCGCCATCATGAGCACGGACAGCGGGTAGTAGATCATCGGCTTGTCGAAGATGGGGATGATCTGCTTGGATATGGCCAGGGTCTGCGGGTAGAGGCGCAACCCGTGGCCGCCCGCGAGGATGATGCCCTTCATCTGTGGTCTCCGGTTATCGGTTCTGTGCTTTCACCCATCCATCAACCACGCCAGGTCGAACCGGGCCAGGGTGATCGTCTCGTATGCATGTTCTTCCCCGCATTCGTACAGGCACGCGGCGGTCCGGTCCGGTAGCACGGCCAGGGACGAATAGGCGGCGGGCCCCGGATGCAACACACGGCTGTGTAGCCAGGATTCGCCGCCGTCTTCGGAGAGACGCACGGTCAGGTTGCACCGCTCCTCCCGGCTGGCCGGATTCGAGAACAGCAGCCGGCCGCTCCCGTCCGGGTGGCCGCCTTTGCCGGGATAGCGGACCATGGCGGCCTGGCAGATCGGTTCGATCAGGGTTTCGTCGTGGCGCTGGTCCCGCCAGGTCATCCCGCCGTCGCTGCTGAGGGTGACCTGCCGGGTGCGCCGGGTCCGGTCGTAGTTTCGCGTGTTGAGCAGCACGTCCCCGTTCGCCAGCTCGACGACGCAGCATTCGTTGACCTGGTCTATCGAAGTGGAACCGCCCAGACGCCAGGTTTCCCCGTGGTCGTCGCTATAGACGACATGGGAATAGTAGCGCTTCGTCCCGGCCTCGATATGATCGCAGGGAATCAAGAGCCGGCCCGACGAAAGCTGGATGCCGTTGCCCGGCCCGGTGGCGTACCAGGTCCAGTCCGGTCGCTTGGCGGTGGCGGTGATGTCCCGCGGCTCGCGCCACGTGCGGCCGTCGTCCTCGCTCGCCGTGACCCACACGGTCCGCGTGCCCTGGCTCGTCCCGTCGATGATCCGGGGTTCGTGGTCGATGCCCAGATTGTGGGTCATCAGAAGCCAGACGGTCCCGGTCACCCGGTCGACCACGGGACAGGGATTGCCGCAGGTGTTCCCGGCGTCCCCCCATACCACCTTCTGGTCCGACCAGGTGCGCCCGCCGTCCTCGCTGCGCTTCACCAGCAGGTCGATGTCGCCCGTATCGCTCCGGCTGTTCCTCCGGCCTTCGCAGAAGGCGAGGACCGTTCCACGGACCGTCACGATAATCGCGGGTATGCGGTAGGTATCGTAGCCGTCTGTGCTGCTGGTCCACAGGGCGGATTGTTCACACTTGCCGGTCATTCGTGGTTCCCGGTTTGTGACGGTTCCCTGGTTTTCAGTTGAATATGATATGCCCTGTTATCCCCGTCAAACCATCTATGATGACCCACAGGCCCGCGCTGACGAACTCACCGAGGATAAGACCCAGGAAGAAGGGCAGCATCTTGCGGTAGATGTCGATCCCGCCGAATTTGAGAATCAGCCCTTTGACCATCCAGGCCAGGAATATGGAGAACCAGGCGGTGAGAAGCGGAGCGGAGGCGCCCACGGGAAACCCGATGAAATGAAGGGGCCACCAGATGAACTTCTGCCGCAGGAACATCAGGGCCCACATGATGGCGGCGCCCAGACCAAAGAAGAACCACCGGCCGGCGGGTTCGGACGTTGCGGTGATGGTCGTCGCGTAGTAGTTGAACCGGTTCTGCTGAAGTTCCCCGAAGAACTGCCAGTTGAGATTGATGCCTCCGTATTCGTAGGCCAGGTACATGACTGTGTAGATCGAACTGGCCAGACTGCATAGAATGGCCAGGCCGATGGCCGCGGTGAGCCAGCGCTGGTTCCTGAGCCCCGCGGTATCCGCCAGCTTCAGGCCGTTGGCCATGGAGGGCATGATGAGCGTGCGGGTGTGGGTGAACCAGAACTTGGTCAGCCCGATGGCGACCAGGTTGCGCGCGCCGAGGACGGGTCCGGTGAACCCGTGGATCATGAACTCCTGCGGATTGAAGGTCTCCGCGAAGAGGACGCCCCCTTCGGCCACGATCCGCGCGAAACCGACGTAGACCGCCAGCACGAGGATCAGCAGAATGATGGCCAGCCAGGCGGACAGGCCGATCGCCCACAGCCATCCGAGCAGGAACAGCACGCCCAGCCCGCCGCCGATCACGGCGAACCGGTAGGAGAGCGGTTCGTTGGCATCGTCCGGGGTGGCTCCCCCGCGAAACGCCTTGCCCATGATCTCGCGGATATGGGCCCGGGCCAGCCAGAGACTGAAGAGGGCGAGCACCAGCAGGGCGCCGAACATCTGGTACTCGCCGGGCAACGTGGTGCTGCCCGCCAGGTCGATGCCGAAGCTCGCGTTCGCCAGGTTCTGAAGCCGGCCGATGAGAAAGAAGAGCCAGAGGCTGAAGGAGATCTCGAGGCTGAGCAGATAGGCGAAACCCACCAGCGGGAAAGACAGGTTTATGGGCAGCACCAACTGGTTGCCGAAGAGACTGATCGTCTCCTGGAAGTAGATGGTGGGAAAAAAGTAGATGTAGTTGTGTACGGCGTTCCAGGCGTTGATCAGGAAGGGAATGGCGAAACCCGCCCACATCATCCGGTTGCGGAAGAACGGCGCCAGGCGGGAACGGGCACCGTCTTCGCCCGGATCGATCATCTCGGCCGGCAGCTTGACCAGGGGAAAGACCAGGCGTTCCCGCTCCACCCACTGCTTGCGCAGGATGACCGTGATGCAGAACACCACGAAGTACAGTACCAGGACGAAGCTGAGCCAGGTGGCGAGCGGTACGGCCCACTCGCCCCAGGGGATGACGCCGCCGCGGGGCAGGCCTTCGAAGAACGAACGCACGGACTCGGGATCCTGCGGCATCAGCCACGGTTCCACGTGGGGCGTGACGGTCTCCAGCCAGCGGTTTTCCGGTGTGGCGTAGTACATCGACGCCATGGCCGGTAGGAGGACCTCGGTCAATCCGTACGACGGGATGGCCGACGCAATGAGCGACATGATGTAGACGACGGCCAGTTCGCCCTGTGTGAGCGCGTGTCCCGGCGACCAGGTACGCAGCAGCGTGTTGACGATCCCGACGAGGACGGCGAAGAGGAAGACCACGCCGATGGGTGTGAAGTTGCTGCCCAGGTACGAACCCTGGATGATCATGTTGGAGTAGGGATCGGCGATCCCCAGGATCAGCGAGCAGGCCATGCCGACAGCCACGGCACGGGGCGTGACCATCTCCCTCGGCGTAGATACGCGATGTGCTTCCCGGGCTGTTTCCGGCGGGGTGACCGACATGGGGAGCCTTTCGGGCCGGCGCAAAGCGAACAGTTCGCGGTCGGTCATCGGGGACGACCGGTAAAGGAAGAGGGTATAGCCCGCCGAAAGCCCGTGTCAAGGTGATTGTCCGCGGCGCGGAAGCGCGGAGTCGAGGTGCGGGCGCGCGACACCGCGGCGCGGGAGGGGTACCTGGAGGTCCGGAAGATAGACTTGACGCTGCCCAGGTACTTCTATACGGTTGTCAACCATGGACATTACCAGTCTGCAGAATCCCCGAATCAAGGCCATCCGCGCACTCTCACAGCGCAAGAAACGACGGGAAACCGCGCTGTTCTTCGCCGAAGGCATCCGGCTCGTCGGCGAGGCGGTGCAGACCGCGGCGGACATCGAGACCCTCGTCGTCGCGCCGAAACTGCTTAGAAGCGACTTCGGACGGGATACGGTGCACCGGGCGGAGCACGATGGCGTCGAAGTACTGTACGTCAGCGACGATGTGTTTCAGTCATTGTCCAGAAAGGACGGTCCGCAGGGTCTCGGGGCTGTCGTTCGGCAAAGGTGGACCGCCCTCGACGAAGCTGGCGCAGCCGCTTTAAACCATTCGCTCGGTTGGGTTGTCCTCGAAGACGTGGGCAACCCGGGCAACCTGGGTTCGATCCTGCGGACAAGCGATGCCACTGGCGCGACGGGCGTCATCCTGCTGGGCGATACGGCGGATCCGTACGATCCCGCATCGGTTCGCGGCAGCATGGGCGCCGTCTTCTCACAGCAGGTGGTTGGTTCCTCCCTCGAAGCGCTGATCCAGTGGAAGCGGCGGGTTGAAATCCCAATGATAGGCACTTCGGACGCCGCATCGACCGACTTCCGGTCCGCGACCTACGCCCCACCCCTCCTCCTGTGCCTGGGTAGCGAGCAGCACGGACTCTCTAAAAAGTTCATGGATGCCTGCGACACCGTGGTGCGCATTCCCATGGCCGGCCGGGCCGATTCGCTGAACCTGGCCGTAGCCGCCGGCGTGATGCTGTACGAGGTGTTGAACCGGGTGCGGGACACGCGCTGATCGATCCAGGCATGTCAAGTACCGGGACCTGGAATCTGGCCGATTCCATTTCAGGATCAGTAGTAAAACCACAGGAATGCATCGGGACAATGGCGACCTCCGCACTAAAATGTTGACTTCTAAACAACTGTGTCATTATATGAAATATCCAAGGTCTCGTACAGACCGACACCCCTCGTGACCAATTGATCACAATTCTGAATCAGACCAAAACATTAACGAGCGTTGCACGCGGTTGTCGTATGATTCGCGTTAACGCTGCGGCAGAACCAGGCTACAGGTATTGATCAGTAGTTCGGTGGGTTCGTATTCAGTCATTCGTCAGTGACAAGGGGCTTCCCGATGCACTGGTTACTTCGTCTTTGCATGTTCTTGGTTTTTAGCGTTGTATCCTCGGTTGCAGTAGCTCAGAGTTTGGGAGAACGCGTGAGGGTCACTACTTCGCCACCCGATGCGCGTTTCGATGGATATGTACTGGAAAGTCCTTCGGACAGTTTACAATTGAGGCTGACCGACAGTAACCTGCTTTCGGTACCGCGAGAAGATATCGTGATGCTGGAACGCTACACGGGGAAGCGGACCTATAAGAAACGCGGATTTCTGATAGGTGGCGGGGTAGGAGCAGTAGCCGGGATAACGGCAGGTTTGTTGGCCGAAGAAGACTGCGGGTGGATTTCTTTCTTCTGTGGTACCCAGGAAAGACTCGAAACGACCGCCATGCTCACTGGCTATTTCGGATTAATCAGTGGGGCGGTTGGCTTCGCGATCGGCGCGGTGGTCGAAAGTGACCAATGGGAGAGAATCTCCAGCACGAGAACCAGCGGGATAAGGTTAGCCCCGATGTTGAACGTAGTGTATAACGAACAATCAGGACAAACCCTCTGGGTGGGAGTCCGTGCCCGACTTTAATGATGATGTTCAGTTAAACGTAGATCCCCGATGGTAAGGCTAATCCTTCCGGACCTCACTCCGCATTCTCCCACTCGGCTTTTGTAGGCAGACGGCCTCCTGCCAACGTTCCGTTTGTTCGTCCGTCTTCCCAACGCACAGATCGTAACCGGTTCCTCATACATCCAGAACGCACCGATTTAAGTTTCGTGCACGCGAAACTAGCCGATCCACCGTTTTGCGTCTACGTCAAACGGCACAGGATTCGCCATCGACATGGCTGCATGGCGATCGGTATTGCGGCGGATTGGTGAATTCATGATCGCTTCTTTTCCTTGTCATGGATACTCCAGCCGACGTATAATACCGGCCTGACTTCGGCTATTCCTGCATAATCAATCTGCAACGAAGAGGTCCTCCCATGCCAGTCACCCGCCGCGCCTTTTTGGAAACCTCCGCCCTCGCGCTGACCGGCCTCGCTGCTGGTCATGCCGCGTCCGCGAAGGCCCACGCCGCATCTGTACCCACCAATCACGGCGTCCCCGCGCCGCCGACCATCGTCGCGTCTCGCAACGGTATTCGCGGCGTCGCCAAAGCCTACGAGATGATGACGAACGACCAGGCCGACCCCCTCGATGCGGTCATTGCCGGCGTGAACATCCAGGAGCTGGATCCGAATGACCAGTCCGTGGGGCTGGGCGGGCGTCCGAACGCGGACGGCGTTGTCACCCTGGACGCGTCCGTCATGCACGGACCCACCCGGCGTGCCGGTTCGGTCGCCGCGCTGGAGGATATCGCCTCGGCGTCACTGGTGGCGAAAGCCATCATGGATTACACCGATCACATCATGCTGGTCGGCAAGGGCGCGAAGCGCTTCGCCCTGGGCATGGGTTTCAAGGAACAGGACCTGTTGTCCGAGGAGAGCAGGCAGGACTGGTTGCGCTGGCGGTCCCAGCTCAGTCCGGACGACGACTGGCTGGACCACGAGGACGATATCGTGATCGATCGGCCGGGCGGCACGATCAACATGTGCGGCGTGGACGCCAACGGCGACATCGGCAGCGTGACGACCACGAGCGGCCTGTCCTGGAAGATCCCGGGCCGCGTGGGCGACAGCCCCATCATCGGCACGGGGCAGTACTGCGACAACGAAGTCGGCGCCGCAGGTTCCACGGGTCGTGGCGAGGCGAACATCAAGGTCTGCGGCGCGTTCCTGATCGTGGAGTTCATGCGGCAGGGCAAATCACCCCAGGAAGCCTGCCTTGCAACGCTCGAACGGGCCGTGGCCATGACCGAGGACCGCCTGCTGACGGACGACGGCCGGCCGATGTTCAGCCTGAACTTCTACGCCGTGGCCAAGGACGGCCGCTTCGGCGGCGCGACCATGTACCAGATGCCGGATGAATACCTGGAGTACTTCCCCGGGCGGGACAGTTACGCCGTGGCCAACGCCGACGGCGCCCGGCTGGTACCCCTGGCGTACGTCTACGACAAATCGAAGATCCCTGGGCCGACGATGGAACGGTTGATGGAGCGGGTGGAAGAGAGGAAGTTGGAGCGGCAGCAGAGATAAACCTGTCGGCCTGACCTGGGGCACCGAAGGGAATCCGGACGACCGCAAATATCGAGGTAAGGAATGACGCTTAACGACCAGCAGATCGCCGCCTTCCACGAATCCGGCTACCTGTTTTTCTCGGGGTTACTCGACGAAGCGGAAGTGAAAGCACTGCAGGAGGCGGTTCCGGACGTGCTGAGCCGCCAGGGACCGGAGGTGGTGCGGGAGAAGGACGATCCCACGGCCGCCCGGCTGGCTTTCGGGGCGCATACCTACTCCGAGCCCTTCGGACGGCTGGCGCGCCTGCCCCGTCTGATGGATCCGGTCCGCCAACTGCTGGGTGACGAGGTCTACCTGCACCAGACCCGCATGAACCCCAAGCAGGGCTTCGGAAGCGGGGCGTCGTGGACCTGGCACCAGGACTACCCGTCGTGGTACAAGGTCGACGGCATGCCCGCGCCCAATTGCATCATGGCGTCAGTGTTCATCGACGACTGCACGCCCGTCACCTCGCCGCTCATGATCATTCCGGGGTCCCACCGTTGGGGTTTGCTGGATTCGGAGCTTCACGCGGACGCCAAGGGCCGGGGCTACCATCTGTTCAATATCGACAGGCCGACCCTGGAGAAACTGGCCGATGAGAACGGCATCGAACCCCTGATCGGCCCGGCGGGCTCGGTCGCCCTGATCCACAGCAACATCGTCCACGGTTCGGCCGACAACGTCTCGCCGTGGCGGCGGGCCATCTTCTACCTGATCTACAACGCCGTCGGCAACGCCTGCACGCGCGAGGTCCGGCCCTGGTACCAGAACAACCGGGACTTCACGCCCCTGGAGCCGATCGGGGATGATGGGCTGCGGACTTACAATGCCGCGGAGGCCACCCCGGCTCGCTAATCCAGAACAGTCTAGACCAGTCTGATTCAGCCTAGTCCGCCGCATTCGCCGCCTGGATCGCCGCGTGGATGTACCCGTAGGCGTAGGCGAATCCCACCTGGCCGGCTTCGGGCCCCGAGATTCCGGGTACGTGGTCCGGCATGATCATGTACTCGTATCCCACTTCCTTGTAGGTACGCATCGCCTTCAGCATGTCCACGTCGCCCTCGTCGGGGAAGACCTCCACGAACTTGTTCAGCCGTCCCTTGATGTTCCGGAAGTGGACGTTGAAGATCTTCTTCCGGGTGCCGAAATAGCGGATCACGTCGAAGATCTCCTCCGCGGGGTTCTCGAGGCTTTCCGACATGCAGCCCTGGCAGAAGTTCAGCCCGTTGTAGGGACTGTCGTACAGGTCGATGAGCTTCTTGAAGCCGTCCGACATGCCCAGCACGCGGGCGACGCCGCGGTACGTCCTGCCGTGCCCAATGCCCGGGTCCGAAGGGTGGCACGCCATCTGTACCTTGTATTCCTCGGCCACGGGGATGATCGTCTTCAGCCAATGGTCGATGCGCTCCCACATCTCGTCCTCGTCGGCGGGACCGCCTTCGAATTCAGGCCGGGACTGGTCCAGCTTGTCGTAATCGAAGGACGACAGCTTCGCGCCGCCGCGGCCGTACCCGGGCTCGGTACGCAGGTGGCCCAGCAGGGTGATGTTGTAGTTCAGCCCCCGTATCCCGGCCTCCGAAGCCATGCGCACGGTCTCGCACATGCGGTCCAGCGCGCGGTCCCGCGCATCGCTCTTGCCCAGGAATATGGCGCCGGCCTCGTTGTGGAAGGCGCTCGCGGAGCCCAGGGGGATATGGATCATCTCGAGGTTGATCCTGTATCGGTCGAACCGTTCGCGCAGGGCTTTCAGCAGGTCGGCCGTCCACTCGGCCCAGGGTTCCGCCGGCGTCTGGTCCACGTTGAATACGCCCAGCTGTGCCAGGACCTCGATGTCCGTTTCGTTTCGGCACCGGGTCTGCGTTCCGATGTACATGTAGGTCCTCCATGGTTTGGTGATCAGGTCGCTTCTTCGGGTTCTTCCTGCATGGTCTTGCCGAAAATCCGTACGCGCTTGCCGGCGAGCAGGTCCCTCAGCTTGGTCCGGATGGCCCAGAGGCATGCGAGAGAAGGGATCACCATCAACGCCGTAATGATGAAAAAGGTTCCCCAGTCGCCATCGAGTCCGTCGACCATCGCGCCGGAGGACGCCGCGAATAGGGTTCGTCCCGCCGTTCCGATCGAAGCCAGCAACGCGTATTGCGTGGCCGTATAGGTCCGGTCGACGAGCATCGAGATAAAGGCGACGAATATGACTGTCGCGAAGGCGCCCGTAATATCGTCCGCCACGACCGCGGTCGCGAACATCAACTCGGACTTGCCGGTCCAGGCCAGGGTGGCGAACAACAGATTGGTGGCCGCCATGGCGATCCCTGCCGCGAACATGGCCGGCACCAGTCCGACCCGGATGGCGAAGAAACCGCCCAGCACGGTGAAGGCCACGGTGACGATCCATCCCAGCCCCTTGGAATAGAGGGCGATGTCAGACAGGGTAAATCCGATCTCCCTGTAAAAGATGAGGGACATGCGGCCCAGGAACGCTTCGCCGATCTTGAACAGGAATACGAATCCGAGCACGGCGGCGGCGATGGCGAATCCGTTGCGCCGGAAGAAGCTCGTCAACGGATTGGCCACGGTACCGGCGAACCAGGCGACGACGCGTCCGAATGTACTCGGCAGCGCCAGGCCGGAGACGATGCGTTCGTCGTCCTCGGCCTGTGCCGCGATGCGATCGGCGGCGGTGGACTCCCGAACGAAGGCGAGGCCGATGTTGCAGAGTATGACCACCGCCCCGAGAAAGAGAAAGGTGGTCTGCCAGTAGTCTTCGACGCCGGCGTTCTGCAGGGCCTGCGCGGTCTCCAGGGCGATCACGCCGCCGAGTTTGAACCCCGTCCACCACCCGACGACGGCCGTGGCCGCGCCGGCGGCCATGGCTTCCGATTCCGACGTGCCGATCTGCTCGATGCGCAGCGCGTCGATCGCGATGTCCTGGGTGGAGGAAGCGATGGCGATGACGAGTCCGATGGCTACGACCAGGCTGAGGTCAGCTGTCGGTTGAGCGAGACTCCAGAGCACCAGGCAAGCCAGGATGACGGCCTGGAGCGCGACGATCCAGGCCCGCCGGTGGCCGAGCCATCCCGTCAGCAGCGGCAACCGGATGCGGTCGATCAGCGGCGCCCAGAGGAAGTTGAAGGCATACACGCCGAAGATCAGGCTGGCCCAGCCTATGGCCGTGCGGGAAAGCCCGTCTTCTTTCAACCAGAGATTGAGGCAGCTGCCGATGAGCACCCAGGGGAATCCGCTGATGATCCCGAGCAGCAGTATGCGGGCCATGCGGCGCTCGAAGTAGATCGACAGCGATTCCCTGAAGCTTCGCAAGGTGGCTCCCCGGTTGCGGTTCGTGCCCGATCCGGCCGTGGTCGGGATGAGGTGTTGAAGACGACGGGAATGTATGCCCCCCCACATGCATCGTCAATTGAATTGCAGGGGATTCGGAACACACGCGACCGCGTGCTTCACGTGCGCGATGCAACGCCGTCCACCGCCGTCCACGTGCGCGCCGTCCACGAGCACGGCTCGACGTGAATACGTGGAGAAACCGGCGAGTTGTAGTCGTTGACAGGGAGCTGGAATACGAATAGGATAAAACCATGTTCTGGAAGGCAAAGACACGGTATTCGCCGTCCCGGGTCTCCGGGTTCTGCGGCAGATGGTCAGTCATCTGCGGGCTGCTGATCCTTCAGGCCGGCTGCGGCTCGCCTGATCCGGAGGTGGACCCGGAAGATAAAGAAGCCGTAGCCCAGGCGTTTATGGCCCAGTTGGTGGAAGGTACGATAACGCCGGGAACCATCGGTTTCCACGAAATACCGGAGAAGTTTGTGCAGGAAGGAAAGGCGTTGTATTCCCGGTACGGCTGCACGGTGTGCCACGGCCTGGAAGGCCACGGCGACGGACCGGTTTCCTACACGCTGAAACCTCCGCCCCGCGACTTCCGGGACCCGGGGGCCTATCGCATCGGCCGCGACGTGGTCACCATCGCAGGCACGCTCACGGACGGCATGCCCGACAGCCCGTCCATGGTGCCCTTTCCCCATATCAAGGAGGAAGAGCGCTTCAAGATCGCCATGTACGTGGCCTCGCTTCAGCCGGCGGACGACCTGGAAATCGACGGCGCCTGGGTCCGGGCTACGCCGCCGAACAGGGACGTCACCGCCGCCTACCTGGTGATCATGAACCGGTCGGGCCAGTCCAGGGAACTGATCGCCGTCGAGACGCCGGCCGCGGAGTATACCGAACTGCATACCATGCGGATGGTCGACGACATGATGGAGATGGAGAAAATCGAACGCCTGACGGTCCCGCCGCGTGGAGAGGCGGCCCTGGAACCCGGCGGAAATCACATCATGTTGTTTGGCGTGAAGCGTTCGCTGGCGGAAGGGGATTCGGTTAGCCTGACACTGCGCTTCGCGGACGCGAAGACCCAAACCGTTACGGCCGAAGTGTCGAAGAACCGGCGGCCGACCGAATGAACCCGGGAGAGTATCCGGTGGCAGAATCAAGCATCCACGTAAAGGGAGTCCTGGCTTTCGTTGCCGTGCTGCTGTTGACCTTGCCCGGCTGCCGGGACGAAACCCCGCAGCCGCCCCCGATCGACCTTCCCGAACTCCTGGACTACGGCGAACGCTTCGGCGGCGATTTCACGCTGACGGACCAGGACGGAGAACCGTTCGACCTGTCGCAGCACCGCGGCGACGCCTTCCTGATCTTCTTCGGATATACCTTCTGCCCGGACGCCTGCCCGCTCATGCTCTCCAGGCTGGCGGCCGTGTACGACGTGCTCGATCTCCAACCCGATCAGATCGTGCGGACGATCTATATCACGGTCGATCCCGCACGGGACACGCCTGAGCAGCTAAGGGAGTACCTGGCGTACTTCTCGACGGTGGACGTCCGTGGGCTGACCGGTTCGCGGGAGGAAATCGACGAGGTCGCCGAAAAGTACAGCGTATTGTACAAGCTGCAGGAGCCGAACGAAGCCGGACACTACCTGGTCGCCCACACGACCACGCTGTTCCTGGTGGACCAGGAGGGCAGGCTGCGCTACCGGTTCCATCCCAGCGATACGCCCGAATTCATCGCTGCGGGCGTCAAACTGCTCTTCGAATAGCCTACTGATCTCGGCGTAGCGATTCGACCGGTCCGACCTTACGGATCGCGCCGCAGCGATTCGACCGGTCCGACCTTACGGATCGCGCCGCAACGAGTCCACCGGGTTCCTGGCGGCGGTCTGCAGCGTCTGGGAACTGACCGTGATCCACGCGATCAACAGCCCGAGCAGGCCGGCGGCGGGGAACAGCAGCAGCGAGATCTCGGTGTGATACGCGTACGTCCTGAGCCACTGTTGCATAACGAAGTAGGCCGCAGGCCAGGCGATCACATTGGCGATGGCCACGAGGACGGTATACTCCCGGGAGAGCAGCATGACGAGCCCGCGTACCGACGCGCCAAGGACCTTCCGCACGCCGATTTCCCTTGTACGCTGCTTCGCCGTGAATACCGCCAGGCCGAAGAGGCCGAGGCAGGCGGTGAAGACGGCGAGTCCTGCAAACAGGGTAACGAGCCGGCCGAGAAGCTGGTCTGACCGGTAGAGCCGCTCCACGTCATCGTCGAGGAATGAGTAGGTGAAGGGAATGTGCGGCGTGACGGCCTTCCACATCGCTTCCAGATCCCGAAGGATGACCTGCGGATCGCCGGGAACGAACCGTATGGCGAACACGCCGGCGCTGCCGAAGGTAATCATCATCGGTTCAATCCGGTCGTGCAGCGTCCTGAGATGGAAGTCCTCGACTACGCCGACAACGCTCATCCGCCGGTCTGCAACTTGCACGAGCCTGTCCAGCGCTTCCGCCGGGTTTGTCCATCCCAGGCGCCCGGCGGCCTCCTCGTTGATCAGGCATCCCACCGACGTGTAGGCCGTGCTGCCGTCCGGCTGTTCTACCTCTTTGAAATCCCGTTCGAAAGAAACATCGCGTCCCGCCAGCAACTTCAGGCCGAGCGTATGCACGTATCCGCCGGTCGTGATCAGCATCTGCACGGTAACGGGAGGCTCTGCGGGCGAATCGACGCTTCGCACCGGAAAGATCGGCAGCGTGCCTCGTCCCGCGGCGCGTCCGGGCACGTAGTTTGCCCCGGCTACGCTGACAACGCCCGCATGCCCGGGAAACCGTTCCATGATCATATCCCAGTTCATGCCCTGGAGGTGTGGCATGATCACAACGTGTTCCTTGTCGAATCCCAGGTATTTGTTGCGCATGAACTCGAGTTGCTGATATACGGCCGCGGTTCCGATCATCATAGTAATGGCGATGGAGAACTGGGCGACCACCAGTGCTTTCCGCAGGGAGGCCGCGCCGGTGTCTGATGCGGACCTGAAGATCGAGGCGGGACTGATCCGGGACAGTACAAGGGCCGGATAGCTCCCGGCAACGATGCCCACTCCGATGACGATACCCGCGCCGCCGAGGATGGACCACGGCTCCAGTGAAGGCACAGACAGCAGATGGCCCGTCAGCGTGCGAAAAAGGGGAAGAACCACCCAGACGACGGCCAGGGCCGCCAGGAAGGCCAGGAGACAGATGAGCATGGTTTCGCCCATGAACTGTCGGACGATCTGCGCCCGGGTCGCGCCGGCGACTTTGCGCATGCCGATTTCCCTGGCCCTGCCCATGGAACGGACGGTGGCGAGGTTGGTGAAGTTCATGCAGGCTATCAGGAGAATGAAGACCGCGACCGCGATCATCATCCAGATGAAGGACACGTCTCCATTCGTCTCCATTTCGTATTCCAGGTGCGAATGAAGATGGATGTCGAAAACGGGCTGAAGCGTATAGGTATGGGTGAAGGCGATGACGCGGGCGTCGGTATCCAGGCGTTCCTCCAGGCGTTGCCGCAGCAGGCCGCCTACTTCCTCCGAAGATGCTCCGGGCGCCAGCAGCAGGTAGGTGTAGTACTCGCTACTCGCCCAGTTACTCAGCAAACGGAGCGGATCGCCTCTTCCCGTTGTGGTGGCGATGGAAATGTAGAAATCCGGATGGAAATGGGCATAGACCGTAGGATCTTCCATGATAGCGGTGATGGTGAAGGTAAACTGGTGGTCCCCGGTGATCGCCTTGCCGATCGGGTCGGCGTCCCCGAAATACTTGCGGGCCATGGACGCGCTGATGACCATAGTGTTCGGCGCCGATAGGGCGGTGGCGGGATTTCCCCGGACGAGTGGCACGTCGAATACGTCGAACAGGTTGCCGTCGGCCCAGTATACCCCCTGCTCGTAGAACTGCTTGTCTTCGGTCGTGAACAGCCAGGTGCCGATCGTCGCTCTCAGGCGCAGCACTTCCTCCGCTTCCGGTAGCCGAGTCCTGATGAATCCGCCCAGCGCGCCGGGCGTACGCGCCGTACGGTCCGTCACGACCCGGTAGATGCGGTCGCCGCGGGAGTTATGGCGGTCGTAGCTCAATTCGTCGCGGATGTAGAGCAGGATGACCAGGCAGCAGGCCATGCCGATGGCGAACCCGATGACGTTGATCGCGGCGTGGGACCTGGACGCGAGGATGTTCCGCCAGGCGGTGAGGAGATAGTGTCCGATCATGGTCCGGCGCTGCCGCGGTGAGAATAGGCCTCAGGGAAACGGCTCATCGTTCCCAAAGATACGAACCTGGAGCGGAGCGGCTATACCTTTCTGGCTTGCGGATGCAGTCCGTGGTCGATGCGCCATGGAGGGACAGGGCAATCCTACGGAGCCAGCCTGGCCCAGTGGATGTCCATGGCAGCTTCGGTCCCCGCGTAGTAGACCACCATGACCGTGCCGTCGGACAGGGTTTCCGCGTAAGGCAGGCCGAAGGACCACACGGAAAAACCCAGGGCGCCCTTGGGATCTTCCTTCGGCGCCTCGTGAGAATAAAGAGTCACTTCGGTTTCCGGGTCGAACGGCCCGTCGATGGACGGCGCGACACGGGCCTTGATGGACTGGTCCTGGAAGCGGTCCACCCACGGCAGGACGACGCGCCCGTCCGGCAGCACCGCGGGATGGGCGGCCTGGTCGGTGACGCCGAGGTCCTCCGGATCCGACCAGGTCCGCCCGCCGTCGGAACTGACGCGGCGGTGGATATTCAGGTAGGATTCCGTTTCGGTGTTGTATGTCCACGCGAAGGCACCAATCCGGCCGTCCGGCGCCACGGCCGACCGCAGGTCCCAGTTGAAGATCCGGCCCGTCGGATCGAACCCGATGTTCACCGGCTCGCTCCAGGTCCTACCCTCGTCCATGGAGTGGAAGGCGACGACCCGCTGGTACCACTTCGAAGCGTCGAGGTAGTGCTTGTTGGTTTCGATGGTCATGACGAGGGTGCCGTCTGGCAGTCGCATGATCGGATTGGTCAGGCTCGCCGGTCCGATCTCTTCCGGCATGGGCACCTCGCGCCACGCCGTCCAGGTCTCTCCGCCGTCCTCCGAATCCGCCAGGAGGATGTACATGGGCACGCATCCCTCGGTCTCAGGATTGAAGAGGCCGGGGGCGTCGGGATAGGTCTCGCGATCGATCCACATGGACGCGGCGATGATCCGGACGGGCGCCAGTTCCGTGAGGTATACGATCTTGATCGATCCACGGACACCGCGGAGAACGGGGCTGCCAAAGGGCCGTTCGGGCGCGCTCCAGGTCTTCCCGAGGTCCTGTGAGCGGCTGACTTCTATCACTTCATCCGCGCAGTCCTTCGTCGTGCCGCTGTGCCATGCGGCGATCAACGTGCCGTCGGACTTGCAGAGGACGGCGGGGAAGGTGAGGTTGGCGCGATCGGTGCCGGGCACGCTGCGGCTGATGACGCCGGAGTCTATGATGCGCATGGAGATTGGCCTTTCATAATTTGTTGGGAACCTTGTTGATGGGGATCCTGATCGCCATCCGGTCAGGACCCGGTTTACCCGGTTCACCTGGTTCACCCGATTCGCCCGGTTTGCCCGGTTTGCCCGATTATCGGCCGGTCACCCCTGTATTTGTTCGCATAATTCGATCGTGGCGGCCAGGACGGATTTCGCCAGGCTGTCTATGGAATCCCGGTCTCCGTCCATGTCGACCGTCGAGGCCGAGACGTAGTACTTGATCGTGGGCTCGGTGCCCGAGGGCCGTATGATGACCCGCGTGTGGCCCGCTTCCGAGAAGGTGAAGACCAGGATATTCACCCGTTCGCCCGCGACGGGGCCGGTCGTGCGCGTACGCAGGTCGAGCGCCTGCCCGCTTTGCCGGTCGATCACGTGGCATACAGCCCGTCCGCCAATGCGCTCCGGAGGAGATGCGCGCAGCGCGGCCATGATGCATCCGATACTGCGGGCGCCTGCCGCCCCGGGCAGGACGACGGACCGCTGGACTTCCCTGAAATAACCATAAGTTCGGTGGATTTCGTCCAGTGCGTCGCGCAGGGTCCGGTTTTCTCGCTTCAGCAGGGCGGCATACTCGGCGAGCAGGATGCCGGTGGCCGCCTCCTTGTCCCGGATCCGGGCGTCCGCCAGGTAACCGTGGCTTTCCTCTGTGCCGAACACGAAAGTCGTCCCCTCGGGCATGCGTTCGATCTCCGCGCCGACGTGCTTGAACCCGACGGGCAGGTCGACGACGACATGAAGGCCGAAGGATCGGGCGATGAGGGCGGCCAGGTCCGACGTGACGATCGTCTTGCAGAATAGTCCTCGCCCGGGTAACGTTCCCGCCGCCTGTTTCCTGCTGAGCATATAGTAACAGAGGAGGACGCCGATCTGGTGACCGTTCAGCACGAGATCTTCCTCCGCTGCCTCCCATCCCCGGTCCGGCAACGGCAACGCGCAGCCGATCCGGTCGGCATCGGGGTCGCTGGCCAGCACGAGATCGGCGCCTGTTTCCGCGGCTTTTCGAATGCCCAGTCGGAAGGCCGACGGTTTTTCGGGGTTCGCGATACCACCTTCGAGCGTGGGGAACGCGCCGTCCGGCGCGACTTGCTCGTCCACGAGATGCACGTCCCGATATCCCAGTTTCTCCAGTGCCGCGGCCACCGATGTCATGCCCACGCCGTGCAGGGGCGTGTATACCACCCGGACGTCCCGGGCGTCGGCCAGGGTCATTTCCGACAGGACGCCGATGTACCGCTCGTCCAGGTCCCTGCCGATGGTCCGGATCAGGCCGCACCGGACGCCGTCCTCGTAGCCGGTCCGCCTGATGCGGGTGACGCGGCGAATTTCCTCCGTGATGGCTTCGTCCCGTGGCGCCACGATCTGCCCGCCGTCGGGACCGTACACCTTGAACCCGTTGTCTTCGGGCGGATTGTGGCTGGCACTGATCACGATCCCGGTCGCGGCCCGCTGATCGCGGACGGCGTAGGACAGCGCGGGGGTCGAGCGATAGCCGTCGAAGATCAGCACCGGTACGCCGTTGGCGGCGAGCACCCTGGCCGTTTCCTTTGCGAACAATGCCGAGTTGCGTCGCGTGTCCCACGCCACGACGACCCCTGGGCCGGACCGACCGCCGATATTCCGGATGTGCCAGCCTTCCGGCCCGTCCTCGCGGAGGAGATACCGCGCCAGCCCCTGTGCCGCCCTGCCCACGGTAATGGTATTGAACCGGTTCGGGCCCGGCCCCATGCGGCCGCGCATTCCGCCCGTTCCAAAGGCGATGGACGTGCCGAAGGCGTCTTCCAGTTCACCGGTGTCCCCGGCATCGACCAGTGCGCGAATCCCGCCGGCGAAGGCGTCGCAGGCCGGGTCGTCCAGCCAGCGGACGATGGCCTCGCCCGCCGTCCGCGAAAGGACGTCCTCGCCGACCCATTCGTCGATGATGCTGGCTATCGGGTCAGTCATGTCGCTGCCTGCCGGCTTTCAGGCCGTGCCACACGGGGACGGCCCCCTGTGTTCAGAAGAACTGGATCTCGTGGATCGAACCCGGAAAATACAGCCAGTCCGCCCCGACGGCAATAGCGGCGCCGAGGACGTAACCTACGAGGATGCCGATCATCAGCGGCTGCACGGCCTGGTAGAGGCGGACGCCGCCCGTGCGGATCAGGATGGATTTCAGGATCCAGACAAGCAGGACGGGAAAAAACGAATTCCGGACCGGTCCGCCCGCGGCCACCACGAACCCGATGGGCGACAGCGGCCACCAGCTCAGGTAGTATCGCGCGATGGTCATGCCCGTAACGATGACGAAGCCCGTCAGCAGGAACGTCACCTCGCCGCCGGAGATCGTCGTACTGTTGTTTATCCAGGTGACGATCAGGTTGTAGAACCCGGGATCGCCGGAGATGTTGTTATGGTAGTTCGCCGCGCCGCCCAGCCGGTATCCCGAATATATCGAAAAGCCGATGGCGGCGGCCGCACTGAGGACGAAGGTCACCGCGCACCAGAAGAACAGCACGCGGCCGTCGATCCCCAGGATCGAACGAAGCCGGGCGACATGGGACGGGATGATCATGGGGAAGGTCTTCCAGTTGCGCGCGAATCCGCTTCCCAGCCCCAGGGCCGTCAGGTTCTGAGGTGAAAGCGAGGCGGATCCCAGCATGCCCACGGTGAACTGGTGGGCATTGATGGGCAGATCCACCATGACCAGGCCGGATTCGGCCACCGCGCGGCAGAGCGCCGCGTAGAAGAGGAACAGCAGCGCGAGGAAAACGGCGATCACGGGGAAGGACATCCCCACGGCGTTGAGCCAGTAGACCACGTAGGCCAGACCGCACGCGCCGGTGACCAGGGCCGTCCGGTAGGACAGGAACTCGTCCCGGTCCCGCAGGTCCGTGGGGTGGCCGGTCACGTGGCGCCAGACCATCCTGAAGTGCCCGCGGGCGACCCAGAATCCCCAGAGCGCGTAGGCGACCATGCCGCCGATGAACTGCACGGCCACGAGCCCGCCGGGCACCGCGGTTCCGGAATCGGCAATCACGCCGATCCTGGCCAGGATGCCCTGCTGCAACGTGTTGACGATCTGGAAGAACCAGATGCTGAAGAGCACGTCCATGTTCATGAAATAGGCAAAGACGATCGTGATGACGTTCATCCGGATTGGGTGGGGCGGAAAGGAGCGGCCGATGTTGATATTGGTGTTGAAGGCCGCGTCGATGGGGAAGGACGACCACTGCGTCCAGTACGCCGAGACGTTCCATAGCATCATGGAGAAGGTAACCACGGCGCCCGTGATGAACAGTCGGTTCCGCATGACCTTCGGAATGACCGCCTCGCGCTCGTCGGAAGTCTCCATCAGGACGACCGGCGTGTTGACGAGGGGGTAGGCCAGGCGCTCGTGTTCGACCCACTGCTTCCGAAGCATGACGACGAGGCAGATGCCGACGGCGAGGAGACCTCCGAAAAAGGACATCCACCAGAAGACGGGCACGACCCAGGACGACCACGGAACAGGCATATGGTCGCTGATCCCCGCGTAGTAATACCGGTTCGCGTCGAACTCGTTCGTAACGATGATCCATTCGGGCAGGTAGGCGAAGAACAGTTCCCTCCACTGGTTTTCCGGCGAAGCGTAATACTCGGCCGACGCCATCATGGTCATCACGTAATTCGACATGCCCCACGTCGGCACCATGAAACCGATCCACGCCAGGCAGAATACGAAGAGCAGTTCCTTGTACCGAAGTCCCCACGACGGCCGGTACGCCCGGATCAGCATGTTGGGACCGAGCACACCGAGGAAGAAAGGGATCAGCAGCGCGAGATCGATGTGGGCGTAGGTCAGGTGGACGAAGCCGAGGAGATAGTTGCTGGCGACCGAGGCGACGTTGACGACCACGGCCAGGGCCAGGCCCACGGCCACCGCCCGGGGCGTAACGACCTTCGAGGGGGTTCTTTCTTCCGGTTCGCTCATGGTCGGTAAGGTGCGCCGGGGTCCTTGCCGCGGCCGGCGCGTTCACCGGGCGGCACGGGGCCCGCCGCGGGCCTCGCATTAGAAGAAATGGAGTTCATGCACGGCTCCGGGAAAATACAGTAGATCCGCCATAATCGCAATGGACGCGCCGAGAACGTAGCCGACGATAATACCGATGATCAATGGTTGTGCGTCCCGGTACAGGCGCATGCCGCCGACCCTGATCAGGATGGTCTTGACCAGCCAGGCCAGGAAGACGGGGAAGAAGGCGTGGCGGACCGGACCCCCGGCGGCCACCACGAAGCCGATGGGAGAGATGGGCCACCAGCTGAAAAAGGAACGGGCAACGATCATGACGGTGACGATCGCCATGCCGAGGATCAGAAAGGACACTTCACCGCCGGATATGCTGGTACTGTTCTTCATCCAGCTTACGATCTGGTCGTAAAAGCCGGGGTGGCCGGCGATGTCGGCGTGGAAACCCGTTGCGCCGCCCAGCCTGTACCCGGACCAGGCCGTGAAGCCGAGGGCCGAGACGGCGCTGAGGCCGAAGGAGACCGCGCACCAGAAGAACAGCGTCGGTCCCCGGATCCCGAGCTCGGATTTGAGCCGGGCGACCTGGGACGGTATGATCATGGGGAAGGTCTTCCAGTTGCGCGCGAAGGCGTGTCCCAGGCCCAGAGCCGTCAGGTTCCGGTGCGACAGGGAGGCCGAACCGATCATGCCGATAGTGAATGTATGGGCGTTGATGGGCAGGTCCAGGAAGACCAGCCCCGCCTCCGCCATCACACGGCACATGGCGAAGTAGAAGAGGAACAGGAAGGTAAGGAACAAGGCGATCACCGGGAAGGACATCCCTGAGGAATGCAGCCACCATGCCACATAGGCGAGTCCGCACGCGCCGGTGATCAGGGCGGACCGGTAGGTAAGGAACTCGTCTTCGTCGCGCAGGTTGGTGGGACGGCCGAGGGCGTGGCGCCACACCATCGCCAGGTGCCTCCGCGCGGTCCAGACGCCCCATAGAGAGAACGCGATCATCCCGCCGATGAACTGCACCGCCACCAGTCCGCCCGGGATGACGGTACCCGATGCCGCCGTGACGCCGACACGGGCCAGGACCCCCTGCTCGAGCATGTTGATGATCTGGAAAAGCCAGACGCTGAACAGGATGTCCGCGTTGATGAAATACGAGAAGGCGAAGGACAGTATGTTCATGCGGATGCCGAGCACGGGAAAGGCGCGACCGATATCGAGGTTTATCACGAACTTTGCATCGATGGGAAAGGACGTCCACTGCGTCCAGTACGACACGGTGTTCCAGAGCACCAGGGAGAAGGTGATCAAGGCGCCCGCGATGAACAGCCGGTTGCGCATGATCGACGGCAGGACGTCGTCCGCGTCGTCGGGTGTTGCAGTCATGACGACCGCCGACTGCGCGAGGGGGTAGGCAAGGCGTTCGTGTTCCGCCCACTGCTTTCTAAACAGGATGACGTAGCAGATGCCCACGGCCAGCAGCCCGGTGAACAACGAAAGCCACCAGAAGGCGGGAATGATCCACGCCGCCCAGGGGATCGCCGCGTTGGGAGGAAGGCCCCAGTAGTAGTCCTGGTTCGCGTTCTGTTCGTTCGTGATGATCAGCCAGTCGGGCAGATGGGGGAAAACCAGCTCACGCCACTGGTTCTCCGGCGTGGCATAGTACTCCGCCGTGGCCATCATGCCGACCAGGTAGTTCGACATGGCGTAGGTCGGCACCATGAAGCCGATCCAGCCCAGGACGAAGACGAGGAGCAGTTCCCGGTGGCTCAGAGCCCACGCCGGACGGGCCGCCCGGATGAGCATGTTGGGAGCCAGAATGCCCACGTAGAACGGGATCAGGAGGCCTAAGTCGATGTGGGCGAAGGTGAGATGGGTGTACCCCGCCAGGTAGCTGGTCGAAACCGAGAAGAGGTTGACGGAGACGGCCAGCGCAAGGCCGATCAGGACGGCCCGTGGAGTGGCCGCGTGCTGGGTGGATGGGGCACCCGTGACGTTCATAGGCGGTACAGGGAACGGTATTTCTCATCGACGTAGGCCAGGAAAAAGTCCGCTGAGAGGGGCTCGCCGGTGACGTGCCGCACGAGGTCGCCCGCGCGGTAGGTCATGCCGGGCCGATGGATGTGATCCCTGAGCCAGTCCCGCAGCGGCAGCAGTTCCCCCCGGGCGATCCGGTCCGACAGGCCGGGCAGGTCGCGCTCGGCGGCGCGGTAGAACTGGGCGGCGTACAGATTGCCCAGGGTGTAGGTGGGGAAATAGCCGAAACTCCCGTGGGACCAGTGGATGTCCTGCAGCACGCCGTCCCGGTCGTCCGGCGGCTCGATGCCGAGAAAGGCCTTCATCTTCTCGTTCCAGACCGCGGAGAGGTCGCCGGCCGTGAATTCGTCCGTGAACAGGCCGCGCTCTATTTCGAACCGGAGCAGGATGTGCAGGTTGTAGGTGATCTCATCCGCTTCGACCCGGATGAGCGAGGGTTTCACCTCGTTGACCGCGGCATGGATCTCCTCTTCGCTCACGTCCGCGGCCTGGTCCGGGAACACGGCAGAGAATTCGGGGAAGAAGTAACGCCAGAAGGCCCGGCTGCGGCCGACCATGTTCTCCCACAGGCGCGACTGGGATTCATGGATGCCCAGGGACACGGACGCGCCCCGGGGCGTGCCTTCGTGGACCGGGTCATGGCCCTGCTCGTAGAGGCCGTGTCCCGCCTCGTGGATGACGCCGTAGAAGGACTGCATGGGCAGGGTTTCGGAGTACCGGGTCGTCAGGCGGACGTCCTGCACGCCCATGTGCGTGCAGAAGGGATGTGGGGAGATATCCAGCCGCCCGGCCTCGAAGTCGAAGCCCATGCGCTCGGCGGCCATGACGCCCAAGCGCCGCTGGTCGCCTAAGGGGTAGTTCCGCTCCAGGAAATCGGTGCGTGGCCGGACCCCGGAGGACGCGATGCGCTGCACCAGGTCCACGAGGGGGCCGCGAATCGATTCAAAGACCGCCGCCGTATCTTTCGTGGTGGCACAGGGTTCGTATTCATCGAGCAGCGCGTCGTAGGGTTCGTCTTCGTATCCGACCGCCTCCGCGACTTCGCGCTGGAGGGCGACCAGCTTGTCGATCCACGGCGCGAAAGTCGCAAAATCATCTTCCTTCCGGGCCTTGATCCACACCCCGATGGCCGCCGAACTCGTTTCTGCGATGGATTTTACCAGGTCGACTGGAATCTTGACCGCCCGATCGCTGGAACGGGCGATTTCGCGAATGTTGACCTCCTCGTCGGCCGTCAGCGATTCCAACCGGGCGGAATCCAGTTCCGCCCTCATCTCCTCGGACGTGATCCGCTCGTGGGCCATACCGGAGAGGGTGGCGAGTTGCCGTCCCCGGCTGGCCGCGCCCTTGGGAGGCATGTAGGTTTCCTGGTCCCATCGCATCAGGGCCAGGGCGCCGTAGAGGTCGCTCAACTCGCGGTACATCTCCATTACTCGGTTGTAGTGCGTAGGCACGGTTGGATTCTCCCTTGTTCGAACTGCTTGCCGATATTCTGTTCAAGGATTTCCGAGGACGGCACGGATTCCCCGCTGCACGTCAGACGGCACGGAACCCCGCTACGTGGCCAGGACCTTCTTGACGTGCATTCGAAGCTCTCCATGGGCCCTTCGAAGGACCCGCTCGACCTGGCCCGGATCATCCCCCCTGGCGAATATGAAACCGGGGTAGCTGGCGCCTTCCGGCAGTGGGGTCAGCATGTCGCCTTCCTTCGCGGTGACGACCACGTCCACCACGCCCGGGATCTCCTTCGCCTCCTCCACGCCGTCGAATCGCTGGAACAATCCGCTTTCCGGTACCGGCATCATCATCACCCCCGCAGCCTCGTCTCCCGTCCCGGTACGGCCCTGCGTCTCGCGGCCTGCCTGGCCTGCCTGGCCTGCCTGGCCTGCCCGGCCTGCCTGGTCCGCGTGATCCGCTCCGCCGCTGCCCGGCGCCTTGCCGCTGCCCGGCGCCTTGCCGCCTCCGTCCACATTCTCACCCAGGGCATGGCGCAGGATGAGTTCTTCCAGGGACATCCCCAGCCCGTGCTCCAGGACGCGCGAGCACAGTCCCCCGATGGACCGGCCCGCGATCTCGATGATACCGGCCCTGCCGTGATGGATCCGCAATTCGGCATGGACGGGTCCCTCCGTGAGTCCCACGGCCGTGGAAGCCCGCTGGACGGCATCGAAAACGACCTGTTGGGTCTCTTCGGTCAAGCACGAAGGCGTTACGTATATCGTCTCTTCGAAGAAGGGTCCCTCCAGGGGATCGGGCTTGTCGAACAGGGCGAGCACGCGCAGACGGCCGTCGTTCAATAGGCCCTCCAGGGCCACCTCCCGGCCGGGCATATAAGACTCCACCATGATGCGGTGGGCGTCGGGATCAAGGCTCGGCGGACGGTCCGACGCGCTTTCCAATATGCGGCCGATCCTTCGGAACGCTTCGATGAAGTCGTCCGGCGTGTCGGCCCGGATTACCCCCCGGCTGCCCGATAGCAGGACGGGCTTGAGCACACAGGGGTAACGCTGTTCCAGCGCGATTTCCTCGACGGGAAGCGACAGGTCGAAACGGGCGAAATAGGGGCACCATACCCCCGCGGCCGAAAGCATTTCACGCATGCGGTACTTGTTGTGGGCGGCGACGGCCGCCTCGGGCGAGTTGTGCGGCAGGCCGAGGACCTTACACGCCCGGGCGGCGATTTCGGTGGTATAGTCGTCGACGGGTACGATGGCGTCGAGGCGATGTTCACGGGCATAGTTCACGATTTCACCCACGGCCTGCGACACGTACCGGAGCCTGAGCGACAGCGGGATGTCCCACTCCTCCGCCAGCAACTTGCAGAAGTCCGATCCCACGACGACTTCAAGGTCCATGCGGCGCGCCGCTTCCAGAAACGGATCCGCGCGATAGGTCGTCGTCGGCATCAGGAGAAGCAATCTTCTGGACGGATTTTTAGCCGGCATGATTAGATTGAAAAATAGAAGTTTCGTGGATCGAAATCAATGAAATCGCCCGTCCTGTCGCAGTACCATACACAGGTATAGCGAAAAAAAACTTGCTTACGAAACCGCGTACGAAATATATTGCACGTGCATTTCACGTAATTCACCCGCAAGCACAGGACCTTCGAACGGTCTGTCGCGGGAATTCTCGCACTCTATCGGGTGCATTACTCCCATTATTTCATCTGGAGGGTAATCAATGAATCGCACAGAAT
Organism: Candidatus Latescibacterota bacterium; assembly: GCA_022821085.1. Lineage (GTDB taxonomy): Bacteria > JAAXHH01 > JAAXHH01 > JAAXHH01 > JAAXHH01 > JAAXHH01. The sequence goes on along the minus strand of JAJEEG010000002.1, from coordinate 240,300 downwards.
TGGCCGGTAAGGTTGCTGATGCTACTGGGTTGTCCAAAGCACAGGCCGACGCCGCAGTCGCCGCAGCACTCGACGCCATCAAGAGCAGTCTGAGCGACGGCGATTCCGTCACGCTGATCGGCTTCGGCACGTTCAGCGTATCGAACCGCGCTGCTCGCCAGGGGCGAAATCCCGGTACGGGCGAGTCCATTACGATCGCGGCGAGAAACGTGGCCAAGTTTACGGCCGGCAAAGCTTTGAAAGACGCCATAGGCTAAATCCGGAATACGGGGGCCGGTCCGGTCGTATCGTCCGGTCCGGCTCCTTCTTGAAACTTCGACTCACGGATGGATCCGACTTACGAGACGTCGATTGTCCTTGCGCCTCGAGGTATCCTATCCGTCTTCCTGCTTGAATCGGGAATGCCGAGTCGTACTTTTTTTGACCGGTAACGCACACGTGTGCATATGTGGAGAATCTCCTTGCCGCTCTATGAATTCACGCTGACGGATTTCCTGTTTCCCGCGGATCTTCCGAACAACAAGGCCAATTTCCGCTTCGTCGTCGATCTGCGCTTTATCAACCACCGAAGCCAGTTCGCCACCGAACATGCCGTGATGCCGAGCCTCGACACCTTCTGGGAGTGTGATGCCGGAAGGTCGGGCAAGCCGAATTACGTTCGAAGCGTAGGCGAGGAGCATCTCAGGATCGGTGACGGTTCGCCCGACCGGTGCGGCCGGTTCGAAATGGAGGCCATCGACGATTGGGATAAGCTGATCCTGCTGGTGCGGGGGAAGCGAATCCATTCCATACAGTTCAAGGTGTTCGACGTGGACCGCAGGGACGCCTGGGACAAGATCAAGGATTTTCTGGGCGGCATCGTCGAGGCCGTCATCGGCAGAATCAAGGGAACGGTCCCGGAAGACCTGCCCCTGAACCTGCCCGAATCCCTGGGCGCCGCCGCGGACGACCTGCAGTCCTTCCTCCTGAAGAAGATCGCGGGTGGCGACGCGATTCTGTTCAGGGGATCAACCACGTTCGGGGAATTGACCGATGGTGAAAAGGCCCGGCTGACGGTCCACGGACGGGGCACCGGTGGAACCTACATGATCGGTTTCGACCTCACCCAGCGGGATGGATGACCAGAACCTTCATGATAGTAATCATCAGCGATCTACACCTTACCGACGGCACGACCGGGCGGACCATCAAGGAAAACGCCTTCCGGATTTTCGCCAGGCGGGTCCGGGACATGGCCATCGCGGCCTCATGGCGCAAGGGAGGCCGGTACCAGCCGATCGAGCGAATCGACATCCTCCTCCTTGGTGATATCCTGGACGTCCTCAGGTCCACGGCGTGGCTGGAGCAGGACCATGGGCCGCGCCCCTGGAGCGATCCCGATGATCTGCCTTTCATCGGGAAGCTGAACGACATAACCACCGCTATCCTGGCGCACAACGAACCGTCGCTCACCTGCCTCAGGAACCTGGCCGAACCCGGTGGTCTCCTGCTGCCTCCGCCCGGCGGCGCCAACGGAGACCCGCGGCCGTCCGAACCCGGCGTGCCGGTCGAGGTCGGCATCCACTACATGGTCGGGAACCACGACTGGTTCTACTGCCTCCCCGGCAGAGCCTGCCAGCTTCTCCGCAGAAAGGTCGCAGCCGCCCTGGGACTGGAAAACGACCCTGAACAGCCCTTCCCCCACGAGCCCAAAGAGTCGGCCCCCATTGCCGGGATACTGCGGGCGCACGGAGTCCGGGCGTGCCATGGCGATATTTACGATCCGTTCAACTTTTCCGGTTCGCGGGACCAACCCTCCCTGGGAGACGCGATCGTGATCGAGCTGTTGAACAGATTCCCCTTCGAAGTCCGCAACCGATTGGGCTCGCTGCTTCCCCGGACCTTCATCGAAGGCCTGCGCGAACTGGACAACGTCCGTCCGCTGGCCGCCGCCTCCGTCTGGGTCGACGCGCTGCTGCGTGAGCACGGCGTGTCCCCGATGCAGGCCGGTAAAGTCAAGGATACGTGGAACAGCCTGGTGGACGACTTCCTCAACCTGGATTTCATACGGGACCTGGGTTCGATGTACAACCCCTTCGAGAGCGTGGACAAGCTGGAGTATGCGCTCCGGTTCACGCGGAACGTACCGCTGGGCCTGTCCGGTGCGCTGGGCGCGTGGTGGGACCGGGTGACGGGCGATTCGGCGGATTCCTACTTTGCCCACGCGGCCAGGGAGAAAGCGCTTGAGGACCTCGAAGCCCGCTTCGTGGTGTACGGTCACACCCATCATCACGAAATCGTGCCCCTCGACGTCGCGCCGGGGAACGGGCGCCGGGGAGCGCAGGTCTACTTTAACGCGGGTACGTGGCGCCGGGTGCACCACCTCGCCCGGTCATCCCGTACAGGCCGCGCCTTCATCGCCTACGACGTCATGACCTACCTGGCCTTCTTCAAGAACGACGAACGGAAGGGACGGCCCTTCGCGTGCTGGTCCGGTGCGTTGGGGGAAGCCCCTGCTGACGGAATCTGAGAATCGGACACGCTTGCCAAGTTAATTTCAGAATCATATGCATCTCTGTGAACGGATACGGTTAGCAAAGAAGAGTTTACCCTAATCGCTAATCCATGTACATTCTACTAATGGGCGTTTAGTTCCAGACTCTATTGGATTCTTCATTTTCGAAATTGATCTTAAACCCAAATTGGAGTTGAAAGTTTGATACTGGGAATGGATTCAGGTGAATAGCCATCTGGATTCTCGGAATAGTCCCAGTGGTTCTAGCCGCATTGGAGACCGCTATGTCTGAGGAGAGACACACTTCCCGGGATCAGAATGATATTGAAATCAAGAGCGTAAACGAAGATTCACCAGGAATCGAAACCATGCCTGAAATTACGCCGGAGATGATTTCACCAAATCCACCTTCGAGCGGAAATGAGAACAGTCAGACAGATCAGTCCCAGTCATTAATTGAGGGTAGTGGTAAAGATGCCTAATTCCATTCAGGCGATTTACGTTCTGATTGTTCTTCTTCCGGGTTTCTTTGTGGTAGCTCTTGTCGAGCTTCCAACGGGAACTCGAGAAAACGTGCCGCTTCGATTGATTGTGCGTGCCTTGGCTTTGAGTTTTGGTGTTTATGTCATCTATTCATTTTTTGTGGATTCTGGCTACTTGCCTGGTCTTCAAGTAACTGTAAAGCCGGTTGCATCCAATGAGCACCAGTTGATGTTTCTTTCTGTAGAATTGGGTGGGATAATAGCACTAACGGGGATCTCCCTATTGGTATCGATTCTTCTGTCATTGGCGATAAACAAGGACTGGATGAGACTCCTAAGGAAAATCGGACTGACTCGACAGTCGCATGACGCGCAGCCCTGGGATGGAGCATTTCGATTGTCTAACCACTGGGTGTTGGTTAAACTGGGAAGCGGAGAAAAACTTGTGGGTTGGCCTAAAAGGATGAGTAGCCGAGAAACAAAACAGAGTTTATCGCTTCAGGATGCTCATTGGATTCGGGAAGATGGGACAAAATCGAAGATTGGCGCCGAGGAGTTCCTCATAACGGGCGAAATAGATTGGGTGCAATTACATAAGAAAAAGTAACAGCATGAGCTGTTTCCAACCGACTGGCACGATCCATATTAGAGTCAGTTAGAAGACCTGTTTCCCTTGACTTGCGGGGGCTCCCGTCCTACCATGGTGCAGTTGAGTTGGGAGAACCGGGGACGGTATGCCGGGGTGGTGGAATTGGTAGACACAGGAGACTTAAAATCTCCCGGACCTCAATAGTCCGTGCCGGTTCGAGTCCGGCCCTCGGCATTCGGGGTCATGAACACACTGGTGAATGCTGTTTTGCAGGGCGCTTAGCTCAGATGGTTAGAGTGCCACGTTGACATCGTGGAGGTCAGTGGTTCGATCCCACTAGCGCCCATTCGATTCCGAACCGTATAGCCGCCCGGCACGGGTCTCCCCGGCCGGGTTTCTCATGCTCACCCGATCCGCAACCTGTTGCCATTGTCCGCAACCTGTTGCTATTACGGCATGAAGATCACGGACGTCAAGGCCGTCTACCCGTCTCGGCGCAATAAAGGCACGGGCGCCTGGCAGGAATACTACTGGCAGATTGTGGTCCGGGTGGAAACGGACGCGGGCGTGACCGGGTACGGATATGGCGGGGGCGGCGAGCCCGGCAAACTGATCGTCAACGGCCATCTGCGCGATGCGCTGGTCGGCAGGTCCATCGGGAGCGTGGATGAGATCCGCCGGGTTTGGGACCACCTGTACTACAAATCCCTGCCGTACGGCCGCGGCGGCATAACGATCATGGCCCTGAGCGGGATCGACCTGGCCCTGTGGGATCTGCTCGGAAAGGCCGAGGGCCGGCCCGTGTACGATCTGATCGGTGGATTGAAGAAGGGCAGGATCCGCGCCTACGCGACCGGAGGCGATCTGTCCCGGGTCCGCGACCTGGGCTATACCGCGGTGAAGCGATCGCACAAGTGGCAGTCAGCCGCCGACTATGATTCGGCCGTGGCCCAGGCGGCCCGTTGCAGGGAGATGTTCGGCCGGGACGCGCTGCTCATGTTCGACTGCTACATGTCCTGGGATGCCGCGGTAGCCCTGCGGATGCGCGAGGCCCTGGACGAATATGCGCCCTACTGGTTCGAGGATCTCGTCACACCGGACCATTTGAACGAATTGGCGGAACTCCGGCCCCGGCTGGCGCCGGTGCTGCTGGCCGGCGGCGAGCATGACTTCGCTCACCACGCCTTCGCCGCCATCGCCCGCGCCGGCGCCCTGGACCTGTGGCAGCCGGATATCACCTGGTGCGGCGGGATAACGGCCGGACTGCGTATCGTCGACCTGGCGAGATCGCACGGCGTGCCCGTTTGCCCCCATCGCGGCGGTGAGATCTGGGGGCTGCACCTGATCGCGGCCACGGATTGCATGGACCTGGCCGAGACTCATCCGGACCGGTGGAGCGGTGGGGAGGACGCGGTCCTGCTCGACGAGCCCGTGGTTTCGGAAGGGAGCATCGCGCCGACAGATCGACCGGGATTCGGCGTCACGCCGAGACCGGAGTATGCTTGAACTTCGGGGCAACCTGCATCCGCTCCCGTGGAATCTCAGGAGGCGTTTCGGTTTCCCGTATCTCGATGAAATGTTGTGACTTGTGGTTTATTCCCCGGTTCGATCGGGGAATTGACGCCGGATCATATCCGGCATGTTGATGCATCGGCATGGACCGCGCCACGTACTGCAGCACGGCGGCGCAAAAAGGAAAGGAGGAATTATGATATCTGAACAACGGAGGTGTGACGACTGATCTGATCAGTTGACATTCCTCCAGACGCAAGCCGGGCGTCTCGTATTTCCAGGGGCGCCCGGTTTTTTTTTTAAGCTTGCGCCGCATGCCGGTCGCGTATAATCGTGCACAGACGCATCGTAAACGGCCGGCCGGGAGGCCTCGCCAGCACAACGAGGGACCATCCTGGCTGCCGGTCAATGCGCGTAGACATTGAAACTTCGGACGACCCCGACCCATGTCTCTCTACCCTCTCATACGCCCCCTGCTGTTCCGCATGGACCCGGAGTGGATACATCGCGCTACGCTCACCGTGGTCGGCAAGGCGGGACACATTCCTTCCGTTCGCGGCATGCTCCAGGGCCTCCTTACCGTGGATGATCCGCGGCTGAGGGTGGAAGCCGGCGGGCTCGCCTTTCCCAATCCCGTCGGCCTGGCCGCCGGGTTCGACAAGAACGGCGTCGCCATGGAAGGACTCGCTTCGGCCGGATTCGGATTCGTGGAGGTGGGTTCGGTTTCGGCACATCCTTCGGAAGGTAATCCAGGGCGGCCACGGCTGTTCCGCGTACCGAAGGATGAGGCGATCGTGGTCAATTACGGGGTGCCCAACGACGGTGCGGAAGCCGTGGCGCGGCGGTTCGCTTCCGCACAACCGTCCAGGCCACCCGTTCCCCTGGGCATCAACCTGGTCGAGACGAACACCGGGAGACCGGCGGGTGCGGAAGAGGTAGTGGAGGAACTGGTTGTGGCGATGCGTCCCTTTCTGGGCCTTGCCGACTACGCGACGCTCAATCTGAACTGCCCCAATACCACGTCTGGCCGAAGCCCCTTCGACGATCCGGGCACGCTGGGGACATTGCTCTCGGGATACGCCGCCTACGACACCATGCCGCCCACCTTCCTGAAGGTGGTGCCGACCACTGATCCCGCAACGATCGAGGGGACGCTCGCCGCCATGGATCCATTCCCCTTCGTTAAGGGCATCGTGTTCGGCCTGCCGACCGGAAAGCCCTATGAAGGCTTGAAGACCCCGCCACAGGCCCTCGACCGCATGCCAGGGACCCTCTGCGGCCGCCCGACCCGGGAACTGATCGACGCGTCCATACAGGCCTGGTATTCCAGGATGGATCGCGACCGCCACGTGATCGTGGGCATCGGAGGCATTTTCACCGCACAAGACGCCTACCGGAAGATCCGGCTGGGCGCGACCCTGGTCCAGGTCTATACGGCCCTCGTCTACCACGGTCCGGGCCTGGTGAAGCGCATCAACCGGGGCCTGTGCCGTCTGATGGCCCGGGATGGCCTGGACCGGATTACCGATGCCGTGGGCGTCGACAATCCCCACCCAAAACCCCGCCCGAAACCTCGTCCGAAACCCCACCCGACTCCGCATGCGAATCCGCGTGGTACCGTCGATGAGTGACGTTATACCGTCCCTGGATTCGGTCACCCCCGAATGGCTGACTTCCATACTACGCGGAAACGGCATACTGGGCCGGGGCCGCATCCTGGAAGTGAAGGTCCATCCCAATCCCGCCTTCAATTCCATCGTGGCGCACCTGGAGCCCGTGTATTCCGCGGATGTCCCGGCAGGTGTTCCCGAGCGCCTTTTCATCAAGATCAAACAGCAACATTGGGGACGGGATGAAGTCTCCTTCTACCGGCTGGCAACGAGGCAGAAGCCGCCGCCTTCCATGTTGATTCCCTTCATCGACGGCGCTTACGACGAGGACACGGGGGTTACGCATTGCCTGATGCTCGATGTTTCCGGAACGCATCATGCTCCCATCTCCCGTGCGCGCGTGCTGGCAGGTGACGGCGTGCCGGAAGAACGGGAATTGGCCGGTTGCGTGGAAGCCCTGGCCGGCCTGCACGCTTACTGGTGGGAACACCCCGACCTGGGGGACGGTCCCGTAAGGATCCCGCTCCCGTTCAGGGATGAAGAACGCTACATGGCCGAGGTGCGGGATCAGGCCGAGGAATGGAGGCGATTCAGGAAGACGGCAGGCGGCGAACTGCCACGCGAACTGCTCGAGCTGTACGACAGTCGCATAGATGGGCTGCCCACGCTGTGGGACCGGTACCTGGAACATCGATTTGCGCGCGTCTCAAAGCTCACGGTGTGTCACTCGGACTGTTACTTCACCCAGTTCCTCTGTCCTGACGACCCGGAGATTCACGGAACCTACCTGTCTGATATGGAGGAGGCATGTCTCTACCTGGGCGCTGAAGATCTGGTTTACCTGATCGCGACGTTCTGGACGCGTGAACAGAGACAGGAAAACGACCGGGAGATACGATGCTTGACGCGGTACTACGAGACGCTGGTGAATCGCGGTGTGAAGGACTACTCGTGGGACGATCTCTGCAGGGACTACCGCCTGCAGCTGATCTGGCGGGTCGAACTGCCCGTCTGGGACCAACAGAACGGAAGTACGCCGGACTACTGGCGGCCCAAGATGCAATGCCTGGCCGATGCGTACCGCGACTGGGATTGCACGGCGCTGTTGTAGCCGGAGGTCCTGCAAGAGGCGGCCGCCTGCCGGCTTCTGACTGATCTTAAACGTGTGTTCGGAAGCTAGAACGTGCCTTCCACGCTCAGCGTCGTGCCGCCGGTCTCCTTCTTGCGCGCCGTGGACGACCGTATCCGCTCCTGCAGCTTCTCGTAGTAGAGCGCTTCGTCCACCGGGATATCGACCCAGTCGTCCTGCCAGGCGGAAAGCAGCATGGCATTGGCCAGTTCGACGCCCCGTATGCCTTCGACGCCCGGCGCGATCAGCGGCGTGCCCTCCAGGATAGCGCGCACCCAGTCTTTGGTGATGCCGCGATGTTCTTCGCCCCCGGCCTGGAAGGGGATTTCGCACTTCCAGGTCTCCGGGCTGCCGAAACCGCCCTTCCATTCGCGATTGAAGACATCCGCCGGCGTCCGATTGCGCCAGAAGGTGATCCGGCCCTCCTCCATGACCACTTTCCCGTTGTCGCCCGTGATTTCCATGCGGTTGGTTCCGGGCGACTCGCCCGTGGTCGTGATGAATACGCCCGTGGCGCCGTTTTCATACTCGGCGTAGGCCGTCACGTCGTCCTCCACCTCGATGTCGTGGTACTTGCCGAAACCGCAGAAGGCCCGGATGCGCACGGGCATGCCGCAGATCCACTGCCAGAGGTCGAGGTTGTGGGGGCACTGGTTCGCGAGCACGCCGCCGCCTTCACCGGACCACGTGGCGCGCCAGCCGCCCGAGTCGTAATAGCTCTGCGCCCGGAACCAGTTCGTGATGATGTAGTTCGTCCTGCGAAGCTCGCCCAGTTCGCCCGAAGACACGAGTTCCTTGAGCTTCCGGTGCTCGCCCAGCGTCCGTTGGTTGAACATCAGTCCGAAGACGAGGCCGCTCTTCTCGGCCGCCGCGTTCATTTCCCGTACCTGGCGCGTATATACTCCGGCCGGTTTTTCGCAGAGCACGTGCAGTCCGCGGCCAAAGGCCTTTATTGCCAGCGGCGGATGGTCGTAGTGGGGCGTCGCGATGATCACGGCGTCGATCGCGTCGGACTGGAGCAGTTCGTCCGCGCTCTCGTAGGCCGCGAAGTCCTCCCCGGCCCGGGATTTCGCGCGCGCCAGTTGATCCGGATCGACATCGCAGACGGCCTTCAGCACCGCGCCCGGCACTTCGTTCCCGGTGAGATAATCGACGTGGAACCCGCCCATGTTCCCGAGGCCGATCACGCCGATGCGTACGACATCCATGGATCACTCCTTCCTGCGTCGATCGTGTCCGGAGGCTTTCGCCCGTCCCGGATATTGCATACCTATCCAGGTTCGCATATCCGTCCGGGTTCGTATATCCGCCGGGATCGCATTCCCATTCGGGTTCGCTCAACCGTCCAGGTGTGCTAACCGGCGATGGCGGCAGGTTTTCCGTTTCTCATCACGCAGGGAAAATGTTCGCCCGCCTGGTTCATAGGCGCCCCGTCCGGCAGGTCGACGAAGGCTTTCATGACGTGCTGCCCGGAAGCTACAAAGCGGGACTCGCCCGTCATGTAATGCATGGCGATGGCGCGCCTGGGCTGCTGAGACCGGTTGAAAGGCGAGCCGTGCCAGGTCAGCGAGTGGTGGAACGAGACCTCGCCTGCCTTCACCGGCCAGGGCCGCGGTTCGACCTTCCCCGCGCCATTGCCGCCCGGCGGCGTGAAGCCTTCGATCCGCCCGAAGTCCTCGGCCTGCTTCAGGTGGGCCTGCGTCCGCAGGAACTCGATCTGGTTGCCCCACCGATGGCTGCCCGGCGTCATCCACATGCACCCGTTTTCCACCGTCGCGTCGTCGAGGGCGACCCACGCGGATACGGGCGTCATGGGCCGTATGATGGGCCACAGCGGCGCATCCTGGTGCCAGCTGGTGACGCCGCCGTATCCCGACGGCTTGTACTGGATCTGGTCGTGCCAGACCATCAGTTCGTCGGCATCCGTGAGCCGGCTGATGGCCTGGACGATGAAGGGGTGGTGGATCAGGCGCTGGTAGGCGCCGGACACTTCCCAGATGTTCACGATTTGCCAGACGCAACGCTCCGGCTCCCGTTCGCGGACCATGTTGTGGAACAGCACCGGCCTCGGCCCGTCATCGGGAAAGCCTTCCGGCCCGGTGTCGAGCACGCGCTGCAGCTCGTCGCGCAGTTCCTGCACACCGGAGTCGTCCAGGATGCGGCCTCCGTTGAGGAACCCGTTCCGGTGGAATTCGGCTGCCTGTACATCAGTCAACATCACGGTGCCTCCCGTTTCGTCCGCGTACGAAGCACAGGAACAACACGTGCCGTCGACGCATTTCGGTCTCCCTTGATGATGTATCTGCGGTATTCATAACCCTGTATGATCCAGGTTACCAATTTACCCACCGGCACGAAGCCGCCAAAGCCTTTTTTGAAGGAAGCCCCATGTTGACAATACCGGCTGAAACCCCTATAATACGCATGTTGTCCGGGCCTTCGCGAGCGGACAGCAGACCGGCGGAAAGCGCCACGTTTCACCATTGGAAAATCAACCGAACGCGTTGTATCCGGGCGTAAATCACGGCCCGGGACGGCATGCCCATCCGGGAGCAACCCACTCCCCTGTTCATGAGGAAAGGCCAGACGATGTCCGAAGCACCTGCTACGTCCACCGAAACCATGGAATTCAAGAGCGAGTTGCGGCAGATCCTGCACCTGATCACCCATTCGCTCTACTCCAACAAGGAAATCTTCCTCCGCGAGCTGATCAGCAACGCCAGCGACGCGATCAACAAGATCCGCTTCAATTCCATCAACAACAGCGACCTGCTCGACGGCGACACCGAGTGGAAGATCAAGCTCATCGCCGACAAGGACAAGAACACCCTGACGGTTTCCGACAACGGCACGGGGATGTCCCGCGAAACCATCATCGACCAGCTGGGCACGATCGCGAAGTCCGGCACCAGGGCCTTCCTGGAAACCCTGCAGCAGGCGGACGAAGCCAGCCGTCCCGATCTGATCGGCCAGTTCGGCGTGGGATTCTACTCCGCCTTCATGGTGGCCGACCGGGTGACGGTGGTCTCTCGCCTGGCGGGCGATCCGAAGGAACAGGGCGTCCGCTGGATCTCCGCGGGAGAGGGCGAGTTCACCATCAAGACCGTGGAGAAGGAGACGCACGGGACCGACGTCACGCTCCATCTCAAGGAGGACGAGAAGGAGTTCCTGGAGGAATGGCGGCTCCGGCAGGTGGTCAAGGAGTTCTCCGATTTCATCGAGTACCCGGTCGTCATGGACGTGGAACGGCACGAACCCGTCGAGGGCGAGGACGACAGGGAGGACGACAAGACGGAGGCGGTGGTCCGGGAAGAGACGCTCAACTCCATGAAGGCGCTCTGGCTGCGTTCGAAGGACGAGATCGAAGAAGACGAGTACAACGCCTTCTACCGCCAGATCTCCCACGACTACGGCGATCCGGCCAAGGTGATCCACTATACGGCCGAGGGGCTGACGGAGTTCAAGGTCCTGCTCTTCATCCCGGCGAAGCGGCCCTTCGACATGATGTTCGGCGACCCCAAGGTGGGACCCAGGCTGTACGTGCAGCGGGTCCAGATCATGGAGAACTGCGAGGAGCTGCTGCCGCCCTACCTGCGCTTCATCAAGGGCGTGGTGGATTGCGCGGACCTGCCCCTCAACGTCTCCCGCGAGATCCTGCAGCAGAATCCCATCCTCGACCGCATCCGGAAGAACATCGTAAAGCGGATCTTCACCGTGCTGGAGGAGATGAAGAAGGACGAGTTCGACAAGTACGTGGCGTTCTACAGGGAACTGGGCCTGATCCTCAAGGAGGGGATGGCGCAGGACTTCGAGAACCGGGACACCCTGACCTCCCTCGCCGTGTACGAGTCCATGAACACCGAGGCCGGGAAGTACATTTCCATGGATGAATACGTCGACCAGATGCCGCCCGACCAGGAGGAGATCTACTACCTGATCGGCGAGCACCGCGGCATGCTCGAGCGGACACCCTACCTGGAGGTCTTCCGGGATCGCGGCTGGAACGTCCTCTTCATGACGGACCCCATCGACGAATTCGTCATGTCGTCGGTGGACGAGTACCGCGAGAAGAAGTACAAGGCGGCCGACAAGGGCGACATCGCGGCCGGCGAATCCGACAAGGCCAGGGCGGAGGACGACGAGAAGACCTTCAAGGCCCTGATCGAAACCCTGAAGGGCAAGATCCCGGAGGTGCAGGATATCCGGCTGTCCACGCGCCTCAGGGACAGCGCCTCCTGCCTGGTGGCCGACGAAGGCGCCATGAGCGCCCACATGGAACGGCTCATGCAGCGCATGGGCGAAGGCGGGGCCCAGGACGCCAAGCGCATCCTGGAACTCAACGCCGGACATCCCGTGGTCCAGGGATTGCAGAAGCTACACGACAGCGACAGCGCCGACGCGCGCGTCGAATCCATCGGCCGCCTGCTTTACGAGCAGGCCGTGGTGGCCGAAGGGTCCAAGCTCGACGATCCCGTGGGGTTCGCGGGCCGGATCAACGACCTGCTTGTCAAGGAACTGATCCGGGTTTAGCGCGCCGGGGCTGGCGGTGTAACGAAACGACGATTCGCTATGCGCACTCCCGCAGTACTTGTTTCGATCTTCTTGCTGGTCTCCTGCGGAGAAGGTGAACGCGGCGGGGAACAGCCGACGACCACCACGGAAGGTGGCCGCGTAAACTCGATCGGCGTGGTACTCCCGGACGACGCGGCAGACGCCTCCCGACAGGTGCTGCGGTCCATGAGTCCGGAGCCCAAGAGCCTGGACCCCAGTATCGAGCCCTACGATACCGAGCAGACGATCCTTCCCTTCGAGGCCCTGCTGTTCAAGGACGAGCACTGGAACCCGATCCCGGGCGCCGCGCACACCTGGGGGTCGGAAGACGGGATCGTCTGGACCTTCAACCTCAGGTCCGGGATGCGCTGGAGCGACGGATCGCCGCTGACGGCCCACGACTTCGTGTATTCCTACCGCCGGATGCTCGATCCCGAATCCACCAACATCTACGCCTTCTTCTACTACGACATCAAGAACGCCGAAGCGATCGTCAAGGGGGAGAACAAGGACCTCGAGTCCCTGGGCATCCGGGCCGTGGACGATACGACCCTGGTCATCGAGACGGAAAAGCGGGCGCCCTATCTGCCCCATATCGTCTCTTTCGGCGACGCCATGCCGGTGCCGAAGCGCCTCGTGGACAAATACGGCCGCAAGTGGACCGAACCGCAAAACATCATCACGAATTCCGGATTCATGGTCACGGAGTGGGTCAACGGCAGCCACATGACGCTTGTACCCAATCCCTACTACAACGGCCCCCACAAGCCTTTCCTGGAGAAGGTGATACACCCTTTTCGCAACGCGGCCGCGGCTACCATTCTTCCCTACGAGAGCGACGAGGTCGACATGGAGAACGTGGACGTGAACGACCTGGCCCGCATCGAGGGGGATCCCGATCTGAGGAATGATCTCGTCCGTTTTCACGGATTGAATACCTGGTATCTGTTCTTCAGGACGCAGCTGCCGCCCTTCAACGACATTCGCGTCCGTGAAGCCTTCACCCGGGTGATGGACCGAGACAACCTGTGCAACGTCATCCTGCGGGGCGGGGCCGTACCGGCCTATTCCATGATCCCGCCTGGCTTCAGGGAGTTCGAGGGGGACACGCACGCCGCGGTGCAAGGCTTCGATCCCGAACGGGCGCGGCAACTGATGCGCGAGGCCGGATATCCGGGGGGACAGGGTTTCCCGCGGCAGGAGCTGTGGCTCAGGGCCCCAACGCCCTCCGACCGCCTGATCGGCGTGGCGATACAGAGCATGTTGAAAGAGCATCTCGGCGTCGACCTGGACATCCGGACGGCCGACCTGCACACCTACATGGACCATCTGTATAAATGGAACATGAACCTCGGCCTGATCGCCTTCGGCGCCGATTTCCTCGATCCCCGCAACATGCTGGACATGATCTGGCACTCCCAGCCCCGGGGCCACGGCCGGCAGGACTGGCACAATCCCGCCTTCGACCGCCTCGTGGATGCGGCCGCCGCCGAACTGAATCCGGAGATCCGGGAAAACTTGTACCGGGAAGCCTCGGTCGTCCAGGTGGCGGACTATCCTGCCGCGTTCCTCTATCACAAGATGGGCCTGCAGCTCCGGAAGCCCTGGTTGAAGGGCTATGACGTAAATGACGACGGCACTGTAGGTTACTTCCGCTGGCAAAACCTCTACATCGCCGAGGTGGAAGATGGGGAGTAGGGGTTTCCGCCTCCTTCTCGCGTCGCTCGCCTTATGTGCTTCGGTCCTGCTGTGCATTCCCAGGGCAGCCTCAGCACAGGAAAGCCCGGTCCTCCTCGAAGCCATCAGCGTCCTCCCCGTCGAGGGTCCCGAATCCAACCAGCCATCGGGACTCTTCGTCCACAACGACACCCTGTATACCGTTTCCGACAAGCACGACGATACCATCTTCCGGATCGAGCTCCGGGAGGATGTCGCGGTATTCGTTCCGCATATACGGTTCGAGGCGCCCAGACCCTTCGGTGTGTTCAGGCTGGACCTGGAGGGCATCACCCGTGATGACGACGGGATCTTCTATCTCGCCAGCGAAGGGGCGTTCGCCATTCTAAAGGTCGAAGCGGACGGAAAGAAGGCATCCTGGGTCACCACGAGCCTCCGGAAAGTAGGCGCTTCGGCGGGGCTGTTCCAGACGCGCGGCGGGTATCTCGAGGGGATCACGCTGATGGCCCGGGACCGGTTCCTGGTCACCGCGGAGCGGGAGCCCTGCGGCCTGATCGAAGTCGACATGGCCCCGGTGCAGCGGATCGTGGAGATCGCCAACCATGGATTGGCAGACAGTTACACGGGCCTCCACCGGGAGGTCGAAAACGTATACATCCTGCAGCGAAGCACCGCGACCATCCGGAGGACCATCCGGTACCTGGACGTGGACAGTCCCTCGACGATCTGGTCCTTCGCCCATATCGTCAACGACCCGGAATACCTCTATCAGCACGAACAGTTCGGCGCGAAAACGGCGGAGGGGCTCGCCATGGACCGCGACCGGGTCTACGTCATCCTCGACAACAACAACGACGCGCGCCGGATGTATCCCACCGACCACAGACCCCTGCTCCTGATCATGAAGCGGCCCGGGTGAAGCGGACATGAATCGTGATGCCCCGGACAGGCTGGCACGTCTCTTCCGCCGAACGTTCGGCCGTGCGCCGTCGCGCATCGGCGCCCTGGGCGCGGACGGTTCGAGGCGGCGGTATTACCGGATGGCGGACGGGGGACGGACCGTCGTCGGCGCGACGAACGCCGACCGCCGGGAGAACGCCGCCTTTCTTTCCCTGTCCCGCCACTTCCGCCGCCACGGCCTGCCGGTGCCCGAGATCTACGCCGAGGACCTGGAACAGGGCGTCTACCTGCAGCAGGACCTTGGAGACGAGACGCTGTACGCCCGGGTGGCCGCCAAGCGAGCGGAGGATGGCGCCTTCCCGGATCAGACGGTCGCGATGTACAGGCAGGTACTCGACGACCTGCCCCGCTTCCAGGTCACCGCGGCGGCGGACCTGGACTTCTCGATCTGTTACCCCAGGAGCCGGTTCGACGCGCAGTCCATCCGCTGGGACCTGAACTACTTCAAGTACCATTTCCTCAAACTCGTGCCCATCGACTTCGACGAGCAGGCCCTTGAAAACGATTTCGAACGGTTCACGGCGTTCCTGCTGGAAGCCGATACCCGCTACTTCCTGTACCGCGACTTCCAGTCCCGGAACATCATGCTGCATGAGGGCAGGCCGCACTACATCGACTACCAGGGCGGGCGGCAGGGCGCGCTACAATACGACGTGGCCTCACTCCTGCAGGACGCCAGGGCCGAAATCCCCTGGGAGACCCGGGACGAGCTCCTGGAACACTACGTCGAAGCGGCCGGCGCGTATACCCCTCTTCTCCAGGATACGTTCCTCGCCCACTACTGGGGTTACGCCCTGGTCCGCCTCATGCAGGCGCTGGGCGCCTACGGGTACCGCGGGTTGTACGAAGGCAAGTCCCACTTCCTGACCAGTATCTCCCACGGCGTTTGTAACCTCGAGGGCCTGTTGGCGCGGGCCGGCCTGCCGGTCGACCTGCCTGAACTGAACCGGGCCTGGTCGCGCATCGTCGACGATCCTGGGCTTCGGCGCATGGGCGAGGTTTCCGGCGAAGGACTGACCGTCCACCTCTGGAGCTTTTCATATCACCTCGGCCTGCCCCGGGATCCGAGCGGGAACGGCGGCGGGTTCGTCTTCGACTGCCGGATCGTGAAGAACCCCGGCCGTATTCCCGAATATGCGGATCTGACGGGTAAGGACGCACCGGTGGCCGCCTTTCTGGACGAACTCGAGGAGGCGCAGTCCTTCCTGAGGGATGCGAAGACCATGGTCGGCCGGGCGGTCGAACACCACCTTCGTCGCGGGTTCACGGACCTGACCGTCGCCTTCGGGTGCACGGGCGGACAGCACCGATCGGTGTACTTCGCTGAGCGGCTGGCGGCGCACTTGAAAGAGCGTCCGGGCTTGACGGTCCGGCTGAGGCACCGTGAGCAGGAGGACTCGTGAAGGCCATGATCCTCGCGGCCGGCCTGGGTACCCGGCTCCGGCCCCTTACCGACGACCGGCCCAAGGCCCTGGTGAAGGTGGCCGGCAAGCCCATGCTTTACTGGGTTATCGCGCGGCTCGCCCGGCATGGTTTCACCGACATCATCATCAATGCCCACCATTTCGCGGAACAAATCAAGGCCTACTCGGCCGCGTACGATGGTCCCGGCGTTTCGCTGACCGTTTCCGTGGAGGAGGAGATCCTGGACACGGGCGGCGGGGTTAGGAAGGCCGCGGGTTTCTTCAACCGCGAAGAACCGTTCCTGGTGCACAATGTGGACGTGCTGACCGACCTGGATCTATCCGAGCTGATGAAGGCCCACCGCGCGTCGGAAACCGGTTCGGCGTCGAGTGTCCACCTCGCGCCGGAAACCGGTTCGGCGTCGAGTGCCCACCTCGCGTCGGATGCCCATACGGCGTCGGATGCCCACCGCGCGTCGGATGCCCTGGTCACCGTCGCCGTGAAGGAACGAAAGAGTTCGCGTCACCTGCTCTTCGACGAGGAATACGTCCTCTGCGGGTGGCGGTCGAATGTTACCGGCGAGACTCGCATGGTCCGGCCAGTCCGGCCGTCGCACGGCGAGGTCACTCCCCTGCCCTTCATGGGCGTCTACGCCATGTCCCCGCATGCGCTCGCGAGAATGAAAGAGGCCGGTCCCTTTTCGATCATAGATTACTTCCTGGACCTGGCGAGCACGGGCGAATCAATTCGGGCCTTTCGGGCCGAAGAAGCCCGGTGGGCGGATCTCGGCAGCGCGGAACGCATCGCGGCGGCAGAGAGGCAGTTCGGAACGGACTGGTTCGCGGCGATCGGATAGTCCGATCTCCCGGCGAGTATATGCACGCATGGGCCAGGCTTTCCGCCACAGGCCGAAAAGACTTGAAGCGCAGTGCGCCTGCGGTTATCTTGAGACTGTACCGATCTTCCCCTAAACACGCCCTCACCCAAAGGAGGTTTTAGGTGGACGTATCGTCCTCCCGCGGCGCGAGGCAGTGTCTGCGTAGTCTGCTATATCGCGGTTGTTGCCCCCGCCGAAACTTTTCTCCTACATAACCGGCGACAGCGGGTAATTGCGCGACAAAGACGTTTCCCTCGGGAATTGCGCTCGCCTTAGCGTCTCTAGTTGAGCTTCCCCGGTAATCCTCGCGGAACGGCTTTCTTTCCTATCTGCGGCCCGGACGGCCTTCTTGTTCGTACCACCCGGGGCGATGGCGGCTCGTGGATGCTCGGGCATCCTTGCTTGAAGCCGTCTGGATTCCGATCCAGTCTCAGCCGTTTTCTCCGCCCCGCGCTGATCGAACTTTATGGGTCCGATGCCGTCATTTATGGATCCGATGCTGCCAATTTTGGGCCGAGCCCCGGCCCGTCGCTACCCGAGTACGAGTCGAGTTAAAAGAAGCACGCGGGGCGGTTCCCAATCTCCGGGCGCTGGATCTCCGTTGTCAGTAAGGAAGGTACCATGATCAGAAGCATGAACGGCAAGAACCCCAGGTTGCAGATATACGATCTCAGGAACTACAGGAAAATACCACAGATCGACAGACTCCCGGACGACCTGAAATTCGAAATGGAGGTTGTGGCGCGGGTTCTGCCGTTCCGGACCAATTCCCACGTGGTGGAGAACCTGATCCAATGGGAGAATATCCCCGACGATCCCATGTTCCAGCTCACCTTTCCACAACGGGAGATGCTGTCGCCGGACCACTTCGACGAGGTGGCGGCCCTGGTGGAAAAAGGGGCGGGTGAAGCGGAAATGGCGCGCACCGTGAACCGGATCCGATGGGATCTGAACCCACAGCCCGCAGGTCAGCTCGAGCACAACGTCCCAAGGGAGGACGACGAGAAACTGGACGGCATGCAACACAAGTACCGGGAGACGGTCCTGTTCTTCCCGTCCCAGGGTCAGACCTGCCACGCCTACTGTACCTTCTGCTTTCGCTGGCCCCAGTTCGTGGGCATCGATGAGCTGAAGTTCGCCAGCCGCGAGGTCGAAAGTCTCATCAGGTACCTCGAAGACAATCCACAGGTCACGGACGTGCTTTTCACGGGCGGCGATCCCATGGTCATGCGGGCAAAGAACCTCAGCGTGTATATCGATGCGTTGCTGAAGGCGGATCTCCCCAATCTGCACACGATCCGGATCGGGACGAAATCGCTGGCCTACTGGCCCTACAAGTACCTCACGGACCCGGATGCGGACGACGTGCTGGCGCTGTTCGAACGGATCACCCGCGCCGGCAAGCACCTGGCCATCATGGCCCACTGCAGCCATCCCGCCGAACTCCAGCCTGACGTGGTGTCAAAGGCAGTCGGCCGGATCCGCGGTACGGGAGCGACGGTTTACACGCAGTCGCCCATTCTACGGAATATCAACGACGATCCGGACACGTGGGCGGCCATGTGGCGCAGGCAGGTTGACCTGGGGATGGTGCCGTACTATATGTTCCTGGTGCGGGATACCGGCGTGCAGCATTTCTTCGCCGTGCCGATGGTACGGGCCTGGGAGATCTTCCAGAACGCCTATCAGCAGGTAAGCGGGATCTGCCGGACCGTGCGCGGACCCAGCATGTCGGCCCATCCCGGCAAGGTCCATGTAATGGGCATCAGCGAGATCCACGGGGAGAAGATCATCGCCCTCCGGTTCCTGCAGGGACGCAATCCCGACTGGGTCCTGCGGCCGTTCTTCGCCCGGTATGACGAAGAAGCCATCTGGCTGGACGACCTCGAGCCGGCCTTTGGTGAGGAGGCATTTTTCTTCGAGAAGGAGCTGGCGCAGTTGTGCGAGGAGGACCTGCCCTCCGGCCAGTGGGATGAAATGGAATCGCTTGTGCTGGAAGGCGTGGAGTTTTAGCGATACGAGGCAGGGGTCAAGACACGGTAATCGACGACCTCGATTGATTGCCGTGTAACATGATCGTTACAGGTGGACAAGAGATTGCCTGATTAATCGACTGCCGAAGCACTTCGTTTCTTCGCTACGGCCTCGCTCAGTTTCTCCCCAGCCCACCGGTTTATACTCAAGCCGTTGACTTCGGCCGCCTCGGCTACCGCCGCGTGGATTTCCGGATCAATCCCCCAACCCCGCATATCGGCACACGATTTCCACGGCCTTGACCAGGGTCTTCGCGCCCAGGACGGCGTACTCTTCAATCAGGTTTCCATCCTGGTCGAGCGTCCCCAGGCCGGGCCCGAGAAACATCTTCCCGCTGTAGATCGTGGCGGGTTCGACGCCCATGTGCTCCTGGGCGAGCACGATGGGGTTGGTGTTGGCCCACAGGTCTTCGAGGTTGAAGATCGGGATGCCGAAGGCGCCGTCCTTCCACGTGCGTTCGTAGTTGAGCTCGGTGCCGCCCAGCTGGTAGGTCTTCGTTAAGATCAGGTCGTCTCGGAAGCGCGCGGGCTTCATCTGCGCGAATTCCTCCACGATGATTTCGTGGAACCGGTCCACGGGGTCCGTGACCAGGCGGGGCCGGTCGCGAAGGACCTTCAGGTAGGCGGTCAGGCCGACCAGGGTGTCCCGGCCCGGATCGCTGAAAGTGTAGACCGCCTTTCCGTGGGAGGACAGCTCACCGAACCGCTGGCCGCCGAGGCCCATGCCTTTGCGGATCGGGTTGATCATCTCTTCTTTACCGATCAGCAACCCTGAAGCGGGTGCGCGGCCCGGCTTGTCCATGCTGTAGGTGATGATGTCGCAGCCGATGTCCCGAGGGTCCATGCCGACGATGGGAATCGAGCCCCCTGTGTCGACAATGTATGGTACATCGTAGTCCCGGGCTATATCGGCCAGTTTCTTCAGGAGGACAGGCGCGCCTTTTTCGTCCTGCTCGCCGAGCCCGTAGCTGGGGGTGTCATACCCCACCGTGGCGATACCCGTGAGCAGCGAAGCGTTTCTTTCGGCGGCATTCTTCACGTTCTCGATGGTGCCGTCCACGTCGACCGCCGTGAGCAGCGAGGTGGGATTGTACCGGATGCCGTGGGGATCGTACTTCGCGCCGGCCATGCGGACGTAGAGCGTCTCGAGATTCGCCAGGCTCTTGTTTTCGATGCCCAGTTCGCCGCCGGCGATAGTCCGGTCCACGAGCAGGTTCTTGTACCTAGGCGGGAAGGCCCGGCCGTATCCGCCGATCCATTCGTAGTCTTCCCCGTAGGGCATGAGCAACCGGCCGCGGTAGATGTCGCCGTGGCGCATGGAGGGCGGCGCGCACAGGGTCTCGAGCGTGAGCCGCAGTAGCGCTTCGCAGGTATTGGCGGCCACCGCGTCGTACTCGTCGCCGTAGACGTCCTTGACGACTTCGCGGAGTTCGTCCTCGATCACCCGGACCGGGTAGGTCTTGCCGCCCCGGTTGGCCTCTACGATCGCGTCCAGTACGTAGTCGGGAAGATTGCCCGGCCTCGCCGAGCTGCCGGCGTAGAGGCCGATGTCCTGCTTCAGCTTCAGCGTGCCGGTTTCCTCACCGTAGCGTCGTGCTTCCTCGACGATTTCAGGAAAGCTGTCGTAGATCGACTGGTACCACTGGAACTTGTACATGGTTGTTCTTTGCGGAATCAGGGCATGCCGGAAATCACTTCAAGCGCCCGTTCCACGTCTGCCGTCCGGTTGTACAGGTGGGGCGAGAAGCGGATCACCGGGCCGCGCAGGGCGACCATGACGCCGGACTGCTTCAGATGCTGCGCCACGTCGGCCATTCGGCGGCCGGGGAAGCGGGCGGTGACGATGGCCGAACGCTCGTCGGCGTTCCTGGGGGAGGTAACCTCGGCACCGATTTCGGGCAGGCCGTCGATGAGATGGTCGGCCAGCACCTGGTTGTGGGCGAAGATCCGGTCGATACCCGTGTCCACGAGGAACTCGATCGATTTCGCGAACCCGCCGGCCAGCCCGTATGCCATCGTGCTGAACTCGAACCTGGACGCGTCCTCCGGGTAGTCGGGCGGATCGGTGCGGATGTCCCAGATGTCCTTCTGGCTTCTGAAGCCCACCAGGCCGGGCTCGAGTCGTGTGGCCAGGTGCGGCGCGAGGTACATGACGGCGACTCCGAAAGGGCCGCACAGCCACTTGTACGCACCGGCGGCCACGGCGTCCACGCCCATGCCGGGCGCGTCGATGGGCACCGCTCCGGCCGACTGCGTGGCATCCACGACCAGCAGGGCGTCGTGGCGGTGTGCGATGTCCGCGAAGGCGGCGAGGTCCCAGCGCTGGCCGCTGCGGAACTCCACGTGGGACAGGGCCACCACGGCCGTATTGTCGTCCACGAGGTCTCTGACGCGGTGCGGATCGACGGTGTCTCCCCGCGCGTGCGCCAACCGGATCTCGCAGCCCGTGTGGCTGGCGACGCGCCGCCAGGGATAGACCGAGGCGGGGAAGGAAACGTCGGTGCTGACGACGTTAGTCTCCGCGCCGGGCATGACCGCCCAGGCGAGGGAACTCAGGAGCTCGGTGGTGCTGGAACCGGCGGCGATGTCCGCCGGGGAGGCGTTAAATAGCCGGGCCGCCTGCCGGTGGAGTTCATCGAAGACCGTAGCCTCGGCTTCTTCGTCGAAGTGGTTGCTGCCGTGCTCGGCGACGTCCCGGTACCATTCGGTGATCGCCGCGGCCCCCGGACGGTACATGGGCGTCACGTTGGCCGCGTTGATATACGTGCAGGTCTGCGCCAGGGGAAACTCGTCGACCGGTGCCAGCGGATCGAGGGACGGCTTCATGGCAGGCCCTTCCCGTGATCAGCCGGCGGCCGCACCGCGCTCGTTTTCGGAGCCGGCGGCCTCTTCCTCGGCGACCTGGCGGAGCAGGCTGGAGATACGGCGCAACCCCTCGTTCAGGTAGTCGGGCGGCAGGCCGTAGCTGATGCGGAGATGGTTGGGCACGCCGAAGTAGTCGCCGGGCCCGATGAGGACCGATTTCTCCTGGATCAGCCGGTTCGCGAGCGTCGCGGAATCGGTCTTCAGGTTGTACCGGACGAAGGAAATGGCCGTCGCCTGGGGCGGCACGAGACTGAGGATGTCCGCGTTTTCGCCGATCCAGGTCTGGTAGTTGTCCCATCCGCGCCGTACATAGCCCCGCGTCCGCTCGAAGATGGCCTTCCGCACGTCCGGGCGCAGCGCCAGCGGCGCAAGGAAGTGATTGGACAGCTTGGCCGTGCTCAGCGTAAGGTACTCGTGGCGCATCCAAAGCTGTTTCATCAGGTCTTCGGGGCCGACGAGCCAGCCGATCCGCAGGCCGGGCATGGCGAAGGATTTGGACATGCTGCCCGCCGAGATGACCCGGTCGTACCGGCCGTAGAAGGTGGGCGACACTTCCTCGCGTTCCCGTTCGGATCCGGCATAGATCTCGTCCGCGAGCAGGTAGGCGCCGCTACGTTCGGCCACACGGACGACCGCGTCCATTTCGGCCTCCGTCAGGATCTGCCCGGACGGATTGTTCGGGTTGCAGATGGAGATCAGTTTCGTTTCGTCCGAGACGGCGGTTTCGAGGCTGTCCGTATCGAGGGCCCAGTTGCGGTCGGGATCGAGACGGAACGTCCGCCGGACAGCGCCCAGGTTATGCGCCAGTCCCCAGCTCTGGAGATAGCAGGGCACCTGGACTGCCACCTCGCCGCCACCTTCCAGCAATGTCTGGAACGTGATGAAATTGGCCTCGATGCACCCGATGGTCACCAGGACGTTCTCAGGAGTCGCGCTGGGGTAGTACTGGGCGATGGCCTCCCTCAGTTCCGGCGAACCGTTGGCGTATCCGTAGCCCAGTTCAGTATCCAGCATACGGTCCAGGATACCCGGATCGTGTTCGATCAATTCTCTGACTTTAACCGGGTGCGCGCCGCTCTCGGACAGGTTGTACTCCACGACCTGTTCCCAGTCCGACATGATGCGTTCCAGTTCGAAAGGCTGGAAGGCCGCTGCCA
The DNA here is from genome assembly GCA_022821085.1 of Candidatus Latescibacterota bacterium. Classification (GTDB taxonomy): domain Bacteria; phylum JAAXHH01; class JAAXHH01; order JAAXHH01; family JAAXHH01; genus JAAXHH01. The sequence continues at coordinate 216,960 of JAJEEG010000002.1, read as the reverse complement.
TGTGCTTGCTCCTTGGTTTTTGCGCCGTCGTTCCGGCCACCCGCTTCGCTACTTTACGGCGTGATAGACGGCCTTGGAAATCTGGATGTCCTGCACGGCGACACCCGTCGAATCGGCGATCGAGATCTGATCGTCGGAAGTGCGGCCCAGGGACGGATCCTGGATCACGTTTCCGAGCTCGACCACCTTGTCTTCGGTAATGGCGCCCGCCTTCATCGCCTGTGCGATCTCGCCGCGCAGCCTGCACTGCGGAATGCTGTCCGCCACGACCACGTCGGCCTTCGCGAGGACGCCGGGATCGAGCTCGATCTTGTCCGGCGTGTCGGATCCCATCGCGGTGATGTGCGTACCGGGACGCACCTGGTCGGCGGTCAGCAGCGGCGACAGGGACGGCGTGGACATGATGATGAGATTGCTTGTCGCCGCCACGGCGCCGGCGTCATCCGTGATCTCGACGGTGTATCCCTGGGCTTCCATTTCGTTCTTGTAGGCGGCCTTGCTCTCGGCGGAACGGCCCCAGGCGATCACGTCCGTGCAGTCGACGATGCCCTTGAGATACTCGACCTGCATGCGCGCCTGGAGACCCGTGCCGAACACGCCGATGCGGCTGACGTTCTTCGGTGCGAGGGCCCTGGCCACGACCGGCCCCATGGCGGCCGTGCGCACATTGGTGAGGTAGCCCTGGTCGAGCAGAAAGGCCACGGGCTGGCCCGTCCGCTGGTTGAAGATCAGCATCATGCCCTGGACGCGAGGCAGTCCGACCGTAGGGTTGTCGTTGAACCCGGACGCCAGCTTGATGACGTAATAGTCGTCGTCGTTGATGGCGCCGTACTTGATGTGCACGTTCCCGGGAGGATCCTCGAAGTGCATCTCGCCGACAGGCGGCACCTGCACCTTCCCCTGCGAATAGGCGACGAAACCGTCTTCTATGTCCTGAATGACGTCAATGCCCTCTACGGCTTCCTTGATGCGGTCCAGCTCGACGATGAGCGGCATGGTAAGACTCCTCCCGGCAGTCCGGTTATCTGGGGTTTGCGCACGGCGCAAAAGGCAAGTGGATTGTTTCCCAAAAATGAGCAGGCAAAATAACGTTTCTGCGGGGCAAAGTCAACTAAAACCGAGGGGATATTGTATTGACAAATACCCCGGCGTGTCACACAATACGGGAGTCTCACAGACCTGTCGGCGGAGTCCCGGAGGAGTGCTTTCATGGCGGATGTGGTCCTGAAGAACGTGGACAAGCGGTTCGACAAGAACACCGTGGTCCGCAACGTCAACCTGGAAATCAGGGACCGGGAGTTCGTGGTCCTCGTCGGACCCTCAGGTTGCGGCAAGTCCACCACGCTGCGCATGATCGCCGGGCTCGAAGAAGTGACCTCCGGCGAGATCCACATCGACGGGAAACGGGTGAACGACGTCCCTCCGAAGGACCGGGACATCGCCATGGTGTTCCAGAACTACGCGCTGTACCCCCACATGACGGTCTACGAAAACATGGCCTTCGGGCTCAAACTGCGCAAGTATCCCCGCGCCGAGATCGAGGCGCGGGTCAACGAGACCGCCGGCATTCTGGGCATCGGCCATCTCCTCGCACGAAAGCCGAAGGCGCTCTCCGGCGGCGAGCGTCAGCGTGTGGCGGTGGGCCGCGCTATCGTCCGCAAGCCCAAGGTGTTCCTCTTCGACGAACCCCTCTCGAACCTGGACGCCAAGCTGCGCGTGCAGATGCGGACGGAGATCAGCAAGCTCCATAACAGCCTCGAAGCGACCATCGTCTACGTCACCCACGACCAGGTCGAAGCCATGACCATGGGCGACCGGATCGCCGTGATGAAAGACGGCGAAGTGCAGCAGGTCGCCGCGCCGCTCGAGCTTTACGAGAAACCGGCGAACCGGTTCGTCGCGGGCTTCATCGGCAGTCCGGGCATGAACTTCCTGGAAGGCAGGGTCGTGTTCGACAACGGGCATGCGGCCTTCGACGAAGGCAGCCTCCGCCTTCCCATTCCGGACGGCATGCGGAAAGCCCTGGCGCCGTGGCGGGACCGGGAGGTCACTTTCGGCATCCGTCCGGAGGACATCACGTCCGTGGATGCGAACAAGGACTGGCAGGAAGCCCGTCAGATCAGGGCGACCGTCGAGGTGGTGGAACCCACGGGGAGCGAGACCTTCCTCTACATGACGACCGGCCGGTATCCGTTCATCGCCAGGGTGGACGCCTTCGTAGACCCCGCCATAAACACGGAACTTCCGCTCCTCGTGAACATGGCCAGGGCCCACTTCTTCTCCCGGGAAGATGAAGCGGCAATCGTTTGACCGGTTAGCGGCGGGCGCGGGCGTCAACCCGGACGGTGCGGGTCATCCCAGGCGGCCGCGGCCGTCAACCCCCGGGCGGTCGGGCGCGGGTCAACCCAGATGGGCGCGCTTGGCGAGGAAGGTCAACAGGGCCTGGTCGAATGGCGTGCCGGTGTCCAGGCTGAGATAGTCCGCGGCGTTCTCCCGGCAGACGCGGGTGTACAGTTCGTCCTGTTCCTTCAGGTCCCCCAGGTAGGCTTCACGGATCACATGCGGGTGAGTGTATACCTCTTCCCCGGTCTCCATGTCGCGGAAACGGGCGGGATGGCGGAATTCGAAGTCCTTCTCGGCGGGATCCAGCAGGCGAAACACGATCACTTCATGTTTCCGATGGCGGAAATGCCGGATGCTGTCGACGATGTCTCCGGGTTCGTCGAACAAGTCGGAAATGATGATTATCAGCCCGCGCCGCTTGATCCGTTCCGCCAGCGAGTGAAACGTCGCCCTGCTTCGCGTCCCGGATCCGGACGCCGCGGCGTGCAGCCGTTGCAGAATGATGTGCAGATGGTTGCGGACCGACCGCGGGGGAACGTATTGCCTGATCCGCTCGTCGTACAACACCAGGCCCACGGAGTCCTGCTGGCTCAACATGAGGTAGGTGAGGGCGGCCGCCAGGTATCTACCGTACTCCAGCTTGCTTATCCCCGTAGACACGAATTCCATCGACGCGCTGACGTCCAGGAAGATATAGGACTTCAGATTGGTTTCTTCTTCGTATTCCTTGATGTAGAACCGGTCCGACTTGGCGAAGACCTTCCAGTCGATATGCTTGATGGGATCGCCCGGCATGTATTGCCGGTGTTCTGCGTATTCGACGCTGAACCCGTGGTAGGGACTGCTGTGCAGCCCGGCGATGAACCCTTCCACGACCAGCCGCGCCTTGAGATCCAGCCGGGCGAGCCGGGACACGGTCATCGGATCGAGGTATTTGCGGTATTCGGGCGAATTCATGGGTTTCTGTCGAGCATGCAGTAGGCTCAGGCGCCTTTCGTAAGGCTCAGGCGCCCTTCGTCAGGCTCAGGCGCCTTTCGTTTCTTCCATCAGCTGCGTGATGATGTCATCGGCGGTGACCCCGTCCGCGTCGGCGTTGAAATTGGTCACGATGCGGTGTCTCAGCACGGGCAGCGCCAGGGCGCGCACGTCTTCCGGCGTGGGCGTATAGTTCCCCATGAGCACCGACCGGGCCTTTGCGCCCAGGATCAGATACTGGGATGCTCGCGGTCCGGCGCCCCAACTGACCCTGTCCCGTATGAAGGCCGGGGAATCCGGCTCGTTCGGACGGGTCATGCGCGCCAGGGAGACGGCGTACTCGACCACATGGTCCGCCACGGGCACTCTACGGATCAGTTGCTGCAGTTTCTTTACGTCGGTCCCGGTCAGGATATGTTCCGGTTCGGCTTCCTGAACGCTCGTCGTGCTCCGGGCGATTTCGATCTCTTCAATGCGGGACGGATAATCCATGTAAATACTGAACATGAAGCGGTCCAACTGGGCCTCGGGCAGCGGATAGGTGCCTTCCTGTTCGATGGGGTTTTGCGTCGCCAGGACGAAAAACGGTTCGTCGAGCTTCATGGATTCCCCCGCGGCCGTCACTTCGTGTTCCTGCATCGCCTGCAGAAGGGCCGCCTGGGTCTTGGGCGGAGTACGGTTCACCTCGTCGGCCAGGATCACGTTCGCGAAAATCGGTCCGCGGATGAACTTGAACTCCCGGTGACCGGTCGTCCGGTCCTCTTCCAGGATTTCCGTTCCCGTGATGTCGGAAGGCATCAGGTCGGGCGTGAACTGAATGCGGCTGAACTTTAGATCAAGCGTCCTGGAAAGCGTGTTGATCAAAAGGGTCTTGGCCAGCCCCGGAACGCCGATCAGCAGGGCGTGGCCGTTTGCCAGGAGGACGGTCAGCAGTTGTTGAATCACGTCCTGCTGGCCGATGATGACCTTGGAAATCTCTTTCCGTATGTTCTCGCCCGCTTCTTTGAGCTCCTCGACGATTTTCAGATCGTCCTGCTGCTGTTCTTCATTCATTGGCACTTCCTTCGAATATGCGAATCCGTTTCCATCGCCGCGCGCCACCGGTACTCAATGTCAGTCCGTACTGTAAGCCCGGCCCGAGAAGATACAGGATGACTGGAAAGGCATTCAAGAAGTTTAAACGGCAGGCGGGGTCTCCTCATTCGTAATCCAGGTCGAATCGAACTACAATTTCGCAAGTACTTTGACCAGTAGGTCCTTGATCTCCGCCACGTCCGTTTCAATCCGTTCCAACCGCTGTTCCACGGCATCGAGTCGCTGTTCCACGGCGTCGAGTCGCTTCTCAACGGCCCCAAGGCGCTGATCCATGGCCTCGAACCGCTGGTCAACGGCCTCGAACCGCTGGTCAACGCACCTGTGTAGTGCGCTGATCTTCATCGTTACTTCTCTGGCAAAGAGGTTGAATTTGTTGATCATGTCTTCCTCAAACAAATTCATCCGCTCGGTCATGTTTTTCTCAAGTACATTGAACCGCTTGTTTAATTCTCCGTTGGTCGACATGGACGCCTCCTGTGAGCGCTGTTTATATGGGGTCAAGAACGTGCCTCTCACAGGATTAGTCGGCGACATGGTAGTTTTCTCGTGCATAGCGGAAATCTATGCGTCACCGGATACCAAGCAGGGATCACCGAAACTGGTGTCCCGTCAAGCCTCGGGCTGTTCCCACTGCGCCCGCGGTCCGTCCACATAATCCAGGAAACGGTCCGCGATGGCCGCTTCGCGCGTATCGCCGGTGTGTATGACGACGCGCCACCGAAAGGTAGTCTCCGTATCCGCTTCGCAGTGGTAGTCGTCCCAGACCATCCAGCAGTTCGCGGCGAACAGGCCATACCCTCTCACGTGCCAGGCCGTGGGATAGCGGAGGTTGTCCGGGTGGTCGAAAACGGCGAATCCTGCAGTCAGCCCGGACTCGCCCGTCTCGTCACCCACCGGGCCGCAGTAGTCCATCCAATGCGCCCGGCGGGACCAGCAACCGGTCTCGTCGTCCGCGCCGTAGGCGTTGCGCATCCGGCCGTCTCCCGACGCGTTCATGGAGGGATTGACGCGGATGCTCAGGAACCCGCCCTCCTTCGTGGACCCGATGGTCACGGGACCGTGGTCGGTGATGAGTGTGAAGAGCACATCCAGAATCACGGCGTCGCGGCCGGTGTCGAAGAGTCGGTACCACCGGCGGTCGGACATGAGGGGCCGGTCCGCCTCGTACCAGGTGTTGCCCGTGGCGATCGTGAGCGACAGGGGCCCCCGGTGGATGGACATTTCATCCTGGGCGGTCCGCCCGAACCCGGGCCGGTCGAATTCACCCCAGCAATCCACGCCGTTGATGGCGCCCTGCATCAGGGTGAGTCCCCGCTGCCAGGGATGCTCCCCTTCGCTGTAAGCCGGCATGGGTTCCCGCAGCATGTTGACGCCGCCCGGTGTCAGGATGGGATTGATGAAGGGTTTGGGGTATGAGGCGCCGTGGTGGAAGGTCATGAACGGCGCGCCGCCCAGCGACACTTCCACCCGGTCTTCACGGGATGCATGTCCGATGTCGCAGTGGGGCGTGGGGCCATCGGCGACGGCGACATCCCAGGTCGAGACCTCGCCCGTTTCCATGGACGGAAGGATGGCGTGGTATATGGCGGACAGGGGATCCCGTTCGGCCAGAAGGGTCGAACCGCCGCTTCCCGAAAGACGAAGCGCCGGCGCGTTGCATCCATCGGGCGACGGGATGGCCGCAAGCTGTGCCGCTCTGGACCGCGGCGAAGTCAGGGTAAGTTCCATGTGACTTATCGCTCCTGGTTAAGACGATGAGATGAACCGTTTTGCACGCCCTGGTTTCCTATTGCCGGAGTGTCGCGATCACGCGCTCGCGGACCAGGGCCCGTATGACGTCTCCGAAGGCGTCCAGCGTCAACGCGATATCCTCGTCGGTATGGGCGGAGGAGGTGACGCCTCCCGTGTAGGAGACCAGGTCGATGCCGCGCGCGAGCAGCGTCTTCTGGAAGGCGGAAACCACGGAAGCCGGGATCCCCTTGAGGACGTTCACGTCGCGGGTGACCAGTCGTTCACGGTCGGAGGCGCCGCTTCCGGGAAAGGGCTCCAGGTAGACGTGGAAGATGGACGCGTCGCCGTAGACGTAACCGGCCACGCCTTCCGCGCGGAGGATGCTGTCCATGCCCTGGCGCAACTGCCCGGCCAGCCGGTTCGCCCGCTCGTGGGGCAGACCGGTGGCCACGCGTTTCAGGGTGGCAATGCCGGCGGCGGTGGAGACCGGGTTGGCGTTGAAGGTCCCCAGGTGGTGCACCCGTTCGTACCGGTCCCGGTGGGCGTCGCCGGTGTAGTCGAATACCTCCATGATGTCGGCGCGGCCCGCGAGCACGCCGCCCGGCATGCCGCCGGCCACGATCTTGCCGTGGAAACTCATGTCCGGCGTGATCCCGGCGTATTCCTGGTAGCCGCCCGGCGCGTAGCGGAATCCCGTTATAACTTCGTCGTAGACCAGAAGCACGCCGTGGTTCCGGGTCAGATCGCGAAGCCCCTCGTTGAAGGCCACGGTCAGGGGTCCGGTACCCCAGGATGCGCCGGACGGCTCCAGCATGACGGCGGCGATGTCCCGGTCCTTCTCCAGCACTTCGGCGACGCGGTCGAGGTCCGCCGGGATGACTTCGATCGTGTCGAGGACGGCCGAAGGGATGCCCGCAGAGACGGGTTCGTCGAAGGGGATCATGGCCCCCTTGCCCACGCCGTCGTGCCATCCGCTGAAGTGTCCCTCGAAACGCAGCACCCTGGTCTTGCCGGTGACGGCCCGGGCAACGCGGAGCGCGAGCATGCTGCCCTCTGACCCCGAGTTCACGAAGCGCACTCGTTCCGCACAGGGGACCAGTTTCTGGATCAGCTCGGCCCATTCCAGCTGCATCGGATGGTCGTTGCCGAAATGAAAGCCCAGATCAAGGGCGTCGCGCATGGCCCGGCAAACTTCCGGCGGCGCGTGCCCCAGCAGCAGCGCGGCGTTGCCCATGCCGTAGTCGATGTATTCCCGGCCGTCCTCGTCCCACTTGCGTGAGCCTGCCGCGCGGGAAATGTACAGCGGAAGGGGATGGCCCCTGCGCAGGTCGTGACCCACCCCGCCGGCCAGTGATTCCAGCGCGCGCGAATACAGTTCCGTAGCCCTGGGGCGGGACTTCCTGTGTGCCTCGAACGATTCATCACCCATGTGCAATCCTCGCTTGCGCCGCACGGGCGCGATCATCGCAACCCTTCGATCAGTGCGAGTGTGGAGTCGACGACCCGCTGCTCCGAATCGGGGTGGATGGCCGTGGGCATGCTGTAGGCCTGGAATAGCAAATCTGGCACGCCGTACCAGCGCTTGCGGATGTCCCAGCCGCCCGCCGGGTAATCCTCCGCCCTGGGCAGGTAGCATACGCATCCGTTGGTGTAACCCATGGCCAGGGTATGGGGGAACGGCGAACCGGCCTTGATGGCCAGTCCGGTTTCGAAAAAGGTTTCCGTGCTGTTCGCGGCCAGGATGATATCGTTAATCCGTATGGCCTGGACCACCACGTCGATCGAGGCGCCGCCGGTTTCGACGGCCTCGACGAGCCGGTCGCTCCAGTCCGCGAATCGCGTGGTGACGAGAAACTCCCAAACTTCGCCGCCCTGTGCGCGGACTTTGTCCCGCGCCTCGTGGCATTCCGCCCTGATGGCCCGCGCCTCGTCGAGGGGCGGCAGGTCGATGAATCCGAGTGAGAGGGTTTCGTCCCTGGCGGCCAGGCGGGTACAGGCCTCGCCGGTGACCGGCTCCCAGGGCCAGACGGAAATGCGGGACAGCGATCCCATGCGCTCGCGCTCCCCGCGCTTCCGGTGGGTGTGGATGGCCGCGGAGGTCTTGACGACCTCGGCACCCAGCGTTGCCCCGATACGGTCTTTCTCGTCCCTGCAGTCGGCCTCCATGCTCAGGCCGCCCTGCGGCATGATGTTTCCGCCGCAGCCCTGGAGAAAGAACGACAGTCCTCCGATAGCGTGCTCGACCAGGTCCCTCGCCGCGCCCGGGAAATCCGGCGAAGCCACCATGGACCGAGGTCCGACAGTAACCGGGTGGCAGCCGTAGGAGAACAACGTCGCGATGGGACGGCCTTCCAGGTCGTCCACGCGCAGGACCCCCACGGCCGGGTCGGTCGGATGGCCGGGTACTTCGCCGAGGAAGATCTCTCCGGCGGGATCGGTTTCCCGGCGGTAAACCCCGATGCGGCAATCGCCCCGGCCCGCGCCGATGCGCGACGTAACCTTCCGTTCGTCCGCCTCCCGCGCCGTCTCCGTGATCCAGCCGCACAGATCCTCCTGGTAGCGGGACTGCAGCGCGATCTGTCCGGGTTCATCGGGGAACCACTCCGGCGCGGCCGGCGAGCTGTGGGTATGGTTGATATTGACCATGACGTGGGAGGAAGCGGTACCCACCGCTTCTGCGACGCGCTCCCGCAGGCCGTTCATCACGGGCAGGTCCATCCACCCGGTATCCGTCGCGATGATCACGACCTTGGACTTACCGTCCGAAAGGACCAGCGCCGTGGCCGTCAGATCGCTCTCGATCGACTGGACGAGTCCTTCCCGCGAACTGAAGCCGAAGGTCCGGATTCCCAGGGGTGGGTTGATCACGCGCCGGGCGGTGCCGGCGAAAAGGTCGGGCATGTCGCGTCACACCGGCACGTGCGGCTGCATGAGGTCTTTCGTGAAGATGGTCTCCGTCAGGCAGTCGACCCGGTTGCAGTCGAACCACGTCATGTACACGAATTCGATGGACAGGCAGCCCCGGTAGCCCAGTCCTTCGAGCCGCCGGGCGATGTCCACGAAATCGATGGTGTTCTCGTCGAGCCGGGACTGCAGTTTTCCGGGCCGAGCCGCGCGGATGTGGAAATGGTCGGTACGGGCGAGGAGCGGGTGGATCCGTTCCTCGGGGACGTACTGCATGACGAAGTGCGAGTAATCCAGCGTGACCGTGGCCTTTGGCGCCCGTTCCAGCAGGGCCAGCGCCCTTTCCGGGGTGTCGACGACGGATTGGACGTGGGGTTCGAAGCGGACCGTGATGTCCCGTTCGCCGGCCAGATCGGTCAGGTCGTTCATGGCTTCGACGGCCGTGTCGAGATTCTCTTCGAAGGAACGGCCAGGGTGGTGCGTGCCCGGGCTGATCGTGAATCCCGGTATGCCGACGGCCTCGCAGAAGCGGATGATCCCCTCGAATGAAGCCCTGTTCCGCTTACGCACCGCGGGGTCCGGGGCATTGAAGGAGCGTTCTTCGAGGGATGCGCCGAACTGCGGAAAGAAATCGACGGCCTCCAGTTCGTATTTCGCCAGCATGCGGTTGAGGCGGTTCGCATGGCCCATCGGATCCGCGCCCACTTCGTCCGGCTCCAGGCTGCATCGCCCTCGGTCGTGGAACCCGGCGATGTCCACGCCTTTGAAGCCGATGGCCCGGGCCAGCGCCAGCGTGCCCTCCAGGTCGAGATACTCGAAGGAATGGTTGCTAACCGTCAGACGCATCGGCGACTCCCAGCAGGTTGTTCCAGCATTTCCACCGAATCTGGCGCTCCTTGTAGTGATCGCTCTGTCCGACGCCGATGGGGTTGCCGAAAGACAGGACATTCTTGGGATCGTCCCGTTTCCCGCCCCAGGCCGTGGGTACGTTCATGGCTTCGGGATCGTGGTTCCAGGTCGGTGCGCGGTTGTCCCGCACCCGCCTGAACAGGAACTTGATCATGTGGCGTTTCAAGGATGTTCGATTGGCCGCGGTGCCGTGCCAGAGGTCGTAGTGGGTCAGGGCGAAGGTCCCGGCCCTGACGACCATCGGCACTTGCCCATGGATATTGGTATAGGTGGCCATGCGGTCCGTGGGCGCGTTGCGGAACTGCGTGCCCGGGACGATGATCGTGGGACCCATCTCCGGGGTGATGTCGGTCGGATAGAACAGCCCGAGGAGCCGGTCGATCCGGTTGTCCCGGTTGTTGGTGCTGTCCTGGTGCCAGGACATGTGTCCGGTGTGCGGCTGCTTGCAGTGCCAGTGGCGGTGGCCCTGTACCTCGTAGTCCTCGCCGAGCAGGCTGACCAGGGCGCCTTCCACGGCGGGATGTTCGATCGCCTGCCAGAGTTCGGGCACCTCCTCCGCGATGGCGTCGCCGGGATTGTGGTCCAATTCCTCCAGCCGGCCGGCGATACGCTCGTTGAGTCCCTCGGGCAAATCGAGCTCGAGCAGGTGATAGCCGTTCACGATAAATCCGACCATCTCCATATCCGTGAGCAGATGGGACTTATCCATCCTGGACCTCCTCCAGTTTCTGCAAGATGAACTCGTATCCCACGACGTCCAGGTCCCGGTCGTTGATGGGCGCCTGGAGATGGGGGAACTGCACGATCTGCCACCCGTCGACGAGCGCGTCGTGCACGGTGTTATAGGGCCAGTCGGGGACATCCGCCGTGATCTCCGCCCGGTAGTCCCGGACGGGCTCGACGGGCGTATACCCCAGGATTTCGGAGAAAACACTGGGCGTCCGCGCATGGAGGTACAGCAGCCGCTGCCTGACGCCTGAGTTCGGGGGCGTTGGAGACATGATGTTCCGGTCGGTCGATGTAGTCGATCGGGTCACCGAGATGCTCGACGAAGTAAAATGACGAATCCAGGCGCCGCGTCCAAGGGAATTATGGGGCGTATTTGCCCGTTTAACATACCGCAGCGCCTACCAGCCTGTCACCCTCCCCATCCCGCCTCCCAGGTGGCGAAGTACTCGGGCGCCCAGCGCCTGGCGACCTGGAAATCGTGCCGCTGACAGGCGGCCAGCGGAGGCGCCGTCTCCGTGCCGATCCAGGCCTCGATGCCCGACAGATCGGGGAATTCCAGGACCCAGGCGAATTCGCCGCGGTCACTGGTGCCCATCAGCCGGAATACCTCGCCATGGATGAGTCCGTGGTCCCGGCTCACCTCCCGCATGCGCCGCCATCGCTCTTCGTCATGCTCCGCACAATCATCCAGGCCCGACCGGCCTGCCTGTCCCGCACCCCGGTGCCGGCCGCCGAACGCCAGCAGGACGATCGACGAAGTATCGGCGGCCAGCGGCGGGATCGTGTGCGGATCGCGGCCGGGGTCCACGGGCGGTTCGGCCTTGCGCGGCAGCCAGTTGAGGCACTCCGGCTGCCAGCGTCGGGCAAGGGTATAGTCGTATAACCCGTAGCGTCCGTATGGCGGTTCCGCTTCGGCCGACATCCAGTCCTCTGCGCCGGCGAGATCCGGGAATTCGATGGTCCAGAACCGCTCCCAGCTTCCACGGGGTCCCATCAGCCGGTAACCGTGGATGCCGATCAGGCCATGGCGGCTGGCAACCGACAGCATCAGGTCGACGTGCAGGCGCTCGTAGTCGGCCCGACGGGCCTGGTCGAGCCGATGCCACTCAGGCAAGCGTCCGCCACGGAAAAGAATGACAACGGTTTCGTCAGATACGGACATTGTCGAAGGTTCCTCTCTCCGGCAGCCCCGCCACGGTGCAGTTCACGCTTGCGACGCGATTCGCGAGACGGGTCGCGCCGACCGGGTCTTTCGAGGCTGCGAATTCAGTTACGAAACCGGCGGCAAACGCGTCCCCGCAGCCGGTGGTGTCGATCACGTCCCGGACCGGCTCCGAGGGGATGGCAAAGGCCTTTGGTTCGCCGTCCTTCCGGTAGACCGTGACGGGACCGAGGGCCCCCCGGGTGATTACGCATACCGAGGGGCCGAGTGATATTACGGACGTTCCGAAGGCGATAAAATCATCTTTGGCTTCCAACGGTCCGCCCGGCCCTCCAGCCGCCACTTCGTGATCCGAGCCGGCCAGCAGACGGGCCTCCACCTCGTTCATCTGAACGACGTCGAACATCTCGATCCATCGCTGCCAGTTCCCGGGCGCCCGTCTTCGCCGGTAGCCCTCCGCGTCGATGCCCAGGCAGAGGTTGTGCACATCCAGGTAAAGCAACCCGGAGGCGCTGCCCCGAACGGCCTTCATGGTCTCCAGGGTAACATCGTCGCCGACGATGAAGTTCACCAGCAGGGCGTCGAGGTCCAGGAAAGGTTCGATCTGTTCGAGAGTAATGGAGCCCACGTGGTTGGTCAGTTGCTCGATTTTCTCCAGGTCTTCGTCGTAACGGATCCGGTTCCGGCTGGTCCCCGCCGGGGAAAGGGAGATTCCGCGGGTGCTTACGGCGGGACGCGGGTCCAGGATGGCGCGCATGGCGTCGAAGCAGTCTGCGCCGATGCGGCTGATGGGATACAGTGCGTCGCCTTCGTCCACGAGGTCGGCCATTACGGTGGTGTTGTACAATATGCCCCCGAGGTCCTGGATCCGGCGGCCGCCGGCCATGTAGATGGTGTCGTGGTTGATGAGGCCGATGATGCCAATGCGCATGTTGTTTCCTGTTCAGTCTGCCACGGACGGCCCGGGTTTATCGAGTTGGACGGCCACGGCTTCGATCACCCGCTCCACGGCGATGCCGCGCATGCAGTCGTGGGTTCCGATGGGACACCGGTTCCCGCCATGGGAACTGCAGGGCCGGCAGTCCAGGGGGATCTCGACGACCTGGTGCCCCGGTCCGTGAGGGACGAACCCGAAGGCGGGTACCGTGGGCCCGAAGACGGCCACGACGGGCGTATCCATGGCGGCGGCCACGTGGCTCATCCCCGTGTCGTTCGAAACCACGGCGGTGCAACGGGCGGCAAGCGCCGCCGACTGCAGCAGGGTCAGTGCTCCGGCCGCGTTCAGCGGGTCGACACCGGACTCGGCGGCGATTTCGTCGCAAAGCGGCCGGTCCCCGGAACTGCCGAAGAGCACGGAACGGTATCCGTGTTTTTCTGCGAGACGGCGGATCAGCTCGGCGTAACGGCCGGGGAGCCATCGCTTGGTCGCCCAGACCGAACCGGGACTCACCCCGAAAAGCGGTTTGGACGGCGAAATGCCCGACTCCCGCACCAGCGCGTCGACCCGTTTCCGGTCCGCATCGTCCGGGTACAGGGCCGGGCGAATCCCATCCGTATCCCTTTCCCATGATGACAGAAGAGAGAGGTTTCGGTCTACTTCGTGGACGGACCGGTAGGTGACCTGGTCTGTCAGGAGCAGCCTGCCCGCGCTTCGATCGAAGCCCACCCGGACGGGTATGCCCGCCAGGAAACCCAGCAGTGCGCTTCGTAAGGATCGGTGGGGGATCAACGCCGCATCGTAGTCGGCGATACGCAACCTGCGGGCAAGGCGAAGCAGTTCCAGGGGGCCTTTTTGCGCGCCCTGCTTGTCGTAGACGAAAATATCGTCGACGTGGGGATTGTTCCGAAGCAGGATCGCCGTATCGGGCCGCACCACGGCGCCAATGCGACCGGCACCCAGCCGCGTCCTGGCCGCTTCGAACAATGGGGTGGACAAAACAAGGTCGCCCACGAATGCGGTTTGTATGACAAGTATGTTCAACCCGCTGAAGATGCCTCGTCGGAACGCGGACTTAAGGGGCCTCGCGCCGTTATTTTACTTAAGCGAATTCAGAAATGCCTGGAACTCGCCTTCTGCGCTGAGGACCGTCTTCTCCGGTCCGGTGAGTTTGACGAACACGTTGCCTTCCGGCGCCTCGATAATGGCACCGAGCATCCTGTAGCCCGGTTTTTTCACGGCGCCGGACTGGAACATGGGGCCCATGGAGGCGAGGTACGTCCCCGCCAGGGACACCGTGGTCACGGCCAGGTCGTTGATGGTCGACTTACGCTCGGCCAGTGACGGCTGACCGCCCGAATCCGTCTCGAACTGTTCCCGCCAGCGCTGCAGGTTCAGGTCGACGCTGCCTCCCTGCCCACGGCCGAAAAAGAACACGGCGCACTCGCCCGGTTCGTCGTCTTCGGCGTCCTTCGGGATCAGATAGGTCGCCACGCGCATCGTGCGGGGTGGCTGCACCTCCCAACGGGGCGGGACGGTCCAGGCGATTCCCGCGGCTCCACCCGTTGTCGATGGCTCCTGAGCGCTCGGCGGAGACGCGCCAGGGGCGCTCGCCGGAGACGCGCCAGGGGCGTCCGGGCTCTCCGCGACGGCGGGCGCCGCCACCAGCGGCGGAGGATCGGCCGGCGGTTCCGGCGACCGTGTGCCGGACTGTTCTCCTCCGTTTCCGCAGGCCGCGGAGATACCGAACAGCGATACGGCACAGATGGCGATGACGGGATAGCGTGGCATGGAAGGGGTCTCCTTTACTTTACGTGATTTGAATCTTCGGGTGCCGGGGTCTTCCACCGCCGGTGTACCCAGAACCAGTGATCGGGATAATCAATGATGTACCGGGCCAGCACGTCCGTGTAGGCCTGGGTAATCCGTGCGATGTCGGCCGGTTCGTCACCGGTCGTAATCGCCTCGATCGGGGTTTCGAAACAGACACGGTGCCGTTCCGGGCCGGATCGAATGATGAAACACGGCACGATGGGAGCGCCCGTGCGCAACGCAAAAAGCGCCGGTCCCTGGTAGGTGGACGCCCTGATTCCCAGGAAATCGACGAACACCCCGCCGGCGCCCGCGTCCTGGTCCGCGAGCAGCCCGACGCATTCGTTGCGCCGAAGCGCCCTGTAGACGGCGGCAGGCGCTTTATCCATCGTGGCCACCGCCATGCCCAAACGCTCGCGCCCCGCGTGTACCAGGCCGTCGACGGCGGGATTATGCAGCTTCTTCGCGACGACGGTAATGGGATAGCCAAGCATAGCGACCGTCGCGCCAAGCAACTCCCAGTAACCGAAATGGCCGGTGACCAGAATGACCCCGCGGCCCCCGTTGCGGGCACGGGCGATATGTTCTTCTCCCGAGATGTCGAGCCGGTCCCGCAGGTCCGCCGTCCTTCCCGCGAGCAGGCGGGCGTGTTCCACGGCGGTCCGGCCCAACTGGCGGTAGACGGACCGGGACATGGCTCGAAGCTTCTCGGAATCCCCGGACATCCCGAAGACCCGGGCCAGGTGCTCCATGACCAGTTTCTTCCTCATACCGGTCACGTGAAAGACCAGTGCCCCCAGTACGTCGCCCACCTGCGACGCACGGGCAGGCGCAAGCCGCCTGGTCATCGACATCAACACCCGAAGTCCCGCGTATTCGAGCCGGTGCGACAGCTTCATTCGAAACGCGCTCTCATTTTCGCCCGGTCATTCATCCCGCTCCCTGGACATGACCCACTCTTCATTCTTCCTTCTCCAGTCGTCTTCGTCCGTGCGCCAGTCGCCTTCTTCCTCACGCGCCCAGCGGCGCAGCGTGGCCCGCCTCCGCCTTCGGATCTTCAGGAACGCGAGCAGGCAAAGCACGCCAAAAAGGGGCGCGACCACGAGGGACAGGCTTTCGCCGAGCAACATGCGCCAGCCGTAGTTGCGTTCCATGTAAGCCAGCCAGTCCCGTTCGAACTCCACGACACTCATGCCGAAGGTCTCGAAACAGGCCCGGTCGATGGACCCGGTCCGCCTCAGGCTGTCGAACAGGGCGTGTAGTCCCGATTCGCCGTAGCTCCGGAGTATGTACTGCACGGCGAGGGCGCTTTGCTGGTAGGCCAGATGGGCCCGATGTTCGGGGAACCTGTTCACACCCTGGATAGCGCCAAGGGGGACCAGGTTTCCCGAAACGACGGCGACCACCAGGGACGCCCGGTCCCAGAATCCCCATTCCCGCGCCATGTGCATCGCGAACCCCTCGTCCAGCCAGCGGGGAATATCCGCGCCGCGGAGCGCGCTGTGCAGCATCACGTGGGCGAGCTCGTGCACTACGAGTTCTTCGGAACCGTCATACGTACCGGTAATCCGGGGAGACCTGAGCACCACGAGCCTTCGGTGCGGCACGGCGTAGCCCGCGCCCCAATCGGGTATGGCCCCGGGCGTATAGGTCAGGAAGTCTTCCTGCGTGGGGGCGATATGCACGTGGATCGTATCGGCGGAGGGCAGGCCCAGCGTGGCACGCAGATGAGGCGACGTCTCGCGCACGATGCCCAGCACGTGTTCCACGAAGGGGGCGTCGACGGGTTCGAAGGTCACTCGAACGCCATGTTCGATTCTTACGGATTCTGCCGCGCCTGCCCCCGGACCCGGCAGCAGCACGAGCACGCTGCAGGCCCATCCAAGGCACCGGAAACGTATATAGCTGGAAACTCGCGCAGGCACCCTACCGAAGCGCATAACGACCTCATTCGCGTATGATGCCGCCTCCCAGGACCGTCTCGCCGTCATAGAATACGACGGACTGTCCCGGCGTGACCGCCCGCTGGGGGTATTCGAAGTCGACCCGCGCGACGCCGGGTTCGCAGGGCGTGATGACCGCGGGCGTCGCTTCCTGCCGGTACCGGATCTTGGCCTGTCCGCGGACCTCTCCCTTCGGGGCATCCGCGGAATGCCAGTTGACCCCGTCCGCGATGAGCCGGTCGCTGAGGAGATCCTCGTCGTCGCCCACTACGATCGTATTCGTATCGGTCAGGATGTCGACCACGTACACCGGGCGTCCCGCGGCCAGCCCAAGCCCCTTCCGCTGCCCGATCGTGTAGAGGGGATGCCCCCGGTGCTCACCCAGGATATGGCCGTTCGTGTCCACGATCGGTCCCGGCCGTATGGGATCCTCGATGGACAGCAGCCCTTCGTCCGTGTTGACAGGGTGATTCGCCGTCCACTCCTTGAGGAACCTTTCATGGCCCCGGTCCTGGATGAAGCAGATCTCGTAGCTGTCCTTTTTATCGGCCACCCGCGGCGCGAGCCGTTCGGCGATTTCCCGTGTCTGCGCCTTCGTGAGCATGCCGACGGGGAAGGCGGTCCGGGTCAGCTCGTCCTGGGTCATCTCCCACAGGGCGTAGGACTGGTCCTTGTTTCCGTCGATGCCCCGCTTCAAGACCAAGCGGCCTGCCTGGTCCGCATCGTCCGCGGTTTCATCCAGCGCCACCCGGGCGTAGTGTCCGGTCGCCACGTAGTCGGCCCCGAGTTCGCTGGCCCGGTCGAGCAGCACGCCGAACTTGACCTTGCTGTTGCAGGCCACGCAGGGATTGGGCGTGCGCCCCTGCATGTACTCTGAAACGAAATTGGAGATGACGCCCCGCTCGAACTCCTCGCGGAAATCCACCACGTAGTAGGGGATGCCGAGTCTGCCGGCCACGACCCGCGCGTCGTTGCGGTCCTCGACCGTGCAGCAGCCGTGTTCGAACTGCGCGTTGCCGCCCACGCGGTCGTAGTCCCACAGGTGCATCGTTACGCCGATGACCTCGCAGCCCGCTTCCTTGAGCATCGCGGCCGCCACCGAGCTGTCCACGCCTCCGCTCATGGCCACGACGACCTTCGCCCCCGCCGGCGGCAACCGGTTGACGTAGGGATCGAAAGCGGAAGCCGCGGCGTCTCCGCCGCGGACAGTGGAATGGGAAATTGTCGTCATCAATTCAGTCTTTCCGGCCCCTGCCGTGACCGGCATTCCGGACCGTACCGTGACGGGACCGGTAATCCTCGATCGCCGTCCGAACGCCGTCCGCGGCCATGGCGGAGCAGTGCATCTTGGTGGGTGGAAGGCCGCCCAGGGCATCGGCGATCGTATGGTTTTCGATGGACGCGGCCTCTTCGGTCGTCCTGCCGATCACCCATTCGGTGACCATGCTGCTCGCCGCGATAGACGCCGCACAGCCGAAGGTCCGGAACTTCGCATCCGTGACGGTCCCGTCCGCGATCCTCAAGTACAAGGCAATGGTATTCCCACTGATAGGGTTTCCGGCGTTGCCCACGCCGTCCGCGTCGGGAAGATCCCCCACGTTGCGGGGCGAGTGAAAGTGGTCCATTACGGTGGATGAATACATGAAACGCGCCTCAACCGGGTACTTGCGCAGCGGAAACTTCGCGGAGGCGGGCTACGATGCCGGGCAGCCTCTCCATGACACAGTCCACGTCCTCCATGGAATTATCCCGCCCGAAGCTGAACCGGACCGAACCGAGGGCGGTGCGCGGGTCCCTGCCCAGCGCCAGCAGCACGTGGGACGGTTCGATGGCGCCCGATGTGCAGGCCGAGCCGGTGGACACGGCGATGCCCGCGAGATCCAGGCTCATGATCAGCGATTCGCCTTCCGCGCCGGGGAAGGACACGTTCAGCGTGCCGGGCAGGCGCCGCTGCGGATGCCCGTTCACCCGCGCGTCCTCGATCCCGATCCGGATGCGCGCTTCCAGGGCATCGCGCATTTCGGACAGGTGCCGGTATTCGCTTTCCCGCTCTTCAGCCGCCAGTTCGGCGGCCTTGCCCAGTCCCACGATGCCCACGGTGTTCTCCGTGCCGGACCGCACGTCATTTTCATGATGGCCGCCGTGGGCTGTGGGTTCGATCTCGACGCCCTTGCGGATGTAGATGGCTCCGACCCCCTTGGGACCGTAGATCTTGTGGCCCGAGAGCGAAAGGAGGTCCGCGCCCATCGCGTCCACGTCGACCGGCAGCTTGCCGGCGGACTGCACCGCGTCCGTGTGGAAGCACACGCCGCGCGCCCTGACGATCCTTCCGATTTCGCCCACGGGCTGGACCGTGCCGATCTCATTGTTCGCGTGCATGATGCTGACCAGGATCGTCTGGTCGGTCAGGGCGTCCTCCACCTGGCCGGGATCGACCTGGCCGTATTCGTCCACGGGCAGGTAGGTTACTTCAAAGCCTTCCCGCTCTAGAAAAGCGCAGCTGTTCAGCACGGCCGAATGTTCGATGTTCGTCGTGATGATGTGCCTTCCGTAGGCCTTGCGTGCGTAGGCGGTGCCCTTGATCGCCAGGTTGTCGGACTCGGTGCCGCCGCTGGTGAAATAGATCTCGCCGGGCCGTGCGTTCACCAGGCCGGCCACCCGGGTCCGTGCCTCTTCCACGGCCGCGCGCGCATCCTGCCCGTACCGGTGTATGCTAGACGCGTTGCCGAACCGGTCTTTGAAGAAGGGTTCCATGACATGGAAGACTTCGGACCTGACCGGCGTGGTCGCGTTGTGATCCAGGTAGATGCTCGCCATGAGGAGCGCGGTCTCCGTAAAAGGGGTGGAATCCAGCCCCGTTCATCAAACATTCAGGACGTTCTGAAAACGGCTTCTTCCGTCGCGTCAACGGTCTTTGAAATTAGAGATAATCCATTGAAATGTCAAGTGTTATCGGGGTTTCTCGGCGCTTGCGCAACCGGTGGATACTCGCCGTCGCCGCTTGACTTTTCGTTCGGGAATCCGTAGTTTTCAGGTAACTTGAAAAAGGTATGCGCGAGCACGCTTTCAAGGCGTTTGCCAGGGGCGCAGACTTACACGGCGGGGATGGACGTACCAGGGAGGAACGGCACATGCATGTACTGAAAACAGCGGCTGGACTGGTGGCGATCGTCCTTTTGGCGGGATGTACCCACAGCATCCAGTTGAATCCCAACATCGGTCCTTCGGCCAATATCGCCAGACCCGTGGATTTGCGCGTCGGCGTGTATATTCCTCCGGACGTCAGCCAGTTTGTTATCGATGACCGATCAGATCTCGACAAATACATCTTCGAAATCGGTGCATCCCTCGAATCGGTCATCACGAAATCAGCGAACCGTGTTTTCTCGCGGGTAACGATACTGGATGCGCAACCCACGGGCGAAATGATCGAGGAAAGCGCACTCGACCTCGTCATGATTCCCAGGGTGACCGCGGCTATGGTAACGCTGAACAAGGAAGAAGGTCCCTTTCAAGACGACGCCCGGGGAAACACGGCGATCACGGTCGAACTGATGTTCTATGACGCGGAGATGATCCAGTACGCATCCGTCATGGCGTCGGGGATCGGCATCGCTTCCGAGAGAATCGGGTTCTTCAGCAGAGGCCAGAGAGAATATGCCGCATCGGTCGAAAGTGCCATTGCAAACCTGAGCAACGACATGGTCCGGCAGATGCATGGCAATTACGATATCCGCAAGAAGGGCGAGGAGCAGGAATAGCAATGGCAGGGATGTCCCGCAGGGAGCGATGGATTTACGGCTTGCATACCTGGTGGGGCCGATACCGCAATGCGGCATTCAACCTTTCCGACATCCGCAACCGGCCGGTCCGGCTATTGATCTGCCTCCCGTCGAGTCCCGAAGAAGCCCGTAAAGCGGCCGAGGTTATCCCCGAACTGGTTGCGTGTCTGGACGCAAAGGTCGTTTTCGTGGTCGGCGAACCAAGATCCGTCGAGTTCTGCGATCCGTCGGATGCACGCATCACCGTGGTGCCGTTGGACCGGAGCGCCCGATGGTGGTTCGGTCTGCCTTCCTTCGGAATCGTCGACCGGTTGTCGGAAGCCGGGCTCAACCTGGCCGTCGATCTGAATCCCTGCGCGGAACTGTTGCCCGCCGTACTTTGCCAACGCATCGGCGCGAAGATTCGCCTGTGCCTGGACGATCCGCAACGGGGACGCGTGTTCAACGTGCGGGTTCTGCTCGCGGAAAAACCTGACGAGGGCGGCAACGTCGCGGAACCTGAGATCACACCGGACCCGGCCCGTTTCGAGCCGACGCAGGCCGGAACCGAGCCGACGCAGGCCGGGACCGCTGAATCTTCTGATGACTCGCCCTATGCGCGCATGCTGCGGGTCGTCCAGGCCGTCGCCCGCCCCGCGTCTCATCCCCGGATTTAACTTGACACCAGGCCCTCCAGCCGGGATATTCAATCAGGTTCTGGACAAGCCTACCGAATCCCGTGCGACCGGGAACGGCTTGTCATCCAACCCATTCGATCCCTCCCGATAGTCCTATGTCCGCCCTGTCTCCGCGACCGCTCCCTTGTCGTATCATAGCTGGATTCCTGCTGTCCTGCTGCCTGGTGAGTTCCACTGCAGACGCGACCGCGGACGCGACGGCATCGAACACGCCGTCCGAACCCCGGGCTGCCGGTCCTGCCGGTCCTGGCGGTCCTGGCGGTCCTGCCGGTCCTGCCCAGCCGGCCAACCAGAACGCAACGCTGGATGCCCTGCTGGCGGAAGGCATATCCCTCTACGATCAGCGGAAATTCGAAGAAGCGAGAACGGTCTTCGAGGAGGTGGTCCGCCTCAAGTCCAGGTCCGGGGAAGCCCGCTACTGGCTGGGCGTCAGTCACTATGAACTCGGCGAAGACCGGGAAGCGGCGAAACAACTGCGTATCGCCATACGGCACGACCGGAAGAACCCGGATGTGCATCTCGCCCTGGGCCGGACGTACATGCGCATGAGGAACCGCATGGTCGACGCGCGCAAGAGCCTCAAGCAGGCCCTTCGGTACGATCCGGCACACTCCGAAGTGCACTACTACCTCGGCATCGCGTACATGGCGCAGAGCAAGAGAGACCCCGCGGCGCCGCTCTACGTGATGCAGGCCCGGCGATCCTTCGGCAGGGCGGCGGCGGCGAATCCGCTGCACCCGGACGCCTACTACCGGTTGGGACTGTCCTACGAAAACCCCTCTCGCGATTACAAGAGGGCGCTGGCCCTGTTCTACCGGCAGTTGATGGTGAAACCGGATCACCTGGATGCGCTCTACCACCTGGAGCGTTGCAGTTACCTGCTCAAGCAGTTCGAGCAAGGCATTGACCTCCTGACGCAGGTGGTCGATGTACACGGGGACGCCGTGCCGGACTACGCGCATACTTTGATCAACAAACTGAAGGCCACGTCGCTGCAGTCCCAGAGCCGGTACGCCGAAGCGGACCGGGCCTACGAGGAATTCCTGGACGGTGCGGAGCCGGATGAACGCGCCCACTACACGGACCTGGCCTACGTGACGTCGGAAGAGGAATTCCGGCAGTACCAGGCGCTGGAAACGGAAGAAGCGAAAGCGGAGTTCAGACGCAGGTTCTGGGCGGCCCGCGATCCGAAGCCGGCCACCGCCGTGAACGAGCGGCTTGTGGAACACTACCGGCGGGTCATGCATGCGCGGGAGCATTTCTCCAGTGGTCAGCAGCCATGGGACCGCCGCGGCGGGATCTATATCCGGTACGGCGAACCCGACGATCTGCAGCATTTCATCATGCAGACCGGCGAGAACGCCTTGAAGAACTACCAGCCGACCGGCGACGCCCGCATCGATGCGATCCGGGAGCGCAACTTCATATTGCGGTACCGCCTGAAGATCGATAACTCCGGCACGACGTGGAGCGACCCGGCAACGCGCGGCACCCGCGATCCCGATGCGGGGGACTACCTGCAAGAATTGTCAACACAGCAGGACGACTACTCAAATATCGTTCCATCCGCGGTAACGGGGAAGGAGATCGCCGATATAGGCTCCTCTCCGGCCTTCTCCTCCAGGGCACAATCGCTGGGCTTCCTGGCCGAAAGCTGGGTATACCTGGAGCACGACCTCGAGTTATTCTTCGTCGACCAGGTCGGGGTCGGCAAGTTCGACTATCCGCTCCAGGTACACGAGACGAACATCGCCGAAGCCGTAGTCCAGGACGAGTATCATCCCAGGCGCATCGCGGCCGCGCTGATGGAGAAGACTCCGGAGTCTTACGCGTTCGACTACGGCGGCGGACCGCTGCGGTTCATGTACGACATCGTGTCCTACAAGGGTCGGGACGGCATGGCCGAAGTGGAAGCCGCCTACATGGTCCCGGCCGAACAACTGGAGTCGGTGGAGGACGGGCAGGGATTGCGCACGTGGCTGGACAGCCACATGGTGTTACATGATGAAGATTACAACCGCGTAGCCCAGACTTCCAGGCGTATCGGACCCATCGACCGGCCGCTCGCGCCGGCGTCCGGGAACGATCCGGGTATCGAACTCCATACGGGTATGATGGAGATGGAAGCGCCGCCCGGCAGTTTCAATTCCGCCATAGAAGTCCAGGACGAGACCACCCGGCGCATCGGCATTTACGAACAGGTCTATGTTGTTCCCGATTACGCCGGCGACGCGCTGGTGTTGAGCGATATCAAGCTGGCGGTATCCATCGCACCGGCCGATTCAACCCACGGCCCCTTTGTGCGCAACGGACTTGAAATCGTACCCAATCCGGCGCGCATGTACCAGCGCACCGACCCCGTTCACTTCTACTACGAGATCTACAACCTCGCCCTGTCCGAGTCCGGTCGAACCGCTTACCGGGTGGAACTGGAAGTGAAGAACAAGGACCGGCCGCAGAACCTCTTCTGGCGTATTCTGAAGGGGATAGACCGGCTGGTACGGCGTACGGACAGCGAACAGTCCGTGCTCATGGTATTCGAGAACGAAGGAAACCGTACGAACGAGTACAGTTACACTTCCATCGACACGGGCACCACACCCACCGGCGCCTACGAGATGACGGTTCGCGTCACGGACCTGAATTCCGGACAAATCGCCACGCGGCAGAAGTTATTCGTCGTAACCAATGACCGGGTCGCGGAATTCAGGACGGATTCGGAATAGCTTCCCGCTTACACTCGCGCGCTGAAGGACGGCGCAACATGTCTAACCTGAATAAAATCCCCGTGCTGATTGTCCTGCTGATGCTATTCATATGGCTGCCGCCCGCCGCCGGCCAGGAAGCGGATTCCCTCACCGGCCAGGAGGCTGGGGCCCTCGCCGGCCAGGAGGCTTTGTCCCGCCTGGATCGCGCCAGGGCGCAGTACGACCGGGGCGAATTTACGGGAGCGGAGTCCACGCTGAGAAGTCTGCTACAGGAACAACCCGGATCGTCTGCGGCCCTCCTGTGGCTGAGCCGTGCGCTGGACCGGCAGGAAGCGTATGACGAGGCCGAGCGCGCCGCTGAGGAAGCGCGGGAGATAGACAGCGCTTCCCCGGAAATCCTCATTCAACTCGCGCGGGTCTACATCCTCAAAGACAAGAAGAAGGATGCGCGGGAGTTCCTGGACGAGGCCGAGAAACTGGCGCCGGACATCGCGGACATATACTACTACCGCGGCCGCACGTACGGAAAGATCAGGATGGCGCTGTTCCGGCCCCGTACGGCCGAACGGGAATACAGGATCCAGGACGCGTCCTACCGGCGCGCCATCGCGTTGAACCGGAATCATCCCGACGCCTATTTTCAACTGGGATACGTCATCGAGGAGATCCAGGACGACCCGGAATCCGCGATGGACTGGTATGCCAGGCAGGCATCCGTGAATCCGGCGCACGACGAAGCGACTTTTCGCCTGGCTGCCTGTGCCGTCGAACTAAGGGAGTTCCAGAAGGGATACGCCCAGTTGCAGCGGGTCGCCGCGGCCCAGGATTCGGCCGTCAATCCCCTGGTCGCGGGGCTGGCGGCACAGCTCGAAGCCTACCGGTACCATACCCTGGACCAGCACGGGCGCGCGTACCGGGCGATGAGGCGATACGTCGCGGTGCTGTCGGAAATCGACCCCGATAAAGTCGCCCTGTACAAGGATCTCTCCATCGTAGCCTCCTCGAAGGAATCCGAGGCCTTTCTCGAAGCGCCGGAACAGGAAAGGGAGGAGTTGTGGCGCACCTACTGGGCGGCCCGTGACCCCGATCCCACGACGCGGATCAATGAACGGCTGGTGGAACACTACCGACGGGTGATCTTCTCCAGGCTGCATTTTTCAACGGGCAAGGACCCGTGGGACCGCCGCGGCGAGATCTATGTCCGATACGGTCATCCGGACGACCGTCAGCAGTTCATCCTCAAATCCGGGGAGGACGTGGTCAACGCGATTTTCCCGACCGGGACGCGGGCCGTGGACATGATCCGCGAAACCAGCCGGCAGCGACTTGATATGCAGGTCAGCACCGGGGCGCCGATCCAGGACTTCGGCATATTCAGCGCACGGGCGGGTCGCGAGACCAAGTCGGTCGCATTCCCGACGGAGAGCTGGGTCTACGTCCCCTTCGGCCTGGAGATCTTCTTTACGGATCAGCGGAATTCGAAGGTGTTCGACTACCCGCTTGAGGTGATCGATCTGCCCGACCAGTCGTCCAACTTTGGCACGACGGACCGGCTCGCGTACAGCTTCCTGAACACGCCGAGGAAACAGGCCGAAGAGCTCATCCGGAAAGTACCCGAAGTCCACCGGCACGACTACGGCGGCGAGCCACTTTCGTTCGTTTACCAGTTGGCCTCCTTCAAGGGCGCCGGCGACCGGGCCGACGTGGAAGTGGCCTACAGCCTTCCCGCGGCTCAGCTGGGCAACGTGGAGGACGGGCTCGGCGAAAGGACCTGGCTGGCCGGACGAATCGCCCTTCAGGACATGGACTTCAACTACGTGCAGGCGATGCCCTTCAAGATGGGACCGCTTCGCCGCCCCGCGTCGGAACAGGAAAATCTGCAACTCAGTACGGGCGCGTTCCAGTTCAGTGCGCAGCCCGGGGCGTACCGGTCCGCGGTTTCCCTGCGGGATTCGCTGTCTCAGAAATACGGGGTCTTTACCTCGCCGCTCCAGATCTCGGATTACAGCGTGGACCGGATGCTGCTGAGCGATGTAAAGCTCGCCGCATCCATCGTGCCCACCGACGCGGCGGGACTGCTCGTCCGCAACGGCCTGTTCATCACGCCCCACCCCGCACGCCTCTATTCCAGTGCGACGCCGGTGTTCATCTATTACGAGATCTACAACCTGGAGCGGGATGCCGAGGGCCGGACGGAATTTCGAACGGAGATGGAGATTGCCGCCAGGGAACCCAGGCGCAATGTCGTCCTCCGGCTCCTCTCCGCGCTCGGGCGCATGGTCAGCCAACGGTCCGACGATCAGACGGCCTACGTGACCTTCGAAGACAGCGGCACGACGCCGGACGATTTCAAATACACCTCGATCGAAACGGCGGACCTGGATCCCGGGACCTATACCATGACGCTGACCGTCACGGATCTCCATTCCGGGCAGCAGGACACGAAGACGGTCGATTTCATCGTGGTCGAAGGCTGAAAGGGCCTACAACCCCGGCTTCTCCGCGTCCTCGGCAGCCGGTCCCTGCAGGTTGACATTGTCCGCGGTGGGCCAGCGCACGGTGTAGTGCGCGGAGCGGTCCCGCTTGTACCCTGCGTGCCAGTAGGCGCTGGCCGCCAGCCATTCCAGCAGGTCTTCCTTCATCTTCGCCTTGATCCCTGCATACGCATCGTCGTCCCACCGGTTCCACAGCTCTCCGGGATCGGCCGCCAGGTCGTATAGCTCGCCCTCCTCCTGGCCGATGTAGTAAACCATCTTGTGGGTCGGGCTCCGCATCATGATCTGGTAGTTGTCCTCGCAGAAGACGTAGTCGCGCGGCGTGACGGATGTGTCCGGGTCGGCATAGGGCAGGAGGGATCGCCCTTCCAGGTAGGTGGGGACCGGCACGCCGGCCGCCTCGAGGATGGTGGGACCCAGGTCCATGAGGGAGACCAGGTCGCATACGTGGTCGCCCCGGCGCCGGCGGTCCGGGTAGCGGATGATGAGCGGGATGTGGGTGATCGTATCGTACATCAGCCACTTGTAGGCCAGGGCGTGGTCGCCCAGGTTCTCGCCGTGGTCCGAGCAGAAGATGACCAGGGTGTTGTCCAGGTAGCCCCTTTCCTCCAGGGCGTCCAGGATCTCTCCCATCTTCTCGTCCACCGTGGTCACCTTGGCGTAGTAGTGGCGGCGCATGCGGTCAATGCGTTCGTCGTTGGCCAGGTACATGTTGATGCCGGATTCGTGGCCGGCCGTGGAGAACATCTTCTTCAGCGCTTCCTGCTGGGGCGGCTTTTCCGCCAGTTCGTTCTCCCGGGTTACCGGCATGGGTATCTCGGCATCGTCGTACAGGCTCAGGTGACGGGGCAGGGGATCCCAGGGCTCGTGGGGACCCGTAAATCCGATTTCGAGGAAGAAGGGCTTGTCGCCGCGGTGGCTGCGGATCCAGTTGAGCGCCGAATTTCCGATGAAGACGTCGCTGTGGAAGCGCTCCTCCTCGTGCCACGGCACGCCCTGCAGTTTGGTCCACCAGTCGGGGTCGGTCAGGTGGCGGTCGTTGGGCCGCTCTACGCCGTGGAAGGTCATGTACCGGCCCCAGTCGTCGTCCGCGCCGCCGCTGACCAGGCTCATGCCGGTCGGGTTCTCGACGACGACGCGCTCGTGGAACCCGCCGGGGATGTCCCGGGGCATGAAGTGCATCTTGCCGATGCTGGCGCACCAGTACCCGCTTTCCGCCAGGTCCTGCACCCAGTTGCGGTGGCGGCCCCAGGGCTGGAAACTGTAGACGCCCGTGTTGTGGGGGTACATGCCGGTGAAGACGGCGGCCCGCGAGGCCACGCAGGTGGCGCCCGGACAGTAGGCCTGCCGGAAGGAAACGCCTTCTGCGACCAGCCGGTCGTGGGCCGGGGTGATCATGTGGGGTTGGTCCCAGCCGCGGATCGTGTCGACTCGCTGCTGGTCCGTCATGATGAGGATGATGTTGGGACGGTCCGGGCGGTCCGGGCGGTCCGGGCGGTCCGGGCCAGGCGGGCTAGGCAACGCGGTCCTCCATCGCACCGTCATCGTCCTCTTCGGACCGGGGATGCAGCCGGGTCACCTCCGCCTTGATGATGCGTTGCCCTTCGACTTCGCGCACCACGATCCGGGCGTTCGGGAACGGCACATCCTCTCCAGGTTCGGGAACCCGGCCGAGTTCATTGAAGATCAGGCCGCCGACGGTTTCGAACCCGTCGGGCGTGATATCGAGGTCCAGGATGTCGTTCAGCGTATCGATATTGAGCCGGGCGTGGACGATGTACGAGCCCTCTGGCGTCGCCTCGTACATGGGATCCTCGTCGTCGTACTCGTCCTGGATCTCGCCGACGATCTCTTCGAGCAGGTCCTCCAGGGTCACCAGGCCCGCGGTGGTCCCGTGTTCATCCACGACGATGGCCAGGTGGATCTTCTCCTGCTGGAACTCTTTCAGCAGTTCGGCGGCTTTCTTGGTCTCCGGCACGACATAGGGCGGGCGGAGCAACCCGTCCAGGTCTTTCTCCCCATCCGGGTCTTCGCTCAGCTGGAGCAGGTCCTTGGCATAGACGACGCCCACGATGTCGTCGACGGAATCGCCGTAGATCGGAATCCGGGAGTGTCCCATCTCGCGGATGAGCTCCAGCAGCTCCGGTATGGGCCTGGATCGTTCGGCGCACACCATGTCCACTCTCGGGACCATCACCTCGCGCACGCTGGTGTCGTGCATTTCGATGATGCTGCTGATCATCTCCTTGTCGTCGGGTTTCAGTTCGTGGGTTTCTTCCAGTTCGAGCACCCGGTGCAGTTCGTCGTCGAGCCAGTACGGATTGCGTCCGCTGCTGAAGAGTCCCGCACGCGCCATGCGCAGATTGATGAGCAGCAGCGGGGTGATCAGCGGCCAGAACAGCCAGTAGCTGATGAGCACGAGTACGGCGGAGACGCGAACGGTCACGTCGGAGTAATGCGACACGAGCAGCCTGGGCAGCCATTCGATGAGCACCAGCAGAAGCCCGATAGCGAACAGGCCGGAAAGGGTCAGGGTCAGCGTCGAACCGAACCAGTCGGTGAGCGGCGGGGTCAGGAACAGCGCTACCACGGAGATCACGACGCCGGCCGTGGTGATGATCTTCCCGATCAGCAGGGTAGTGAAAAGGCGTTCCTGGTTGTCCAGCCACCGGGTAACGCGGCTGGACTGTCCGCCCTCGTGGGCGGCCTTGAGTTCCTGGAGCGTGGATTTGGGCAGGCTGGAAAACGCGGATTCCGCTCCGGTCAGGAGCATGGCGTAGATGGTGCAACCAATGAGGACAAGCCATTCGACCAATAGGGGAATGTCGTCATCCACAACACTTTTCTCCCAATTTACCTTCCGGAATCCCGCGGTTGGCTTGGCCAGCCTGGTTGGCCTGGCCAGCCTGGTCAGCCAGTACGGCCTGGTCGGCCAGTACGGCCACGTCGTCCCGGGCGGCCGCATCCGCCGAATAGACCTGTTCCTTCTCCCGCATCACTTTGCGCTGCGAAGCGGTATGGTGGTCATATCCCAGCAGGTGCAGGCACCCATGGACCACGAGCCGGTGCAGCTCGTCGTCCAGGGACACGTGATGACGGGCGGCCTGGTCCCGGGCCCGGTCGACGGATACGTAAACGTCGCCCAGGGTTTCCCCTTCGGATCCGGGATCGTCGTCCATTCCGAACGACAGCACGTCCGTCGCGCGATCCAGATGGCGGTACTTGTGATTCAACTTCCGGATATAGGGGTCATCGACCAGTACCACGGTCACGGCCCCACGATCCCGGCCTTCGCCCCGGAGTACCCGGCAGACTGCGGTCCATAGCGCCTCGCGCGGGAAATCCGGCGCGGGCAGGACGGTCTCGATCTCGATATTCAAGTGTCGTCGCGGGTGGAATTACGGGTTTTCATGGCGCTCATAGGCCTTGATGATGTCCTGGACGAGCCGGTGCCTGACCACGTCCGTCTCCGTCAGATACACGAAGGAGATGCCGCGGATGTCCGCGAGCACTTCCTGCACGTGCACCAGCCCGGAAACCTTGTCCTCGGGCAAATCGATCTGGGTGATGTCCCCCGTGATGATCGCCTTGGAGTTCGCGCCCAGGCGGGTCAGGAACATCTTCATCTGCGCAGTCGTCGTGTTCTGGGCCTCGTCGAGTATGACGAAGGCGTTGTTCAGCGTACGGCCGCGCATGTACGCCATGGCGATGATTTCAATGGTCCCGTCTTCGATGAGCCGCCCGGCCTTGTGGTTCGGGATCATGTCGTGCAGCGCGTCGTAGAGCGGCTTCAGGTACGGGTCCACTTTTTCCCGCGGGTCGCCAGGCAAAAAACCGAGACTCTCTCCCGCTTCGACGGCCGGCCGCGCCAGCACGATCCGGTCGACTTCCCCGTGGCGGAGGGCCGAGATGGCCATGGCGACGGCCAGGTAGGTCTTCCCCGTGCCCGCGGGACCGATGGAGAAGACGATATCGCACTTTCGTACCTGGTCCACGTAATTCTGCTGATTGGGACTCCGTGCCCGGATCCGCTCCCTCCGGGAAAGCACGTCGATGGATTCGCCGTACCCCGATCCCTGTTCTTCGCCGCTTTTCGTCCCGGTCCCTCCAGTCCGTCCGGTCCGCCCGGTTCGCGTTGCCCGGATGATGTCGTCCACTTCCTTCGTCCGGCCCTGCTGGACGGATTTTATCATTTCGCGCAGCACACTGGTGATCTGCCTTACCTCTTCCGCCTTGCCCGTGATCACGACCTCTTCGCCTCGGGCGGTGATTTTGGCGTCGAATTCGTTTTCGATGGCACGCAGCCTGGAGTCAAACTGGCCGTAGAGCGCGAGGGGATCGATACCCTTGGCCGATAGGCGTTGCGTAACCGTGTTTTTCAATGATGGCATATAGTGGAAGGTCGATGCTTGTACGGTGCGATGCGCCGGCCTGTTCCGATTGTCCTGACAGGCAACGTTCTCGCCACGTTTCCCGTAAGTAAAGTCTAAGGCTAAAGCCGGTCCGTGTCAAGCGTATTCCGAATGCGATTCGATGCCGAGGCCAGCGAGCAACGCGTCGAAATCCTCCATGATCCGGTGTATTCCGTGCTGGACTTCCGCGGCGGACGACCGGATGCGATCCGCCGTCTGACCGTCGATCAGCCCGTCGTCGCGGGCCTGCTTCAGTTCATCCTCGTCCAGTACGCGGCAGCCGCCGTCCGGGAAGAACCACAGGTCCAGCAACTGGTCGTCATATTCCACGCGGTCCGGTCCGATCCGCACCCGGTCGCACAGGTGCACGTAATGCCCGACGAGGCGTCTGTCGGGTCCGATCATCTTCCAGAGGATGTACGGCAGCCCCTCCTCGTAGTACGCCAGGGTCAGCGTGCCGGCAGGGATCCGGATGTCGCCCTGGCTGTACGGCCGGTCGGACCGGTAGGAGATGATCATGCGGGTGCCGCCGTGGTGCAGCAGCCCGCACTGGAAGGACTGGTCGGGCTTGCCCGGGTTGTGCTTGATTTCCGTAATGGTGGCGGCCATGTGCGGGTTACGCGATCCGGGTTCGGCTAAGCGATCCGGGTTCGCCTACGCGATCCGTTCGAGGACGTCCCGGATCTCCGTGACGAGGGGACCGTTTCCGTTTTGCCTGTACCACGACCGGATGCGCGGGTAGATGTCTTCCATGGGGATCCTGCCCTTGTTGTCCCGCATGATCGCCTGGCAGTCTTCGGGGCGCGGTCCCCAGCGGGCCAGTTCGTTCAGGCCGTCGTCCATGAAGACCAGGTAGGGAATGGCCTTCGAACCGTCGGTGAGGTACCGGTCCATGATATCGAGGTTCTCGTCCCGGCGGAAGATGCGGTACGCGATGGACGGGCAGCCCTCCAGCATGCGGACGATGGGCGGGAGGCTCTGGACCACGTCGCCGCACCAGTCTTCCGCGAGGATCAGCACCTTCAGGGGCGTATCGACGGCTGCGAGGAAACCGGCGTCCTCCTCTTCCAGGGTGAACTTGTCGTAATTGTCATGGAACCGCTCGAGATTCTTCTCGCTGTTCCGCATGTAGTCATCCCACAGGAATCCCGAGGCGAATCGTTCTTCGGAAACTACGGACATGGCGTCTCCAGGCTTTTTCGAGGTTGATTTGGACAGGTCGACGGGAAGGTCAGGCGAACCATTCGGTCCGCTCGGCGGCGGGTACTCTCTTCTGGGCGGGGACCTGCGCGGGATAGCCGGTGTAGAGGAATCCGACGATTTCTTCTTCCCGGGAATCGATGCTCAGCAGTTCCAGCGTTTCCGGATCCCGGATCAGTCCTCCCGTGCTCCACTGCATGCCGATGCCCTCTTCCCAGGCGGCCAGGGCGATATTGTGTATGGCGCAGCAGGTTGCCGCGTAATCCTCCCGCGCGCGAAAGGCGTCCGCGTCCTTCTTGCAGACTACGCCGATGATCACGGGTTTGGACATGATCTTGGCATAGCCCTTCTCCGTGGCCTTCCGCAGGATGCCGGAATCGTCCGACTTCGTCTTTTCCCGCTGGATCTTGCAGTAGACGTTCGCCAGGGCCTCCTTGGTCTTCCCGGTGACGACCAGGAAACGCCAGGGTTCGGTCAGCTTGTGGTTCGGCGCCCACACGGCGGTTTCGAGCACGCGGGCGATGGTTTCCCGGGGGACCGGATCCGGCTTGAATTCGTAAATCGACCGTCTGTTTCGGATCGTATCGAGTACGGACATGTGGTTTGATGACGACCGGTGCCGCACGACGCGGGCTACTCCCGGATTGACTCCTCCACCTGGATCGGCTCTACCTGGATCAGTTCGTTGTCCCGTGATGCGCCTGCCAGCCTGGCCTGCCCGGCCTGCCCGGTCTGCGCGGTCTGCCCGGTCAGCCCGGTCAACTCCGGGCCGCCGTGACTGCAGCTTGCGCATCCTTTCTGGTTCCGCGAGGTGAATTGCCGCATGAAGGTGCGGACGACAAACGCGGCTGCGGCGCCCACGATTATGGCAACGATCAGGGTTTGAAGGTCCATGATTACAAGATAATGGCGGATGGGTTAAAAGCCAAATGGTCCGACAGCGGCCAGGTGGTCCGACAGCGGCTATCCGAATCCCAGGATCCGTCCCCCCTGGTAGACGACGAAGGACCCCACGTAGGCCAGGGTTGTCATGTAAAGGACCATGACGATGGGCCACCGCCAGCCGTTGGTCTCCCGTTTCACGATGGCTACCGTGGCCATGCACTGGCAGGCCAGCGCAAAAAACACCATTAGTGCGACCGCGACCAGTGGCGTATACACCTGCTCGCCCGTTTCCGGGTCCACTTCGTTCCGAAGCGAGGACCGGAGATCGACCGAGGTCTCGTCGGCCTCCTCCACGTTGTAAATCGTGGCCATCGTGCTGACCAGCACTTCGCGGGCGACAAAGGAGGTGATCAGGCCGATGCCCACTTTCCAGTCGAACCCGAGCGGCTCGATGGCCGGTTCGATCAGCTGGCCGAGTTGGCCGGCATAACTCTGCTGTATGCGCGACCGGGACGTCATGGAATCATAGTCGTCGGGCTGCGGATAGGACGCCAGGAACCAGAGGACGACCGATATGGCGAGGATGATCTGGCCCGCCTCCGTCACGAAGACCCTGGCCCGTTCGAACATCTGCAGGAGCACCCACTTAAGGGAAGGCCGCCGGTAGGGCGGCAGTTCCATGACGAAACTCGTGGGTACGGCGTCCTTCATGAAAAACCGTTTGAACACCAGCGCGGCACCGATGGCGACGACGATCCCGAAAATATACATGGAGAACAGCATAAGTCCCTGAAGCGTGAACACGCCGAGAATCGTCATAGACGGAAAGAAAGCGCCGATCAGCAGGATGTACACGGGCAGGCGGGCGCTGCAACTCATCAGCGGCGCGATCATGATGGTGATGAGCCGGTCCTTCCAGTTCTTGATCGTACGGGTCGCCATGATGCCGGGAATCGCACAGGCAAAGGACGAAAGCAGCGGCATGACCGAGTGGCCGGACAGTCCCATGCTCTTCATGAACCGGTCCATGATGAAGGCGACGCGGGCCATGTAGCCCGTGTCCTCGAGCAGGGCCAGGAAGAAGAAAAGGAAGAGGATCTGGGGAAGGAAGACCAGTACGGCGCCCACACCGGCGATGACGCCGTCCACGAGCAGGTCCCGCAGCAGGCCTGCGGGCAGGAACTGGTAGACGAAGGCACCGAGGGCGGCGATCCCGTCCTCGATGAGCGTCATGGGCGCTTCGGCCCAGGAGAATATGGACTGGAAGACCAGCGCGAACACTGCCAGGACGATGACCGGACCGGCCACCCTGTGGGTAAACGCGCGGTCCAGCCGAACGCTCAGGCTGTCCTGGACATCCCGATCCTCCCGCACCACCCTGGAATAGAGATCGTCGATCTGGTCATACCGCAGGATGGTCTCCAGCATCCGCCACGGAACCTGCATCTCGTCCAGCCTGCCCCGCGTCTGCTCCACGATGCGTTTCAGGTCTTCCTTGCAGGAGGGATCCTGGCGGCCTTCCATCCACGTCTGCAGCGCCTGGTCGCTGGAAGTCACGCGCAGCGCTTCCGAGGTCTGCGCCACCTCGTTCAGATTCGTATGTTCACCGAACCACGCCGCCGCGGGGGCGAGCGCCTCGTCGAGGAGGCCACCCAGCAGCCGTCTCCGCGGAAACCGTTCGGCGAAGGAGACCCCGGGCGATAACGGGGCCGGACTGGCCGGACTGGCCGATCCGGCCGACCCGGTCGGCCCGGTCTCGGCATCGCCGGTCGAATCGCCCTCGGCATCACACCCCGATCCGGGAGCCGGCGGGGCCGGCCCCACGAGGTCGAACATCATCTTCCGCAATTCGTCAATGCCCCGCTGCCGGGAAGCGACCACCGGAACGATCGGGACCTGCAACTGTTCGGACAGGGCGTCCAGGTCGATATGGACGCCGCTGCTGACGGCGTTGTCCATCATGTTCATGGCCACGGCGACGGGGATGCCGAGGTCGATGAGCTGGGTGACCAGGTAGAGGTTCCTGTTGAGGTTCGAAGCGTCCGCCACGACCACGATCAGACGGATGTCCAGGTCCTCGTCCGCCTCCCCGATCAGCACCTCCCGTGCGATGGAATCGTCGAGGGATTTCGGGGTAAGGCTGTACATCCCCGGCATGTCGTGCAGGCGAAGCGTCGCGCCGTCCGGCCCCGTCACGATGCCT
Source organism: Candidatus Latescibacterota bacterium (assembly GCA_022821085.1). Taxonomy (GTDB): domain Bacteria; phylum JAAXHH01; class JAAXHH01; order JAAXHH01; family JAAXHH01; genus JAAXHH01. Next base: position 182,058 of record JAJEEG010000002.1, on the reverse strand, counting down.
GACTTCTTCTCCACGGTCACGCCGGGATAGTTGCCCGTTTTCTGGCGGAGTCCGGTCAACGAATTGAACACGGATGTCTTGCCGGTATTCGGGTTGCCGACGAGGAGCACGTCGATGACGGACCTGCGGGTATCGGAAGTTCCGGTGGTTTCGGTCATATGGAAGGATCGCTGTTGGCGGTATGGACCGCGCGGCATCACATTTCGTGTTACAGGGCGTTTCTATACCGTTGTAATCTTCTCCATGACAGGGACAGTCCCGTCCACACCATGATTACGGCGCCGAATGTCGCGAGGCCGGCGATCAGTTGACCCGGCCATCCGCCGGCTTCGCCCGTATGTATCCAGCGCAGCCACGTCCGGATCTGCCTGCCGAGGTTCTCGCCTGTAAACGGCACCCAGTCAACGACCCGGGCGTCATGGGTCGATACGGTCAGCGTCGAACGCGTCAGCGGTATGCGATTGTCCATTTCCGATATCGACAGCGTCGTCGTCTTCGACCCGTCCTTCGGCAGATTCAGCGTGATGTATGCCCACCCGGGTACCTGGGCGCGCGCGGCTTCTATGAATGAATCTAGAGGCGCGATCTGCGGCTTCGGCTGTTCGTCCTTCGGGTTCGACGGATCCGTACCGGAACCGGACGACGATGACCGCGGCACCGGTTCGGTACCGGTCAATGTGTATACCAGGTCTCCCGCCCACTTGTATGAAATCACGACCCCGCTCAGAGAAACCAGGAACAGGACGGGAAGGCACCAGAAGCCGACCGAGCTGTGCCAGTTGAAATCACGGCTCCTTCCCTTGATCCTGAAGTTCGGAAAAGTAATGGCTTTGAACGATTTCAGCGTCCATCTGCGTGGCCACCATATATAGAATCCCGTGATGGTCAACAGGCAAAAGGCCAGGTTGCCGGCGCCCGTTACCGCACGGGCAGCCGATCTGTTCTCGCCCTCCGCGCCGAACCAGCGGTGCCAGTACATGACCTCCCGGAGGAAGTCACGTACGGCCTCGTTTCCAGGTCCCCGGACTTCGGCCGTAAAGGGATCGACATATACCGACTTTGAACGTCCGAAGCGAACGACATAAGCCCTGCCCGGATCCGAACGGAGGGTAACGGACGTTGGTTCAGCGTCCGTTTCAACGCTTCTTACCGCCATCAGCAAGGCGTCGAGTTCCATGCGCTCGGCGCCCGGGTAGGGCGGATGGACCGTGTCGTATTCCCTGTTTGCCCAGTCGACGATCTGAGGCTGGAATGTAAGCAGCACGCCGGTCACAGACATCATCAGAATGACCGCGCCGGCGACGACGCCCGACGAGAGATGCAACCAGAACAGGCATTTCCGAAACATGAAACAACCCCCGGTATACCGTTGGAATTGACAGTGGCAACCAGGGGGTGTATATTCCCTAATAAGGCCGGGATCGGAAAGTACGCGCCATATGTACGAATCCCCCTGGTCCGGGGACTATCGGGGAGAGCCAGCCAGCCGAACCGATAGTCCTTTTTTATCTACCTTCCAGTTCAACCTCTTTCCACCATGACCGAACGTGCTTCCGCGCAACGAATGGACAGGTGATAGTTCCGAACGCGGATTTCTATCGGATCGCCCATCGGCGCGCGCTTGATCAATACGACGGACGTCCCGGGAAGCAGGCCCAGTTCCATCAGGTGTACTTCCTCTCCCGCCGTGCCCTTGATCTGCCGGATCGTCCCTTTTTCTCCCGGATTCAATTCATCGAGGCAGATCGTCTGTGCTGCGGTACTGGTATGGATTTCGGAATACATGGATTATCCCGTGGAATAAGGTCAAAAGCCGTTACGAGCTCATGAACTGAACGGTGTTTGAAGATTGACTGAGGTCTCCTTTCCTGAACATGACCACTTCCCTCACGCCGACTCCGATCGGATGACCAGGCATTCACCCACTTCCTCGCATACTGCGCAGGTTTCGAAGTCGCAGATCGCCAGTACGTTGGCGTCCCAGTAGGACTTGAGGAACGCCTTTCCGTGAGGATCGTCCGAGAGGAGGAACTGCAGGAAGAGCAGGAGCCGTTCCCCCGTCTCCGTGCTGATCAGGTGCTCGATCTTGCACGCGTCTATTTCCGCCTGTTCCGCGTCGATATGCAGGACACTCTTGAGAAAGGCAATGAGGATCTGGCGGTGCGACCAAACCGACTGCGCCAGCCGGTTTCCCTCGTCTGACAGCAGGAGGAACCGGTTCCTGTCCTCTTCGAGATATCCCTTCTCCCGCAGCGACTTGATCATGATCGACGCGCTGCCCGGCGTGATGTGCATTTCCCGGGCCACGTCCGAGACCCGCGCATATCCCTGGTCTTCAATCAACTGCTGGACCGTCATCAGGTAGTGCGCGCCGCTGTGCGTGATTTCGTTGTGCTCAAACTCTCTCCAGACATCCATAATGCCGTCCGATACGTTATGGCAACCATCGTGTTGCCAGCGCAATAAAAAGTTTGGCTTATCAAATATGGCTTCGAATAATATAACCTTTCGTGGGACTGTCAAGAAAAAAGTGGGTAAATCGCAAGTTTATTGCAACAGCCGCCCGATCACAACCGGTCGCCCGCCCGGCCCTGTGCGATCTCGTCCGGTCTCGTACGCACGCGCGCGCCCCGGCGCGTGTACCTAAATGTGTTCCGTGGTTGTGTTTACGGAAGGTTGGATGTATTATGTAAGATAGGCGTTTTGTGCCCTTTACCAAAACCTGGAACCTCGGCATGACGAATACGATCCCTATCACGGAACTTTCGGAGAAGCTCAAGGGCACCGATCTGCCGGATATGCTGATCCGGGATCATCTCGACCGGATGGAGCCGGCCTACTTCGAGCGTTACGAACCCGGAGTGGTCCGGCGACATATCGAAATGATCAACGGGCTGGGACCGGACAACGCCGCGGAGATCGACGTGGAGCCCCTGGACGATACCACGTGGCGGCTTACCGTCGTGGCTTTCGACAACCTGTCGGTAATCTCGATCCTTTCGGGCCTCCTGGCCTCTAATGGACTGAGCATACGGCGTGGAGACGTGTTCACCTACGCCGACGCGTCGCCGGCGGTTGACGGGCGCAAACGGTCCCTGCGGCCGAGACGCCGCCGCCGCGTACGACCGGGCACACCGGCCGCGCCGCCGGACATCACCTCGACTTCGCTGAGGACGCAGCGGAAAATCGTGGATGTCTTCCGCGTGCGCGCGTCGTCGGAGAAGCCTCCGGACTGGCCCGCCATTACGCGGGAAATCAAGGAGGCCATGCACAGCCTGCGGATGAACAGCGCGGGGGCGCTGCAGCGAAGGATCAACGAGCGTGTCGTGGACTACCTCCGTCACGAGGAGGACGCGGAGCGCTCATCCATGTTCCCCGTGCGCGTGGCGATCGACAACGACACCGGGACCGGGGCGACCCGCCTCGACATCACGGGCCAGGACACCCCCGCGTTCCTGTACGCCCTTTCAACCGCCCTGGCGCTGCGCGACATCAACATACGAAGGGTCGATATCGCGGCCGCCGGCGTCGAGGTGCAGGACACGCTCGAGGTGACCGACCGGCGCGGAGGCAAGATTACCGATCCGGGGAAACTCCATGAACTGCGGTTCGTGATCACCCTCATCAAGCAGTTTACCCACCTGCTGACCCGGGCGCCGAACCCCGCCCAGGCCCTGGAACACTTCAACCAGTTGATCGACCAGGTCCTGGCCAACGTGCCGCCGGGACGGGCGATGGAGGAGATGTTCGACCAGCTCGAGAAGCAGGAAGTGATCAGCGCGATGGCAACGCTCTTCGGCACGAGCGATTTCCTGTGGAAGGATTTTCTCAGGATGCAGTACAAGAACCTGTTCCCCGTGCTGCAGGACATCAAAGTGGTCGGTATCGTAAGGTCGCGGGAGCAGATGGAAGGCGAACTGGCCGCGCGGTTGTCGAAGGTCGGAAGTTACGCCCGCCGCAAGGAGTTGCTGAACCGGTACAAGGACAAGGAGATGCTCCGGATCAGCATGCGCCAGATCCTTGAGAAGAAGCAGGACATCCAGGCCTTTTCCCGCGAACTCACCACGTTGGCGGAGGTGGTCCTCGAGTCTGCGTACGACATCTGCGACCAGGAGCAGCGCCGTCAGTATGGCGAACCCACGCTGCCCTCCGGCGAGCCCTGCGTGTTCAGCATCTGCGCGCTGGGAAAATGCGGCGGCCGGGAACTGGGTTGGGCCTCGGATATCGAACTGATGTTCGTCTACGCGGGACAGGGCAGTACGAGCGGCCCCCACGTCGTGTTGAATTCGGAGTACTACGAGCGGCTCGTGCGCATGATCTGCAGCACCATCGAATCCCGGAGAGAAGGGCTGTTCGAGATCGACCTCCGGCTCCGCCCTTACGGCGAAAAGGGCGCCCTGGCCTCGTCCCTGGAGAAGTTCAACGCCTATTTCAACGAAAAGGGCGGTGCCCTGCCCTACGAGCGCCATGCGCTGATCAAGCTGCGCGCCATCGGGGGCGATCCGGTGCTGGGCGGGGACGTCGAGGCCGCCCGCGATGCCTTCGTGTACCACGATGCCCCGGTCGACGGCCGGTCCTGGACCCATCTCCGCGAGCGGCAGAACGACGAACTGGTCGAAACCGGGGCCATAAACGTCAAATACAGTTACGGCGGCCTGATCGACATCGAGTACTTCGTGCAAGATCTGCAGATCCTCTACGGCGCCCGGAACGGCTCCGTCCGCGGACCGAACACGCTGGAGGCCATGGAAGCCCTCAACCGGGCCGGGTTACTTTCGGATGAAGAACGCGTCATGCTGGACCGGGCATACCGGTTCCTCGTCAGGCTGATCAACGCCCTGCGCATGGTGCGCGGCAACGCCCGGGACCTCGTCCTTCCGGACTGGACTTCCCAGGAGTTTCTGTTCCTTGCCCGCCGCCTGGGATACGATGAGGGAGACGGCGCGGGACCGGGCGATCAACTGCGGCGGGACATTGAACGGAACATGGAATGGGCGGCCCGGGCGCTGAGGACCCGTTTCGTCCACAAGCTGTTCGATTGAAGGCTTCGGACTTCAAATCTCGGTACGGCACGATGAGACTACGGCTGAACATATGGACCATGGGACTGGGCCTGCTCGCCGCGTTGACGCTGACGGCTGGCATGGCCGTCCTCGTCCTGCTGGGAACCGGCTGGGGAAATGACCAGGTCCGCCGCGCCGTGGTGCGGACCGTCCAGGACCGGCTCAACGGACAGGTAACGATCGAAGGCGTCGAAACCGACTTTCGGACGCACCTGACGATGCGGGGCGTGTCCTTAAGCCTGCCGGACGTTCATGGCGGCGGGGAGGTCGCGGGCGCGGACGAAATCCGGATAGACTTCAACGTCTGGGACGCCGCGCTGGGCGATGCGCCGCTTTACAGCGTCGGGATCGAAGGATTCCGCATGGCCTACATCGAAGACGCCGCCGGCAGCGGGATGAATTCCCTGGATCTACTGTTTGAAGGCCCGTCGCGGGACGGTGAAGCGGCCGTAGCGTCGGATGGGGGCACGTCCGGCTTGCCCTTCGATCTGCGCGACCTGCGGATCAGGAACGGCGTGTTCCGCTATTTCGATCCCGGGGATTCCACGGCGGTGAGCGCCGGCGAAGTCGGTTTCAGCGGCTCCGTGCTCCGGCCGTTCACGGTGGAAGGCGAGATCGACGCCGGGCACGTGGCTTACCGTATTGCAGGTTATGAAGACGCGGGAGCCAATATGCGTGCGGACGTGTACTTCGAAGGGGACGACCTGACGGTTCACGACCTGACCATGGAATCCGCCCACGGCCCCCCAATAAAATACCACGTGACCGGCGAGATCTCGACCGCGGAAGAGAACCCGGCCACGCTGGATTTCGCCGCGAACGGACAGGTCGGCGCCATACTGCGGATCATCGGTTTCGAAAACACCATGCCGGGGATCTTCACCATGACCGGGTCGCTGCGCGACAGCCTGACCGATCCGGCCATCGAGGCCAGGCTTACGTCGCCGGTGGTGCGATCGGAATATGGCGCGTTCAACCTGGCCGCGGTGGATATGGCCTATGCGCGGAACGTGCTCACGGTCAATAGGTTCCGGGGCAGGCATGCGGCCGGATGGATCTCGGGGCGGGGCCTGCTCGATTTCAGCGGTGAATCTACCGGATACCGCCTGCAGCTGGAGTCACCCGGGATCGCGCTCCCCGCGCTGCCGACGGTCCTCACCGGCGACGATAGCGAGTTGGAGGGCAAGGTGGGATTGGCCTTCGAAATGGAAGGCGACGGGTTCGACGATGCGCCCCGCAGAGCCGACCTGAGCGCTTCTTCCGCCCTGGTGAGCATAAGCGGCCTGCCATTGCGGGAGGTAACGGCGACGGCCGCGTACCGGCGCGGACTGCTGCGGGTCGATCTCCGGGAAGCGTCCTTCCATGTTGACACCGAGGGACAGCTCGGCACGGAAGGGAACATCCAGTTGACCGGTTCGGTTGATGTGGAGGACGTCGGAAGGCTGCCCCCGCCGCTGGATTTCGATAAACTCCGCGGTTCGGGCGACCTGGATCTCTACCTGCTGGGCACGCTTCGGCGGCCGACCGTGCGGCTCGGAGGCTGGGTCAGCGGCCTGGCCTACGGCGATGTCCTCCTCGGCGAAACCAAAGTCGAAGGTTTTCTGGATGAAAGACGCAACCTGACGATCAATGCCGTGCTGGACAGGCTGGAGCTCCGGGCCAGGACGAACCTGGCCGGCGACCGCGCTGTTTCCGGATATTTCAACGTGCATGACCTCAGGCTCGGAGATTACCTCAGCAGCGAATCCTGGTGGGGGTTGGACGCCATCCTTCGCATGCGGGGCGATTTTGCCGGCACCCTTCAACAGCCTTCCGTAACGGGGAAGGGCACCGTCCAGAACCTGTCGATTCAGAACGAAGACCTGGGAGACACCGACCTGGACATGACGATCAGCACGGACCGCCTGGACTTCACCATGACCCGGGTGCCGGGTCCCACCGTGCACGCGGAAGGATCCGTCGAGCTGACCGGGCAGTACCCCTACGACCTGCGGGTCGATCTGCTGCAGACTTCACTGTCTCCGCTGCTCTCCATACTCTCCAAGAGACCGATCGAAGGCGGCACCGGCACGTTCAGCGGGAGTGTACACGCCGTGGGACTGGCCGGGTATCCGGACCTGTCCACCATAACGGTCTCCCTCGATTCGCTGGATGTATTGATGAACGACCGGATACTGCATTCCGAGGCCCCCTCCACGGTGAAGCTGGAGAACCAGGTTATTACCGTGGACGAATTCAGACTGGCAGGCGATTTCGGCCGCGTAACCGTCGACGGCACGGCGAGTCTCGCCGCGGACGGACCGGTCGACCTTGAAACCGTCCTGGAAGGCGTGCAGCTGGAGCTCTTCTCGCCTTTCCTGGTGTCGGACGGCATGTTCAGCGGCGCCATGGACGGGGCGATCTCCCTGGGAGGAACCCCGGGCGATCCCAGCATCGAAGGCCTGCTGACCGTTTCGGACGTGAGTTATGCGAGGGGAATCAGAACCAACCTGCTTGGCACGGTGACCGCCTCGGCGCTTTATGAAGACCGTTTGCTCCGGGTTCCCATGCTATCCGTGGACAGCCCGTTGGGACGGTCGGAGATCGATCTTGTCTATCCGGTCGATCTGCGATGGGCGCCGGACGTCCAGCCGGAGTCGCTTCCGGCCGGCGAAAGATACACGGCGTCCCTGGTCGTGGACAACCTGGCCGTGGCGCCCCTGCGGGAGTTCTTCGAGGTGGTTCCCGCCGATCTGGACGGGTACATACGGGGCAGGATCGACGTGAACGGTTCGGTCCGGGACCGCGGCGACGTCAACGGGGTCATGGCGCTGGATTCGCTGAAACTGTTCGGTCTCCAGAACGAACTGGTGAACACGAACCCCGTCAGGCTGCATTTCGACGGGGCCCACATCCATATGGATTCCATGTCCGCCACGATCCGCCGAATCAATCAACCCGATGACGAGCGGGGCCGGCTTACGATGCGCGGCCGCCTGGCGTACGTCGATGGCGGAACGGAGGCGGGCGTGTCCGACCTCGTCATCCTGGGTGAGCAGATCAGAATGGACGCCCTGATGGCACTGGCCAATCTCGATCTTCCCCTGGGTGGCAACGTGAATACCCGGATCGAAGTCACCGGTCCGGCCTCCGCCCGGGTCATAGACGCCCGCGCTTCCATGGATCAACCGAGATACAATCAAGCCTCCCTGGACAGCCTCTCCGTCCACATGGTGTATGGCGGCGGGGAAATCGCCGTCCGGGACCTGCGGATCAGCAAAGGCGGCGATACCATAACCGCCCACGGAACCATACCCTATGACCCGGCCCGTACCGAGTGGACCGGCGATGCGACCGGTGTGGAGGACATCGCCCTGACCGTCGAAGGAGAAGACATCGACCTGTCTTTCCTTAGTGGTATCGTGTACGATCTCGAACGCATCGAGGGGAAGGCCGACATCCGCATGTCCATCGGAGGAACACCCGCTTCTCCCCGGTCGGTCGGCCAGGTCACCGTTCGGGATGCGGCGGTGCGGTTCCGTGAGTTCGAACCGATGTTCCGGGCAGACGTACTCCAGGTCGACGTCGACGGAGGCGCCTTCGCGCTAAAGCCCGCGGCGTTCCGCGCCGGGGACGGCACGGTCCGGGTTTCCGGCGACCTCTTGACAGACAACCTGTCCTTCGCCGAAATCGAAGCCTATGCCGATTTCAGCCAGGCTGAAGTGGAACGACTCGGTTCGGCCATGCTTGTAATCGACGGAACGCTTGCCTGGACCGGCAACAGGGACCTTTCGCGGATTTACAATGTAGCCGATCCGGTCGTCGTGACCGGAGTGGTCACGCATTCGCTGGATATAGGCGAATTGCTCCTCGACAACGCGATCATACGTCCGCAGGACACGCCGGACCCGTTCCTGGAGAGCATCGCGCTGGACGTAGCCGTGGACGTGACCGACCTGGACGTCGAGAACAATATCGCCCAACTGACCGTCGAGGGCGGAGTGGCCCTCGGCAATACGGTGCAGAATCCCCTGGTGACCGGAAACGCCGTCGCCGAGGAAGACGGCGTGATCAGGTACCTGGGCGCAACCTTCGAACTGGAAACCGGTCGGATCGACCTGACCAGGCGCGTACCGTTGGAGAGCTTCACCGCATTGATCGAGTACCCGGTGGCGCAGCTCGACCCGGTCCTGAACATACAGGCCTGGGCGCCCCGCGTGCGCGACATTCACGATACTTATTACGAAGTGGAACTGCTTGCATCCGGACCGGTGTCGACGGTGACACCCCAGTTGCGTGCGGCGCCGCGCGACGATAACGCAACCGAGATTCTGGCTTCGGGTTCCCGGTCGCTTGCCGGTCCCGAGGTAATCTACGGTCCCGAGGTCGTCTCCCTGCTGACTTTCGGCACGGCCGGACTCACCAGCCTGGCCACGCCCGATGAATACGCCGGCATGAGAAACAGGGCCTTCTTGATGACCGGAGAGGCACTCGCAGAGGCCTTGTTGAATCTCGACGAAGTCCAGGTCGAGGGCGATCCTTTCTCGATGAACAGCGCCATTCAAGCCGGATCGCCGGTTCAACTTACCCTCAGCAAGCGGATCAACCGGCGCGCCCGGGTCAGCTTTACCCGATTGTTTCAATCTTCGGAATACTCGCTGCGGGTCGGTTACCAACTGACCGATTTCCTGTATATCGAGACGTTTTCCGATCAATCGGGCGAACTTCCCCAGAATGGAATCGACCTCCGGGTCAAATTCCGGTTTCGGTAAGCCTACGCCTTTGCATGTAAGGACGTCACGGGACCAAACGGTCAGGCAATACACATGGTAAAGGGAATGAGGCTTCCCTCGAAGCCAACCGTTGCCGAATCGGGTCGTATCGGTTCATCCCGGATGCGGTATCCCGGTACGATCCGGACGCTGTTTCTTCTGGCGATCCTGTACGCTTTCCCCACCAACGCCCAGCAGTCTCATATCGTCGAGCGCATCGTCGTCGATGGCAACGCGTCCATCGCGGAGGACCGCATACTCAGTCTGATCGAAACCAGAACGGACAGTTTTCTAAGGCCCAGATTCTGGCAACGCAGACGAATAAACAACGCCACCTGGCGGACCGACCTGTCGGCGATAGAGAGTTTCTACAGGAACAGCGGTTTTCTTGATGCAAGGGTCCGGTCCGTTCGCGAAGAGATTGACACGGATCGGGTCGCGCTCAGGATCGTCATCGACGAAGGTCCGCGGTACACCGTGCGCGCGGTTAATCTGAACGGCTTCGGATACCTGTCCGAAGACGAGGTGCGGCAAAACCTGATCACGCGGCAAGGCCAGGTTTTCTTCCGTTTGTCCGCCGCGAGGGACAAACGTTACATCCAACGTCTCGCCGATCGCCGGGCGCTGCTGGACGTGGTGGTGGACTCGAACATCGTGCTGCACGTGGAGGACCATTCCGTTACCGTAAACTTCCGGGTTATCGAAGGGCACCCCGTCAGCGTGGGCGCGATACAGGTCCGAGGTTTGCTGAAGACCCACAGAAACGTAGTGATCCGCGAACTGGAGATAAAGCCGGGAGAACTCTACGACAACGCGAAGATATCCTTGAGCCAGACCCGGCTCTTCCAGACAGGCCTGTTCCGCAGCGTGCGCCTGTCTCCCCTGAGGAGCGACACCTCCGCTACGGTGCGGGACCTGGTGGTGGAGGTCACCGAACTGCCCGGGGGCGAGGTGAGCTTCGGCGCCGGGTTCGCCACGGCGGAACGCTTCAGGGGCAGCTTCAGCGTCGCCTACCGGAACTGGCTGGGACGGGGGATCACCATCGGCGCAAACGGTCAGATCAGTTCGCTCTTCCAGCACGTCGAGTCGGGGGTCACGCAGCCGTGGTTGTTCCGGACCAGGACGACGGGCATCCTGCGCGCGTTCTTCCGGCGCGAGGACCGCATCAGCCATACCGAGCAGGAAGCGGGCGTGTCCGTGGCGGCCAACCGCGAACTCTCCCGCACCTACCGAAGTCAACTGACCTATACGCTGAAGAACATCGAGGTATCGTCGCTCAGCGACGAACTGGCCGAACTCCTGCGAAGCGGTTCGGAAGTAGACAGCCTCCGGTCCAGGCGCGAAGGCAGTCTGACCGGGCTTGTGACGTACGACACGCGGGATGATATCCTGAACCCGAAGACGGGATTCTTCGGTCAATTCCAGAGCAGCGTGGCCAGCCCTCTGCTCGGCAGTTCCACGCTCAACCGGAGCTCGATACTTACGGTGAGGGCCATAGCCCGCAAATACCTGTCCTTTCCCAACGCGCCGGATTTTTCAACCGCTGTCTCGTTTGCCTACGTGAGGGCGCTGAATGAAAACCGCGTACCCCTCGACAGCAGACTGTTCATCGGAGGCGACCGATCGGTGCGGGGTTTCGGCATAAACCGGATCGGCCAGCCCGACGGCGGACTGATCGCCATCAGCGCGCAGCATGAAATGCAGATACCCATCTCCGGGATTGACCTGGCCGTATTCGCGGACTGGGGCGGGGTAGGAAAGACGGTGGGTTCTTTCGGTTTCGGAGATCTCCTGCTTGGTTACGGGGCGGGCGTCCGGGTGAATTCGCCCATCGGGCTGATTCGGGGCGACGTGGGCTTTCACAATCAAAGCAAGATCGACCCTCCCAATTCGAGAAAGTACGACCGGACTTTCTTTTACTTTGGTCTCGGACAGGCGTTTTGATTTCGACCGGACGGCGCCTTTCCGCCTTGCCTTCATTCACCCATTTACCTGTTCACCCATTGACCGACGCGACTTCAACCGCGATTTCAAACGCGGATTCATGCCGGGAAGGGAGACATGTTCGCCAAATCAAGAATGCAGGCCTTCACGTACTATAACGAGTTTGACCGCGCGGACCAATGGCGCGACGACTTCGCCGAGATCAAGGCCGGTGGATTTCAATACGTTGTCTTCAGAGACGGATTCGATCTGAGAAACCAGCTGGCCTCAGAGGACCAGACGGACCGGGTGAAAGAAATGATCGGCGCCGCGGCGGACGCGGGCATCCGGTCCATCCTGCACATCGGCAACCCGAAGGCCCTGTACCTGTTGCCCGACACCCGGGCGTGGCGCCTCGACTATGTGCGGCGCGTATCGGAGGTATTCGGGTCCTGCAAGGGTTTGTACGCGCTGCAGCTGGAGGACGCGCCCACGGGAGGCAGCGAGTACCCCGAGGACCGCTGGCAACAGGTGATGGAGTCCGTCGAAGGCCGCCTGTTGACGATGGAAATGACCGAAGACGGATACCTGCACGGACGCAGGATCTGGCAGATGGAACAGTATGCGCAGTTCACGGCGGAGGTGGCCCGGGCCGTGAAGAAGGTGAAATCGAACCTGAAGACGACGATGGCTTTCCATCTCGACGCCCTCCTGCCGGCCGAGACTCTGGTCCACTTTCAGCAGACGGCCCGCGCACTGGACTTCGTCATCATCGATCCGGGATCCCCGCGGGTGCAGTCCGCGACGGATGCCGGCCGCCTGATCCGATGGGCGGCGCGCGCAGCCGGGTCTCTGGCGGAAGCGGATGTCTGGATGGTCGTCGGCTCGCAGATGATGCGGGGCAGGTACCAGGCCACGCTGCGGGAGCTGCGGGAGTGGACGGCCGCGGCCTGCGCGCCGGGGGTGTCGGCCGTCGGCTGGCATAACTGGGACGATTCCGCATGGTGGGAAGACAGACCCATAAGGGGCAGGTCCCTGTCGGAATCGAACGCGGAGCAATGGACGGCGATTTCCGCACTCAGCCGATCGGTGACGGAGATGGAACGCACGAATGCGCCTTCCACGGAATACCGCTGCCTGCTTTCATACGATTCCTTCGCGAGCCGCGTGCCCGCGCTGGACGTATGGACGCCCCATGGCATCCTCGAAGAGAGCACGGGGCGGGAGGTGGGCTACGCGTCCGATCACCAGGTATCGGACGGAGACAAACTCTCCGGATGTGAATGGCTCTGCTGCACGCCCAGTCCGGCGGTCAAAGACGCGGTCGTCGAACGGTTGATCCGCTTCATGCGGGCAGGCGGGTGGATCGTGGGTTCGGCCGACGACTTCAGCCTGGACGAGGGGATGCGTCACGGCGACGCGCGGACACGCCTGTTCGGCATACGGGCGGAGTCCGTCCTCAACGATCCGGACCGGATCCTGCTGACCGCCGGCTGGCCCGACCTGCCCGAAGGCGCCGCGCTCGACGCGCACCATTGGCGGGTCCGTGCGGCGGAGATCGACGACGACGTGCGCGTTATCGGCCGGTGGGGCGATGGTTCGGCCGCGGTGATCCTGAAGCCGCACAAGGACGGCGGCGCGATTTATATAGGCACCGATCCCTATCGGTCGGCGGATAGAGACCGCAACGGCCACTGGCGTGAATTCCTGAAAGCCGTCCTGAACCGGGAAGTGCTCAAGCGCCTTTCGAAGGCATAGCTTCCGCGGCACGGAGCCGCGTCCGGGACCGCGGCACACGGGAACTGCCGGCGCTTGCCGGAATGAACGGCGCCTACTCCAGATTGGCGTGGCGGGCGAACATGCTCCGCCCGGTTTCATCGAGCCGCGCCATGAGCAGCATGACGCAGGCATCGAGCAATACCCCGAGACTCTGTTCGAAGAGGGTGCCCATCGGCTGGCCCGACTGTTTTTCCTGTCCGATGGCTTCTTTCGATGATTTCGGCGTGGGCGCGGGTATGACGACGACAACGTCCGCCAGCCGGGCGGCCGGAGAAGCAGGATCGGCGGTCGCCGCGGCAACACGCGCGCCGGCTTCGGCGGCTTTCCCGGCATAGTGGACCAGGCGGTCCGTCACGCCCGATCCCGATCCGATCAGCAGCAGATCGCCCGATCGGACGGCGGGCGAGGTCGTTTCGCCCACCACGTGGACCGTCAGTCCGAGTTGCGCCAGCCGCATGGCGAAGCTGCGCATGACCAGCCCGGAACGTCCCGCACCGGCAACGAAAACCCGCCGGGCCCCAGTGACTTCCCGTACCAGCGAATCGATTTCATCGCATGTGATCTGGTTCAGCGTCCGCCGGAGTTCGTCCAGGATGGACCGGGCGATTACATCGAATTGGGGAGAGGTCTTCTCGTTATCCATCGGTTCGGTGCACGGTCTCCATGATCTGCCGGACCGCTTGGACCGCTTGGACCGCGCGGTCAGGATCGGGGTTTCCAGTGATGTAACCGCCGACGACCACGATGTCCGGGCCGTGCGGAATCAGCTGCTCGATCAAGGCGGGATCCAGGCCGCCCGCGACGGCCAGCCCCGCCCGTTCGACCACCGCGCCGACCCGGCCGATGCTTTCCAGGGTCCGTGCTGGATCGTCCGGTCCGTCCGGTCCGCCCTGCCCGCCCGTTCCGCCCTGTCTCCGGGCGTCGAAAGCCGTGTGCAGGCAGATGTAATCCAGCCCGGACCGATCCAGCCTTCGGGCCAGGGAGACCGCCTCGTCCACTTCGCGGACGGTAATCAGGTCGGCCATGACGCGGCCGCCGGACCGCTTCGCCTGCTCGCCCGCTTCCCGAATCGTGGCCGGGTGGGCCGTACCGAGCACGGTTACGATGTCCGCCCCCGCATCGAAGGCCAGGGCCGCTTCCACGGCGCCGGCATCCGCGATCTTGAGATCCGCCAGGATCTTCTTGTCGGGATGGTCCCGCCTGATCCCGGCGATGATATCGACCCCGTAACGGATCAGCAGGGGCGTTCCGAGCTCGATGATGTCCACGTCGCCGGCGGTCCGGTCCAACAGGCGGCGTACCGTATCCGCGTGCGGCGTGTCCAGGGCGAGTTGAAGCAGCATGGTGGCCGTGTCCGCTTAAGCAGCAGTGGGCAGCGGGTTCTTTTTGACCCGGTCAGTCCACACCGTCGCCGATACACACCCGGAGCAGGTTCGGGTGTTCCGGGAGATCCTTCGTACCGGCGCCATAGCCGATCTTTCTCAATACCATCCTTGGCAGGACCCCGTGCCCGTCGGCCGTGGCTTTCAGGAACGCGGCGCCGGTCGGGGTGACCAGTTCGCCTTCGATCCCGGTGTGGTAGACCGGCATGTCGCGCATCAGTTCGAGCGCGCCCGGGGCGGGGACGGGCATCCGGCCGTGCGTGCAGTGGATGAAGCCCCGTCCCACCGGCAGCGCCGACGCGTAAACCCGGTCAATGTCGAGCAGGGCAAGGCCGATGCAGGCGCCCACGACGTCCACGACCGCGTCCACCCCGCTGACTTCGTGGAGGTGTACCTCCTGTTTCGAGATGCCGTGCACCTTGCTTTCCGCCGTCGCCAGGTGATCGAACACCTCGACGGCCCGGCGCCTGACGGACCCGTCGAGCGTGCTGCCTTCGATGATGGAGGTCAAATCGTCCAGATGCCTCGCTTCCCCGTGGTCGTGGAAGGGTCCCGATTCACCGGGTCCTTCAATGATTTCACGGCCCTCCGCGGTCCGGACGAGGACGTCGATCTTGGTTCCCGCGATATGCTGCCGGGTCACCGTCTTTCGGGTGAGCCGGAAACCGTCCAGGGGGAGTTTATCCAGTTCGCTGTTCAGCGTATCGAAATCCAGGCCGGCATCCACCAGCGCGCCAAGAATCATATCGCCGCTGATGCCGGAGAAACAGTCAAAGTACGCTATGGCCATCCATCCGCCTTATATATAAATGACCGGACGATCTTTCGTGCATCGTCCGGTCATGAGAAACGGTAGAGGAATCGGGGCAGGCTACTTGCGGGTGCCGCCGTCTGCCGCGGCATCTCCGGTTTCACTTGTTCCGGCGTCGCCGCTCGCATCACCGGCTTCACTGGCTGCGGCATCCCCGCCGTCGTCCCCGGCATCACTACCCTGGCCGCTTCCGTCTTCCATCTCCTCTTCGGTCATCCCTTCTTCGGTCATCCCCTCTTCCGCCATCTCCTCTTCGGTCAATTCGGCTTCTTTCAACTCCAGGGCGACCAGCAGTTCATCCACGTCTTCCGGCCAGGCCTCGTTCAGCTCCAGCGCGATCGTCAGTTGATCGGCGACGGTCTCCATGGAGGCTTCCTCGATGCCCATTTCCGCCAGGCTTTCCTTGAAACTGCTGCCTTCGTATTCTATCTCACCGCCGGAGACGAAAGTGAACTGGGCCAGCAGGATCTCCTTCCACGCATCCTGGTCGACCCCTTCGAGATGGCCCTTCAACGGTTCCTCTTCCACGGCCGCGGCAACGAAGTCGTCGATCACGCCCATGATCATTTCTTCGCCGCCCAGGCGGTCATACAGGGGGCCGTCCATCACCCATTCCATGTTCGGATCGTCATGCTGGGCATGCAGGGGCGCTGCGGTACCGATCAGCAGCAACAGCGCGAAAAGCGCCGCGGTAGCCATAACCATTCGAGTCATTTTGAAAATCTCCTTGTCCCGGTTCGGGTCACGTTGTTTCGGTACAGACTTCATCACTCGCCTTGTCTCGTCGTCTGCGTCAACTGGGTTATACAGGAAGATAGGGAAATCCGTTAAAAAATCAAATGATTCTCCCCGGGCCGGCCGGACTATGCCGGGCCGGTGAAGCGCTCACAGCAGGCAGGTGTCGATGACGTGGGCGACACCGTCGGTGTCATTATCCGGCGCGACCAGGTCCGCCGCGCGCCGCACGGCGTCGGGCGCGTTCCCCATGGCCACACCGAGGCCGGCGTACTCGATCATGTCCAGGTCGTTGAAATTGTCGCCGATACTGATCATCCGCTCCGCTCCGATTCCGAAACGTTCACCGAGGAAAGCGAGGGCCTTCGCCTTGGACACGCCGGCCGGTACGATTTCCATGCACCAGTAGTCGCCCACCAGGGTGCTGCGCGACAGGATGACGCCGATCCGGTCGCCGTATTCCGCCAGCTCCGCCTTCAGATCATGCATGGACGATCCCCTCCCGGCCACCGCGATCTGCGCCGGGTCCCGGCGCAGCACCTGTTCCAGGCCGTCCACCAGAAAGGCCTTGTCCGCATTGGCCTCCAGGTAGCGTTCCCGCCAGCCGTTCGCGGAGCGGGGTTGTTCGAACCAGATATACCGGCTTTCCGGGACCGGTTCGTAGACGAGCGGGTCATGGCCGCGCCGCCTGCAGAAATCGACCAGGTCGGCCGCCAGCCCCCCGGCCAGGTTTACCGCCCTGAGCAACGGGCCGTCCAGGTGCTCGAGTATGAGCGCGCCGCTGTGGAAGACCAGCATCGTGGAGGGCGGCACCTGCTCCGCCGCGGCTCGGCCGGAATTCAGACTACGCCCGGTACAGAGCGCCACGCGCTTCCCGGCCGACACGGCCCTTTGAAGCGCCTGGCGCGTTACCGGGGAGACCTCGCGGCGCGACGTCAAAAGCGTACCGTCGATGTCGATGGCGATCAGGTCGTAGGCCATGCCTGCGGCCCTCTCAGTTCACTTTATGAAGCGCTCGATTCAGTCTATGAAGCGCTCGATGGCCCGGGCGACGCCCTCGTCGTCCACCGAAGCCGTGACATGATCCGCCCGGGCGCGGATCTCGGGCGGGCCATTGCCCATGGCCACGCCCAGGCCCGCGACGTCGAGCATTTCCAGGTCGTTCAGGTTGTCTCCCACGGCCATGACCTCGGAGAGTCCGATCCCGAGCAGCCGGGCCAGTCTCCGCAGCCCGTCGCCCTTGGACACGCCGGCCGGCATGACCGTGATGACGTGGTAGCAAGGGTCCCACGGACTGATTTCGAAGACCACCCCCGCATCCGGCAGTTGCGCCTTAATGTATGATTCCCGGGACTCGACCCGTTCGTTGCGCTCGGCGACCGTGATGCAGGCGATGTCCTGCCGGAGGAACGCGCAGACGTCGTCCACCCGGTGCACGCGGTCGGCATTCTGCGCGGCGTAGTCTATAAACGCTTGGTTGTCCGGATCGAAGGAGTCGTAGTAGAAGTACTGCACTTCGGGCAGGGGGCCGTACACGATAGGATGAAACCCGATGCCGCGAAAGACCCCGACGGCATCCATCGCGAGATGGTTCGGAAGATTCCGCAGGTACCTGGCGCGCCGGCCGGGGGTGTCGTAAATCAGGGCGCCGTTGTTCAGTACGTAGGGGGCGTTCAACGGCAGATGCCGCACGGCCTCCTCGGCGGAGGGCAGGCTTCGCCCGGTACACACCGTGACGCGGACGCCGCGGCCGGCCGCGTAGCGAACGGCGTCGACCGTGGCTTCGGACATTTCCCGCCTGCCGTCGATCAGCGTGCCGTCGATGTCCAGGGCGAGGAGACGATACATTGCTGACCCAATTAAAAAACGGAGACTTCAGGAAAGCCTCCGTTTTTCGTCGTAAACCTTTACAACCGATGGGCGCTAGTGGACTCGAACCACTGACCTCCACGATGTGAGCGTGGCACTCTAACCGGCTGAGCTAAGCGCCCGGCAAATGGGCCCGCCAGGACTCGAACCTGGGACCGTCCGATTATGAGTCGGATGCTCTAACCAACTGAGCTACAGGCCCATGTTTGACGCCCAGTCAGCATGCCCGACAAGCGGGACCAATATAGGCGAACGGCGGTTCATCGTCAAGCAAAAGATAGGGGGCTTTTCAATCGCCGCGGGCCGACCGCAGCAGGACCTTTTCCTGTTGCTTGAGTTCCATGTAGGTGGCCATGGCGTCGTTCAATTCGCTGCTTCGGCCGCCCGTTTCCATCTGCTTGATCTGTTCCATCAGGCGGGCCATGCTTTCCTTGAGCCGTTTCTGCTTGATCCGGACGATATGGTCCCGGGCTCTTTGCTCCAGGTGAACGCCGGAATCCGACGTGTTGATCAGTTCCGTGATCACCCGTGCGGCCTCGTCGTCGCCGATGGTATCGATCAGGCCGGAAAGGTCGTAGGATCCCCCGTCGCCCAATCGGGCGAGACACTGTTCGACGATCCGGCGGTACAGGGGATACTTGAAATCCTGCGGCTCCAGCTGACCTTCGACGAGTTCGGCGATGGTCCGGTCGCTGAGCATGAGCTGGACCAGGTCCCGTTCCACCCGCTCGTCCCCGTACCGTGCCGGCGCAGCCGGGGTCGCCTGGCGATCACGCCCCACGATGCCCGGACCGCCCGGTCCGCGCGGACCACCCGGACCACCCGGACCACCCGGACCGGGCGGACCAGGCGGACTGCTTGCACGCCGCAGTTCAGAGGCCAGCAGACCCTGCAGCGCCGGAAACCGGCGTTCGGCTTCTTCCCGGTACATCTCCCTGTGGACCAGGTTCGACGTATTACGTATCAGGCCGGCCAGCGTCCGGAATACCTCGTCCCGCTCGCCCGATGCCTGGAGATTGGCATGGTAGCCCATGAAATCGGCCGGGGAATCGGCCTGTTCGACGAGTTTCATGAACCCGTCCGGCCCGTGTTCCCGCACGTAGGAGTCGGGATCGTAATCCTCCGGCAGCCGTACGACGCGGGTCCATAGCCCGCTTTCCACCAGGGGCTCGATGGCGCGCCAGGTCGCCCTCACGCCGGCCTGGTCCGAATCGTAGACGAGGTAGGCTTGCTGCCCGTACCGCGCCAGGAGCCGGGCCTGTTCCCGCGTCAACGCCGTTCCGCACAAGGCGACCACCCCTTGAATCCCCTGTTCATGCAGACCGAGCAGGTCCATGTATCCTTCCACGACCAGCGCCCGTCCCTGCCGCCGCAACGCGTCCCGGGCCTGATACAGCCCGTAGAGCACCTGGCTCTTCCGGTAGATGGGGGATTCGGGTGAATTGAGGTACTTGGGCTGGTCCTCGTCGGAAAGCGCCCGCCCGCCGAATCCGACCACGCGGCCGCTCGGTGCCTGGATGGGAAAGATGAGCCGATTCCGGAAGGCATCGTAGGTGCGCTGCTCACCCGCCTTGGCCAATCCGGCCTTGACGAGCCAGTCCGCGCCGATGCCCTTCTCCCGTGCGGCGCTTAGCAGGTCGTTCCAGGAATCGGGCGCGTAGCCGAGCCCGAAGGACTTTATGGTCTCTTCGGACAGCCCGCGCTTTTCGGCGTACTTTCGGACGACGGACTCCCGATCGCTGTTCAGCAGCCGGTCGTGGAAGAACAGGGCGGCGAACCGGGTCACGCGCGCCAGGCTTTCCGCCTCGCTGCCGGCCTCGCGTTCCCCCTGTGTATCGGGTATGGTGATATTCAGGCGGCGGGCGATATGGCGGACCGCTTCGACGAACGTGACGTTCTCGTGCTCCACGAGGAAGGTGAACACGCTGCCGCCCTTTCCGCAACCGAAGCAGTGGAAGATCTGTTTTTCCGGGTTGACGCTGAAGGAAGGGGTCTTCTCGTCGTGAAACGGACAGAGCCCCATGTAGTTTTTACCCGATCTGCGCAGCGTGACATAGTCGGACACGACGTCCACGATGTCCGCCTGCGACCGGATCGAATTGACGAGCTCTTCCGGTATCCGCGCCAAGGCGCTCTCCCCGCGTTTACCGCCGTCCTGGGGCGGGTTTGTTCAAAGTCCTCACACCAGGTCGCACGCCTCCGGCGGCATCCAGTGCGCGTCCTGGTTCTCCCACTTGACGTTGCACCCGATGGGATTGGTGAGCGGTATCCGCACGGGACGCCCCGCCGTCACGTCGTCAAGGGCCGCTTCCAGGTCGTTCACCGTTATGCCATCCGCGTCCCGCGGACTGTCGACGCCGCGGCCGGTATAGACCAGGCTGCGGTCCCGGTCGAAGATGTAGAAGTGGGGCGTCCGGAGGGCGCCGTACGCCCGCGCGGTATCCTGGGACAGGTCGCGCAGGTAGACCCACGGGAAGCGATGGACGTTCATCCGGGCGACCATGTGATCGAAGTCGTCGTCGGGATGGGTGACCTCGCTGTTGGAATTGATCCCAACAAACCGGACGCCGTGGGACGCGAATTTTTCCGCGGAAACGCGCGTCACTTCATCGGAACCGGTTACGTAGGGACAGTGGTTGCAGGTGAAGAACACCACCAGTGTCTCGGCGGTGGAGAAATCGTCCAGGCTGTAGGTCCTGCCGTCCGTCGCCGGAAGCGAGAACCCCGGCGCGGATTCGCCCAGTTGCAGCGTAAAGGCCATGATTGCCCTCCAGTCTCAAGAACATTTATGGAAATCAAAGATGGATCGTCCGTCTGCCGGGCCACCGGGCTGCCACGGCGTCGATGCGGCGTCAACGCGGCGTCGGCGCACCACTGCGGCTTCAGCGCGGCGTCAGCTAAGCGAAAGCGCTCATTCCTTCATCTCCACGATGGTCACCCCGGTCCCCCCGTCGCGCTGTTCGGCGAAATGGGAGGACTTGACCAGGGGGTGTTGTTGCAGGAACTCCTGGATCGCGCTGCTCAGGGCCCCGGTTCCCTTACCATGAAGTATACGGATTTCGTTGAGGTCATCAAGGGCGGTCTGGTCGATGTAGCGGTCCACGGCGTCGATGGCCTCCCTGGCACGGAAGCCCCGCACGTCCAGTTCCGTCAGGGCAGCGCGTGGACGGTCCATCCGGACTTCCACGCGGCCTGCGGATTTTCCCCGTGACGGCGCGGGGCCGGGTTTGTGGAGACGGACCTCGGACCGCCGGGCCGTGATCTCCATCCTGCCGGTCCGGATGCGCAACCGGTCTCCCTGGTCCTGGATCACATTCCCCGCCTGCCCCAGCGACGCCACCCACACTTCATCGCCCGCCGATATCGCTTCCCCGGCGGGTTCCGCGGCGGCGTGCCCGGCGCGTTCCGGCATGGCATCGGTGTCTTCGGCGCCCACCGTGTCCGCGGCGGCCTCCCCGGCGTCTCCTTCAGCGGAAGAGGTACCGGAATCGATGGAATCAAGCAGGTGCTGAAGCTGTGCCCGCTGGTCCACGACGGTCTTGCGCGATGCCTCGACGGCCCCGGACGCGGCCTGTTCGCTGCGGACCGCGGCCACCGCCTGGTCGATGGCGGCCTGCGCGTCTTTCAGCAGGCGGTCCATCTGCTCCCGGCCGGCGGCGATCGTGTCGCGTTCCTTTTGCCGGTAGGAAGCGATCCGGTCCTCGTAGGTCCGTTTCAGTCCATCCAGTTCGGCGCGAAGCCGGTCCGCCTGCTCCTGCGCGGCGACGAGCAGTTCGTGCTTCCGGTCCACTTCCATGATGACTTCGTCCAGGCGCTTTTCGGAGGTGCCCATGAACCGGGAGGCGCGCTCGAGCACGTCATCGGGCATGCCGAGCCGGCTGCCGATTTCCAGCGCGTAGCTGGCGCCGGGGATGCCCTGCCTGAACTGGTAGGAGGGCGTCAGGGTTTCCACGTCGAAGATCATCGAACCGTTTTCCACCCCCTCGGTCCGGGTGGCGAATGCCTTGAGCGTATCGAAGTGGGTCGTGGCCGCGGTGACGGTTCCCCGCAGGGTCAGCGACTCCAGGATGGCCATGCCCATGGCCGATCCCGCCGATGGATCCGTGCCGGCGCCCAGCTCGTCGAGGAGCACCAGGGTATGGTCGCCGGCCTCGTCCAGTATGGTCCGGATATGCACCAGGTGGGCCGAGAAGGTACTCAGGTTCGCCTCGATCGACTGCTCGTCCCCGATGTCCGCGAAGATGGTGTCGAACACGGCGATTTCGGTGTCGTCGTCCGCCGGTATGTGCAATCCGGCCTGGGCCATCATGGTCAGGATGCCGATCGACTTCAGGGCGACCGTCTTGCCGCCCATATTGGGACCGGTGATCACGAGCGTCTGCGCGCTTTCCCCGACCTGCAGGTTCAGCGGGACGACGGTTTCGCACTGGTCCGACAGCTCAAGGATGGGGTGTCGGGCGTTGCGCAGGACGATGCGCCCGTCGGTATTCAACCGCGGCGGAGCGGCCCGGAGATCTATGGAAAGCACGGCGGCCGCGTGAAAGAAGTCGAGCTGGCCCAGCAGGCCGTAGGAAACGGTTATGGCTTCCACCTGCTGGTGTACCTGGTCGGTCAGGGACAGCAGGATGCGCTCGATCTCGCGGCCTTCCGCCACGATCAGTTCGCGCAACCGGTTGTTGAATTCGACGACGCCGATGGGTTCTATGAAAACCGTGGCGCCGCTGGCCGACTGGTCGTGGACCACGCCCTGCACCTGGCCGCGGTGGTCCATGCGAACCGGGACCACGTACCGCCCGTCCCGCATGGTGATGACCGGCTCCTGCAGCGCCCTGGCCCCGGCTTCCGATTGTATGAACCGCTGTAGCCAGTTTCGCGCGCGCTCCCGCATGGTCTGCTGGTCCGTGCGGATTCGACGCAACCCGGAACTGGCATGGTCCCGGATGTTGCCGTCGCCGTCGATGGCCTGCCCGATCGAGGTCTCGATCTCCTGGAAGTCTCCCAGTCCGGCCGTGAGGGATCCTACGTGGGGGGCCGAGGAACGATTCCGCAAGTGCTGGCCGAATGCCCGCATGCGCCGGCTTACCCGGAGGGTGTCGGCCACGTCGAGCAGGGTCTGGGGTTCCAGTCTTGCTCCGGCCACGCCGGCCATTTCCAGGGCCGCGCCGATGTCCTTGATACCCCGCAGGGGAACGGTTTCGGCCTGGTCCAGGAATCCGCGCATCTCGGTGACGGTCTGCAGGTTGTTCCCGATCACGACGACGTCTTTGCCCGGTTCCAGGGACATGGCCCGGCGGTGGCCCGGTGCGGAAACCGTCCTTTCCGAACACATGGTCCTGACGGCGTCGAATTCCAGTACGTTCAGGGTGTGGGGAGGTATTCCGGGTTTCATGTTCAGTCGTTCTCGTATCGTCGATGGCCGGCTGCGCGCTTCGGATCGTCCGTTCACTACAGGACCGCCCGCTCACTTCGGGCTGGATGTCCGCTTCGAACCGTCCGCGCGCTTTGGACCGGCTACCCGGTACGCAGGTACCGTTCCAGTTTCTCCATGACAGGCGGGGATCCGGGCGCCACGCTTTCCATGACGGTATCGATGATCGCCGGAATGATGGACATGGCCTCCGGAGCCAGGGACGACCGGTCAAGCTGGGTCTTCGCCGTACCCGTGAACGGTATGAATGCGTAAAGGATCAACAGCAGGCTCGCGATGACGCATCCCCGCGCGCCGCCGAGCAGAAAGCCGGCCACGCGGTCGAGAAGAGACTTTGAAGTGCCCCGTAACGACCGGCCGGCCACGCCGGTCACGACGTTGACCACCGCGAGCGACAGGACCAGGCAGGCAACCAGGCTGAACCAATGCAGCCAGCCGGTGGAAATGCCGGTCAAGCGGCCGAGGAAATCGGATACCAGGCCGAACTGGGTCAGGGATATGACCACCGCCGCGACGATGCCCGCAAGGTCGAGCAGGCCCCGGGCGAGTCCCTTGCCAAAGCCGGTTGCCGCCTGATAGAGGACGAGGATCCCGATGGCGATATCGATCCAGTTCATGGCATCAAAACACGGAAAGCCTCCCCGGGGAATCGGAGAGGCTTCGAAATCAGGACCGCCGCTGACCGCGATTTTGTGCGAATCATCCGGTCTGCATGGACTGCATGTCCTGCGTGGCCAGGCCGGCCAGGCATTCCCGCACGATGGTGTTGACGAGCCTGCCGTCCGCCCGGCCCTTTACCCGGGGCATGACCGCGCCCATGACCCTGCCCAGGTCTCCCGGTCCCGCGGCGCCGGACCGTTCGATGGCTTCCCGCACCACGGATCTGATCTCTTCCTCGGACAACTGTTCCGGAAGATAGGACGCGAGGACTTCCAACTCTTCTTCGGCCTGTGCGACCAGGTCCTGTCGATCTCCCTTGACGGCGAATTCCAGCGCTTCTTTCCGGGACTTGATCAAGGAAGCGACCACCTCGACCGTTTCCTCGTCCACCAGTTCACTTCCCTTGGCGATCTCCCGGTTCTTGATCTGCGCGCGTATCATGCGGACCAGGCCGAGGCGTACGGTCTCCCGGTTCCTGAGTGCCGACTTCATGTCATCCGTCAAACGCTCTATAAGCGCCATGACCCGCTCCGGTCGATCAGTATCTTTCCTGCTGGAGCCGCTTCTGATTCTTCCGCTTCGCCGCGTTCAGCTTGCGCTTGCGTTTCGCGCTTGGCTTTTCGAAATGCTGATGCTTGCGTATTTCAGACATGATGCCGACTTTCTCGCAAGTCTTGGTAAAACGCCGCAGGGCCTTTTCGAACGGTTCTCCTTCCCTGACACGAATACCTGGCATCCTCACACCCCCTCTCATGCCTCTCGAATCGGGTGAACCAAGTCTTACTCTCCGTCTCTATTCAAGCCTACCTAATATGCCATGGATCGGTTGAAAAAGCAAGGAGATTAATTCTTACTGTCCCGTTATGCGCCCATCGTGCCGTCCATCGACGCTCAAGCGGCCAGTTCGGGCATTTTACGCCCTCCGAGCAGGTGCATGTGGAGGTGGAAAACGGTCTGGCCCCCTTCCCGTCCGCAGTTTACGATCAGCCGGTACCCGCCGGCATCGACGCCGGCTTCCCGGGCGATCCGGTTCGCCGCCGCCGTGAGCCGGCTCATGACCCCGGTTTCATCGCTACCCAGGTCGGCGACCGTTTCGATATGCGCCCGCGGTACGACAAGGATATGCACCGGGGCGGCGGGGTTTATGTCCCGGAAGGCCACGACGTGCTCGTCTTCGAAGACGAATTCGGTGGGCAGCGATCCGGAGGCGATCCGGCAGAACAGGCACTCGGACATGTTATCGTCCTCCATTGCGTCTCGTGCACGACACGGGAAAGTGATTCCGGGTGGCTAGGACATAAGGTGTCGACTCCGGACGACCGCGGTCACGATACGGTGATTCCCATTGGCCGCGGTCTCCGGGCGGTTACTCAGGGCGGTTACTCAGGGCGGTCTCGGTCACGGGGCGTCCAGGGCTGCCATGATCAGGGCCAGTCCCGCGATGGCCGCCGTGTCGGACCTCAGACGCGAGCGACCAAGGGATACCGTCACCATGCCCGCTTCACGGGCCATGGCGATCTCCTCCCCGGCGAAACCGCCCTCGGGGCCGATCATCAGCAGGACGCGCCGTGCTTTCGCGTCGAGGCCGGCCGCGAGGCCCGGGCGCCTTTTCCCTTCGTCTTCCCACGCGATGAGGGCCAGGTCGTAGGATGACGCGGTTCCCACGACGTCCTCCATGCTCGTGACCGGTTCGATCCGGGGCAACCGGGCGCGCAGCGACTGCTTCATCGCGCTCAGGGCGATGCGCCGCCAGCGGTCCAGCCGTTGTCCGGACGGTCCGCCGGCCGGTCTGCCGCCCGCCACCGTCCGGGCGCTGCGCATGGGCAGGATGGCGGAAACTCCCAGTTCCGTGGCTTTCTCGACGACGGTGTCCAGCCGCGTCCCCTTGAGCAGCGACGGCGCGAGGGTGACTTCGGGCGATTCCGTCTCGCGGTCTCGCCGGCGGTCCCGGATCTCGATTTCGATCTCCGGCTTCAAGCGGACGAGCACGCCGTCGTAGATCCAGCCTTCGCCGTCCACGAAATGCACGGCGTCCCCCGGTTTCTTCCGCAATGCGCGGGCCAGGTGATGCTGTTCGTCCTTGTCGGAAACGAAGGCCGAGTTACCCGTGATCCGTTCCGGGGGCACGTAGCTGAATTCCATCAAATCCACCGATCATGGCTTGCCGTCCGGCCCGTTGCCGGAACGGCCGGTCGCCATCTGTCCGGTCGCCGGCACGGCCGCGCCGGCCCACCAGAGGCCCTGGGTCTCCCGCTCGAGCAGCGCAAAACCCCCGCTGGCCAGCGAAGCTTCGAATGCCCCGGCTTCCTCGATGAGCAGACCGGACAGGATCAGTTCGCCACCGGGGTGAAGATGGGCTGCGAAACCGGGAAGCATGGCGGTCAGGCTGGCCGCGCTGATATTGGAAACCACGATCCGGTAGCGGCCGTCCACCGCGGGATGATCCAGGCGGCCGGCATGCACGTCGACCCGGTCGGCCACCCCGTTCAGCCGGGCGTTCTCCAACGCGTTTCCGATGGTTTCAGGATCGATATCGATACCCGTCGCCCGGGAGGCGCCGAGGAGGACCGCCGCGATGGAAAGCACGCCGGAACCCGATCCCACATCAAGCACCCGGTCTCCCGGCCTGATCCGCTTTTCAAGTTGCCGCAGGCACAGTTGCGTGGTCTCGTGGCCGCCCGTGCCGAACCCGGTGCCCGGGTTGATTCGGACCACGAGCGTTCGGTCGGACCGAGGCGGCTCGGACTTGTGCGGCTCGGACTGGTGCGGCTTGGACCGGGGCGCATCGGACCGGGGCACCTCGGACCAGGGCGGGGCGACCGTGAGCCCTTCCGAGATCCGGACGGGCCCCACCTGCGCTTTCCATTTCCCGGTCCAGTCGTCTTCGGAAACCTTCCGCGTGGAGATCCGGCATGGGCCATCCGCCATGCCCAGGTTGCGAAGTTCCTCCCACAGCCGGGCGATCCGGTGGAGCTTCTCGTTCACTCCGGGCCGATCGGGCCAGAAGCCCGTTACGCGATCGGATGCGCCGGTGCGTCCGCCCGCGGATTGCTGGACCCCGCTGGACCCCAGTTCCCAGAACGCGTTGACGATCGCTTCTTCGGTTTCGGGCGAGACGGTTATGGTGACTTCAACCCAGTGGCGCATAGGCGAGGACGGGCGGATGCGGGCCGGAGTCAGCGTGTCCGCAGCGGCTTCAGTCGCC
Organism: Candidatus Latescibacterota bacterium; assembly: GCA_022821085.1. Taxonomy (GTDB): domain Bacteria; phylum JAAXHH01; class JAAXHH01; order JAAXHH01; family JAAXHH01; genus JAAXHH01. The sequence goes on along the minus strand of JAJEEG010000002.1, from coordinate 154,452 downwards.
GAACAGCTCTTCCCGGATCCGGTTGAAGAATCCCCGGTCGTTCTCCGGCGTCTTCCCGCTTTGCAGGCGGGACAGCTCCTGGTACAGTTCCTTTTCCCGGCCGGTGAGTTCCGTGGGCGTCCAGACGATGACCTTTACGAGTTGGTCGCCCTGGCCGTACCCGTTGAGGTGGGGCATGCCCTTGCCCCGCAGCCGGAACACCTTGCCGAACTGGGTACCGGGGGGGATGGTGAGACGGACTTTGCCCGAGAGGGTCGGGACTTCGACCTGGTCGCCCAGAGCAGCCTGGCTGAAACTGAGTGGCAGGATGTAGATGATGTCGTCCTCCTGCCGTTCGAAGAACTCGTGAGGTTCCTGTTCGATGACGACGAGCACGTCGCCCTCCGGTCCGCCGCGGATCCCCGCGTGGCCCTGGCCCTGGAGGCGCATGTAGTTCCCGTCGCCGGCGCCGGTCGGGATATCCACCTTGACCGTGACCGTCTTCGTCTGCCGGCCCTGCCCTTGGCAAGCGCTGCAGGGCCGGTCTATGGTCTTCCCCTGCCCGTGGCAGTTCGGGCAGGTCGTCACGTTCATCACGACGCCGAAGAGGGAGGACGCGCGCTGCTGCACCTGGCCCTGCCCGTGGCAGGTGGGACAGGTCCGCACGCCGTCCCGGTCGGCGGCGCCGATGCCGTCGCAACTGTCGCAGGGCACGTAACGCTTGATGCGAATCGTCTTGCTGACGCCCTCGGCCAGTTCTTCCAGGGTCAGCTTGAGGTTCACCCGCAGATCCTCGCCGCGGTTGCTTGCCCTTCCACGGGTCCGCCCGCCGAAGAGGTCGCCGAAAATGCTACCCCCGAACAGGTTTCCCAGGATGTCCTCGAAGTCGCCGGCGTGGGAAAAGTCCGTCCACTGGAAGCCGCCCGATCCGAAATCGCTGGCCACACCCTGGTGGCCGAATCGGTCGTACCGCGTGCGCTTGTCCGGATCGCTGAGCACCTCGTAGGCTTCGGCGGCCGTCTTGAACTTCTCTTCCGCCGCCTTGTCGTCCGGGTTCCGGTCAGGATGGTACTGCATGGCCAGCTTCCGGTACGCCTTCTTGATCTCGTCTTCGGAAGCCGAGCGCGTCACGCCCAGGGTATCGTAGTAGTCCTGTTTATTCATTTTCCACTGGATCCCGACGACTGGTTGCCGTCGTGGTTCTCCGTTTCCGCCTAATCCGCCTGGTCCGCCTGGTCCGCCTGGTCCGCCGATTTCGCCTGCGATTGCGCCGGTGCGCGCGTCACGATGACCTTGGCCGCGCGCAGGACCTTTTCATTAAGTGTATATCCTTTTTCGACCACGTTGATCACCGTCTCGGCCGGGTGTTCTTCGTTTTCTACGGCCATGACGGCTTCGTGTCGCGTGGGATCGAAGGGCGTTCCTTCCGCGGCGATCTCCTTCATCCCCGCCTTCTCCAGTTTCTCCAGGAACTGCTGGCGGATCATCTCGAAACCCTGGGCGAAGGATCGGGTCTCCTCGGAGGTCTGCGGAGCCTGGAGGGCCCTTTCGATGTTGTCGAGGATGGGCAACAGCTCGGTGATCAGCGATTCACCCGCGTTTTTTACCAGTGCGGTGAACTCGCGGCCGGTGCGTTTCTTGTAATTGTCGAACTCGGCGGCCAGCCGTACCAGGCGGTCCTTGTATAACAGGACCTCCTCGGCCAGCCGGGCCTGTTCATCCTCCTCCGCATCGACCGAAGCGCCATCCGATGGCTCCCCGGCGGCCGCTTCTGCGTCGGACGCGGATACGGAATCCGCTTCGACCTCGGGATCCGCCGCGGCCTCGGAATCCGCTTCGACCTCGGAATCCGCCCCGGCCTCGGGGTCGTTATCCTCCGCCGATATCCCGGTCACTTCGGTGGCGTCTCCGGGGGTTATGTCACCGGGCGACGCCGCGGACTCGAGTACAGTGTCCTCATTCTTGCCCATATCCACCCCAAACCTCCTGTCACTACGCCGGTCTTCGGTTCGCGCCCCCGATTTCCGGTCCGCCCGTTCAGTCCGCTCCACTCGTTCTGCCCGTTCCGCCCGTGCTTCCGATCCGCCTCGACCGGCCTGGCAAAACGAAGCGGGCGTGATCGCTCACGTCCGCTGGTAGACCAGTTCGGCGGGAAAACCCCGGGACTCACGCGAATATCGTATTCAGGTATCTCGCCGTGTACCCGACGACGGACATCAACCGAGCGTAGGGCATGCGCGTCGGGCCGATTACTCCGATAACCCCCGTCGTGTCGCCGATTCTGTAGGTCGAAGTCACCACGCTGCAAGAGGTTACTTCGCGCTGACCGTTCTCGCGCCCGATGGTGACGGCGATCCGGTTGTCGTGATGGCGCTCGCTCAGCCAGTGTGCCACCGTCCGCTTGTGTTCGAGAAACTGCAGCAGCGACGAAAGCTTCGTGTAGTCCGTCACGAATTCCGGTTGCGACACGATATAGGTCGTGCCGCCGATATGGGTTTTCTCGTTCTCCTCGAAGTCGAAAAGGTATTCGCTGTACTGGACGAACAGCTGCACGATCTTCCGCCTGGACTGCGGCGCGTCTTCCAGACGTTCGTCGAGCTGTCCCCGGATCTCCCTGAGGGAACAGCCGGACAGCCGCTCGTTCAGGAACCAGCTCGCGCTGTCGAGCCGGTCTTTGGGGATATCGGCATCGAGTTCGGCGACGATGCTCCTGACCAGTCCGGAAGCGAGGGTCAGCACCAGCAGCACCTTGCGGCGGGCGACCGGGATCAACTCCACCCGCTCGAGTCTGCCGTCGTTCAGCTTCGGCGCCAGCGCCACGCCGACTTCCCGGCATACGAGGCCGAGAATATGCGCGGTATGGCTCAGCAGTTCCTGCACGCTGAGCCAGTCGTTCTCCAGTTCGAGATGGATCCGCTCCCGGTCCCGCTTGTTGATGGGCCGCATGCGGAGGAGGGCGTCCACGTAATACCGGTAACCCTTGTCCGTCGGCACACCTCCGGCGGAGGGATGAGGGCGGGTGATGTAGCCCGCGTCTTCGAGGTTCACCATGGTATTGCGCACCGTCGCCGGACTGACGTCGAGCGGACCCTGGCTTGCGATCGAACGGGATCCGACGGGTTGGCCCGTGGACACGTGGTGTTCCACCAGGTTCCGCAGTATGTCCTTGTCCCGGTCGGTCTGAAGGGTGTATGCCATATCGATCCTGCGGTCAGCATGGTCTGAATGGAGGACGGTCAGGGGCCGGGTACGGAAGCGGCAAAGCCCGAAAAAAACTGATTCTCTATTTACGAATCGCACCGGTCGGTGTCAAGCGAAAAGCAGGGCGGACGGGACGCCTTTCCCCCGGGCACGCAATGACTTTTACTTGACTGCGGGGGGCGCCTCGGCTATATTCCCGCAACATGTTTCCGGCAAAGAAAACCCTCGCCGGGTTCCGTCCGTCGACCCGGTTGTGCGGGGCGCCGCAAGGCGGGAAAGACGGAGCCGGCAGCAGGCGGGAATGCGCCGCGGCCCGATGCGGGAGTTTGCCATGCTGAGTTCGAAAGTGAAGACATGGTACGTGAACATGCTGGGCCCCTTCGTCCGTACGTCGGTGCGATTCGGGATACATCCCAACGCGCTGACCATGATCGGCTTCGGGATCACCCTGGTCTCGGCCTGTCTCTTCGGACTCGGCGCTTTCAGGTGGGCGGGCCTGGTCATGTTCATCGGCGGAAGCTGCGACGTGCTGGACGGGCATCTCGCCCGGGAGACGGGTACCCGCAGCACCTTCGGTGCGCTCCTCGATTCCACGCTGGACCGCTACGCTGAAATCGCCGTATTCATCGGCATCATCGCCTACTATCTCTTCAATGCGGCAGACAGCGCGTTGAACGCCTACTGGGTGCTGGCGTCCGTGATGGCGATCAGCGGGTCCCTGATGGTCAGTTACGTCCGCGCCCGCGCGGAGGGGCTCGGCCAGGAATGCACCGTGGGACTCATGCAGCGGCCTGAAAGGATCGTCTGTCTCGGGCTGGGCGCGCTGCTCGGGGAAACGTACCTGCCCGTCGCACTGGTCCTGATTGCCGTGGTGTCGAACTACACGGCCATCACCCGCCTGTTCCACATACGCAGGACTTCGAAAGGGTGAGGAAGGTCCCGGGATCCGGGCATCCCCCGGAGCGCGGGAAAACGGGAAGGCGGACCGTCGTCCGTAGGCGCGGTCCCGAATGCGAAGCGTGACGGGTTTACGTCACAGGAGTTGGGTTCATGTGGGCTAAAAACAGGAAAATCACCCTGGCCTTGCTGGTGTTTGTCGGTCTGCTGGGCGCCGTATGGATCATCAGGCAAGACCGGGCGCAGGCGGTCGGCGATCAGCAGTACGACCTGAAACTGCTTCAGCAGGTCGTGGAACGCATCCGCGCCAAGTACGTGGACGACCTGAACGAAGGAGAAGCGTTCGACGCGGCCATCAAAGGCATGCTCGGCACGCTCGATCCCTATACGGAGTTCCTGGAGAAAAAGCAGAGCGACGAGATGAAAATGATGCAGATCCAGGGGAAGTACGGTGGATTGGGCATCAGAATCCAGAAGCAGGAGAACGCCCTGGTCGTCGTAGCGCTGTTCGACGATACGCCGGCCTTCGAAGTCGGCCTGCAGACCGGCGACCGCATCGTGCGGATCGAGGAATCATCCACGGCCGACATCGACGTGTCGCAGGCGGCGGACCTCCTCCGGGGAAGTCCCGGGACTTCCGTGAAGATCTCGGTCAGCAGGGATGGCGAGGACGCGTTCATCGACTTCACGGTGACGCGGGCCATCATCACCATACCCGTGGTTCCTTACGTGGGCATGCTGGAGGGCGGTACCGGCTACATCAAGCTGAACCAGTTTACCGAAGACGCCTCCATGCAGGTGGAACAGGCGTTGAAGCAGCTTCAGGCGCGGGGCGCCGGCGGGTATCTGCTGGACCTGCGGGGCAACCCGGGGGGCTTGCTGGAGCAGGCCGTGGACGTAGCCGGGAAGTTCCTGCCCGAGGACCGGCTTATCGTGTACACGATGGGCAGGCCCGGTTCGGATCAGCGGTCGTACCATGCGCCGGAATCCTACACGCTGGAGGACGCGCCGCTGGTGGTGCTCGTAGACCGGTACAGCGCCAGCGCGTCCGAGATCGTCGCCGGAGCGATCCAGGACTGGGACCGCGGCGTCGTGGCCGGCCAGCCGACCTTCGGCAAGGCGTCGGTGCAGCAGATTTTCCCCATGGACCAGGGAACGGCCCTGAAGATCACGACGGCGAGATACTACACACCGAGCGGCAGGCTCATTCAGAAGACCGGGGAGCGTCTGGACGATAGCGACGCGGCGGAATCCGCGATGGGTGAAACGGACGAACCCGACAGGACGTCTTACGAGACGAGAATCGGGCGTACCGTCTACGGAGGCGGCGGTATCGCGCCGGACGTGGAGATCGAGGTCCCGGCATACCCCAACCTGATCCGCGCCCTGAACAACCAGAGCATGTTCATCAAATTCGCCATCCACTACGTGTCGAACAATCCCGTTGCGGACCAGGCGACCTTCGACGTCACGGACGAGATGATCGACGCCTTCCGCCGGTTCGTCGAGACGCGGTCCTTCACCTACACCTCCGTGGCGGAACAGTCGCTCGACGATCTGGAAGAAATCGTACGAGACCGAGCGCCGTCCGAAGACGTGATGGCATCGCTCGACGACCTGCGGGGCAAACTGAACCGTCAGCGCCAACTGGAGTACGTCAGGCACCGGGACCTGCTCGTGGCCCGCATCGGCACGGAGATCAGCGCGAAACTCTGGGGTACGGCGGGCCGCTATGCCTTCGCCGCCAGGCACGACCCCCAGATCAGGGCGTCCCTGGAGATCCTGAATGACGAACGGGAATACCGGAAGCTGCTCGGTGACGATTCCGCGGAATAGAAGCGGCGGCAAGCTGCCGGCAGAGACCCGGGCACCGATGTACGCGGGCTTCGCGAGGGTGGCGGAACTGGTATACGTGCTGGATTTAGGATCCAGTGGGGCAACCCATGGGGGTTCGACTCCCCCCCCTCGCATCTTGCCCCGGGTAATGGCACAGGCCCCGGTTCCCGGGTGCTTTTCCGTTGACACACCACCCCCTCCACGGTTAATTACGACGGCTTGACGAACGGCGGCCGCGACGCTTCGGGTCCGCGGCCGGTATATGCTGCACGGGCAGGTCCGCACGGAGTCGAACGGTATATACGGTGCCGGCAGGTCCAGCCCGGTCTACGCGGCGCCGGCCGGTCAGCCCGGACTGGCCAGGCAGACGAGGCGCAGGGAGCGAATGACTTGAACTACACGGTATCCGAACCCAAACCCTGGAAACGCGTCCTGGAGATCGAAGTGCCCTCCGACGCGATTCAATCCGAACTGAACGAGGCCTACGCGCGTTACAGTAGAGAGGTGCGCCTTCCCGGGTTCCGCCGGGGCAGGGTTCCCTTAAGCGTGCTCAAGGCGCGACTCGGCAATGAAATCCGCGCGGAAGTGCTGGAAAAGAAGATCCCGGAGTATCTGAACAGCGCCCACGAGCGCGCGGAGATCAAGCCCATCAGCCGGCCCGTGATCGAAGAGATCGAATTCGACGAGGGGCAGGACCTGAAACTACGGGCCAGCGTGGAAGTCAAGCCCGCCATCGAACTGAAACAGTACAGGGACCTGCGGGTGGCCCGGCGGACCGTGAACGCGACGGACGAGGACGTGGACGAGCGGCTCGAGAGGCTGCGGGAACGCTACGCCAGCGTGGTACGGATCGACGGGGAAGCGGAGAAGGACCACTTCATCCGGGCCGATATACAGCACGCCGATGCCAGCGGGGTCCCGATCATCGGTCGCAAGGAGGAGAACCAGTTCTTCCAGGTCGGTTCGGGACGGCTGGGCGAAGGGTTCGATACCCAGCTGGCCGGCGTCCGGGCCGACGAGGACCGGACCGTGAAGACCACGCTGCCGTCCGATTACCCCGACGAAGACCTGGCGGGCCAGGAGGCCTGTTTCATCGTGCACGTCCACGAAGTACTGGAAAGGCAGTTGCCGGAAGCGGACGACGATTTCGCCGTGGACATCGGCATGGAGAGCCTGGACGCCCTGAAGCAGTCTATCCGCGAGGAAATCGAGCGGGAACCGGACCTGGAGCTGCGCAGGGACCTGGTCACACAGATCGTGGACGCCCATGACTTCGAAGTGCCCGAATCCATGATGACGGCCTTTCTCGACCAGGTCATCGCCGACGCGCGCCGGTCGACACGGGACCAGGACCAGGTCGACGAGAACGCCCTCCGCCAGGAGTATCGGCCGGTGGCGAACAGCCAGATCATGCGCCACCTCATCCTGGACGCCATCGCGGAGCATGAAGGGCTGGAGGTGGGGGAGGAGGAGCTGGACGAGCGGCTGGAGGCCGTCGCGTCAAGGGGACAGGCCTCGGTCGACCAGGTCCGCCGGCTCTTCCGGGAGAACGGGAGGCTGGACCGCATCGAAGCGGATCTAAGGGAAGAGAAAGTCGTTGAATTTCTCGTGGAGCACGCCGACATACAAACGGAGTAGAAGGAGCGCATCATGTTAGTGCCGATGGTGATTGAACAGACGGGCCGCGGGGAACGGGCCTACGACATCTACTCGCTGCTGCTGAAGAACCGCATCGTCTTCATCGGCATGCCGATCGACGACACCATCGCGAACCTGGTGATCGCCCAGTTGCTCTATCTCCAGTACGAAGACGCCGAAAAGGACATCAAGCTGTACATCAACAGTCCCGGCGGCAGCATCACCGCGGGTCTCGCCATTTACGACACCATGCAGTTCATCCAGCCCGACGTGGAGACCTACTGCCTGGGCATGGCCGCCAGCATGGGCGCCTTCCTCCTCACGGCGGGCGGGACCGGCAAACGTTACGCCCTGCCCTATTCGCGCATTCTGATCCATCAGCCATCCATCCCCCACATGGCCGGCACGGCCAAGGACATCGAGATCCAGGCCGAGGAAATGCTGCGCATGAAGCGTACCATGAACGAGATCATGGCCCACCATACCGGACAGTCGGTGGACAAGATCGAAACGGATACGGACCGGGACTTCTGGATGTCGCCGGAACAGGCCGTGGAATACGGGTTGGTGGACCATGTGGTCGAAACCGCCGCTTCCAGGGCCATCGCCGAGTCGCTGAACGGCAAAACCGCCTAGGATCGGATCATGAAGAAGCGATCGACACCGCGGGACCTGCGCTGCTCCTTCTGCAACCGGAACGCCGACGAGGTGGAACGCCTCATCACGGGCCCGAACGTATACATCTGCAACGAGTGCATCCTGATGTGCAACGGGATCCTCGAGGAGGAGATGAGCCGCAGCACCCTGTCGACGGTCGAGCATCTGCCGCTGCCCACGGAGATCAAGGAGGCCCTCGACGAATACGTCATCGGCCAGGAACAGGCCAAGAAGGTGCTGTCCGTGGCCGTGTACAACCACTACAAGCGGATACAGCACGGCGCCGCCCAGGCCGCCCAGGCCGCCCAGGCCGGCCAGGACGACGTGGAGCTCGAGAAGAGCAACATCCTGCTGATCGGTCCCACCGGCACCGGCAAGACGCTCCTGGCCCAGACCCTGGCGAAGATGCTTCACGTGCCGTTCTGCATCGCGGACGCCACGGTGCTCACGGAAGCCGGATACGTGGGCGAAGACGTGGAGAGCGTCCTGGTCCGCCTCCTCCAGGCGGCCGACTACGACGTGCCGAAAGCCGAAAGTGGCATCGTCTATATCGACGAGGTCGACAAGGTGGCGCGCAAGTCGGCCAACCCCTCCATCACCCGCGACGTGTCGGGAGAAGGGGTGCAGCAGTCCCTGCTCAAAATGCTGGAGGGCACCGTCGCCAACGTGCCCCCGAAGGGCGGCCGGAAACACCCCGAACAGAACTTCGTCCAGATCAACACGCGGAACATCCTCTTCATCTGCGGCGGCGCTTTCGACGACCTCGACCAGATCATCGAGCGGCGGACCGCGGAAGGGACGATCGGATTCGGCGGCGTATCGAAGCACTCGGCAAGCCGCAACACGAGCGAACTCCTAGCCCGGGTCGAACCGGACGACCTGCTGCAGTACGGCCTCATCCCGGAGATCATCGGCCGGTTGCCGGTGATCGCCACGCTGGGCGAACTCGACGCCGACGCCCTCATGGAAATCCTCCTCAAGCCCAAAAACGCCCTCGTAAAGCAATACCAGCGGCTGCTCGAAATGGAGAACGTCAAGCTGACCTTCACGGACGAATCACTCCAGGCGGTGGTGAACGAGGCGATGGACAAGAAGACCGGCGCGCGTTCGCTGCGGTCCATCCTCGAGGAAGTGATGCTGGACGTGATGTTCAACGCGCCGACGCAGGAAGACCTGGCCGAAGTGATCGTCACCGGGGAGACCGTCACGGAGAAATCGCCGCCCGTCTACGTTCAGGGCACGGAAAGCAAGAAAAGCGCCTGATCCCCCCAAACCCCGTGGCATCAACGGTTTCCCATGATTACCCTCAATCGCAACGAACCCATCACATTCGACGACAAGCTGCCGCTCATTCCCCTCCGTGAAGTGGTCGTGTTCCCCTACATGGAATACCCCCTCATCATTGCGCGGGACGCTTCCATCAAGGCCCTGGAGCACGGGGTCAACAACGACCGGCTGCTCTTTCTGACCGCCCAGCGTAATCCGGATATCGAGCAACCCGCGAAGGAGGACGTGCACCGAACCGGCATCGTGGCCCGCATCCTGCAGGTGGTGAAACTGCCCAACGGCCTGATCCGCGTGCTCGTCGAGGGGATCGTCCGGGCGAGGATAGTCCGGTTCCTGTCCACGGACCCCTACATGCGCGTCAAGATCACCCTGGTCGAGGAGGCCGGGGACACCGAGGCGGAGGTGCAGGCGAGACTGCGCACGGTCGTGGACCAGTTCACGGAGTACATCAAGCTGAACCAGCAGGCGCCCGACGAGATCCTGCTGTCCCTGCAGAACTTGGACGACGCCCAGCGCCTGGTGGATACGATGTCAGCCTTCATCCAGCAAAGTCCCCAGGTCAAGCAGCGGCTCATCGAGGCGCCGTCGATCGTCGAGCAGCTCGACGAACTGGCGGCCCTCCTGGCCACGGAACTGGAGATCCTGGAGATCAAGAACCAGCTCGACGGGGAAGTCCGGGACCGCATCACCAAGTCGCAGCGGGAGTTCTTTCTCCAGGAACAGATGCGCGTGATCAAGCAGGAACTGGGAGAACTGGATGACTCACCGGAAAACCTGGGCGGACTGGCCCAGCAGATCGCGGACGCGAAGATGCCTAAAGAGGCCCACGAAAAGGCCATGAACGAGCTGGAAAAACTCCAGCAGATGCACCCCACTTCACCCGAAGCGACGGTGATCCGGAACTACCTGGAATGGATCGTCGAGGTCCCGTGGAGGAAACGCACGCGGGACAGCCGGGACATCGGCCGGGTGGCGTCCGTGCTCGACGCCGATCACTACGGGCTGGAAAAACCCAAGGAACACATCCTCGAGTACCTGTCGGTCATCCAGTTGACGCGGCACCTGAAGGGACCGATCCTGTGCCTGGTCGGCCCGCCCGGCGTGGGCAAGACGTCCCTCGGCCGTTCGGTCGCGCGCGCCATGGGCCGCAAGTTCGTCCGCATGTCCCTCGGCGGCGTGCATGACGAGGCGGAGATCAGGGGGCATCGCCGGACCTACATCGGTTCCATGCCCGGACGCATCATCCAGGCAATGCGCCGCGCCAAGTCGGTCAATCCCGTCATCCTGCTCGACGAGGTGGACAAGCTCGGCAGGGACGTGCGCGGCGACCCCGCATCGGCCCTGCTCGAGGTGCTGGATCCCGAACAGAACAGTGCCTTCAACGACCACTACCTGGAAGTGGATTACGACCTGTCCCGGGTATTGTTCATCACGACGGCCAACACCACCGAGACCATCCCCCCGGCACTGAACGACCGCATGGAGATCCTCGAGCTGCCCGGTTATCTCGAAACCCAGAAACTGGCCATCGCGAAGGAGTTCCTCGTGCCGAAGCAGATCGAGGCCCACGGACTGAAGAAGGAACGCGTCACGTTCCGGAAGGACGCCCTGCTGGCTATCATCCGGGAATACACCCGCGAAGCCGGCGTCCGGGGACTGGAACGCCACATCGCCGCGGTCTGCCGCAAGCTGGCGCGCAAAGTGGTGGAAGGAAGGTCCGGCAAGCGGATGCAGGTCACGCGCAACCAGCTTTCAGGCTACCTCGGCGTGCCGCGCTACCTGGATTCCGAAGTGGTGAAACAGGACTCGGTGGGCATTGCCACGGGGCTTGCGTGGACGCAGTCGGGCGGTGACATCCTCACCATCGAGGTCAGTGTCCTGAACCGCCGCGGCGCCGGGAGACTGACGCTGACCGGCCAGTTGGGGGAAGTGATGCAGGAGTCGGCCCACGCGGCGCTCACCTACGCCCGGTCCAGGGCGGCCTCGCTGGGACTCGAGCCGGATTTCTACAAGAACGTCGAGATCCACGTGCACATGCCCGAAGGCGCGATCCCCAAGGACGGCCCTTCCGCCGGCATCACGATCGCGACGGCGCTCTGTTCGGCGCTGACCGGCGTGCCGGTCCGGTGCGACATTGCCATGACGGGCGAGATCACGCTCCGGGGGAACGTCCTGCCCATCGGCGGACTGAACGAGAAACTGATCGCCGCGCTCCGGGCCGGCATCAAGGAAGTGGCGATTCCGCTCCGCAACCGGAAGGACCTGGTGGACGTCCCGCCGGAGGTGAAGGACGGGATCGAGATCATCCCGGTATCGACCATGGACGAAGTCCTCAAACGGACCATGGGCATGACAGTCGTGGAATCCCGCGTGCCCGCCCTGCTCCCCGCTCAGTCCGTCGCCCAGCCATCCATCAAGCCGGTCTAGCATTCTGCGGACCGCCTGGTCCGCTTGGAACGCCGGGCCGGGCGGTCCGCTGCCTCCAGATCAGCCACCATATTGTCAGAGGGTTCATCTGACTGCTGCCTCCAGATCGGCAACCAATTTGCCGCCGCCCGCGATCTCCAGCGTTCGTCGCGTTCCCGCACCGATTTCGATGGTTACCTTTACCGCGTCGGACGGCATGATCTCCGGGAACTTGTCTCCCCATTCGACCAGGCAGACGCAGGCGTCCAGGTATTCGTCGAAGCCCAGGTCCAGCACCGACTCCGGATCGTCCAGGCGGTAGAGATCGAAGTGGGCCACGGGGACCCGTCCAAGCCGACCGTCGTATTCGTTCACGAGGGTGAAGGTGGGACTCGTGACCGGTTCCGCGATGTCGAGGCCCGCGCAGATCCCCTGGATGAAACAGGTCTTCCCCGCGCCTAGGTCGCCGGACACCAGCACGGTGTCCCCCGGCGCCAGCCACGCCGCCAGCCGTCCTCCGACCCGCGCGGTCTGCCCGGGGCCGTCCGTGTCGAAACTGCGCCGTACGGGACGGGCCCGCGCGTCCGCATGTATCGAAGCGCTCACCCGATTTCCCTTAGTCCGCCCATGTAGGGGATCAGCACCTCCGGGATGCGGATGCTGCCGCGCCCGGTCTGGTAGTGCTCGAGTACAGCGATAAGGGTCCGCGCCATGCCCATGCCCGATCCGTTCAGGGTATGCACGAACTGGCTTTTCCCGGCCTTGTTCCGGTACCGGATCCCGCTTCTCCGCGCCTGGAAATCCTCGAAATTGCTGCAGGATGAGACTTCCAGCCACCGGTCTACCCCGGGCGCCCAGGCTTCCAGGTCGTAGCATTTGGCCGCCGCGAAACTCAGGTCGCCCGTGCTCAGCGAAACCACGCGGTACGGGATGTTCAGCAACTGCAGCACTTCCTCCGCGTCGTTCACCAGCGTCTCCAGTTCATCGTAGGAGGTCTCGGGACGGACGAACTTGACCATCTCCACCTTGTCGAACTGGTGTACCCGGATCAGGCCGCGGGTCTCCCGCCCGTAGGAACCGGCCTCGCGGCGGAAGCAGGGGCTGTAGGCCGTGTAGTAGATCGGCAGGTCGTCCTCGGAGAGGATCTCGTCGCGGTGCATGTTGGTCACCGGGACCTCCGCCGTGGGGATGAGGAACAGGTCGTCCAGGTCGGTCCGGTACATGTCCTCTTCCATCTTCGGCAGCTGGCCCGTGCCGAACATGCTCTGGCGGTTCACGATGTAGGGCGGGATGACTTCCGTGTACCCGTGCTTCTGGATGTGCAGGTCGAGCATGAACTGGATCAGCGCGCGCTGCAGCCGCGCGCCCTCGCCCTTGAAGAGGACGAAGTGGCTGCCCGATATCTTGCCCGCCCTTTGAAAGTCGATGATGTCGAGTGCTTCTCCCAGGTCCCAGTGGGCCTTGCGCTCGAATTCCACTTCGGGCGTGGACCCCCAGCGTCGCACTTCCACGTTGGCGCTTTCGTCGGCGCCGACCGGCACCGAGGGATGGGGTATGTTGGGCAGGCGCTCGAGCACGGACTGCAGGCTGTCCTGGAGGCCGGCCAGGTCGGTGTCGATCTCCTTGATGCGCGCGGACACCTCCCGCATCTCCTCGATCCGGGCGGAAGCGTCTTCGCCGTCGCGTTTCATCCGGGCGATTTCGTCGGACACGGTGTTCCGCCGCTGCTTGAGCGACTCGCTCGTCTGCAGCAGTTCCCGGCGCCGGGCATCCAGATCGAGGAACCCGTCGACGTCCACCCGCTCGTTCTTGTTCGCCGCCGCCTGTTTCACCACGTCGGGGTTATTCCTGACGAATCGCTGGTCTAACATGTTCCCTCCGTGTCCGGGCACCCGCGGAACCGGCCGCTGACCGGGAGTCCGTGGATGCTTTGCCGCAATAAAACACGGTAAAATAGGAAGATGCCGCTGCGCCCGGCAAGCAGAAACGAAGCGCCGGCGCCGATCCGCTCCCGTCAGATCATCACGGATACGTCGGTGGACGTGCCAGCCGGACGGTTCAACGGTTCCTGTACTCCAGCATGCCCCAGTGGCAAAGGGCGAAGTCGTATTTCACCGGGTCTTCGGGGTCGAACCTTCGTAGCGCCCGCGTGACCTCCTCGGCCATCTTCCAGTCCGCCTGCTTCCGGGACGTCAGGCCCAGCCGCCTGGATATCCGCGCCACGTGGGTGTCGATCGGCATCACCAGACGGGCGGGTAGTATACGCGGCCAGAGGCCCAGGTCCGGGACTTCCCGCCGGACCATCCACCGGATATAGAGGTTCATCCGCTTGCAGGCGCTTCCCGATACCGGGGAGGGCAACAGGTAGCGGATCCCCGTTTTCGTCCCGTGCCGCTCCCCGGGGTGGACCTCCCGCGCGAATCCGAGCAGCGTTTCGGTGAAATGGGCAAGCGCGGGACCCGTGTGGGTATCCGACGGGCGGTGGCCCGCGGCGAAGAGCGCGCCGAGGGAGCCGTACCGCCGCAGGGCCGTCCGCATGGCCGAGGACAGCGTCGACAGGTCCCGTCCCCGCGTCCACCGGTATACGAATCCGTCGAATCGTCCACCGTCCCGCCCGGGATCGAAACCCGTGACGAAGTCCCAGGGCGCGTCTCCCATCCTCCGCAACGCCTCGCCGGCCGCGGCCGTGATCGTTTCCGCCCGGCCGTAAGCCAGCGAAGCCGCGACCAGACCGGCGATCTCCTGGTCTTCCGGACGTTCGAAGCGTCTGACCACTTCGAGCGGATCGGGCGAGATCATGGAAGGATCGAAAGAACGGTACAGGGCCTCCAGCCGGTTTCCTATGGCGGTCCAGTCGACACGCGTCATGGCGTAACGTCCGTATTGCGGACCAGGTTTTCAAAGCCCGGGTCCGGTTAAGGGATGGCGTATGCGGCTTGAATTGAATATACTTGGCTTGAATATATTCGTATGTCGCGATTCCCGTAACCCGATTCGTGCCGCTTTAACACCGGTTCCGTGCCGGTTCCGCACCGGTCCCGCCGAGGACGGCCGCTGTCCGGCAGAGGACAGTCGCGGACCCGCGGAGGACGGCCGCTGTCCGGCAGAAGACCAGTCGCATTCCGGCAACGAGGCGCCCGCATGAACCCCGAGCAGTTGATACGGCAAATGGACCGCGGCCGGATCGAAGCGGTCTACTTCTTCTCCGGCGACGAGGCGTTCCGGAAGGAAGAAGCCGTGGATACGCTGGTCGCCCGCGTCGTCGAGCCGGGGACGGAGGCGTTCTGCGTGGACGTGCTTCGCGGCGACGAAAGCGACGCCGCGGCGATATTGACCGCCGCCTCCCTCGTACCCATGATGACCGACCGCCGGTTGGTCGTTGTCCGGGATTTCCACAAGTTGCCGCAGAAGGACAGGGAAGCCGTGGCGGACTACGCGGAGCGGCCCGTACCGAGTACGGTCCTGGTGCTCGAGGCGCCCCGGGTGAACCTGAAGACCAAACTGTACGAACGGCTGTCGGCGTCTGCGGTCTCGGTGGTGTTCTACCCCCTGTTTCCGGAAAAGATCCCTTCCTGGCTTCAGCAACAGGCGAAGCGTTACGGAAAGCGGCTGACCCCGGAAGCCGCGCACCAGTTGCAAGCCATCGTGGGGACGGACCTGGGGGAACTGGCCGGGGAGGTGGAGAAACTGGCCGTGTTCGTCGGCGGCCGGGATACGATAGCGGCTGGCGACGTGGAGAATACGCTCGGTCCCGTCCGCGGTGGGACGGTATTCGACATCGCCGAGGCCGTCGGCGAAAAGGACCTGGCCCGGGCGTTGGTGGCCTACGAGCGTGCGATAGACGGC
This sequence comes from Candidatus Latescibacterota bacterium, assembly GCA_022821085.1. Classification (GTDB taxonomy): domain Bacteria; phylum JAAXHH01; class JAAXHH01; order JAAXHH01; family JAAXHH01; genus JAAXHH01. Next base: position 138,705 of record JAJEEG010000002.1, on the reverse strand, counting down.
GGCGACACGCCCCAGGCCATCGTGGCGCTCTTCGTCCGCCACCTGGTGATCCTCTGGAAGATCAGGTTCCTGAAAAGGGACCGCCGGACGGACGACGACATCAAGAAGAAGCTGCAGCTGGGATGGGGGTTCAACCGGTTCTACAACCGCTATGCCGCGCAGTCCAGGCTGCTGGCGGGACGGGATCTGCTCAGCGGGTTCGAGGCGCTCTACGAAGCCGATACGGCCCTGAAGTCCAGCGCGTTGCCGCCCGAACTCGTCATGCGGCGGCTGTTGTATACGTTGTGCACCGGGCACGCGGCTTAGCGACATAGGCACGGAGGGCCGTACGAATGCGCAGGCCGGGCGGACCTGGTGGGCCAGGCGGAGTGGCAGACCAGCAATGGACACGGAGGGCCGGCCAGGCGCCATGCGCGCCGCGATTGTGAAATCGACCGAAGGCATCGTAATCAGGGAACACCGGGGCGTGTTCGACGTGGAGACCGGGCACGGGATCTTCGCCTGCGCGTTGCGCAGCAGGATGAAGAAGGCGCTGATCTATCCGGAACGGGACAACCAGCATCACTCCGTGGAGCAGGTCGGCCGTATCGACGCCGTGAATCCCGTGGCCATCGGCGACCGCGTGCGTGTCGTGGAGGACCAGGGCGAGACCGGCGCCATAGAGGAAGTGCTTCCGCGCCGCTCCAAACTCTCCCGTCTCGCCCCCGGCAAGCGGCGCGTCGAACAGATCATGATCGCCAACGCCGATCATCTGGTCGCCGTCTTCTCGGTACGGGACCCGCGTCCGAACCTGCAGTTGCTGGACCGCCTGCTCGTGGCCGCGGAGGCCGGCAACCTTGCCCCGGTCATCTGCCTGAACAAGATCGATCTGTCGAAGGACGGGGATCCGGATATCGCGGAGATCTACGAACGGTGCGGTTTCCGCGTCATCCCGGCCAGCGCCGTGACGCGGGAGGGGGTCGACCTGCTGAAGGCCACGTTGCGGAACCGGGTATCCGCGATCGCGGGCCCGTCCGGCGCGGGGAAGACCTCCCTGCTGAACGCCATGCAGCCCGGCCTCGGGCTGCGGGTCCGGGAGGTGAACCGGACGACGGGCCGCGGCCGGCACACCACCACCTATCTCGCCGCGCACCGCCTCGATGCGGGGGGCCTGGTGATCGACTCTCCGGGGATCCGGGAATTCAGCCTGTGGGACGTCTCGCCGCGCGAGCTTCCGGAGTTGTTTCCCGATATGCGCGGCCACCTGGCGGGCTGCAGGTTCCACGACTGCACGCACGTCCACGAACCGGACTGTACCCTGCGGGCCGCCCTGTCGGCGGGCGCCGTGTCCCGGGAACGGTATGACAGCTACGTCGCGTTGCGCAAAGAACTGGACGGCGGTCGGTAGGGCGGGAATCAGAATCCGATGCCCCGGTCCGGGTCCGCGCATATCCCGGAGAAGGTGACCAACTCGTCCAGGGGCAGTTCCATCTCACGGCCCGACACGAGACGCTTCGACCGGATGACGACGTTCAGGTGGTTGGGCAGGTGGGTCTCGTCGAACCCCGATATCGTCCCCATCTCTTCCTCCCGGACGGTGACCGCGTCCCCGCAGAGCAGCAGCCCCGCTTCCGAGACTTCCGCGAAGCCGATGTAGGCGGCCCGGTCCACTTTCGAACCCGGTCCGGCCTTTTCTTCGTCGGTGCAGATGAGTTCCAGGACATCTCCCCGTCGCACCGCCCGGGAAAGCTGAGGGATCAGGTTCAGCCCCCGGTCCTCCGTGGTCAGGTCCAGCACGGCGAAGAGGCGCGCCGAAAGTTCCGTCTTGCTCGAATAGTGCGCCCGGTTGACCTTGCCTTCTACGTGAGGATCCCTGGCCTCCGCCATATGCAGGTCCCTTCCCGATAAGTGCAACACGCATCGTGTAACACGCAGCGTTTCACCCAGGTCACTTGCGACTGAATCCCGCGAGCAGTGCGCCGATCGCATCCTGCGCGCCGCGCGCCGTCGACGCCGGGCCGACGAAGTTGTTTATCATGATCGAGAAGACCAGGGGCTCGCCGTCCAGGGTATGGACGTAGCCGCTCAGACAGCTCACGCCGGTCAGGGTGCCGGTCTTCGCCCTGAGGTTGCCCATGGCCGCCGTGTCCTTCATCCGGTTTGCCAGGGTACCGTCCACCCCGGCGACGGGCAGCGCCTCCCGGAAGTCGTCGCCGATCTCGGGATCGTGGTACGCCGCGGTAAGCAGTGCCGCGACCTGATCGGGCGATACGTAATTGTACCACGAGAGTCCGGAACCGTCCGCGAACCGGTAGGCTTCGGGGTCCAGGCCGATGTAGTCCGCCAGGACCTGCCGCAGCACGGCCAGTCCGTCGGCGGACGAGCCCGGCTCACCCGTCGCGTGGCGTCCCATGGTTTTAATGAGCAGTTCAGACGTCAGGTTGTGGCTGTACTTGAGGACGAGGGCCAGGGCTTCGGTTACCGGCGGTGATCGGTAGGTCGCCACCGTCCGGGCTCGGGTCGGCGTGACGCCCTTTCGGACCGGTCCCGTCACTCGGACGCCGCGGGCCTGCAGCCTGTCCCGGAACAGTTTCCCCGCGTACAGACCGGGTTCTTCGATGGAGCGATAATACTCCCGCTCGCCCGCGTCCATGGCGACTCGGCCGGATATGGTGATCCGGTTGGAACGCGACGGCCAGTCCCGCTCGATCCTGAGCGGTTCGGCGGACGAGGTATCCCCCGCAGCCGTCGTCAGGGCTTCCACCGCAAAGGTAACGGACGTCGTCGGCGGATCGACCCGGACCGTTACGGGCGCGCCGACGGCGGCCCCGGGCGCAATGCCGATCTTCACGCTGTTACCGTTTACGGAGAGCGCGTTTATGGAGGCGGAGTAGCTGTACTGCACGTCGTCCCACATCCACCCTTCGCCGTAGGGCACCCCGTCCAGGTAGGCGTCGTCGACGACGATGTCGCCCGCGATGACCGGCGCGCCGTACGACTCGGCGACGAGGCCGGCGACGAGACCCGCGAGGCTGTCCAGGTGTGCCGATTCAAGCATGGGGTCTCCGCGCCCGAGCAGGTACAGCGACGTGTGCAGCGTGTCGCTTCCGGCATAGGCGTCACCGTCCGCGAAGACACTCGTCAGGTAGCGGTAGCCAGGACCCATGGTCCGCAGGACGCCCAGGGCGGTGAACAGCTTGGTATTGGACGCGGGATGGAACAGGCCGTCGGAATGCCTGGCGAAGAGCACCCGGCCCGTGACCGGAGACACGACCTTCACGCCTACGGTCATGGCCGCCAGGTCCGGGTGGTCCAGGATCCGGCCTATGTCTTCCGCCAGGCGGCGTTCCGGCCCGGAAGGACCCCCGCGGAACTGCAGGGGACCGGAGCAGGCGAGCACGAGCAGGGCCAGGACCGGCAGCAGTATGCCGGCGGCCAGGGGAAAGACGGCCAGGGGAAAGACGGTCGAGGGAAAGGCAGCGTTGGGTAAGACGGCCGCGCCGCGTGTCGGGTTCGTTTTCATGGCAGCGCCCGGTCGATGGCCCGGACCACGTCATCGTACCGTGCAGGCAGTTCCAGGGGGGACTGTCCGTGTCTCACTTCGACGTCCTCCAGCCGGTTTTCATGGTATCCGACCTTGAAATCGGTGAACTTCAGTCCGTTCGCAGTCGAGATGATGATGACACGGTCCGTGGACCGGATCTCGCCCCGTTCGACCATCTTGAAGAGCGCGGCCAGCGCGACGCCCGTGTGCGGGCAGTTGTAGAGTCCGGTCAGGTCGCCGCGGGCGGAGGCGTTCGCGATCTCGTCCTCGGTGGCCTGTTCGACCTTGCCGTCGAAGGCCTTCAGCACGCGGACGGCGCGCTTGTAGCTGACGGGGTTGCCGATCTGGATGGCGCTGGCCACCGTCGACTCGGCGTGGATGGGTTCGTATTCATCGAATCCCTTGAGGTAGCTCTGGTAGAGCGGATTGGCCCGCGCGGCCTGGGCGCAGACGATACGCGGCCGCTTGTCGATCAGCCCGAGTTCCTCCATCATCAGGAACCCCTTGCCCAGTGCGGAGACGTTGCCCAGGTTGCCGCCGGGTATGATGATCAGGTCCGGCACCTCCCAATCGAACTGCTGGCAGATCTCGATCCCGATCGTCTTCTGGCCTTCCAGGCGAAGGGAGTTCATGGAATTCGCGAGGTAGATGCCCTCGCTTTCGGCCACCTGCTGGACGATCTCCATGCACCCATCGAAATCCGTGTCCAGCGACAGGGTCAGCGCGCCGTGGGAGATGGGCTGAATGAGCTGGGTTACGGAGACCTTGTCCCGGGGCAGGAACACGATGGCCGGGATGCCCGCCGAGGCGCAATAGGCCGCCAGAGAAGCCGAGGTGTCTCCCGTCGACGCGCACGCGATTCCCCGGATGCCCTGGCCTTCCTCGATCATCTGGTTGACCATGGAGACCAGCACGGTCATGCCCAGGTCCTTGAACGAACCGGTGTGGTTGTTGCCGCACTGCTTCACCCATAGGTCGCCCAGGCCGAGTTCTTCGCCGAGCCGTTCGGCCCAGAACAGGTTGCTTCCGCCCTCGTAGATCGAGACGACGTGCTGGTCGTCCACCGCGGGACAGACCCATTCCTTCTTGCCCCAGACCGAACTCCCGTATGGATACTCCGTCCTCCGGTACCGCTCGTCGAACAATCTCATCCACCCCGCGGCGCCCCGGGCCTTCAGGCTGTCCAGGTCGTGGACGACGTCGAGCAGCCCCCCGCAGACCCGGCATCGGTAGACGATTTCGTTCAACGGATAGGTTTCGCCGCAGCCTTCGATGCAGTGAAACCTGGCCTTGTATTCCATGGGGGACCCGCTTTTTGTACCCGCCATCGCCGGTTTTTTGAACAAAATGAAATAAAATGTTGACTATGAAAGGGACCGGATATATACTTACTACTCGTTGCAAGCGAATAACCAAACACAGCCGAACCATTACCAGCGCAACACCTTATGCGCGTCCGTACATAATGTCAAGTAAGATATGGCGGCGGTCGCGGGTATTGCGATGAGTACGATAGCGTAATGGATTCGGGCCGTGTTGTGCAATTCGTTTCAGCCCATATCGAAGGATGAAATTTATTTCGTGTTACGTGTCATCCGGAACGGCCCCATACAGGTGGCAAAATACGGCCCATGGACTTGTTTCGCCTAGAGTCCCAAGGGGTTTCGGGCAGGGAGTCGTGCGCACCGCCGAGCGGTTCGAAATCTGGCACGTTGTTTGCATTTAACAGGTACTCGGATCACTGACATTCAAAATCGATGTTTTGTCGCGTGTTCATGCCCTTGCACGCGGCAGTCTTGTGTGTTGTTTCAGTTAACTTTCAAGGTATTCAGATTACTTATTTATATACGATTGCCCCAATACCATCGCTGGAGGGAGGTGAGTGTCGAAAGAAGTGCGGTTGGATTCTGAAGTCGAGTCTGCAACATTACGATACCGTCAGCAGGCCGGGGCAAGCTGACAATAATCAGAAGGGCTCTGTCAAACGAGGAGTGAATTAGATGTCTATAACAATTTCACGAGCTTTGCGCTTCGCATTCGCTTTCGCGTTAGTGCTCAGCATCTCGACGGAAGCACAGGCGCAGATATCGCTGGGTAAGATTTCCGGTGTCGTGGTCGACAGTGCGACGCGGGAACCGCTGCCTGCGGCCAGTGTCGGTGTCGAGGGCACAGTTCTGGGTGCGATGGCGAACGACATGGGTGAGTACTTCATCCTGAACGTACCGCCCGGCACCTACACCCTGGTGGTGAACGTCATCGGTTATGTTCCTGTGCGTGCCATAGGTACGCGGGTGGATGCCGATATCACCACGACGCTCAACTTCGAACTGGAGTCCACGATTCTCGAATCCGCCGAGGCGGTCGAGGTCGTAGCGACAAGGGACCTGGTCGAGAAGAGTCTCACCTCCACACGGACCATCGTGCAGGCCGAGGAAATCCAGGCGCTGCCGGTGGTGAATATCGCCGAAGTGATCCTGACCACTGCGGGCAGCTTCGCCGGAAACCTTCGCGGCGGACGCCCCCAGGATCAGCAGACCACGATCGACGGTGCCACGGTGACGGGGCAGCAGAACAACACGGGCCAGGCGTTTACGATCAACCCCTACATGATCCAGGAGCTTCAGGTCAAGACGGGTACGTTCAACGCCGAGTACGTGAACGCGCTGGCCGGCATCACCACGGTGGTGACCCGCGATGGCGGTTCAAGTTACAACGGTAACTTCGAGTATCGCACGCTTGGACAGAAGGGTCTCAACTGGGCCAAGCCGCCCGATCTCGATATCGTCGACGCCTACCGGGCCGGTACCTGGTCGGAGCAGGATCTGCGCGATATCATCCAGGGCGCGATCGACAAGACGAACGCTTTCAACAGCGACCCCGCCCGCGCGGACGACGGTCTCAGGATGCAGGATCCCTTCGACGTGCTGGACATGACCGGCGCGCCGGACAGCTGGACCGCCATCTACAAGCGCGACAACTATTACTGGGATTACGACCGGGTCATTCCCGAACCCGAAGCCATCCTCTGGTCCTACCTGACGGACGGCCTGCCGGAAGCCCAGGCAAACAGCGGTGTCGCGGTGAACCGCGATGCTCCGGTGGACCGTTCGTTCCACCCGGACAAGTACAACCAGTTCGCCCGGAACAACCGGACGGAGAAGCGCCCGGTCCAGATCGACTTCGGCATGGGCGGTCCGCTGGGCAGCAAGCTGAACTGGTTCGCTTCAGGCCGTTTCAACGAGAGTTGGGGCCGCAATCCCAACGACTACTCCCGCCTGATGAACACCTTCGTCAAGATGACCTACCGGCCGCGGACCAGCATGAAGCTGTCCATGTCCGGACTCATCGAAGACCAGGGTTTCTTCAGCAGGAAGGGCCAGCGCAGTACGCCCTACTCCTGGAAGTATAATTCAGATGGTCGCAACCAGGCCTACAACGGCCGGTTCCACGTGAACGTGGCGTATACCCATACGCTCAGTCCACGGACCTTCTACGAGATCCGTTTCAGCCACCTTCGCGAGTACGTTGAACGCTACAATCCCAAGTACGGCAAGGAACCCCTGCCGGCGCTTACTTCCGCGTTCATCAACTCCGTGGGTTACTCGGCACTCGAGGAAGGCGCCGGAACGCAGGTGCCCTACATCCTGTACGGCGACGAAGCCTACTCGTCGATCGATTTCGGCAACTACTCGAGCGTCCGGCCTTTCAAGACGGACCTCAACTTCGCCATCACCAGCCAGGTGAACTCGAACCACCAGTTCAAGGGCGGTTTCGGCGTGACGATGAACGATTATGAAGAGAGCACGAGAGGCCCCGCCCGGGGTAACGCCGTGTCGCTCTTCAACGACCTGAATCTGGATCCGACCGCCAGCACGCTGCCCCTCGCCGGCCGGCAGGCGCACGTGTATCCGGTCGAGTACTTCGCGTACATGCAGGACAGGATCGAGTACGGAAGTCTCGTGGTGAACGCAGGGCTGCGGCTGGACATCTTCGACGCCAACGCCAACGCGATCAACCCGTACCGTCCGCGTTCTGGTCCGGGTCCGGAGCACGACGATCCGGAATACCGTACGTTGGAGCCGTCGATGAAGACGGGTCTGGCGCCGCGCCTGGGTATCTCCCATCCGATCACGGACCGCGCCGCGCTGCACTATTCGTACGGCATCTTCAACCAGCGCCCGCCGTTGCAGCACCTGTACATGGGCCTGGTTCAGACTTCACCGTTCGAGCGTAACCACGGTAATCCGGATCTGCCGTTCCAGAAGTCCACGAACTACGAGATGGGTCTGCAGGCCGAGATCTATCCCGGATACTACGTGGACGTTACCGGTTATTTCCGTGATGCGAACAACCAGCCGCTTACCTGGCTCTTCGCACCGGACGTAGCGTTCATCGGCGGATCGCAACGCGAAGTCTCCATCCTGCTTCCGACGTTTGCCCAGGACGCAAGGGGACTCGAGTTGTCGGTACGGCGCCAGATGGCCAACCGGTTCTCGGTACGGGCCAACTACACCCTGGCCTTCACGTCGGATCTGACCACGCCGCAAACCGTCCGCGAACGCGGCGGCGAGACGGTGCTGGTATTCTCCGACTTCGTGGACGGGACGCCGACGCCGGATACCTACATCCGCGAGTTCACTGCTAACGATCGACGTCATCGTATTGTCGCGAACCTCCTGCTCGAGCTGCCCTACGGCATCAGCGCTTCTTTCCTGACCAAGGCGCAGAGCGGCAACCAGTACCGCACGTCCAGTGACCAGGCGGTCGATCCGCTCGGTTTGCTTGCTGCTTCACAGCGTTCGCCCTGGACCTGGACCACCGACCTGTACGCCCAGAAGAACTTCGATCTGGGCAACGTGCGGCTCGGCGTGTTCACCCAGGTCAACAATCTCTTCGACCGGGCGAACATCTATTCCATTACCGGCGGCTCTGACAACGCGACCGGTGACCGCTGGGCACGCCGCGGAGATCCCGTGGGTCTCGTGGGCGGTCCGGTGGGTGGCATCGGTACGCAGGCCAATGGACCACGCGATATCTGGGTAGGTCTCAACTTAGCATGGTAAATCCAAAGCGGGAGGCGCGCGGTTTAAGCGCGTCTTCCCGCAAGGTTGGCAGCGTTCGCGGAACGTTGCCGGCATAAGGAGGTTCATTTTGAAGAAATGGCGTCGATACGTAACAGCCGGAGCGTTGGTGCTTTCATCGGCGGCAATCCTTGGGACAGCTACATATCTCACGGCTTTGCCGGACGCCCCGGCAAACTCCGCGACGGCTCAGTTGGTTCCGGTTCCACATGAGCTCGGCGTGGGTGAAAGACAGGATGCCTATATCGGTGGTCAGACCTATATGGCCATCATGAATTCGGAACTGACCGATACCTACACCGGTTGGGGTTGGCGTGGGTCCGGCCGTTCCATGAGTCCGACGATGGGCTATCCTTCGTACACCTTCCCGGCGGGCGGGTTGGACGCGCCGCTATGGGCGTCGGCCTTCGGCATCACGGCCTATCTGCCTGACGCCGTGGCCGGTATGCCTGCAAGCCGCGCCGAAGGTGCTTTCGTCGGTACGAACAACGTATACCGGGCTCCGCCTCACCAGCGTGAGAATCCGCCCGCGGGCTTCTGGTCCGATCAGGGCGGTTCGTCCAGTCCCGGTTTTGGTGGCGGCACCGTGGGCCCCGGTGGATACCGCGAGCCCTTCATCACGGAAGCTACCTTCAATACGAACGCCGGTATTCGGATCCTGCGTCAGTCGTACAGCTTCAGCTATGGCTACGGCCATACGAATGACTTCATTCTGCTGCGTCATGTATTGAACACGCATGGCGACGTGGATGTGAATACCGATAACAGTCCGGAATTAAACGGAGCCACGGTCAAGAACTTCCTGATCATCTTCAACTATGACTTCGATATTCCATGGACGAACAATCCCCTCCTGACGGGCGGGGCGATCGGCGGTGGTACCGGTGGCGACGACAAGCAGCCGCCCGCCATGTTCAGCCGCGTGATGCCTCTCGCCGTACCGGAAGGGCTGATCAACTCGGGCCGTTACAACCAGGCGCCTTACAGCGACCGGTTCTATTCGGGCCTGGTCACCATGTTCGACGAGGACAATCCTGGACATCCGGGTATCGATTCCTACGTGTGGAATACGACCAACGGTAACTTCAATCCGTTGCACGTGGGCGAAGCCTCCCTGATGATCCTCGAAGGTTCCGGCGACGATGATCCGCTTGGTGACACCAACAACGTCGCGGCGCTGGATATCTACGATGCGCCGTCCGTCGGCCTGTTCAATACCCACGAGTGGTGGATCGCCGACTTGAGAGGCGTGTTCGGCTGGTACGAGGGTTCGCTTACCAAGTACCTCGAGAACAAGAAGGTCAACGTTCCGGGCGGCAGCAGCGCGCCACATCCGGATCTCTTCACCAGTGGATCGCCGCTCGGCAGAACGACCGATATCAGCACCTGGACCGCCAAGACGCAGCCGGGTGGACCGGCCGAGGGCATGGGTTTGATGTGGGGCGACCCGCGTAACCTGACCCAGCCCGGCAATCCCGGCGTGGCCAATGGCGTGCAGTCTGGTCAGTACGACAGCTTTACGCTCTTCGATCTCGACGGCGTGTTCAAGGGCATCGTGCCCGATCCGTACAACGGAAGCGACACGAAGGAAGAGACCTCGGGCGCCGGTTGCATCCGGAACGCCCTGGGATGGGGCCCCTACACCAAGGCGCCCGGCGAAGACCTGACCATCTGGCATGTTGACCTGATCGGCGCCGGCAAGGATGGCGCCTATGACGTGTACCTCCGCGCCATGGACGTCTGGATGCAGCGGAAGTACAACATGGCCAACAATACGTACTACTGGGACGGCTCCAATGACCGGACCATCCCCATGTACAACGCCGATGGTTCCGTAATGCGTGACGGCGACGGCGCGGTCATGTCGCAGACCATCAACCTCGGTCGCGGCGCAGCCAGCGGCGCGCTGTTCCACCCGCCTCCGCCTCCTACCCTGTCGGTCTTCCCGACCGCCAACGGTACGATCGCGCTGGCGTGGGCCAACAATGCGGAAACGGCGATCGATCCAGGCCGGGGCACCGCGGATTTCGCGAAGTACCGCGTGTACCGCGCTTCCGGTTTCATCGATCAGTTCCCGACCGCTACGGTCGCTCATGATGTCGGTTACAACAGTACGGTGATTCCGCCGAACCTCGGTCTGAGCGACGGCGCCGCACCGGTCACGGACGTAACCGATCCGACGAGTGCCGCGGTGAAGCAGGGCCATCCCTACGCCCGGTTCATCCATGAAGGACTGACCCTCGGCGCCGATTACAACATCGGCCGGGTTTACGACTTCGTGGCCGACGACCTGGTGAAGCGCTTCGCGGCGCCGAACTTCTCCGGTCCGTATGTCCAGATCGCTGAATTCGGCGGCGGTGGCGGAAATCAGACCAACAGTCTGAATCCGCCGGAATCCGTTTCCTATCCGAACCCGTATCCGGCTGGCAACAGGCTGCCGGGTTTCGAGGATGATTTCATCGAAACCAAGCCCAGTTCGGCACAGATCGTCGAAGCGAACAATGCACTGGGCGCTACGACGGCCATCGCCACCAGCTTCTCGGATCGCTATCCGGATGCCATCGGATCCGGTGATGCGCAGATAACCAGTGTCGGCGGTATTGCCACGGATCCCCGTCTGGTCGGCAAGAGCGGTTATATGTTCGAAGATCGTTCCGTACTGATCGGTTTCAGCTACTGGTACTACGTAGCCTCGGTGGATAACGAAAGCGCGCAACAGCACGATTTCGACAACTACGTGGCCGATCAGGGTTCTACGCAGCGCGTGATCACCCGTACGATCAACGGGCTCGAGAGTTTCTACACGATGAACGCGAACGGTACGGACGGACGCTGGCATGGCCAGTATCCGTACCGGGGTTTGACGGTGGGTCCGCAGGTACCGGGACAGGACGTTATCCCGACTACCGTGATCCGTAACGAGGTTGTGGGCGGTGTGGCCGAATTCGAGAATCTGATCACGGTCGCGCCCAACCCCTTCGTCTTCCAGGCCCAGTGGGATCTGGCAACGAAGTCGCAAACCGTCAAGTTCTTCAACGCTCCGGTACCGTCCCGCATCACGATCTTCGATGCGGCCGGCCTGCTGGTGAAGCAGTTCTCCGTGCCGGGTGAGCAGACCACGACGATCGGCGGTGTGACGGACTGGGATCTGAAGAATGATTCCAACGTACCGGTTGCCAGCGGTCTGTATATCATCGTGGTAGAAGCCGAGATCGGTGGCGTGGACTACGCGAAGACACTGAAACTCTACGTCCGGCGGTAAACTGCGGTTACGTCCTGCGCCATGGGCTTTGACCGGCCATGGCGCGGGGCGGTCCGATTCAGGGAGGTTTTCTAATGAAAGTATTGTTTCGCTGGGGCGTGGTCACCGGACTGCTGCTTGCACTGTCAGCACCGGTACATGCTCAGGTTTCCAAAGGTGGAACCGCCGCGACGAAGTTTCTGACGCTGGATTCTAGCGCCCGTGTCGCGGGTGTTGGATCCTCCGCCACGTCCTATACGGATCTGGGTGCGTTCTCGGCTCTGACGAACCAGGCTACCATGGTGTTCGTAGAGGGCAGAGGTGCGGTCGGCGTTTCCTATGCACCGTATTTCGCGGAAATGACCGTGTTCAGCGCAGGTCTCGTTTGGAATCTCGGCGATAACGGGGCGGTGGGTGTGAGTGTGCATTCGTTGCTTTCGGGCGACATACCCTATACCACCTCTGGAGATCCGACGGGCCAATTCGCCAACCAGGGCCAGAACTTTAACGTGACGGATATGGCCATCGGTCCGAGTTACGCCCGTCGTCTTACCGATTCCTTCGCGGTCGGTGGTTCGCTGAAGTACGTGTCGGAAGGCACGAGCGGCGCCGGAGACGATGACCGGACCAGTACGGCGGTTGCGGTCGACGTAGGCACCATCTATACGACGGACTTCCGTAATTTCCGTATTGGCGCCTCGTTCCAGAACTTCGGTCCGGACATGCAATTCATCGATGAGTCGAGCGCTCGCGATCAGTTGCCCACGACGTTCCGTATCGGTTTCGCCATTGAACCGTACGAACTGCCGGTGGGAAGCTTAATGACCAGCGCCGAACTCTGGAAGCTCCGCGAGTTCGATTCCGTGCTCAATCTCGGTATCGAGTGGTGGGTGAATGAGTACATCGCGGGCCGGGTTGGTTGGAAAGCCGGATACAGCGGCGGCCAGGATGAAGGCCTTTCCGCTGGTGCCGGTCTCCGGTTCAGCCAGGGTGAATTGAGTCTCAATGTTGATTACGCGTATACGCAGTACGAACTTCTGGACGATCTGCATCGCGTGTCCGTCGGCGTGGGCTTCTAAACAACAAGCCAGGAAGTACCGATGGATGTAAGCATTATCGTTTGAAGCACCAGGAGAATCCCTCAGTCCGTTCGATGAGGGATTCTCTTATGTTGTGAGAGAATTGGGGAATTCAATGATGTTGAATGGACTTACCGGATACTGGCGGTTGATGAGGGTTTTCGTGATCGGATGCATCGCGGCCGCCGGAGCGTTGACCGGCCCGGAGGCCAGGGCCCAGGCCCTGCAGTTGAGCGGCATCGTCATCGACGGGAAAGATCCCATACCGGGTGTCCGCGTGCGGGAACATGGGAAGCCGGATTTCGTGCTTACCGATTCCGAAGGAAGGTTTACCCTGAACATCATTGAAGAACCCGTGCAGCATTACGCGGTAACGGCAGGCAAGGAAGGCTGGTTGAACGGCGGGGTCATGGTGGATCCCAAAACATCATATACGACAATTGTACTTCAAAAAGTACCCGAAGTGAAAGACGACGCTTACGATTTCATCACCCCCCACAAATCGCTGGTGGATCTTCGCGAGGATCCGGTAGAGCTGGAACGACTGCGCACGCAGTCCCACACGGGCTTCGAAGAGGGGTGCAACCTCTGCCATTTCGAACCGACCTGTTACCTCTGCCACCGAGACCTATACGATCAGTGGAGCACTTCCCAGCATGCGAAAGGCGTGACCAATCCATGGACGTTGAACCTTTACGACGGTACGGATGCGGAAGGGAATGAAAACGTGGGACCGGGTTTCAGGCTGGATTTCCCCGACGAAGCCGGAGAATGCGCCGACTGCCACGCTCCCTCGGCGGCCGTGCGCGCGCCGGGTCATACCGACCTGAAAGTCGTGTACAATCGTTCGTTGGCTTATCCGACCGTCCAGGACTACAAGACGCTTGAACGCATGGAGTACGAAAAAATGGCCGGGTCGGTCGACGGTGCGGGGATACATTGCGATTTCTGCCACAAGATCCAGCACGTCGAAGTCAATGATCACGCGGGCGTAAATGGATCGATCACCGTGAATCTGGTGGCCATGGAAGAAGAGAGGCAGGCCCGGCTCATCAAGGGGAAGTTCCCGCCGATCTTCGTCTACGGACCCTATGACGACGTCATCAACTTCACGCCGTTGCCGGGTTCTTCCAATACCTCGCCCATGGTAGCGAGCTACAATCCGCAATACACGAGCAGCGACTACTGCTCCGCCTGCCACCAGCACAAGAACAAGCACGGCCTTCCATTCATGGATACTTACCAGGAATGGAAGGATAGTCCCTATTCCGCCATGGGCATCGAGTGCCAGGACTGTCACATGGAGCCCGATTCCGAAGGTTTCACCTTTGGTTCTTTCGTAAACGGCGACGCGGAGAAGTTCTGGACGCCTATCGGATATCGGGATCCGACCACCGTTAAGACGCACGGATTCCCTGGAGCCACGGAAGAGCTCCTGCCGAACGCCGCGACCCTGGCCATCGACGCCGTTGTTTCTGGCGGCCTGCTGACAGTGACCGTGGACGTGCGCAACGTCAATACCGGCCATCACATCCCGTCGGGGATCACCATCAGGAACATGCTCTTGCTCGTCACGCCCGTGCTGGCCAATGGCGATACCCTGCGTTACGTGGGGGACCAGCGCGTACCGTCCTACGGTGGCGAAGGCGACCTGGCCGAAGGAAACTACGCGGGCTACCCGGGCAAGGGATTCGCCCTCGTCTTCGGTGACGACGCGGGCAACACCCACGTCATGGACTGGCAGGCGACCCGCATCGTTGAAGACACGCGGATCAAGGCGCGCGAGGCGGATCGCTCCGTGTATTCCTTTGAAGTCCCGTCGGATGTCGATCGCGTGGATATCCATACCGATCTGATTTACAGAAGAGCGTTCAAGCCGCTGGCGGATCTCAAGAAGTGGACGCAGAAGGACATGGACGTGGCTTCGGACGTCACGACGGTAAGGCCGGTTGGCCAACTGGAAGTTTCCACGCCTTCGAAAGGACTGAGCCTCCGCGATCGTCTCAGATCCTACTTCGACTGACGGGTACGGAATGCGCAATATCCTTCTCGCAGCCCTTCTCCTTTACACGCCTCTGCTTACGGACACCGGTCCCTACCTCACGAACATCACCACCGCCCGTCCGGATGAAGCACTCAGGCAACTGTCGCCCGAGGACGAATCCCTTCTGCTCGAGGACGTGATGTACTTCCGACGGCAGATCGAGGAGAACCGAAGCGAACCCGCCAATTACTTCAACCTGGGCCTGGCCGCCGTCGCGCTGGAAAAGCTGGACACGGCGGAAGCGGCCTTCCTGGTCGTCACCGAACTGCGTCCCGGGGACGCCGATGCCCATTTCAACCTGGGTCTGGTTTATGCCCAGCAGGAACGGTACGATGAAGCGATCGAAGCGTTCCACCGCGTCGTGGAAATGGATCCCGACCGCGCCGAACCTTTTTACAACCTGGGCCAGGCTTACCAGTACACGGGCCGGCTTGTCGAATCGATCAAGTCCTTCGTCGAGGCGACGGACCGCGACCCCGACAACAGCCTGTTTCACTACGGCCGGGGGTCCACGGAAGAGAAACTGGGTGCCCTGGATGAGGCCGCCATTTCCTATACCAATGCCCTGTCCATCAATCCGGACTACGCAGACGCCCGGTTCGCGTTGGGACGCGTGCTGCTGGATCAGCGGAAATTCCAGGAAGCGCGGGATGCCTTTCGCGCCACATTGCAGTTGGATGCCGGCACGGTGGAGGCCTACTGCCAGCTCGGCGTGATCGCGTTGAGTGAAGGCCGTGTCGATGACGCGGTCCGGTCCTACGAGAACGCGCTGCGCATCGACGAGGAATCGGTGGAGGCCATCGCGGGTCTTGCCCAGGCCTCGTTGCGGGCGGGTCGGACCGAACGGGCGATCACGCTGTACCAGGAAGCCCGGGAGATGGATCCCGAGTCGCCTACCCTGCAGTACCATGCGGGTACGGCCTATGCGGCCGCCCAACGGCATGAAGAAGCCCTGGAAGCGTTCTCACGGGCGGTCGAACTCAACCGGACGTATCCCGAACCCTATCTTGCGATCGGAAACACCCTGAACGCCATGGGCAGACAGGACGATGCCCGGCGTTTTCTCGATACGTTTCAGCAGCTCAACGGGTTCAGGGAAGCGTTGTCGCAGGCGGAATCCATGGTACGGCTGAATCCCCGGGTGGCGGAGGTGCATTACAACATGGCGACGGCCCTGACCCGCCTGGGCCGGTACGAGGACGCCGTGCAGGCATTCAGGATAGCGACGGAGCTGTCGCCCCGTTTCGTTCACGCCTTCAACAACCTGGGCGTGGCCTACGTGGAGCTGGGCATGTTCGATGAGGCCCGCGATGCGTATCAGCAGGCGATCCTGTTGGATTCGAACTATGTGGAGGCCTATACGAACCTGGCCTGGCTCATCGCCCGGCACGGGGAGGACCTGGACCTTGCCCTCGAACTGGCCGGCAAGGCGGTTGAGATCGCGCCTACCGCCGTCGCCTACGAAACGCTGGCCATCGTGCGGAACGCGAGAGGGGACTACGACGGGGCCGATGAGGCGATGGGGAATGCCGCACGCATCGAACCGGAGAATGAGGTATTGCGGCAGCGATGGGAGCAGCTCAGGCAGGAAAGGAACGGATCATGAATGGACGTACCGGAAGGAGAAGCGGATGAAGCGGTTCAAGTCCGGAGCGTTGCCGCTCCTGGCCGCGGTACTTATGATGGGTTGCGCAGAAGCGGACGATGACGGGATGTGGCGTGGGAGAACGGAAGTGGTCGCGGGCGCTTCAAGGGTCATCAGCGACGCCCCGGTCCGGCACGCACCCGATCAAACGGCTGACGTCACGCTCGAAGAAGACCTGGTGATCGAAGGAGGCGAGGGCCGGTACTTTTCTTCGGTATTCGGGATCACCACGGATCGAATCGGCAACATCTACATTGCCGATTCGGACCGGAAACAGATTTCCAAATTCGACGAATCCGGTGCCTTTCAGACAGCCGTAGGGTCGTTAGGCGTGGGACCGCTGCAGTTCAGGTCTCCGGTAGACATGGCGCTGGATGACGAAGGAAGACTGTTCGTGCTGGACTTCGAACTCGACCGGGTCACGGTATTCAATCCGGATCTCACCTTTGCGGACATCTGGTCGACGCAGGTCACGAAGCCTCGCCGCATACGCATCGATGCCGAGGGCAACGTGCTCATTTTCGTCATTACGCAGCACGATCTCATCTACAAATACAGTCCGGAAGGAGATCCGATCACCAAGTTCTACAATCCGATGGAGACCCTGCGGCGCTCGGGAACGCTCAAGGAATTCATCGCGTATTCCGACGCGGCCATGGAAACGACGGAGGACGGATACGTGGTCGTATCCGCGAGACACCCCTACTGGATCCGCAAATTCGACCGCGTAGACGGACTGGAACTGGAGTTCAACCGGACCACTTCCTTCGATATGAAACCCATGGCGCGCTGGACGACCACGCGGCGGCCGCCGCCCGTGGGCGTGTCCGGCGGCCTGGCCGTGCTGCCCGACGGACGGATCGTCAATTCCATAGAGTACCAGGAATTCGAACAGGTCGGTCTCAACGCGATGGGCATGCCCAGACTGCAGATGACGCAACTGGATCGGTGGTTCGATTTCTTTCGGCCGGACGGAAAGTGGGAAATGACGGCGCAGTTCGACGTGGTCGGCGTTCCCATGCACGTGGACCGGCAGGGCCGGATCTATTTCGCGGAATTGGAGAATGACCGAGTCGTCCGGTACCACTTTGTTTTTCCTGAGGAGTACAACTAGTGCGCGGTAACATGACAGGCTTCTTTCTGGCGTTCACAGCGGCGGTTACGTTGGCGGTTACGGCCCCGGGCTGCAACGGGGCGCCCAGCGACGATCAGGTGGCGGGCGGCACGTTCGTCGGATATACGTTCTCCGAACAGGCCGTCGTCGACGAAGCCCGGGACATGGACGCCGGGTACACACTGACCTTCAAGGCCTACGATCTCGGCGGCGACGCGCGGTTCGTGACCTATGTCCAGCGCAGGTCGTCGGGCGAATACTACGCGGGCGTCCTCCGGATCGGTATCACGGATCCACAGGGCAACGTATACACGCATTACCACAGCGCCGAAGCCGAGGCCATTGACCGTCCGATCATGTGGACCCGGCGCGTTCCGGGCGTGCATCACGTCGAAGTGGAGTTTTCGGTGCGTGGTGAACAGAAGGCCAGTGCCGCCTTCGAGGTTCCGCTGGTCAGGGAACCGGTGTCGGGATTTCTCGTCGCCGGGGTCAGCCTGGGCGTGCTGGCCCTCGTGGCCATGACCGTCGTACTCATGAGAAAACGCCGTTGAAATGGGCACCGGTATTTCTCTCCTTCCTTTTCCTTTCCCCTTCCTGCGGCCAGCCCAGCCAGCCCGGCCAGCCCGGTCCTCGTCCTGATGCGGCCCGGCCGGTCGTGCAATTCACGGACATCGCGCCTTCGGCCGGGATCACGTTCCGGCACGCCAACGGCAAATCGGGCCGGTACTACTTCCTCGAAACGGTAGCGTCCGGCGGCGGGTTCATCGACTACGACGGGGACGGCGACCTCGACGTCTACCTGCTCAACGGCGCGGCCATCCCGGGTTTCGTGCCCGGCCGGCCCCTGTCCAGCGTCCTTTATCGCAACGACGGTGACGGAACCTTCACGGACGTGACCAGCCAGGCCGGCGTGGGCAATGCGGACGGTTACGGGATGGGCCTGGCCGTCGCGGACTACGACAACGACGGAGACGACGACCTGTTCGTCACGAACTACGGGGTGAACGTCCTCTACCGGAACGAAGGGGACGGGACGTTCCGGGACGTGACCGGCCAGGCAAATCTGACAGTACCGAAGGACCCCACGTTCTCGACCAGCGCGGCGTTTCTGGATTACGACCGGGACGGGCACCTGGACCTCTACGTGTGTGCGTACGTCGAATTCGACTTCGAGACCAACAGGCGCTGCTCCCGGGACGGCATCCAGTCCTACTGCGGACCCGATATATACGAGGGAGCGGCCGACCTGCTGTACCGGAACAACGGCGACGGCACGTTTACGGACGTCTCCGCGGAGGCGGGCATCGCCAATCCGGACGGCAAGGGCCTCGGGGTGGTGGGAGGCGACTACGATGGCGACGGATGGACGGATATCTTCGTGGCCAACGACCTGACGCCGGATTTCCTGTACCGGAACAATGGAGACGGCACGTTTACCGACATGGCGTTGCTGGCGGGCGTGGCCTATGGCGAGGACGGCGTCGCCCGGGCGGGCATGGGGGTGGATATCGGAGACTACGACCGGAACGGGTCGCCGGATATCTACGTGACCAATTTCTCCCTGGAACCCAACTCGCTGCACCGGAACAACGGGAACGGCACCTTCACCGAAACCACTTTCGGCGCGGGCGTGGGCAATCCCACGCTTCTGTTCCTGGGATTCGGTACGGCCTTCAAGGATTTCGATCACGATGGCTGGTTGGATATCTTCGCGGCGAACGGCCACGTGATCGACAACATTTCCCTGTTCGATCCGACGATAACCTACGCGCAGACCAACCAGCTGTTCCGGAACGAGGGGAACGGGGTCTTTTCCGACGTCAGCCCTGAAGCGGGCCCACCCTTCCAGGTGGAGCGCGTGCACCGCGGCGCGGCATTCGGGGACGTGGATAACGACGGCGACGTCGACGTGCTGGTCACCACGGTGAACGACGTCCCGCTGCTGCTGCGGAACGACGGGACCGCGGGGCGCGGTGCGCCCGGCGAGTCGGGCGGATCAAGCGGCGCCGGCAGATCAAGCGGCGCCGGCGGATCAAGCGGCACCGGCGGAAGCGGAGGCGCCAGCGGCGGTTCTGCCGACTCCGCCAGCCTGCTCAGCCTGCTCGTCGCCACGGAGGGCGTCCGGAGCAATCGCAACGGCATCGGCGCGCGCGTAACGGTGGTCACGGATGCCGTGCAACAGTCGCGGGAAATCCGAAGCGCTTACAGCTACCTGGCGGCCAACGATCTCAGGGCCCACTTCGGACTCGGTGCCCATGCCGGGGCGGATTCGGTCATCGTGGACTGGCCCGGCGGCGTGAGAGACGTCGCGACCGGCGTCGAAGGCGGCCAACTGATCACGATCCGCGAAGGCGCAGGAATCGTCTCGCGAACGCCATTTCTCCGGCGTTGAAGAACCTCATCGCCCACAACGCCACCGGGTAGGCCGCGACCAGGGCGATTTCCCCTGGCCACGCGATTTCCCCTGGCCATGCGCTTTCGGTGAGTTCACGCACCGCGAACAGCACACCGACCGCTAAAACGACCTTGAGCAGTCGGATGTATTCGTAGGGTATCGGGTAATACCTCCGGCCCACGAGATACAACCCGGCCACCATCACCGCGTAGGCGGCCGCCGAGGCCGTGGCCGCCCCGTACATGCCGAATTCCGGGATGAGCCAGAGGTTCGTCAGGATGCAGACCAGGGCCGACGCGGCCGTGATGAAGGGGAGCAAAATGGTCTTCTTCTCCAGGTAGACGCCCACGGTGAGGTTGACGTATATCCCGTACAGCACGTAAGCCGCGAGCAGGATCGGCACCACGGCGATCCCTTCCCAGTAAGACGCCTCGATCAGGGTATAGCCACCGATGGAGATGCGGACCAGGTCGTCGATGAGGTAGGAAAGGGCCAGGAAGATGCCGCCCGCAAGGGCCAGGAAGTAGGTCAGCACGCGGGCGAACAGCGGCCTGGGATTCTCCTCCCTGGAAGTCTCCAGGAAGAAGGGTTGCCAGGCCTGTCTGAACATGGTGACGAAGATGAGCATGCCGACGCCCAGCTTGCGGGCCGCATGGTAGATGCCGAGGGTTTCCGTGCCGGCCATCCGTTCCAGCATCAGCCGGTCGATGGTTTCGATGATGATGATGCAGGCGCCGGCGGGTACGTAAGGCAGTCCGAATCTCAGGAGCCGGCCCATCGTTCCGCGGGACCAGGAGAAGGACATGTGCCGCAGGGTAATGCCCGCAAGGATGACGAATACGATCCCGGATCCCGCGATGTTGCTGATGAGAATGCCCTGCAACCCCATGTCGAGCACGACGACGAGGTAGCAGTTTCCCCCCAGTTCGATCATGACCTTCATCAGCTTGAGGGAGGCGAATGTCGCGGCCTTGCCCTCTCCCCGAAGCCGCGCGAAGGGAATGGCGTTCAAGGCGTCCAGCGCCAGGACGGCGGCGGCCAGCTGGACATACGAAGTCAATGAAGCGGAGACGGCGATAAGGGGCGCGATCCGTGCGGCGAACAGGACGATGATCACGGCGAGCCCGGCCGACGTGAACAGCATGGTGAGATAGCCGGTGCTCAGCGTATCGCGCTTGCGGTCCTCCTCGAGCACGTAGTACCGGAGAAAGGCCGAATCCATGCCGTAGAGGAAGACGACGTTCGTCAACGCGATGAAGGTATATACGAGCCCGTAGTAGCCGAATTCTTCCACCGGCATGACATGGGTATACACCGGTACCAGCAGGTAGGCCATGGACCTGCCCAGTACGTCGCTGAGCCCGTAGATCGCCGAATGGGTGGTGAGTCTTTTTAGGCCTTGGAACATGGATCCTGGTCTGTGGGCGGTCAGGTTCTCGTAGCCCGGGAGGGGCGGATCCCCGTCGCTGAGCACCGGTATGGTACCGGCGGCCACCGGGGACGTCAAGCAATTGCGGGTGGGCTTGACCGCCGGAATCCATGTCGCGTCGGCACAGCCGGACTTCGGTATTGAACGCCGCAGAGTGAAAATGGTTCGTTGCGTCGGCGCCGGAGCTTTATCTTTACGGGAAAAGTCCAATTCTCGTTTCGGGCAGGTGCGGCCATGTCGGAAGTCACGGAAGTCATCTACGGACGGAACCCGGTCAGGGCGGCCCTGCAGGCGGGCCGGAGTCTTAACCGGATCTTCATCGCCGACGGCGTATCACGTCGGGATGTCGCCGACATCCTGGACCTCGCCCGGAAACGGGGCGTCGTGTTCCAGTTCATCGAACGTCGCCGGCTGGACCGTCTGACCGATGGCAGGCATCAGGGCGTCGTCGCCACGGTGGCCGGCCACCCGTACGCCGAAATGGCGGATATCCTGGCCTCGGCCCGGCGTTCCGGTTCTCCCCCCTTCCTCGTACTGCTGGACGGCATTCAGGATCCCCACAATCTGGGCGCGATCATTCGTACGGCAGATGCGGTCCGCGCCGACGGCGTCGTGATTCCCCGTCGAAACGCGGCGGGATTGA
This sequence comes from Candidatus Latescibacterota bacterium, assembly GCA_022821085.1. GTDB lineage: Bacteria > JAAXHH01 > JAAXHH01 > JAAXHH01 > JAAXHH01 > JAAXHH01. The sequence goes on along the minus strand of JAJEEG010000002.1, from coordinate 116,511 downwards.
CCGCGGCCGCGGTCAAGGCTTCCGCCGGGGCCAGCGAGCACGTGCCGGTCGCGCGGGTGGCGAACATGAACAACGCCATGCAAGCGCTTCGTGAAGCGGGCGTCTGGCTCGTGGGCCTGGCGGCGGACGGTCCTTCGCTTTTTGACAGGATGGACTATACCGTCCCCGTGGCACTCGTCACAGGCGGCGAGGGCAAGGGCCTGAGGCCGCTGGTCCGGCGCAACTGCGATGAGGTGGTGCGGCTCCCGGTCGCCGGGCACGTGGATTCGCTCAATGCGTCCGTGGCGGCGGCCCTCGTGCTGTACGAGGTTTTTCGCCAGCGCCGGGAAACGGAGGAAGGGTAAATCGGTTGACACCGCCGCTTCGCCGAGTTATGCTAACGCCCTGTGTTTTTTGGAGAAAAGACCTGCGGGCGGGGCTGAATCAAGTTACGGAATCAAGGTACGAAAATAGCGTAAAGGAGCACGAAAGCGTCATGTCGAAACATGTATACTACTTTGGTGGCGGCGAGGCGGACGGATCCGCGGACCTGCGGGAGCTCCTGGGCGGCAAGGGCGCCAACCTGGCCGAGATGAGCCACCTCGGGATCCCCGTTCCAGCCGGTTTCACCATCTCTACGGAGATATGCACGTATTACTACGACCACGATCACCGGTATCCGTCGGAATTCGACGAGCAGATCCAGCAAGCGATGGCGCAGGTGGAGTCCGTCATGGACGCCGGTTTCGGCAGTGCGGAAAACCCGCTGCTGGTGTCCGTCCGGTCGGGGTCCCGTTCTTCCATGCCCGGCATGATGGACACCATTCTGAATCTCGGCCTGAACGATGTCACCGTCGAGGGACTGATCGCGCAGTCGGGAGACGAACGCTTCGCTTACGACAGCTACCGGCGATTCGTCCAGATGTACGGCGACGTGGTCATGGGCGTGCGTCCCGCGGATGATGAAGATCACGATCCCTTCGAGACGCTGCTGGAGCGCAGGAAGGCCCGTGCCGGCGTCACGGAGGACATGGAACTCGGGGCCGCCGACCTCAAGGCGCTGGTCGCCGAGTTCAAGGCCGAGATCAAAGCGCGGACGGGCGCCGACTTTCCCGACGATCCCCGCGAGCAGCTCTGGGGCGCCATCGGGGCCGTGTTCGGCTCGTGGAACAACGAACGCGCCGTGGTGTACCGGAAGTTGAACGACATCCCGGACGAATGGGGTACCGCCGTCAACGTGCAGGCCATGGTCTACGGCAACATGGGCGAAGACTGTGCCACGGGCGTCGCCTTCAGCCGCGACCCGGCGACCGGCGAGAAGCGGTTCTACGGCGAATACCTCATCAACGCCCAGGGCGAGGACGTCGTGGCGGGCATTCGCACCCCCCGGCCCATCGAGCAGCTTCAGGGCGAGATGCCGGAGGCCTATCATCAACTGGTAGAGATCTGCGATACGCTGGAATCCCACTACAGGGATATGCAGGATATCGAATTCACCATCCAGCGCGGCAAACTGTGGATGCTGCAGTGCCGCGTCGGGAAGCGTACCGGTTTCTCCGCGATCACGATCGCGGTGGACATGGTCAGGGAAGGGCTGATCGACGAGAAAGAAGCCCTGCGGCGCGTGGAGCCCGACCAGCTCGACCAGTTGCTGCGTCCGGTGTTCGACGTGGATGAAAAGCGCCGCGCGGAGCAAGAGGGGCGGGTGCTGGCACGGGGCCTCAACGCCGGCCCGGGCGCGGCGGCGGGCAAGGTGGTGTTCAACGCCACCGATGCCGAGTCCTGGGCGGACCGCGGCGACCAGGTCATCCTCGTTCGCATCGAGACCTCACCCGAAGACATACGCGGCATGAACGCCGCGGTGGGTATCCTGACCGCCCGGGGCGGCATGACGAGCCACGCGGCCCTGGTCGCCCGCCAGATGGGCAAAGTCTGCGTCGCCGGCTGCGGGGAGCTGGATATCGATTACGCCGCCCGGCAGATACGCGTCGGCGCCCACGTGATCGCCGAAGGGGACTACATCTCCATCGACGGATCCACCGGGGAGGTCATGGCCGGCGCCATTCCGACCATTCCCTCAGAAGTGCTCCAGGTCCTGTTACAGAAATCCATGTCCTCCGAGAACTCGGAGGTCTATAAACGGTACGAAAGTCTGATGGCCTGGGCCGACCGGAACCGCCGGCTCAAGGTGCGGACCAATGCGGATCAGCCCGATCAGTCGGCCACCGCGCGCGCTTTCGGCGCCGAGGGCATCGGCCTTTGCCGGACGGAACACATGTTCTTCGAGGAAGACCGGATCGATTCGGTCCGGGAGATGATCCTGGCCGATGACGAAGCCGGCCGCCGGAAGGCGCTGGCCAGGCTGCTCCCGATCCAGAGAAGCGATTTCATCGGGATATTCGAGGTCATGGACGGCTACCCCGTCACGATCCGCACGCTCGACCCGCCCCTCCACGAATTCCTGCCCCACGAGGATGAGGCCATCGGGCAGCTCGCCGCGCAGACGGGCGTGCCGGTGGAGCGTTACCAGCGCAAGCTGGAGGACCTGCGGGAGGCCAATCCCATGCTCGGACACCGTGGGTGCAGGCTTGGCATCGCCTACCCCGAGATCACCGAGATGCAGGCCCGGGCGATTTTCGAAGCCGCAAGCGACTGCGTGAGACGCGGCATCGAGGCCATCCCGGAGATCATGATCCCCCTGGTCGGCCACATCAACGAGCTGCGCCTGCAGGCCGAGGTCGTCCGCCGGACGGCCCGGGAAGTGCAGTCGGAGACCGGTGTGGAGGTGGACTACCAGATCGGTACCATGATCGAGCTGCCGCGGGCGGCGCTGACCGCCCACGAGATCGCGGAGGAAGCGGAGTTCTTCTCCTTCGGGACGAACGACCTGACGCAAACGACCTTCGGACTCTCCCGCGACGACGCGAGGTTCATTCCCGACTACCTGCATGCCGAGATCTGGCCTGAAGACCCCTTCGTAAGTATTGACGGCAGCGGCGTCGGCGAACTCGTGAAGATCGGCGTCGAGCGCGGCCGCGCCACGCGGGACGGCATGAAGGTGGGCATCTGCGGAGAGCACGGCGGCGATCCCGCCTCGGTCGAATTCTGCCACGGCGTGGACCTGGACTACGTCAGCTGCTCCCCGTACCGTGTGCCCATCGCCTGCCTGGCAGCGGCCCGGGCGGCGCTGTCCGACCAGGGCGCCTGAAATCATGTGGGAACTCTTCTGGCGATTCCTGGCCCTGGGATGCATCAGTTTCGGCGGTCCCGTCGCCCACCTGGGATACTTCCGGACCGCCTTCGTGGATCGGTTGAAGTGGCTTGACGAAGCCTCCTACGGCCGCCTCGTGGCCCTGAGCCAGTTCCTTCCCGGACCTTCTTCCAGCCAGGTCGGTTTCGCCATCGGATACCAGCGGGCAGGCGTCGCCGGCGGCGTCGCCGTGTTCCTGGGATTCACGCTGCCGTCCTTCGTGCTCCTGTACCTGCTGGCCATCGCCGGGAGCACGGTGACGGACACGGTCTACTTCGGCGGATTCGTCAAGGGATTGAAACTGCTGGCCGTGGTCGTGGTCGCCGACGCCGTACTGGGCATGTATGCCACCTTCTGCAGGCGCCGGCTTGCCGGGGCGCTCTGCATTCTTACCGCGTCGGCCCTGCTGGTCGTCCCTTCGATGGCGACCCAGTTCGCGGTCCTGGCGGCAGGAGCGCTGGCCGGCTGGCGCTTTCTGCGCGCGCCGGAGGCACCGCCTGGAGACCGGCTTCGTTTCTCCTGGCTGCCGCTGACCCTCTTCTTTCTGCTGCTCATCGGTCTTCCGCTTCTGGCGAGCCTGTCGCCGGACCTCGATCTGCTTTCCCGGTTCTACCAGGCCGGCAGCCTGGTGTTCGGCGGTGGACACGTCGTTTTGCCGCTGCTCCAGCAGACCGTGGGCGACGCGCTTCCCATCGATCGTTTCCTGCTCGGCTACGCCGCTGCCCAGGCCATTCCGGGTCCCATGTTCGCCATGTCCGCGTTCCTGGGAGCGGAGATGGCGCCGGACCAGGCGCTCACCGGTGCGTTGATCGCGGTCCTCGGCGTTTTTCTTCCGGGGTTCCTGTTGATCCTGTCCTTCCACGACACCTGGGAGACCCTGGCGCGGAAGCCGGGCGCCGCGGGCGCGGTGGCGGGGGTCAACGCGTCGGTAGTCGGACTCCTGCTGGCCGCGCTCTACCAGCCCGTGTTCGTCAACGCCGTCTTTTCGTCCCTGGATCTCGCGCTCGCCATTGTCGGGTTTTTCCTGCTCAGGGCGTTGCGCCTGCCGATCCTGGCACTGGTCGCGTTCTTTGCCGCGGCGGGGATGCTGGCGGCCGTCCTGGGGTGATGGGAAAACGAAGTCGGTAATCCTTGTCTATATCGGTTAAATTGGGATATTACATAAGGGTCAATCCATCATAGCCGGAACTGTTCACCGTGGCCGGACCTTTTCACTACGTGTCTTCGTACCTGTCCATGCGACGAATCGCCTCATTCCTCTTTTTATTCGCATTTCTTTCCGCCCCGGAACTCTCCGCCCAGCGGGTCAACTCCATCGGCGTCGAGATGCCCGAAGACGCGGCGCCGCCGGAGCATCAGCGGTTGCGGTTCTTCGAGATGGACGGGACGTATATGGAGTGGTTCAAGACCATATACAAGCGCAGCCCGGCCACCAACCTCATCTCCGAGCCGCTGGTCCGCCAGGACCACAACTACGACCTGGTGCCGGCCGCCGCGAAGTCCTGGGAGGCCACGCCGGACGGCAATACGTGGCTCTTCCACCTGCGGTCCGGGATGCAGTGGGACGACGGCCGGCCCTTCACCGCCCATGACTACGTCTTTACCTTCCGCCGGGGAGCGGATCCGGACAATGCCTACGATTTCGAATGGCACTACCGCATCATCAAGAACTGGAGCGACGTGGTCGGCCGGCGGCTTCCCGTGGACTCGCTGGGTGTGGAAGCGATAGACGATACGACGCTGGCCGTCCATACCGAGCAGCCCGTCCCTTACCTGCCTTTCAACCTCATCATGAGCTGGGCTTCGCCGGAGCACGCGGTGGCCAAGTACGGCGAAGAGTGGTCCACCCGAGCGGAGACCCATATTTCGTCCGGCCCGTTCAAGGTTACGGAATGGCGCAAGAACGAGATCATCATCCTGGACGCCAACCCGATGTACAGGGGATCGATGCCGCCCCTGCTCGACCAGGTGATTATCCGGGTGTTCTCCCAGTCGGCCGTGCCGCTCATGCTCTCGGCCTACACGGCCGACGAGGTGGACATGATCCTCCTGAACGGGCAGGCGGCGCTCGGACGGGTCAAGAGCGACCCGGTGCTTAGGCACGAGCTGCATTCCATGGTCAACTTCGTCACGTTCTACATGACCATGGATACGTACAATCCGCCTTTCGACGACCTGCGTGTCCGGCAAGCCTTCGCCCACTCCATCGACCGCACGGCCCTGATGGACTCCGCCCTGAAGGACGTGGGCGTGGCGGCCTACAGCATGCTGGCGCCCGGTTTCCCCGGCTCGAGACCGGAGGTTTTCCGCGACATGCTGCCCTACGATCCCGAACGGGCCAGGCAGTTGCTGGCCGAAGCCGGATACCCCGACGGCAAGGGCTTTCCCCAGGTCGATATCTGGATCCGCACCCACGACTACCAGGCCACCCGCTTGCCCGCGGAGGCCATCCAGGCGATGATCGCCGAAGCGCTGAACGTACGGGTCGGGGTCAGGGTCATCGAACGAAAGGTGTTCACCGACGGCCTCAACAACCACGAGGTGACGCTGGCCCTGGTGGCCTACAGCCAGGACTTCCCCGATCCGGCCAACCTGCTCGGGCTCTGGCGGTCCAGGGGGCGCCACGCGTGGCACGACGACACCTTCGAAAGGCTGATTCACGAGGGCAACGAGTTCATGGGTCCGCCCGAGGAAAGGTACGCCATCTACCACGCCGCCGAACGCAGGCTCGTGGAGGACGTGGGCGGCATCTTCCTCTGGTTTCCCGTGGAGCACCGCCTGTGGAAACCCGATTTCCACAGCCCTACCCTCCAGCCCAACCGACTCGGTATGGAAGTCTGGTCCAACCTGACCTGGATGAACGGGTATTTCAGGGATACGGATCGTGAGTCGGCGGATCAGCCGGGCGACCGCGGCCTCTGGGACTGGCTCAAGTCAGCCCTGGACTGATCAATGCGATTTCTGTGCTTTATCAGTTGTCGCCGAGGATCGAATGGCGTGGCGCGCGCTATGCGGGACTTGAAAAACCTTCCAGCGCTTCATCGTCGATCCGGACACCCAGGCCGGGATCGTCCGTCACCGGAAAGGCGCCGCCTGCGGGCTGCGGGGCTTCCAGCGCGTACCGACATCTCGTGGGATAGGACTCGTGGCCGTGTTCCATGACCAGGAAGTTGGGGATGGCCGCGGACAGTTGAATGGTTGCGGCGATGGACAAAAGGCCGCCGCCGCCGATGTGGGGTGACACGGGGATGTTGTAGGTCTCCGCGAGCACGGCGATGCGTTTCCCCTCCGTCAGCCCCGTGCGGCCGATATCCGGCATCACCACGTCGCAGGTCCTTCTTTCGAAGGCTTCCCTCATCTCGAATCGGGTGCGGTACCACTCTCCGTTTGCGACGTGCATGTCCAGCGCGCGTGTTACGGCCGCGTGCCCTGCCAGGTCTTCGGGCAGGACCGGCGCCTCCAGCCAGTATACGTCCAACGCTTCCAGTTCCCGGCCCAGCCTGATCGCCCCGGCCGTGTCGAACTCGGTGTGCACGTCCACCATGACGGCGATGTCCGGACCGACGCGCTCGCGGACGGCCCTGGCGATGGCGACGGTTCCCCTGTGGTCGCTGGCCGGAGACAGTTTCAGTCCGCGGTAGCCCGCGGCCACGAGCCTCTCTGCCCGGTCCGCCGCGGCGTCGGGGTCGCGGCCGGCGCATCCCGAATAAAGTTCGACCCGATCCCGAAACCGCCCCCCGAGCAGTTTATGCACCGGCAGGTCCAGTGCCTTGCCCTTCAGGTCCCACAGCGCGATGTCGCACGCGGCGAGGGCGTCGACGTAAAAACCAGTCGGATGCCCCCTCTCCCGCATGCCGTCGAAGAGGCGCTGCCACAGGTACTCCACATCGAAGGGATCCGCGCCGATCAGGGCTGGCCGGCACAGGCTTTCCACGAGGGTCCCCGTGGTTTCGGGCGATACGCAACTCTGTCCTTCGCCGTAGCCGACCAGACCTTCGTCGGTCGTTACCCGCACCACCAGGGTCTCGTGCATGTTTGACTTGAAGGCGTGTCTGGCCTCCGGTATGAAATACGCGGAGTATGCACCGGGTCCGGCGGATTCGCCGGTTGCGGAGGACGCGCCGCCGCGGGCTTCCGGGCTGCCTTCTTCTCGCGGGATCTTGATCGCGAAGGCTTCGACGTTCGAGATCTTCATGGCCTTTAATCCTCCGGTCGCTCTCCGTGGGGCGCCATCTTGACGAGCCTGGGGTCGAAACGGGCCACCACGTCCACCAGGTCGGCCTGCGCCGCCATGACTTCCTCTATGTTCTTGTACACGAATGGGACCTCGTCGAGACCTGCGGACATGAGCGTGACGCCCCGCTCCCTGAGCAGCCGGTTGGCGTCCTGCCAGTTCAGGCTCCTGATCGCCCGTTTCCGGCTCATCACCCGGCCGGCGCCGTGGGCGGCCGAATTCATGGCGCTGCGGCTGCCCTTCCCCCGGACCACGAAGGCCGGGCTCGCCATCGAGCCGGGGATGATCCCCAGCACGCCCGGGCCTGCCGGTGTGGCGCCCTTGCGGTGTACCACGGCTTTACGATCCGGTTTGCGCCCGGGGACGGAGATCTTTTCCTTCCACGCGAAGTTATGGTGGTTTTCCAGGTCCAGCAAGACTTCCGTGCCCAGGTGGCCGGCCACGTGGCGGTGTATACAGGCGTGGTTGGCCGCCGCGTAGTGGCCCATGAGCTCCATGGCCGCCCAGTACTCCTGTCCGGGTTCGGTATCCAGGTCCAGCCACGCGAGGTGCCGCTGATCCCTGGGCAGCTCCCGGCGCAGGGACATGGCCAGCTTGCTGTAGTGGGAGGCGACCATGGCGCCGGTTCCCCGGCTGCCGCTGTGGGACAGCAGGGCGAGGTAGGTGCCGGTTTCCAGTCCCTCCAGCGGTTCCTGTAGCGTGAGTTCGCCAAACTCGACGAAATGGTTTCCGCTTCCGCTGGAGCCCAACTGGCTCCAGGCCTTGTCTTTGGCCTTCCGGGTCACGGGAGAGACAGACCAGTTCCGATCGAGGACAGGGTGGTTCCGGCGTTTCTTGAAACTGGCGCCCAGGCCAAAGCGGGTCTCGGCGGAAATGGCCTTTCCGAGCCGGTCTTTCCCGCGGTCGTGCCTCAGCGTGTCGAGCGGCAGGTCCAGGACGGTCAGTTTCATCCGGCAGGCGATGTCGACGCCCACGGCATAGGGAATGACCGCGTTGTCCGTGGCCAGTACGCCGCCGATGGGCAGGCCGTATCCTACGTGGGCGTCCGGCATGAGCGCGCCGGCCAGGGCCACGGGCAGGGCGCCGGCCCGCTCCATCTGCTGGACAGACTGCGCGTCCAGGTCCCGTCCCCACTGCCGGTAGGGTACTATTTGCGACATTATTCCCAATCCTGGCCAGGAGTCCGCTGTCCACTCCGCGCGAATTTTGCGACCCCGCCTGTAACGCGCCCGCGCGCAACGCGGCGGATCAGAACCCGGCGATCTGCCGGCCGCCGAAGGTCAACCGGTACATGAGCCGTTCATAGCGGCTGTCGTCAAAGGGCGACGGGGCGTGCAGCGTGCAACGGTTGTCCCAGACAACCAGGTCTCCAGGGCGCCAACAGTGCATGTAGATGTATGGCGCGCGGGTCGCATGTTCCTGCAGGCCCGTCAGAAGCGCCTCGCCCTCCGCCTTCTCCATGCCTTCGACGGATTCGATGTGGCAAAGGGGGAGATAGAGCGATTTCCGACCGGTCTCCGGGTGCCGGGCGACCAGGGGCCGGACGATCGGGGGAAACTGGGCGAGGAGTGCCTCGCTGAGCGGCGGACGGTGCGGGTTCTTCTTCCTGAGCAGTTCGTTGAGGTGATTGTAGGAATGGACGGTGCGGATGGACGCGATGCGCTCCTTTACGTCTTCCGTCAGGTCCTCGTAGGCCGCGGTCATCCCCGCGAAGCCTGTCTCCCCGCCCACCGGCGGCGTGCGGACACAAAACAGGCAGGACCCGATCGGCTGGGGATGGCGGAAGGAATCGTCCATGTGCCACAGCAGCGGCGGCGGGTCCGCCTGGATGAAGAGCGCCGCGTACTTTCCGTTCTCCTTCGCGTTCCCGATGCGCAGTATGTCGGGGAACGCCGGGACCAGGAATGCCGGATCATATTTCTCGTTGCCTTCGGGCGTGCCGAAACGGGTCACGAACCGCCGGAGATCGGCGGGATCGATATGGCCCTGGCCGCGTACGACGATCAATCCGCCCGCCTCGTGAAACGCGTCCAAGGCCTCGTTGACCATGGCTTCATCAAGCCGCGCGAGATCCACGTCCGCGAGTTCGGCTCCGAAACCGGACGGAGTCAGCGAAGTGTATCTGGACGTTTCAGTCATGCCGGAAGCGTTTCCTGGTGATCGAACCGGCTGCAGGGTAGCCCGGATCAGCGCAGATACTATCGGATCAGCAATGCTTCCGTCGGCTCAGCGCAGTTTCCCTCGGCCGACGATGGGCCAGACGGTCTCGACGACCCCGTTGCGGATTCCGTAGAGGTGGTCGTGGAGGAACAGGGTGACGTCGGTGTAGGCCACCATGAGGTCCAGTTTGTCCCCGACGGCGATCTCGTGATTCGGTCCGTTGAAGGTCACGGTGCCGTGTTCCGCGGACATGCGCACGCTCTCCACGTCGTCGACGCCCACCGGCATGGGCATGCCGAACCACGCGGGCACCGTCTTGAACCCGGCGTCCACGATCAGCCGGTCCGGTTCGGGGCGGCTGGTGACCGTCACGTGCACGAAGATGGCCGGGTCGGTGCGAACCCCCCACAGGGTATACATCACGTCGTTGAAGATCGCGCCGCCCGCCTGGATCTCGGTGATCCCTTCCAGGTCGGGCGTGACCGACAGCGTGCCGCTCCCGCCGCCGCTCACGATATCGCAGGGCAGTCCCGCGGCCTGGCAGCGCTGCGCGGAGTCCACGAGATCTCCCACGGCCCGCCTGATCTCCCCGTGTTTCCAGTCGGATCCTTCATCCACGCAGGCGTGTCCCTCCCAGGCCATGACGCCCCGGAACCGCAGCCCGGGAGTCTGGTGGACTTTCCGGGCGAGTTCGACGACCGGTTCGCCGGGACGGACGCCGGCGCGTTCCATCCCCGTGTTCAGCTCGACGAGCACGCCAATCTCGACGCCTGTCTCGACAGCGGTGCGGCCCAGGTCCTCCAGCGTGGCGTCGCTGTCCACGGCGACCTTCACGTCCGCCTGCCTGCGGAGATGGGCCAGGCGGATGTATTTCGGCGGGCCGACCACCTGGTTGGCGATGAGGATGTCCTCGACGCCACCCGCGGCCATGACCTCGGCCTCGCCGAGCTTCGCGCAGGTGACCCCGATGGCGCCGGCCTTCAGCAACCGGTGGGCGATCGCCGGAATCTTGACCCCCTTGATATGCGGGCGCCAGTCCACCCCGGCTTCCTTCAGCCGTTGACCCACGGTGCGGATGTTGTTTTCAAGACGATCCAGGTCAACCCAGAGGACCGGGGTATCCAGGTCTTCCTTGCGCGTTCCGATTTCGTCCAAAGTGTATTCCCTCACGAGGTGCGGCGCGGGCCTTGACGCGGCGTGGGTCTCCGGCAGACCAGGGCAAAAAAGACATAGCTCACGAGATTTCGTCGGTTATCACCGACTGAACATTTTGTACCATGTCGGTGAGAATACGTCAAGGATGTTCAGAGACCCCATTGCCAATATACGGAGGACATCATGGAGATTGCAGGACTTCTGATCCAACCGGCGGTTTTGCTGGCGGCCTTCATCTTCTTCTGGCGGGAAGCCAAGGCAGGACGCCAGGAGCTGAAGGTCGAACTGAAGGTCGAGATGCAGAACATGGAAACGCGTATGCAGAACATGGAAACGCGTATCCGGGAAGACATCGGGAAGATGGAGCACCGGATCGCCCGGATCGAAGATATCATGCTCAGTCAAAAACAGACTTCATAACCACAATATCCGAAGAGAGGCGACACGATGCCTGGATGGGCGGAGTGGATATCCCAGGTTATCACAATCGGTGTTTTTTATTACTTCTTTCGCGATCTAAAGACAGATATCCGCGACCTGCGCGATAAAGTGTTCGATCTCGGCACCCGGGTTTCACGCGTCGAAGGGCTCCTCGAAGCCAGGTCGGAGCAGAAGGATGATCGACATTCCTGACCTGCATTGCGCCCTGATGCTTCCTTCCGCCACGGTTCAACCCCGGTACCGGACGTCCTTGAACGGTGAAACCAACGGCTCGTCCGGGCAGTGCAGCCCGCCGTCCACCACCCATCCGCAGTCCCGCGCCTCGAGTTCAGACACGAGATATCCTTCCCACTTTTCTATCTCCTTACCATAGGCCGGATCGCTTATCAGGTTGCGGCACTCGCCAGGGTCCTCGTCGAGGTCGAAGAACTGCTTCTGATCGATTCGCGGCAGCCAGATGAACTTCCGGTGACCGTCCGTCACGTACTGCATCTCCTGTTCGGGGGCGTAGCACCAGCAGTGTTCCCCGTGTATATAGTCTCGCCAGCCTTCGGTTGTGCCCCGCATCAGCGGAAGGAGACTGCTGCCCGTCACCGTGGGCGGCACGTCCACCCCTGCTGCGTCCAGGATCGTGGGCATGATGTCCCGTAGTTCCGCCACACCGTCGGCCACGGGCGAGATCACCCGTTCGTTCCAGGCAGCCGGCGGGCTGACGATCAGCGGAATCCTCGCGCTGCCCTCGTAGGCGTAGGTCTTGCGCCACAGGTGGTGGTCGCCCACCATGTCGCCGTGGTCGGAGGTGAAGACGATCCAGGTGTTTCTCCAGGTCTCCGGGTCATGCCGCTCCATCCAGTTCTTGAGCCGGCCGATCTGCGTGTCGATGAAGGAAATCTCCCCGTAATACCCGGCCCTGCCGCGATGGATGCGCGCGGCCGACAACTTCCCGTGCCAGGCGTTGACGTCCGTGCCGTCGAAGGGCACGTCGTGCATGCCCGCCCAGTCGCCGATGTACGGCGCAGGGGTTTCCCGGTCGTGGTACAGGTTGAAGTACCATGCGGGCGGAACGTAGGGTGAATGGGGCCGGGCGAAGCTGACGTTGAGGAAGAAGGGTCTGGCGCGGTCCCGCTGCGCGATATAGTGTATCGCCCGGCTCATGGTCCAGGCCGTCGGATGGAGGTATTCCTCCGTGTGCCATGGACGCCCGATCCACGAGTTCCAGTTGACGCCGTGATCGTCGGGCGTGACGTCCCGCTTCTTCTCCCGGTCGAACCACTGGCGGTACTCGTCCCGCAGTCCCCGGGCGATCATCCGGCCGGACTCGTCCAGTTCCGCCGACTGGAAGCCCATGTCCGCGCGCTGCGGCGTGAAGTGGCCCTTCCCGACCAGGTGCGTGGCATATCCCGCGTCTGCCAGCGTACCGGCCATGGTATGGGGGAAGTCGTTGGGTATGGGACCCTGGCCCCGGCCCATGCCGAGGACGCCCGTATGCCACTGGTCCATGCCGGTCATCACGGTCGAACGAGCGGGAATGCAGGAAGGGACCGCGGTGTACGCGTGGGAAAACCGTGCGCCCCGGGCGGCCAGGTGATCCAGGTTGGGCGTTTCTACCACCGGATGGCCGTCGCAGCTCATGCAGTCGCCGCGCATCTGGTCCGCCATGATGAAGATGACGTTGGGTCGGGACATGGCTTCATAACTTACACTGTCCCGGTTTACTGTCAAGATCGGATGCCCTTCTTCCATCACGGTATGCGACCTCCGTTAAACCGTTAATCCCCTTGACATTGGGGCGATCTCCTCCACATTTCATGCAGGGCAGGACCTTCGATGTACGAGCGATGTACGAGACCTCGAGATCACGTCAAAGGAGGCATGCGCTTCATGGCCGCACGCGACAAACCCATTACCGATGAAGAGCGGGCATTCTGGGCGGACATCCGGCGCCAGTTCTACCTGGAGGACGGCGTTACGTTTCTCCAGGGCGGTTCGGTAGGCCCCTCGGCGAGGCCCGTCATCGAGCAGGTGATCGAGTGGCTGCGGGAGGTGGAGGCGAACCCGCTGTACAACCAGGGCGGCCGGCTCATGGGGCCGCTGGTCGAGTCGGCCCGCGAGAAAGTCGCCGATTTCACCGGTGCGTCCGCGAAAAACACGGCCCTGGTGCTCAACACCACGATGGGCATGAACGTCCCCGCCCGCGGATTGCCCCTGCAGCCCGGCGGCGAGGTGTTGATGAGCGACCAGGAATACCCTTCCGTCCAGCGCATGTGGGAACACATGGCCAGGACGCAGCACGTGCTGATCCGGAAGGTCCCCCTGCCGACGCCGCCTGAATCGCCGGGTGAGATCGTCGACGCCTTTGCCGCCCGGGTCACGCCGCGCACCCAGGTCATGGTCTTCTCCCATGTCTACTGCACCACCGGTCTTGTTGCGCCTGTTGGCGAGCTGACCGCCCTGGCCCATGAACACGGCGCCGTGGCCGTGGTGGACGGCGCCCATGCGGTCGGCATGGTGCCGGTCGACATCGAAGCCTGGGGATGCGATTTCTATGCCAGCAGTACGCACAAGTGGTTGCTGGCGCCCAAGGGGACGGGCATCTGCTATGTCGCGGATCCGTATCTGAGCGCGCTTCCGGCGCCCATTCTGGGTTACAATACCGCGCCGTTCGGCCGTGCCGGCCGGTTCGACGTGACGGGGACCCACGACGTGACGCACTTCGCCGGACTGGGCGCCGCCATCGACTATCAACTGGGCATCGGGTGGGAAGACCGGATCAGGCCCTATTGCCTCGGCCTGGCCCGGTACCTGCGCGAACTGATCACGACGGAGATCGAGGGCGCCCGAATGACCGTGCCTCCCGGACCCGGGATGTCCGGATTCCTGACTTCCTTCACCATCGACGGCTGCAATCTCCGCAAAGTCGTAGCGCTCATGTGGGAGGAGTATCGCATACAGATCGCCGCCACCCGTGCGGGCGATCAGCCCGTGTTCCGCATATCCACGCACTTCTACGACTGTTACGAGGATATCGACCGGTTCATCGATGTGCTGAAGGAGGTACTCGCCACCCGGCGGGACGAATTGTTCGAAGAACGGGAATAACCCGGACCGGTCCACCTCGCGTGCGAGTAAGGCCCCGAACCCATGCTCAGACTCGAATTCGACCGCGGGACCATCCTGGTGCACGGCGACCGGGACCAGGTGGACGAATTGTCCCTGCCCGGCTGTGCGTTCGACCGGCGGGTGGCGCTGCACCGTGCTCCGGCGCGGCATTACCGCGAGATCATCACCCGGCTCAACGACCGGGGCATCCCCCATCAGGACGACGCCAGGTCCTACGGGAAGCTGGACCTGTCCTTCCAGTCGGACCGGTCCCCCTTTCCCTACCAGCAGGAAGCCGTGGACGCCTGGTGGCAGGCGGGCGGACGGGGTATCGTCGTTCTGCCGACCGGCGCGGGCAAGACATTCGTCGCGCTCATGTGCATGGCCCGCGTCCAGCGCGGCACGCTGGTCGTCGTTCCGACCATCGACCTGATGCAGCAGTGGTACGGCGTGATATCCAGCCAGTTCGACACCGAAGTCGGGCTGATCGGCGGGGGATACTACGACATCGAGCCCGTCTCCGTGTCCACCTACGATTCCGCGTACCTGCACATGGAACGGTTCGGCCATCAGTTCGGGCTCCTGGTCTTCGACGAATGCCACCACCTGCCCGGCCCCTCCTACCTGATGACCGCGGACCTGTCCCTGGCGCCCTACCGGCTGGGATTGACCGCCACCCTCGAACGGGAGGACGGGGCGGAACACCTCCTGCGGGACGCGATCGGCGACACGGTCTACCGCCAGGAGATCCGTTCGCTGAGCGGGGAATACCTTTCCGGATACGAGACCATAAAGATCAGCGTGCGTCTTTCGCCGGAAGAGCGGACGGAATACCAGGAGGCGAGAAATACCTACCGGGCGTTCCTGGAAAGCCAGCGGATCGCCCTGTCCGGTCCCGGTGGATGGGTGCGTTTCCTGGCGGCGACGTCGCGGAGCGAGGAGGGACGGAGGGCTTTCACGGCCTACCGGACCCAGAAGGCCATCGCCCAGGGTTCGCAGGCCAAGCTACGTGTCCTGGAACGGCTGATCCGCCAGCACCGCCGCGACCGCATGCTCATTTTCACCAGCGACAACGAAACGGTATACCGGATCTCGCGCCGGTTCCTCGTCCCCGCCATCACGCACCAGACAAAGGTCAAGGAGCGCCAGGACATCCTGGCGGCGTTCAACGCGGGCAGGTACCCCTTCCTGGTCACGTCCCGCGTACTGAACGAAGGAGTGGACGTCCCCGAAGCCAACGTCGCCGTGGTGCTTTCCGGCACCGGCAGCGTGAGAGAGCACGTGCAGCGACTCGGCCGGATCCTGCGCCGTGTCGAAGGAAAGCACGCGTTGCTCTACGAACTGGTGGCCGAGCGGACGGGCGAGGAATACGCAAGCTCCCGGCGAAGGCAGCACAGCGCCTACCGGAATCCGCCGCCTGAGGAGGCGGTGACATGCTGACCGGCGACCTGCTCCGCGTACGGTTCCGCAAGGGACAGATCCAGCTGCCCTACATCGACGAAGCGAGCCGGGATCACCTGGGCGTGGCCGGAACGCTGATCCGCGTCTTCGAAAGCCATGCAAGCGGATCCCGGCAGGAACTCGACGAAGAACTCGCGGATATCACGGGCGCGGGAACGGACTTCCTTTTTCACCGCGGCCTGAGCAAACTGTTGAAAGTCCGCTGTACGTTCGCGACGGCTTCGCCCGTCGACCCGGTGGAACTGCGGAGCAGCATCTTCGAATCGGCGGCGGCGGCTTACCGGAACACGGACCAGGTCCGCATCGACCGGGAGGCTGTTCTGGCCGAGGCGGCGAATGCGGCCGGCATTGAAGCAAGGGAGGTCGACCGGGCCTTCTATGCCGACCTCAAGGCGGCCGAGCGGCTGGAGTCTTTCAAGTCCTGCACTCCGGAGTGGCTCCTGGGCAGGTACAATGTCGCCCTGGCCCAGGCCGTTCTCTTTCGGGCGACGGAACTCGACCTGCACGTCGAGGGCGAGACCCCGGCCCGTTACCGCGACCTCTTCCGGAAACTGAAGTTCTTCCGGCTGCTCCACGAGATCCGGCAGACCGGTCCGGGGAAGTACCACATACATATCGACGGCCCCATGGCGCTCTTCAAGTCCTCCCAGCGCTACGGACTGCAGATCGCCCAGTTTCTTCCCGCGGTCCTGCACTGCGCGAACTGGCGACTCGCCGCATCCGTCACCTGGGGCGCCAGGCGCCGGGAAGGGGTGTTCAGGCTCACGCCTGAAACGGGGCTCAAACCCATTGGCCCATCCAGGGGCCAGTGGATACCCGAGGAGGTGGCCTGGCTCGAAGAACGGTTCGGCCGGCTGAAAACGGTCTGGCGCATGGCGGCCGGATCGGAGATCATCGACCTCGGAGGCCGGGGCGTACTGGTCCCCGACTACGTCTTTACCCATCCGTCCGCGGGGACGAAAGTGTACCTGGACTTTCTCGGCTACTGGCGTTCCGCGGCGGTCCGGACGCGTCTCGAACTGCTCCGGCGCCACGGTCCTCCCAACCTGATCCTGGCGATTTCCGACGATCTCGCCGTGGACGACGAATCCGCGACGGGGCTGCCCGGCGAGATCTATAGATTCCGGCGGACTCCCGTGGCCCGCGACCTCCTCGGAATCCTCGACGCCATGGCGGCGGAGACCCCCGGAGGATCCCCGGCGACGCTGGACCTGTTCGATCCCTGAGGAGCGGCATAAATGGGTTGATTTGACCGTCCGCCGTACCATAGGTTATGGCCATGTCCTCCCATCCTTCCACGCACGCCTCATCGCCATGGATTACCCGGGGTTTCGAGGCATTCCGGCGCGGTATTTTCGGCAATGGCGGCCAGAACCTCTATGTGTCGCGGGCGGGGGTTCTCCAACGCATCCACCAGTTCGACCTGGACCGGGACGGCCACGTAGACCTTGTCTTCTGCAACAGCCAGAACCACGGTGAAAAACCTCCGGTCACCCTGTATCATGACGTATTCGGACAAACCTCGTCTCGGTTCCTGCCGTCCGACGGAGCAAGGACGGGAGTCGTCGCCGATCTGAACGGCGATGGATACGACGACCTGGTCGTCGGCATGTTCTACAACGGCATCCGGCGGGATCTCAACGCGTTCCTCTACTACGGGGGTCCAGACGGACTCGGCGAAGGGCGTGTGCAGTACCTGCCCGCGCCTTGCTGCACTTCGGTGGCCGCGGGGGATTTCGACGGCGACGGAAGACCGGACCTGGCCTTCGTTTCCGGCGGCGGGCTGCGGCTCTTCCGCCAGACGGCGCTGGGATTCGAACCGAAAGGCTACCGGGACCTGGACATCGAGGCGGACCAGGCCGCGTCCTGCGACCTGGACGGCGACGGTTACGCCGACCTGGTCATCCGGAACGCCCGGGGGAACGTCCGGGTATACTGGGGCGGGCCCGATGGAATCGTGCCGGAACGATCATCCGACGTCCCCGTCGACGCCGACCCGCCCGGCGAACCGGACCAGGCGGACCAGGCGGACCAGGCGGACCAGGACCGCGATGGCTATCCCGAGGAAGTCGATCCCGCCGTTCCGCTGGTCTCCGTGCTCCGGATCCGGGGTGCGCTCCACGTATTCGTCGCACGGGCCGATGCGGTCTTCCTCGTGCCCTTCGAAGGGGGACGGGCAGCCGGGACACCGGTCCGGCTTTCCTGCCGAAACGCCTTCGCCGCCGCCGCGGGCGACCTGGCCGGCGACGGTCGATGCGGCCTGGTCGTGGCCTGCCGGGACCGGCACGGTGGGGAGGAGTGTTCGTGGCTGTACCACGAAGGGGAAGAGGGCGGGTTCAACGATCAAAACCGCACGGCGATCCCCAGCCGTTACGCCTGCGACGCGGCCGTCGGAGACCTGGACGGGGACGGCCGGTCCGAAATCGTGATCTGTCAGACCCATACGCCGGAAAGCTATACGTCGGACTCCCTGGCGTACCGCTGGGGCCGGGACGGGCTGTCGCCGCCACGCGTCCTCGAGACCCATGACGCCCGGCGGGTGTTGCTGGCCCGCATGGCCCACTTCTCGGACGATCCCCTACCGGAGGCCGTTTTCATCAACCAGTTCAGCCGGAACCTGAGGGGCGACATCCCCGTCTGCGTCTATCACGGCGGTCCCGACGGGTTCAAGCAGGAACGCCGCCAGGAAGTGCCGGGGTGGGGCGCGGTGGAAGCGCTCCGATGCGACCTGGACGACGACGGACTGCCCGACCTGATCCTGGCCAACGCGTCCGAGAACTCGGTCCGCCAGGATCCGGGGTCCTACGTGTACTACAACGAAGCAGGGCGGTTCGGGACCGAACCGGACGTGCGCCTGCCGACCGTGCGGGCGCACGGGGTCTGCTGCGCGGACCTGGACCGGGATGGGTACCTGGACCTCGTCTTCTGCGGATTCGACCATCCGGAACTCGTCATCTTCTACGGCGGACCAGACGGCTTCGACTACGGCCGAACGGAGCGCATCCGGCTCGAATACGAGGGCGTCGTGTACAAGGATCCGCGCTGGATCTTCCTCGTCGACCTGAACGGCGACGGCTGGCTCGACCTGGTCGTGCCGCAGATCGCCGACGATTACAGCTTCATCCTCCGGGGCGGGCCGGAAGGCTTCAGCATGGACCGGTGCCAGGCGCTTTCCGTGTGGCACGGCGCTTGCGCCCGGGCGGCGGACCTCAGCGGGAACGGGTATCCCGACCTGGTCATCGGCGGGCACGAACCGTCGATCGGGGCGCCCCACGACTCCTTCGTCCACATCTACTGGAACGGCCCCGACGGACTTCGCGAGGACCGCCGCACGCTCCTGCCAACCAACGCGGTGAACGCCATGTCCATCATGGATTTCAACGGGGACGGCCTGCTCGACCTCTTCGTCTGCTCCTACCACGACAACCGCGTGCGGGACATCGATTCCTATATCTACTGGAACCGTGCCGGCCGGGGATTCTCGGCCGACGACCGCACCCGGCTGTTTACCCATTCCGCGTCGGGCTGCGTGGCCGCGGATTTCGACGGTGACGGCCGCGTCGACCTCGCCATCGCCTATCACAAGGTCGAGGGCGACCACGTCGGCCATTCCGCCGTCTGGTGGAACGGTCCCGACGGGTTCGACGCCAGGCGGGTCACGCGGCTGCCCACGACGGGCCCCCACGGCATGACCGCCGTGCAGACGGGCAACATGTTGGACGCGGGTCCGGAAGAATACTATGTCTCGGCGCCCCACGAGATACCCCGGGGACAGGCCGTGACCGGCATCGCCTGGGAAGCGGAGTGCGGGCCGGGCACCTGGGTGCGCGCCCAGGTCCGGTGGGCGGACTCGGAGGAGGCACTGGCACGATCGGCCTGGCATGGTTCCGGGGGAGCAGGCACCTGGTACGAAACGCCCCGGCCCTTGCGGGTCGCGGGCACGGGACGGTGGGTCCAGTACCGGCTCGCGCTGGGTGCGAGAAACGGGGGAAGCACCCCAAGGGTCACGGAAGTCCGGCTGGAAACGGGCTGACGGGCCGGACGGGCGGATGGTTCACCGGAGAACAGGGCATGCGCAAGGCGTCGGAAGTCTTCGATGAGATTCAACGTTGGGCGGAAGCGGACGACCAGATCAGAGGACTGGTTCTGTCGAGCGGACGGGTCGATGGAGATGACAAGGTCGATCTGTTGTCGGACTACGACGTAATCGTGTACGTCAGGGACCAGGCACCCTACAAGCGGGACGATCGCTGGCTGGAAGCGTTCGGATCCGTAATGACGCGTTCGCCCCCGGTACCAACATTGTTCGATGACGGCCGGGTGGGCCGCATGGTGATCTATGACGATGGCGTACGGATCGACTGGAGCGTCGCGGACGCCGTATCCATGCACGACCTTAACGGCGAGCCCGAACCTTACCGGGTGCTGCTGGACAAGGACCGAATCGTGAAGAACCCGATACGGCCCTATCACAGCGCCTACCATGTTCAAAGACCTTCGAAGGATGAATACGACGAACTGGTGGCCGATTTCTGGTGGGACATCATCTACGTGGCCAAGGCCCTGTGGCGTGATGAACTCTACTGGGCCAAGCACATGAACAGAAAGGTTCATTCCCCCTTTCTGGAAAAAGTCATAGAATGGCATATCGGATTGAAAAACGACTGGTCGGTCACGACCAACAAGCACGGCCGCTGGTTCAAGCGTTACCTGGATACCGGGACATGGGCGGAAATCGAATCCACGTATTCGGGCGCGGATCTGGATCAAAACTGGGACGCCCTGTTCAATGCCACCCGGCTGTTCCGGCGACTCGCCGTTACCGTCGCCGACGGGCTGGATTTCGACTATCCTCATGAAACCGACCGGCGCGTCACGGCGTACATGCAAAAGATCAGGCGGCTGGACCGGGCCGCCGAGGATTTCGTGTGAACCCCCAGGCGCGACGCCGAGGATTTCGTGTGACCCCAAACACTGGAGCATCGAAGATGAAGGCACTGCTTGAAAAACTGAATATCGAAGCTTTGAACGCCGGAGCCTGTACGGGGATGGACGGCTGGATCCACGGGGAGGGCCCCATCCTGACGTCGTACAATCCGACGACCGGCGATCCGATCGCGGGCGTGCGGCAGGCGACCCCCGAGGTCTATGACCGGGTGATCGAACACGCCCGCGCCACCTTCGATACCTGGCGGGCGCTGCCCGCGCCGAAGCGGGGCGACATGGTCAGGGATCTGGGCAACATCCTGCGGGAATACAAGGAACCGCTGGGCGAACTCGTCTCCCTGGAGATGGGCAAGATCCGCGTGGAGGGCATGGGGGAAGTACAGGAGATGATCGACATCTGTGATTTCGCCGTCGGCCTTTCCCGCCAGTTGTATGGACTGACCATCGCGAGCGAACGGCCGAGTCACCGCATGAGCGAACAGTGGCATCCTCTGGGCGTGATCGGCATCATCACCGCCTTCAACTTTCCCGTGGCGGTCTGGTCGTGGAACGCTTCCCTCGCTTCGGTATGCGGGGACGTTACCGTATGGAAGCCGAGCGGGCAGACGCCGCTGACGGCCGTGGCCACGCAGCACCTGTGCAACCGGGTCATGGCCGACCACGGGGTGGACGGCGTGTTCAACCTGGCTATTGGGCGCGGCAGCGACGTGGGCAATCTCATTCTCGATGACGAACGCATACCGCTCGTATCCTTCACGGGTTCGACCGCGACGGGAAAGACCGTGGCCGCACGGGTCGCTTCCCGGTTCGGCCGCAGCATTCTGGAACTGGGCGGCAACAACGCGATCGTCGTCACCGAGCATGCCGACCTCGAACTGGCCGTGCCCGGCATCGTCTTCGGCTCCGTGGGTACGGCGGGACAACGGTGCACCTCGACGCGTCGCATCATCGGGCACAAAAGCATGACGTCGACGCTGATCGATCGATTGGCCCGCGCCTACACGCAGGTACCGATAGGAGATCCCATCGACGACGGTACGCTCATGGGTCCGCTGGTCACGGCCGACGCGGTGGACGACATGATGCGGGCCATCGAGCAGGCGAAGGCAGAGGGCGGCGAGATAGTCATCGGCGGAAAGCACCGTCCGGACCTGGGACCGAACTTCGTCGAACCGACCATCATCCGCATGCCCGCCCAGTCGGCTATCGTGAAGCAGGAGACCTTCGCCCCGATTCTGTATGTCCTGGAATATGAAACCCTGGACGAGGCCATCGATCTCCACAACGACGTGCCGCAGGGGCTTTCCAGCGCCATCTTCACCGACAGCCTGCGCGAGGCGGAGCGGTTTCTCTCCGCGACGGGATCGGACTGCGGCATTGCGAACGTGAATATCGGCACGTCGGGCGCCGAGATCGGCGGGGCCTTCGGCGGCGAGAAGGAGACGGGCGGCGGCCGGGAATCGGGCTCGGACGCCTGGAAAGCCTACATGCGCCGCCAGACCAACACCGTTAACTGGTCCACCGATCTCCCGCTGGCCCAGGGGATCGAGTTCGACACCGGCGGTTCGGACGGCAACTGACCGCGCTCCTCGAATCAACCACAGGGAGGTACACGCATGTCATCCAACGGAGCGTTTATCATCGACAAGAACCTGGGCGCGCGCCTGGATGAGACCCAGGCCGATCTGACCAGGGTGAACGCCGACGGACGGGAAGTGGTCCCGCCGACGGACGAACAGAAGTACCTGTTCGACAAGGACGGCTGGCTCCTGATCCCCGGTGTGCTTTCCGAGGCCGAATGCGCGGAGATGCGGGCGTTCTGCCTGCAACTGCACCACGATCCGGACTCCATACCCGAACGGGAACGGTCGGCGATCGGCGGTCCGCTGCAAAGCCTGACGGATCATCCGCTGGTGGTGGGGTTTATGAACGAATTCCTCGCCTATCCTGGCCTGTCCAACCAGATCTGCTACGGATTCCGGCAGGAGTCCGCCAACCTGATGTACCGGGAAGTCGGCGATGGCGACTTCGGTCCCCACAACGGAAACGGCATGCTGAGGTTCCCCGGCGACTCCCATCTCTACCGCTGCATTCCGGGCAAGGCCAACTCCGCGTTGACCCGGGTGGTCTGGGAGCTGAACCCGGTGGAGGAAGGGAACGGGACACTCCTGGTATCCGGCAGCCACAAGGCCGTCTTCCCCGCGCCGCCGTCCATTCAGTCACCGGACGCGTCGATCTGGGATCAGTACACCTGTCCCGCCGGATCGCTGATGTTCTTTACCGAGGCCCTGACGCACAGCGGACGGCCCTGGATCAATGAAAAGTGCCCGCGCATCGCCATTTTCAGCTGCTACAATTCCGTCAACGCCAGGTGGCACAACTGGGATCCCCATCCGGAGCTGCTCGCCTCCATGCCGCCCCTGCGCCAGACGCTCTACCGCGGGGTCTACGTGGCGAACAACCTGGTGGGGGGCGAGATGCACTAGGACCGGGTACGCGGGTTCCGCAGCCCGCACAGGCCACGCCGTTTACGCCGGTCAGCCCGGGGTCCGCAGGTAGTCCTCCTCCAGTACCTTTCCGAGGCAGCGAAGGAGGTAGTCGGCGTTCTCCCGGGTGAAGACCAGGGGGGGCTTGATCTTCAGGACGTTGTGCAGGGGGCCGTCGGTACTGATCAGGACTCCGTGGTCCCGCATCCGGTTGGCCACGTACGAGGCCTGGCGGCCGCCCGGTTCCAGCGTGTCGCGGTCCAGCACGAGTTCAACGCCCACGTAGAGTCCCATGCCGCGGACGTCGCCGATGATCGGGTGGTCCGGCGCCAGGGCGCGAAGCCCTTCCAGCAGGTAGCCGCCCACCTCCAGGGCATTGGCCTGGAGTCCTTCCTCCTCGATGACGTCCAGCACCGCCAGGCCGATGGCGCAGGAGACCGGGTTCCCGCCGAAGGTGTTGAAATACTCCATGCCGTTGTCGAAGGCGCCGGCGATCTCGGGTGTGGTTACGACCGCGCCCAGGGGGTGGCCGTTCCCGATAGGTTTTCCCAGGGTAACGATGTCCGGTACCGCGTCCTGGGTCTCGAATCCCCAGAAGTGCGAACCCACCCGTCCGAATCCCACCTGCACCTCGTCGGCGATGCACACCCCGCCCGCAGCGCGCACATGCCCGAAAGCCTCGGTGAAATAGCCGTCCGGCAGTACGATCTGCCCGCCGCAACCGGGCAGGGACTCGGCAATGAAGGCGCTGATGCCCCGGTCCTGTTCCGCGAGCGATTCGATCCGTTCGCGTACGTGATCCGCATACCGCGCGCCTGTTTCCGCAGAATAGCCCTTGTACGGCCCGCGGTAGGGGTCGGGCAGCGGCACCTTGTGGACATGAGGCGGCGCGCCTTCGCCCCCGGGGCCGTCGAACTTGTATGGACTGATGTCGACCAGGGACGTCAGGTTGCCGTGGTAGGCCCCGTCGAGGATGAGCAGGTCACGCCGTCCGGTATAGGCCCGCGACAGGCGGAGGGCGAGGTCGTTGGCCTCGCTCCCGGAGTTCACGAAGAAACACACGCGGAGCGGTTCGGGCAGCTTCGCGCAGAGGCGTTCGGCGTAGTCCACGAGGTTGTCGTGCAGGTAGCGGGTATTGGTGTTCAGCACCGCCATCTGGCGGTGGCCCGCGGCGACCACCCGGGGATGGCTGTGTCCCACGTGGGGCACGTTGTTCACGGCGTCGAGGAAAGCGCGGCCTTCGTCGTCGTACAGGTACTGCATGTGGCCCCGGACGATCTTCAGGGGACGCCGGTAGGAGACGCTGAGGGATCTACCGATGTGTGCGCGGCGGGACGACAGGACCTCCTGCCGCGTCCGCTGATCCGGCGGGAACGCCCCGTCGGGCACGCCCAGTATGGCGTTCGGGTCCGGGGACAGGCTCCGCCAGACGTTTCGCTGGCCCGGTCCGCCGACGCCGGGGAAATCGCCCTTCTTGCCCAGCATGTCGGTGACGACCTGAAAATGCAGGTGGGGCGGCCAGCCGCCGTTTACCGACGGGTCGCCGAGCGTGGCGAATCGTTCCCCTTCTTCGATTTGCTTGCCCTCGAAAAGTCCGGTGAGGGATTCGACGCTAAGATGCCCGTACAGCGTGTAGAACGTCGGGGCCGGACCGGCCGGACCGGCCGGTCCGCCCGAACCGGCCGTGGCTTCCGGTTCTTCCGCGGTATGTTCCAGTATGATGCAGGGGCCGTAGTCCAGCGGCTGCGTGTTGTTCCGGAAGCTGTGGACCCTTCCCGCCATCGGCGCGAAGACCGGCGACCCGGCGGGCAGGAAGACATCCATCCCGAGGTGGATGGTCCGGCGTTCCGGCATTTCATCGGAATCCAGGGTGAACTGCCCGGCGGTGTAGACCTGGCGGGCTTCGTCGTACCTGCCGATCCCCGCCTCGGCCCCGGCGGCCGCCATGCGCCGGAAAACCTCCCTGGTCAGATCGTCCACGCCTATAGATCCCCCCAGCAGGGCCCGGTCCGGGCTGCTCACGCTGAGATCGAATACCAGGGCGGTGGATAGATCCAAATCGGGACCCATGACCGGTGCGAAGGCGCCGCGCTTCGATGACAGGTACGCTTCGATGCCGGGCGTCTGCGGACACGGCGGCAGTCCGCAGGCGTCCCGGAACAGGTATTCCGCGAAGGACGGGGACACGTCCTCGAGTTTTTCGAGTAGGTCCCAGGCGTTCTTCTCGCTGACAGACAGGTAGGTATTCTCCGGTTCGGCGACCTGTTGGTGGGCCGAGATGGCCACGCTCATGCAGAGCCGCATCACGGCGCAGTGGTACAACAGTTTCAGTTCCAGGTCCGTAAGCGGGTGCTCGGCGTGGTACCCGGCCGCGACGTGGGCGGCCGCCGACAGGGGTTCGGACTTGCCGAGCATGACATAGGCGGCGGCGACGGCCGGTTCGAAGAGCGCGCAGGAATGCACCATGTCGCCGAAGTCGATCAGGCCGGACACTTCCAGGTCGCTCGAAGCCGGGTCATCGGGGCTGGCCAGGCTGGCCGGCCGGGCCAGGCTGCCCAGGCTGCCCAGGCTGACCAGGCTGACCAGGACATTCTGGTCGTTGGCGTCGTTGTGGATGAACTGGCGCGGAAGGGTGTCGAGCCAGGGTCCGACCGTTTCTTCGTACGCTTCGCAGAAACCCATGACCAGCTCGCGCCGCCCGGCGTCGGGAATCAGGCCGGCATACCTGCGCACGACGTCCGGTCCGTTGTCCATGTTCCAGATGAGGTCCGGCTGTTTTTCCTCGTGGGAGAAGCCGGCGAAGGCGCGGGTCAGCCGTCCGAGGAAGGCGCCGAGGTGGTTCAGCAGACCGGGACTGTGCGGCTTGACGTCGCACAGGGGCCGTCCGTCGACGTAGGTCAGCATCCGGACCAGGTGACGGCGTCCGCCCTGCCCATCGACCCGGGTGATGGCCTTGCCGTCACTGGTGCGGCATACCCGCGGCCAGGCGGCTTCTTCGAAGTGCGCGGCCAGGTGTTCAAGGGCGGCGTGCTGAAGGTCGAGAATGCCGCGCCGCTCGCCCGCGCCGGAGATCTTGAGGACGAGCACCTCGCCGTTGCCGGCCGTCAACCGGAAGTTCTGGTCGCGCTCGCTCGGTAACGCGCGCAGCGCGCCGGAAACGCCGTACAGGGAAAGGGCGAGTTCGCCGGCCTCTTCAGGACTGAAACGGGGCCGGTCTTCGGAGATGGCGGACAAATGAGTCCTGCTACCGGGCATAATCGTCGTCGTTGTTCCCGCGCCAGTCGGGGAGATATCCCTCCGTACGTCCGTAACCATACGAGGGCCCGATCTGGTTGGCGGATTTCCAGGGCCACGCCTGGCCGCCGATGAGGCGGAAATCATCGCCTTTGCCGCAGAGCCAGTAGAACATGTGGGCTACGTAACGGGCGGATCCGTGTCCCCCGTAATCGGCGTGCCTGAATTCGAAATCCGGTTCGGCGATCCAGTCCCGCACGGGAGGCACCGTGCGCCAGTAGCTGTATTTAAGCATGTGCCGCAGGCCGGTTCCCGTGGACGCGCCGCGGCGATGGAGGATGCTCTGCGAATGCAGGCCGATGGTGCCGGCAGGACCCGAACACAAGACGCCGTTCTCCTCCTGCGTTCGCCGGGTCGTGCGGACATGGGAGCCGGGCGTGACTTCGGTGGGTCCCATTTCATCGGGGGTGTTCTGGGGGAAATAGAACACCTCGACGAAATGGACCTCCGGTCCGAACACGTGATCGGCGTCGTGATGCCATCCCTGAGGACCCTCCGGGCATGCGACCCGGTGGTCGCTGACCAGCACCGGCAACCCCACGTGACGGCCGAGGAGCGAGCGAAGCGCACCCGCCAGCACGGGGTTGAGCAGGACGTGCTCGATGAACCAGTCTTCGAGCAGGATCGAACTCGGTTCATGGGAGTTCCGGATGCGGACCAGGTCGTCTTCGGACATGCCGTCGGGCATGTAGCTCGGATTGGCGGGGATCTTCCCGTTCAGGTAATCGAGCGCCCGCCGGTTGATCTCGTCGGGGACGACGCCCTCGAAATGCAGGTATCCATCCCTGCAGAAGCGCAGTACCTCCGAGTCCGTGAGCGTGGGCTCGCAGTCGAAAGTCCGCCGGGATGCATCGTACCGCATGTTTTATTCCTTGATTATGGGTCTGCTCGGCGTCTATTTCCTGTAGAAACCTGTCTTGAGACAACATTGAAATATGCAGTGCGATCTGACGGCGGGACAAGGGTTTTCCGACCGGACACATGCATTGCGGCCATCGCGAAAGGGGTCGAGGCCATGGGCATCTATGAAGACATCGGCGTGCGTCCGGTCATAAACGCCATCGGCACGGCTACGCGTTACGGGGGCGCCCTGCTGGACCCTGAAATCATGGAGACCATGCGCGTGGCTTCCCGGGAGTTCTGTCTCCTGGACGAACTGCACGAGAGAGCCGGGGAGAAGGTCGCCCGAATGCTCGGCGTGGAAGCGGCCTACGTCACCGCAAGCGCCGCGTGCGGCCTGGTCATCACCTCGGCGGCCTGCATGACCGGGACCGACCCGGAGCGGATCCGGCAGCTTCCGGACACGACCGGGATGCGCGACGAAGTGGTCGTCCAGAAAACGCACCGGATCGCTTACGACCAGGCCATTCGGCTGACCGGCGCGAAGCTGGTCGAACTGGACGACTCGGACGGTCCGCCGGTAGAGGCCATGCGGGCGGCCATTGGAGACGGCGCGCGCGCGGCGGCGGTCTTCTACCTGGGCAAGAACTTCAAAAACGACAACGCCGTCCCGTTGGAACAGGCCGTAGCCATGGCCCATGCCGTTGACGTGCCCGTCATCGTCGACGCTGCCTCGGAGTGTCCGCCGGTGTCCACGTTGACCCGGTTCACGGAAGCCGGCGCCGACCTGGTCATATTCAGCGGCGGCAAAAGCCTCCAGGGACCGCAGTCGACCGGTCTCATCATCGGTCGGAAGGACCTCATCAGCGCCTGTGCGGTGAACGGGACGCCCTTCGCCACGGTCGGCCGGCCGATGAAGGTCAGCCGGGAGGAGATCTTCGCGTTCATCAAGGCCCTCGAAATCTATCTGAACCGGGACCACGCGACGGACGCGGCGGCCTGGGAAGAAAAGGTGCGCTACATCGAAGAGGAACTGGCCGGGATTCCCCATGTTTCCCTCGGCCGGCTCGATCCGGAGGCAACCTACGCTGTACCCCAGCTCAAGGTCACCATCGACCATGAAGCCGGTCTAACGGGAGACGATGCGGTGAAAGCACTGCTCGACGGCAGTCCCAGGATCATCGTGCAGGACAGGGGCGAGGAGGGATTTTCCATCAATCCCCACAACCTGCAGGACGGCCAGGAACGGATCGTGGCACAGCGGTGCCGGGAGGTGCTTGCCGGCGGTGGTTCGGCGTAGGGCTGCGCATACGTACAAGGGGAGTTCACCGCCTGCCGGGCGCGTCGCATTCGCTTCGCGAACTGCGTATTTGTCATACGAATAAGTATTCACAAAATAGATTTTAAACCCTTGACGAGTACAGAAGCGAGCGATACGTTAACACCCACACCCGAGACCATTGGTTTTGTATTTCGAAGGAGTTGATTCGAGGCTTCGACGGAAGGGCTGCAATTAGTCTACATGACTGAAGACAACACCTGGATCGTACCCGATCCCCATGCATCGTGTGAAGTCCGCCTGGACGACGAGACCGTGACCGTGCTGCGCAGGCACGGAAACCCGCAAGGTCCGCGCCTCGTCCTGAGCCACGGCAACGGACTCGCCATTGACCTTTACTATCCTTTCTGGTCCCTCCTCACCGACGACTACGATCTGATCCTGTACGACCAGCGGAATCACGGCTGGAATACGGTCGGCGATCAGCAGAAACACGATGTGCCGACGCTGATCCACGATCAGCGCCTGATCCTCGAGGCCATCGACGATCAATTCGGTCATAAGCCGAAAGTCGGCGTCTATCACTCCGTATCGGCATTGATCTCACTGCTGTCCATATCGACCTTCAAGGGTCTGATTTCGTCGGGCCCGGCGATCGACTTTGCCGGACTGGTCCTTTTCGATCCGCCCCTCTGCAAGCCGGGGATCAGCCAGGTTGAATACGACGCGGCCGCGGAACAGGTCGCCGCCGCCACGCGACGTCGCGGGCATCTGTTTCAGACGGAAGAGGATTACGTGGAACTCCTCGGTTATTCGCCAAGTTTCGTCCACGTCGTACCGGGGTGCCTGGAACTCATGGCGAAGACCACCCTGCGAAAGACCGCAAAGGGGGACGGTTTCGAGTTGCGATGTCCGCGGGAATACGAGGCGCAGATCATCGACTATTCGAGAAGCTATTCGGTACTCGTTGATTTTAATGAACTTGACTGCCCGACCAAGGTCATCGGGGCGGACCCCACCCTTCCTTATTCCTACCTGCCGACCCTTGACCTGCGCGACATGGTGACGGTCGACTATGACTTCCTGCCCGAGACGACCCATTTCTTTCCACTGGAAAAGCCGGAAGAATGCGTATCGTTGCTCCGGGAATTCCTCGAGAGCAACCGCCTGGTGCATTTGGCCTGAGACGTGCTGGAGCCCGTTAGTCGGTGAGGTCTGACTAACCGGTGGGTTTTGACTAGCCGGTGGGGTCTGACGCCGACGTGGCTTTAACGCGTACGGTGACGATATCCGTGTCGTGATACTGCTGGTGCCGCACGGAAGACGCGAGGTGCCGCAGGAGCCGGAGGGAGACTTCCTGTTCGATGGACGTTTCGTCAGACTCGTCGGGTAACGTGGAGAGTCTGTCCTGGATGTTCTCACCCCTCGGTGTAACGATGTACTCGAGTATTGCCCCGCCTTCTCCCCTGGATACTACGAGCCGCAGACTTCTCCCTTCACGCTTTCCTTGCTCTTCCTGCCGGACGAGCGTCAGCAGCGCTTCTTCGCCCACGGCGTCCAGACGGCCGGCCATGGCCTCGTCCCAGCCGGACCGCGAGGCGAAGTCTTTGAGGAACGATCGAATTTCAGGCAGGGCGGACAAGTCCGGTTTCGTCTCCATCCGGTAGCGGCGGCGTCCCGTGGCAGTAAGCGCCAGGTTCAGGAGAATAGCCACCAGGCCCCCCGCGGTCATGCCGTTCCGTAACAGGCCGCCCGCGAACTGCGAGACAAACTCCGGGTAGATCAGTTCATACTGAAAACTGAATCCCACCAGGAAAGCGGCGCCCGCGACGAAGCCCTTGTTCTTGTCGAGGCCGTCCTGGATGACGATCTTGAGTCCGACGATGAAGAGCATCGCGAGCAGCACGATGAAGTACGCTGCGAAGACCGGATCCGGAATCGCCAGGACAAGGGCGAACACCTTTGGCAGAAATATGAGTACCACAAACGCGCCGCCGGTGAAAAGACCTACGGTTCGCGCGGCGACACCGGTGAGTTCTATAAGCGGTACGCTGGTCGTATAGGTCGTGCCCGGCACGGTACCCGCGAGCCCGGAGAGGAACGATCCCGCGCCGTCGACGGTCATGGCGCCCTGGATCGATCTGTAGTCGACCGCCCTGGACCGTCGCCACGAGATGCGCTGGATGGCGACGCAACTGCTGATCGTACGAAGCGATACGATCACCGCCACCAGCAGGAAACCCGGTATCAGCACCCAGAAGTCGCGCCCGAAATCCAGGTTGAGTCCCGGCCAGTCTGCCGTGGGCAGGCTGATCCAGTCTGCCGCGACAACCCTGTCCAGGTCGTACAGTCCGAAGGAACCGCCAACTACGGAGCCGGCGGCCACACCCATGATCGGTGCCCAGAGACGCAGCTTCGCGGCGCCTTTGAGGGTAAAACCGGAAATGATGACCAGGGTGACCGCGGCGCTGAGGACGGCACCGAGTGACACCCGGCCGTCCGGTGTCGACGACAACATATCGCCCATGACGGGCATCACCGTAATGGGAATCAGCATGATCACGGTGCCTGAGACCGTGGGCGTGAGGATGCGCTGGAACAGCGAAAGCCGCCACGAAAGGGCGATCGGAACCAGGGAGGAAATCACGACCAGTAAGGCGAGCAGGGCCGGACCGCTTGCGGCCAGTGCTTCTATGCATATGGATATGTACGCCGCGGACGTACCCATGACCAGGAGATGGCCCGAACCGATCCTGCCGTAGCGAAGGGCCTGCAACATCGTGGTCGCGCCGCAGATCCCGACCGAGGCGAACACGGCCCACGCGACGTAGTCTTCCGGCTGGCCCGCGGCCCGCATGACGATCGTCGGGATGATCATCACCGCGGCGATATTGAGCAAGGCCAGTTGCAGTCCGAGCCCGAGCGCGAGCATCGTCGGAGGACGTTCATCCGGTTGATATCGCAGGTCCGATCGGACGACGGATCCACCAGCACTC
The DNA here is from genome assembly GCA_022821085.1 of Candidatus Latescibacterota bacterium. Classification (GTDB taxonomy): domain Bacteria; phylum JAAXHH01; class JAAXHH01; order JAAXHH01; family JAAXHH01; genus JAAXHH01. Next base: position 84,890 of record JAJEEG010000002.1, on the reverse strand, counting down.
ATCTGGACGCTTCTCCCGGCTGCCGCCTGCTTGCAGTCCGTACGCTTTTTCTAAAAGTTCAGTTGATTTTCTAACGGCTTCGCGTTATACTATGGCCTGTAATCTCAGTCAATTCGTTGATATTCATAGTCTAGTTGATTACTCTATAGGATAGGGAGGCGTCTATGGCTACGACCGCCGATCGTATCAGAAAACTCATCGCGGACAACCTCGAGGTCGACGGGCAACCCATCGCGTTACCGGATGATCTCAACATCAGCCTGGCGGAGTCTGGCGTTTCCTCCGTGGACATGCTGGCGTTCGCAAAGCTTGTTGCCGAAGAATTCAACGTGGAATTCACCGCGCAGGACTGTGTAGACGTCAAGAGCGTAGCGGAGCTTGTCAGCCGCCTGGACGCCGCAGGCTGAGCGTTCCTTACTTCTGTAGCGCGCGGATCTCCTGCCCGTCTGCTATGCTGTCCAAGAACAGGCAGACGGGCTTTTCGCGTTCGACACGGCCGTCCATCACTCAGTCGATCCAGAAGCGCCTGCGCTGGAACGGATAGCCGGGCAGGGAGCGCCTTCGACGGAATTCGCCCGCGAACAGTCCTGCCGGGTAGATCGGCAATCCGATATCGTAGGCCGCCTTAACCGCTTGAAGGAACCCGTCCCCCGCGTCCATGCCACCGAACAAAGCGGGCGCCGCGGCGGCTTCACCCGACGGCAATTCCGGCCATGCTTCGGTCAGATCCACCGCGAACTCCGATCCTGGCCCAATCTCTATCAGCGTATCCACGGCAAGATTGGCCAGCGGTCGCGCGGAATCGCTTTCAGCCTCGCCCACGAGCGTCTGATGAAGCCAGCGGCCGAAGTCCTGCACGTCCGCAACCCCTACCTCGTTTCCTGTAGCGCCGCTGACCATGGCGAGCGACGGCGTCGATACGTTTATCCCGTCCAGCCTGGTTAGTGCTTCTTCCACCGCTACCTCCGCAGAACGGTCTTCGTCCATGGCGCTGACGGCTTCCCCGCGCGCCGATGCGATGCGGAGCCCCCCATCGAGGGTGAACGCTCCGGCAGTCTGCGCGGCGGCGATTTCCCCGACGCCGCGGCCACAGACCACGCCGGGTCGTACATCCAGGCTGGCCCACAAGGCCGTGACTGCGCACTGGAGCGCATAGGCCGCCGGATCCGTCCAGGACGGATCGTTGATCGTTTTGTCCGTCCCTTCCCCGCCAAACAGGGGATCCAGCAGGGAGGCGTCTTTTTCGCTGCGAAACAGCGCTTCGCAGTAATCCAGGACGCCTCGCAGCACGGGTTCCGAATCGTACAGACCCTTAGCGATATCCCGCCACCTGTCATCCCATCCATCATATACGTAAGCCACCTTCCGCCTGGCCGCGTCCACGTTTATCCAGTTCGTCTCGACGGACGCCGAAGGCGCTTCGTTCGACGCGAGTTCCGACAGTCCCTCGCGGAGTGTCACGATGTCGCGAAACACCACGCCGGTCCGGCAATTGAATTGGCTCCTTCCCACGCTCGCGGTCCAGGCCATATCCGCCAGGAACTCCTCAATCGATTCCGCGTTCGAACCGGTGGCGAGGCATCGGTCCAACCAGGACAGGTAACTTGCGGCAAGTTCCCTGAGCGCCGCGGGATTCTTGCCCGAGAGCGGCAGGAGCCGGTTCGTCCGCGTCGCGGGACGCTGATCGTCCCATTGCGGTTCAGGGACGCCCGCAGGCAGCTTCACCGCGACGGTCTGCCGGTCCCCGGTCACCCCGATCCCCGTTTCGGCTGTATACGCGCCGTCGGCGCCAGTCCCATAGCTCTCGACCACCACGTGAGCGTTCGCTCCGGATACGCCGAAGGCGCTGACCGACGCGCGATGCGGCCGATCGGCATGGGCTGGCCAGTCCGTCGCTTCCGACGCCACCCGGACGGGAAGTCGATCCCAGTCCACGTTCGGGTTCGGTTTTTCGAAGTGCAGTTGTTTCGGGATGTTATGCCGGCGCATCGCCATGACCACCTTGATCAATCCGGCAATGCCGGCAGCGGACTCGAGGTGGCCGATATTGGTCTTCACCGATCCGATCAGGAGGGGCCGCTCCGATGCGCGTCCTCTTCCATAGACTGCGGCGGCCGCCTGCACCTCGATCGGGTCGCCCAGGGCCGACCCGGCGCCGTGGGCTTCCAGGTAGTCCACTTCCGCCGGATCGACGCCCGCCTGCGTCAGCGCGTCTTCGATCACGCGTTCCTGCGCGGGACCGTTGGGCACCGTGGGACCCGCGGTCGCGCCGTTCTGGTTGACCGCCGAACCCCGGATCACCCCCCAGATGCGGTCTCCGGCCGCTTGCGCCGCGCTCAGTCGTTTCAGTACGAGCACGCCGCAGCCTTCGCCGCGCACGAAACCGTCCGCCCTGGCGTCGAAGGCGCTGCAACGGCCTTCAGCGGACAACATGCCCAGGTAGGCCATGCCCGCCGTCAAATCGGGGGACAGCACCGCATTCACGCCGCCGGCAAGGGCCATGTCCACTTCTCCGAGTCGGAGGCCGGCCACGGCCTGGTGAACGGCGAACAGCGCGGAGGCGCAATTCAGTTCCAGGGGTATCGCGGGACCTTCCAGGCCCAACAGGAAGGATACCCGGCTGACCGCGAGGCTCCGGTTGGTACCCAGGTAATCGACACCTTCGCCCCGATTCATCATCATATCGCGGTACTCGCTGGACGCGATGCCCGTGTACACGCCTGTACGCGAACCCCTGAGCCGATCGGGATCGATTCCCGCGTCGTCGAGCGCGTGCCAACTCGTCTCGAGCAGGAGCCGCTGCTGGGGATCCATGCTGCGCGCTTCCAGTGGCGATACCCTGAAGAATCTGGCATCGAACCGGTCAATGCCGTCTATGAATCCCCCACGACGCCAGCCTTCGCCGCCCTGGTCCGAGTCGTTTGACGAAACGATCGCGGATCCGGCTTCGGGACGGGCATCCGCCACGGCATCCGCGCCATCTTCCAGCATGCTCCAGAAGGCGTTCAGGTCCGGTGCGCCGGGGAAGCGGCAGGCCATGCCTATGATGGCAATGCCTTCGTTGTCGGTCCGCGGTACGGCATCGCTCCCGGGCCCGGTTGTCGCCACGGGATCGGCGGCGGCTATGCTCCCGGCGGCGGTTTCGCTCCCGTCACCGTCTCCGGTTTCCGGATCACCGCTTCCCAGTTCCGCGTCGCCGATCTCGTCGACCAGGTGCGCTACGAGCGACGAGATATCCGGATAGTCGAAAACCAGGGTGTTGGGCGCCGTATAGCTGCCCGCAAGCGCCCGGTTCACCCGGTTCCGAAACTCCACCGCCATGAGCGAATCCATGCCCAGGTCGAAGAAGCCGACGTTCGAGGCCGGCGTCGTCGGCAGACTCAGTACCGCCTGGACTTCCTCCTGCAGGAAAGACAGGATCAGGTCCTCCCGTTCCGCCGCCGGGGTCTCCCGGAGCCGTGGGAGCAGTTCTTCAGACAGTCCTGGCGTATCGTCGCTCTCGGTATCGAGGGCCGACAGGATCTCACTCAGCAAAGGCGGACGGCCGTCGCCGGGTTGGTCGAAGACGGACCAGTCCCTGGCCAGCACCACACCGGTCGCTCCATCCTCCCGAAGAAGCCGTTCGAACGCCAGGAGGCCCTGCTGCGGCGTGATCCATTCGATCCCGGTCGCTTCGACCCGCTGGGCAATGCGTTCCCGCTGTTCCTCGGCTTCACCGATCTCGGACCAGGCGCCCCAGGCGATGGCCTGTCCGGGCAGGCCCAGCGCACGCCGGTGCGCGGCGAGTTGATCGAGAAAGGCGTTGGCGGAAGCGTGGTTGGACTGCCCCGGGTTTCCAAGGACCCCGGCTACGCTCGAAAACAGGACGAACATGTCCAGGTCGAGGCGCTCGGTTGCCCGGTGCAGATGCCAGGCCCCAAGCGCTTTCGGCCGTACCACGCCCTCGAACCGCTCCCAACTCTGGTTCCCGACCGCGCCGTCCGCCAGCACGCCCACGCTATGGATCACGCCGGCAAGGGGCGGCAGTTCGCTGCCAATCCGCTCGAACATCGCGTCAACCGCGGCCGGGTCGGTCAGGTCCGCGAGTTCGACCTGCACCGTAACGCCGCGATTCTGGAGTGCGGAAATCGTTTCCCCGGCTTCCGGGTCCGGGTCTCTTCGACCGTTCAGCACGATGGTCCTCGCCCCGTGATCGGCGAGCCATTGGGCTACGGCACACCCGATGCCGCCCAGACCGCCGGTGACCAGGTAGGTGCGGTCCTGCCGCAGCCCGCCCGCCCGAAGCGGCGGCGCGGCCAGGATGATTTTCCCGATATGTCTCGCGCCGCGCATGAACGCCATGGCGGACCGCGTTTCAGACATCGGCCACAAGGCGTGGATCAGCGGCTTCAATTCACCCGCCTCGAGCCTGCGCATCACCTGCCTCAGTGCGGCCCCCGGCCGTGCGGGATCCTGCGTTTTGAGCACATCGAGTTCCAGGATGGAGTAGGCCACGTCCGGACGCGTCTCGGCCATCTCTTCGGGGCTCAGGATGTCCCTTCGGGCCAACTCCACGAAGCGTCCCCCCTTTGCGAGACAGGAAAGGCTCGCTTCGATGAAGCCTTCCCCGGTCAGGCTGTTTACCACGACGTTCACGCCCGTGCCTCCGGTAACTTCGAGGATCTCCTCTCCGAAGGCTGTCTGGCGGCTGTCGAAGACGTGCTTTACGCCCAGCGACCGCAGGTACGCCCGTTTCGGCGCGCTCGCGGTCGCGAAGACCTCCGCACCGGCGGCCTGGGCCAGCTGGATGGCCGCCAGGCCCACGCCGCCCGCCCCGGCGTGAACCAGTACCCGGTCACCGGTTTCCAGCCCGGTCAGCTCGAAGGAAAGGGCCGCCGTTACGAATACCTCGGGCATCGTCGCAAGGGCCGCGGTCGGCAGCTTCGGTGGGGCGGGCGCCACCAGTTCTTCCAGGGTGACGGCCTCCGCGCCCATGGCGCCGAAGGCCAGGCCGACCACGCGGTCACCGGGAGCGACTGTGGTCACCTCGGAACCCACCTCACGGATCCGGCCGCAGAATTCCGATCCGAGATGTCCTCCCGGCACCAGGCCGATCGCACGGAAGACATCCAGAAAGTTCAGTCCGCATACGTCGACCGAAACCCGGACCTCGCCGGGCTCGAGGGGATGCGCCGGCCTGGGTTCGGGATGCAGTTCCTCGAGTGCACCGGCCTCATCCTGTACGAGTTTCCAGTCCGCATCTTCGGGCAGGGGCAGGCGTTCCACACCGTCTTCGGCCCGGACCAGGCGGGCGACTAGGCGGCGGTCACCACGGCGGGCTATGTCCGTTTGGTGATCAGGGAAGAGCAGCTCCTGGACCAGGTCGTCGGCCGGCTGCGCGGCATCGGGATCGAGATCGATCATCCGGGGCCGCATGTCGCCCGCTTCCCGGGCCAGTACCCTGCCGAAGCCCCAGAGCGCGGCGCCGGCGAGCTGGCCGCCTCGCTCGCGCTCAAGGATCTGGCCTCCCCGGGTGACGAACCAGGTTCCACCGGACGGCGTCGCGTCGGCGTCCGCCGCGCCCTGGACGAGAGCGAGCGCACCGGCCAGTCCGTGTTTCAGGTCCTCCGCCATCTCCGGGGTGGTTGCCCCCGGACCATGACCGTCGAGCGCTTCGAGATGCACGATGCCTGCCAGCGGTGGATCGCCGGGCAGGTCCGAGAAGAGGGCGCTCCAGGATTCGCGCGAGTCGCGTTCCACGGTTCGCCTGACGACTCCGAGCCCATCGCCGGAGGATTCCTCGTCCCTCATTGTCGCGTCGGGAGTGTCCCCTTCCGACGTGTCCCCGTCCGACGTGTCCCCAACCGATGCGATCTCGCCCTCGGCGAAGTCCTCGCCCGCCAGCACGACCGTCTGGTTTTGCGCCGCGAGTTCCATCGCAACCGACTCGCCCAATCCGCCCCGGTCGGCCGCCACCACCCACACACCGCCCGGGAGGATCACCTCCGCCGGTCCGCTGGCCACGATCACCCCGCGGTCCGGCAGGCCGGTCGCTTCTGTTCGGTCCACGCCCACGACTTCCGCTTCCGCGAATCCGACGTCAAGCAGCGCCTGCCGCCACACATCGGGGCCCGCCAGGGCGTGATCCGGCCGGTAGCGGTCGGCGAACCGCCACCAACCGTCGAGTTGTCCGAAGATCAGATCCATCCAACCCCTGCGGCGCTGGTTCTCGAGCGCTATGAGTTGCCCGGATGGAGCGAGCAGCCGGCGGCAATGATCGAGCGTCTCGTTCAGGTATTGCGTCGCATGGAGCACGTTGGCGGCGATGACCACGTCGTATCCGTGCAGGTCGAAACCCTGGGCGATCGGGTCCTTCTCGATATCCAGCACGCGGTACTCGATGGCATCCGCTTCGTCGCTGAAACGGGACTGCGCTTCCGCGAAGAAGCCCGCCGAAATATCCGTATAGGTGTAGTCGTAACTGCCGGGGCGAAGCTTGGGGAGGATGCAGGCGGTCGCCGAGCCGACGCCCGCCCCGACTTCGATCACCTTGAGCCGTCGCCCTTCCGGCAAGCCGGCGACGATCATCTCGACCACGTCCCCCATCATCAGGTTCGCGGCTTTCCACACCGGCGCCTTCATATAGAGATCGCCGGCACGCGGTTCCTCATCGCCGAACAGCAGGGACAGGGGATCCTCCCGGCCACGGAGCACTTCCGGCAGGGCGCCGGCACAACGACGAAAAAGGGCGATCTCGCTGGTGCCGTGGGGATGCAAAGCGGTCAGCCGGGTCGCGCGTTCCGCGGGGTCCGCCGACAATCCTTCCGGAAGCGGGTCACCGGACCCCACCGCCACGATGAAGCCGTCATCCGTCTTTTTCAGTACGCCCGAATCCGACAGCAGGTTCAGCATCCGTTGGAAAAGGTGCCTGTGCTCGTCGAGAACGCCCAGTTGCCGCCGCAGGCTTTCAGTTTCTATGCGTGATCCCGCCGTTCGCGCCCAGCCGAGGCGTTCCAGGTTCGAGAGCGCAGAAGACCACGCCAGTTGCTCCAGGTCGTTCTGCAGGTTCGTATTCTCGTGTGGCTCGACGCCTTCGGCGGCCAGGTACGTCGCGAAGATCGGTGAGTTGTCCTCCACATCGGAAGGTGTTCGGAGGAAGTCGGCCGGTGGCATGCCCGGCGGAAGCGCTTGCTCGCGCCACACGATGTCGTAGAGGAGTTCGTCCAACCCTTCCGTGTCCGTGATCAGCGTCGCCTGCGTCGCGCGCTTCACCGTGTATCCGGTCAGTTCTCCCAGGGGAGTCCCTTCGGTGTCGCATATCGTCATATCCGCCGTAAAGACTTCGGATTGTCCCCCGGTTTCCGCCTCCGGATCCTGGTCCGATGCGCGTTGCCGCATCCGGACGTGACAGAAAATCCGGTCAGGCCATTGTCCTGCGAGCCGGAGCCGTTCCCACCCGAACGGCAGATAGGTGGATCCTTTGTCGGCTCCGGTCGTTTCTCTCGCGGTCGCCATCACCTGGAAGCAGCCGTCGAGCAGTAGCGGATGCGGGTCGATCCCACTTTGATCGATTCCTGCGGGCAGCACGACCTCGGCGAGGGCTTCGCCTTCTCCTGACCAGGCCGCCTGCAGGGTGCGGAACGACGGACCGAATTCGATCCCGACTTCCGCTTTTGCCCGGTAGAGGGCGGACACGTCATCCGGCGCCAGGCTCGCTTTCAACCCGGCAACGTCCTGGTTCGGCGTTGCTTCGCCGTTCGTGGCCGACACCCGCGCCTCCGTGTGCAGCTTCCACTCGTCTTCATCGGTACGCTTGCTGAGGATGCGTACGCGGCGCGCGGGTTCGTCCGACGGAGCGTCGAGCAGAATCTGTACGCGCACGCCGGCCGCCATCGTACTGTCCGAGTCGTCCTCTTCCGGGAGGATCAGCGGACTGTGAAGCTGCAGGTCCTCGATGACCGGAGCTTCGATACCCTCTTCGGAAGCCGCGGCGGCTGTCATCGATCCGAAAAGGGCGCCTGGAACCACGAAACGGCCGAATACCCGGTGATCGTTCAGCCAACTCGGATCCGAGGGGAACAGTTCCGTGTCGAAGGCGACCTCTCCGCTGGCAGATTCGTGCCGCGTGCCCAGCAGCGGATGGCCCACCGCGGGGCGCTGCCGCCTTGCCGCTCCGATCCACTGGCGTTCGCGCTGAAAGGGATAGCCGGGTACCGATATGCGCCGCCGCTCCTCTCCGCAGTAAAGCTTTGACAGAGAAACCGGCAACCCTAGTTCGTAGGCCCGCGCGGTGGCGACGGTAAACGCGCCCCTCGCTTCTTCTGGCGCTTCCCGGGACGGCCGCAGCAGACTCGCAAGCACGGCGGGTGGCCCGCCGGAATCCGGTGCGTCCGGCCACGCCATGGATACCATTGGACCCAGCACCGCATGGGGTCCTACCTCGATCACCGTTCCGATTCCGAGGTCCGCGAGCGTTGCTATCGCTTTGCGAAAGGCTACCGGTTCGCGGGTCTGCCGGCGCCAGTACCCGCCGTCGAGTTCCTGCCCTTCACCCACGAGGGAGCCGGTCATGCTGCTTATGTACGCCACTGCGGGCGGCTGCGTCGGTATGCCGGAAACTGCCTCTCCGAGTCCGTCCAGCACGGGATCCATCATGGCGCTGTGGTAGGCGGGACTCTTCCTCAACAGCCGTACGCGGAAGTCTTCCCGCTCGAAACGGGAGAGGATCGCTTCGACCTGATCGGCCGGTCCGCTCACCACCTGGTGCGCACCGTTGTCCGCCGCCACGCTGATCCCGACTCCGGCAATGGTTTCGTTGTGGTCCGCCACCGCCGCCGCCACCCGGTCCGCGGGCGCGAAAATCGCCGCCATCGCCCCTTCCCCGGGAAGGGCCGCCATCAACGCTCCGCGGATGGCAGCGAACCTCAACCCGTCCTCCAGCGAATAGACCTCCGCCGCCTGCGCGGCCGCGATTTCGCCGAGACTGTGGCCGAGGACCACGTCCGGGCGGATGCCTATGCTTGCCCATTGGGCGGTCAACGCGCACTCCAGCGCATAGATCGCCGGCTGCTTCCAAACCGGGTCGTCGAGATTGGGTGGGAGAACGGACTCGGCGGATCGCCCGGTCCCGGCGGACCGCCCGAACATTGCATCGAGCAAAGAACCGCTTCCGGACTCGCGAAGCAGCGCGTCGCAGTGGTCGAGGACGGCCCGAACAATGGGTTCGCTCTCGTAGAGTTCGGCGCCCATCCCCACCCACTGACTGGCCTGCCCGGTGTACAGGAAGGCGACCTTGCCGGCTGCTATTTCACCATCGTCCGATCCCGGTCCGGTATCGGCCTCAATAAGCTCACCGAGGCCATCCCGAAGCGAACCCGCGTCCCGAAACACCACGCCCGCCCGGTGCTGGAAGTGGCTTCGCCCCACGCCCGCGGTCCATGCCATGTCGGCAAGCAGCGGATCGGAGGCGTCCCCGGAGGACAGATCTTCGGCATGTCCGTCCAGCCACTCCACGTAGCGGTTTGCGAGTGCGCGCAGCGCCGCGGGCGATTTGCCGGACAGTGGGAGAAATCGAGTTTCGCGCGCCCCGATCCCGCGCGGTTCGGTCGTATGATCGGGAATCGGCGCTGGTAACGTGACCGTCACTTGCCGCGGTGATCCGGTGGGCGAAGGCCCCGGTTCGTCATCCTTCCGGCCGTCGTATCCCTCCACGACGACGTGCGCGTTCGTGCCCGACCACCCGAACCCGCTCACCCCCGCCAGGCGGGCGCGCCCAGGGCGTAAAGGCCACTCCGTCGGCTCTGAAGTCACCCGGAGAGGCAGCCGATCCCAGTCCAGCTCAGGATTCGGCGTTTGGAAGTGGAGCTGTTTCGGAATCATGCCGTGTTGCATCGCCAGCACGGTCTTCATCAGGCCCGCGGCGCCCGCCGCCGGCTCCAGGTGTCCGATGTTGGTCTTGACCGAGCCGACCAGCAACGGACGGTCCGCTTCGCGTTCCCTGCCGTATGCGGCGGCCAGGGCCAGCGCTTCAATGGGATCGCCCACTTCCGTGCCTGTACCGTGCGCCTCGACATAGTCCACTTCCGAAGGATGGACACCCGCACGGGCGAGTGCCTGCTCGATCACCTTTTCCTGCGACGCCCCGTTCGGCACAGTAAGGCCCGGACTGGCGCCGTCCTGGTTTACGGCCGACCCGCGGATCACGGCCCAGATGCGGTCGCCATCGGCTTCCGCCTCTTCGAGCCGTTTCAGGACGACGATTCCGCATCCTTCACCGCGTACGTAACCGTTCGCCCCGGCGTCGAAGGTCGCGCACCGGCCGTCCGGCGAGAGCATGCCGGCGTTGGCCCGCAGTTCAAGCAGCCTGCCGGAGAAAATCGCGTGAACCCCGCCTGCGAGCGCGAGGTCCGCATCGCCGCGCTGCAGTCCCGTCACGGCCTGGTGCATGGCGACCAGTGAAGACGAACAGGCCGTGTCCAGCGCCATCGCGGGTCCCTCGAGTCCCAGGACATAGGCGACCCGGCCGATGGCCGTGTTGAAAGACGTCCCGGTGACCGTGTAGAGGCTTGCGGCGGGTTCGGACGTTTCACCCGTTCCCAGAATCAGGTTGCGGTAGTCGTAGTTGCTGATGCCCGCGTAGACGCCCGTGCGGCTGCCCTTCAGACCTTCCGGATCCATCCCGGCATCCTCGAGCGCCTGCCAGCTCACCTCGAGCATCATGCGTTGCTGCGGGTCCAGCCGTTCCGCCTCAACGGGAGAGATACGGAAGAATGGCGCGTCGAAGAGGTCCAATTCGTCGAGGTAGGCGCCGAACCGGCAGGACGAGTTCGGCACGCCTGAATCGGGAAACAGTTCGCCCACCCGTCCCACACCGGAACCGGGCTCGCCCTCTATGACGGCGTTACGGCCTTCTTCGAGCAGGCGCCAGTAGGAGGGCAGATCGGGGGCCTGCGGGAATCGGCAGGCCATGCCGACCACGGCGATCGGTTGGCTGGAGTCTGTGGGGTGCGGTTTCCGCATCTTTAAATCTCCGGTAACTTCGCTGTTGGGGCCGTTAGACGATCCTGACGACCTGATCGTCCCTTGTCTCCCTCAAGGTGTGCTTCAGGCTATTTTCCGTCTACGAAAACTGATTCCGGATCTTCCGCAAGCTGCCTGACCCGCCGAAGGAACCTTGCGGCCGGTGCGCCGTCGACGATCCGGTGGTCGAAGGTCAGGCTGAGCGCCATCATGCGGCGAATGCCGGTCTCCCCGCTCGATTCGTCGACAACCACCACCCTCGGTGCCGCCCGCCCGAGCCCGATAATCGCGCACTGGGGATGATGTATGATCGGGGTGAAGGCGTCGACGCCAAACATGCCCAGGTTGGTCAGGGTGAAGGTCCCGCCCTCGATCTGGTCGAGCGTCAGGCAGCCGTCCCGCGCGGCCCGGACCAGGCGCTTCGATTCCGCGGAGATTTCCTGGAGCGATTTGCCGGGCACGTCCCTGATCACGGGCGCGATCACCCCGCCTTCGGTGTCCACCGCGATGCCGATGTGAATCCCGTCGTTCAGCACCACGCCGTCGCGCCAGGACGCGTTCATGACCGGATGCTCGGCGAGGGCGACGGCGGCGATCCCGGCCATGAGGTCGTACCAGGACGGCCGGAATTCGTCCTTGAAAAACGACGAAAGGGCGGTGACGTCCGCCTCGGTGTGCAGGGTGACCGGCGCCGTGGTCCGGTGGGCTTCGGCCATCCGGCGGGCGATGACCTGCCGCATGTCGCCCTGTACGGCGGCTTTTCCATCCGACTCATCCGTCGCGGCTTCGAGCACGTCCCTTTCCACGATCCGGCCCGACCGTCCGCTTCCCTTTAACAACCGCCAGTCGATTCCCGCGGTCTCGGCCGCGCGGCGGGCCCGGGGACTGATGGCGGGTACGTCCTGTTCATGCAAGGTGCCGATGGCGATGGCGGCTCCGGCGGTCGGCACCGTGTCGCGTGAGTTGTCCGGCACGCGTCCGGTCGGCACCGTGTCGCGTGAGTTGTCCGGCGCGCGTCCGGTCGGATCACGACCGGGCCCGGCTCCGGGACCGGGAAGAGCCGCAACGCTTTCGCCTGGCCCATCGTGCCCCAGGTCGGCATTCGGATCAAAGGTCTCTGTTTCGTGTTCGGCTACGACGAAACCCAGGAGCGTTCCCACGGGAACGGTCTGGCCGGGCGGAGGCGATGCATCCGGGATCTTCAGGATGCCGGTCTCGAAAGACTCGATTTCCGCCGCGGCCTTGTCGCCTTCGATCGTGCACACCATTTCGCCCTGGCGAACGGTCTCGCCGTCCTGTTTCAGCCATTCGACGAGCGTGCCTTCTTCCATGTTCCAACCCAGCCGGGGCATGACGATTTCGTAGGGCATAATACGTTCCTATTCCGCGAGCAGTTCGCGGACGGCCTGTTCGATCGACGTCCGGTCAGGAATGACGGCCTGCTCGAGGGAAGGACTGTAAGGCGTGGGCACGTGGGCACCGTTCAGCCGCTTGATCGGCGCGTCGAGTTCGTCGAAGCCGTGTTCGGTCACGTGGGCGGAGATCTCCGCGCCGATCCCGCAGGGCATGAAGGTCTCGTCCACGATGAGCAGCCGGCCGGTCTTCCGCACGGACTCGAGGATGGTTTCCGTGTCCAGCGGCGCAACGGTGCGTGGATCGATGATCTCCAGGGAAATCCCTTCGCTGGACAGCTCTTCGGCGATCTGCAGGGCATGGTGGACCATGACGGTCAGCGCCACGACCGTGGCGTCGGTCCCTTCCCGCGCTACCGCGGCCTGTCCGAAGGGCACCCTGTGCTCGCCTTCCGGGACGGGCCCTTTCAGGTTCAGCAGGTGCCGGTGCTCCATGAAGAAAACGGGGTCCTCGCTGCGCAGCGCCGTGGCGAACAAGCCCTTCGCGTCCGCGGGATTGGACGGCAGCGCCACGCGGAAGCCCGGGATGTGGACGAAAAGGGGATAGTAGCTTCCGGAATGGTGGGTCGCCGCGGAGTGGCCGATGCCGATGCAGCCCCGGAGGACCATGGGCATCTTCAGGCGGCCGTTGCTCATGTACTGCATCTTGGAGGTCTGGTTGATCAGTTCGCCCAGGCCGTCGAGGATGAAATCCGTGAACATGAAGTCCACCACGGGCCGGGTCCCGGTCATGGCCGCCCCGGTGCACATCCCGATGAAGCCCCGCTCGCAGATGGGCGTGTCGCAGAGCCGCACGGGACCGTGCTTCTCGTAGAGTCCGGCCGTGGTCTCGAAATTGCCCCCGCGTTCGCCCGCACCTTCGCCGACCACGAATATGGTGGGGTCCGCGTCCATGGCGTCGGACAGCGCTTCTCGCGCGGCTTCCGTAAAGGTACGTTCGGTCATGCCGTTACAGGTCCCTGAAGTCGAGTCGTCCCGATGAGGCCGCCACGGCGCGGCCGGTGTGCCCTTCGGTCATGTCGTCTCCCGGTAGACGTGGCTGGGTGCCGTACCGCCGTCGGGCCACGGCGCGGCGGCGGCCTCCCGTTCTGCTTCGTCCACTTCGTTCCTTATGTCGGACTCGATCCGGTCCAGATCGGACTCCGTCATTGTTTCCTCGGACAGGATACGGCGCCGGAACCTCGAGATGGGGTCCTTTTCCCGCCACTCCGCGACTTCCTCTTCGGTGCGATACACGCCCGTGAGGCCCATCCCCTCGGCATGGGGACGGGTCCGGTACGTCTTCGCCTCGATGAGGGTCGGCCCCTCTCCCGCCCGTGCCCGCCGCAGCGCCTCGATGGCCGCTTCGTGCACGGCCAGCACGTCGTTACCGTCCACCATGACGCCCGGTATGCCGTAACCGGATGCGCGCGATGCCACGTCCGGGTTCCTCGAGGCATGGGAAAAGGGAACTTCCGTCGCGTACAGGTTGTTCTCGCAGATGAAAAGGACGGGCAGGTCGTAGATGGCGGCGAGATTCAGTCCCTCGTGGAAAGCGCCGTTCCCCACGGCGCCGTCGCCGAAGAAGGCCACGCCGACACGCCCGCTTTCCAGCAGTTTTGCGCTGTACCCGGCGCCTGCGGCCTGAAGGATGCAGGGGCCCACGATCCCGCTGGTGCCCATGAGACCGATCTCGGGAGCGAAGAGATGCATGCTGCCGCCCCGGCCGTGGGAGACCCCGGTCTCGCGGCCGTACAGTTCGGCGATCAGCGCGGCCGGCGATACCCCCTTGGCCAGCGCGTGGCCGTGGCCCCGGTGCGTGCTGAAGACCGCGTCGTCATCGGTCAATCCGGCGCAGACCCCGGTGGCGACGGCTTCCTCCCCGACATAGGTGTGGCACGCGCCGTGGATCAGGCCGGCCATGAAGGACCTCGCCAGCCGCTCTTCCACCGTCCGGATCGTGAACATGGTCCGGTAAAGCCATCGGTGGAGCTCGAATCGGTCCCCGCTATCGCCGTGCATAGGGATCTCCGGCTAAAAAACTTGCCCGTTGCGCAGGTGCCATTACATTGGGTCGTGAATAATCCAAAATACAGACAGATCTTCACCAGTGGCAAGGTTGATTTTGCCCTGCCGGGCGGATCCAAAACAGAGGGATCGGACATGTCCGAGGCACCGTCGGAAACCCATCGCGGACTGACCGTAGAAGAGGTCGGCACGTTCCACGACCAGGGGTTCCTGGTGGCCGGAAAGTTGCTCGACGACGACCACGTCGAAGTGCTGCGGGCGGAGTACGACCGCGTCTTCGAGACCGCGCGCGAAAGCGGGCGATACCGGAACCTTTCCATCGATGACACGGATGACGGGAACAAGAAGCGCAAGGCCCGGTCGCAGATGCTGCAGATCATGCAGATGTGCGAACGCAGCATCGAGTTCAGGAAGCTGTTGTACCACGAGCCCATCCTGGACGTCGTCGAATCCCTGCTCGGACCGAATATCCAGTTGTTCCACGACCAGGCCCTATTCAAGCCGCCCCGGCAGGGCGGTCCTGTCTTCTGGCACCAGGACAACGGATACTGGCAATGCACCCCCGCCAACCTGGTGAGCTGCTGGCTCACCCTGGACGACGTGGACGCGTCGAACGGGGCCATGCACCTGATTCCCGGGTCGCACCGGCTCCTGGTCTCCCACGAACGTTCGGCCGAGACCAGCGCCCTCCTCGACCTGGGGGACCAGGCCGAATCGCGGAAGGCGACGGTAGTGGACCTGCCCGCGGGCGGCGCCATGTTCCACCACTGCCAGACCATGCACCACACCCCGGCCAACGTCACCGACCGGCAGCGCAGGGCCTTCGCCATCCACTACATGACGCCCGGCACGAAGCGCATGCGGGACGGGGCGTACATCGATGTTTCCTTCGCCCACCCCATGCTGCGGATGCGTGTGTAGGGAGAACAAAATGAACGCAACCCTGCGGTGGGAGCCCCTCGGTCCGGACGTGGAATCCATCCTGGCCGAAGAAAGCGATCCCCTCCTGGCCCTGTCAGAGGGCCGGGTACCCGCCATCATATGCCGGCAGGCCTATTCGCCCGCCCACTGCCAGAAGCTGATCGAGCGGTTTATAGACCGCGGACTGATGCGGGATCCAGCCGATCCCGAGGCTGCGGCAAAGGACAGCCGCACGCGGATCGATATAGGGACGAGCCTGGCGAACCGGGGTTCCGACAAGGAGGCATTTCTGACGCACGCGGTCGGAACGCGTATGCTGTACGAGAGCCTGTTCAACGGGTACGAGGATCCCGTGAAACTACTGTACGGGGTGCTGGACACGCTGGCGGGAGAGAAGCGCGTCATGACCGCCAGGGAGCCGGACGGCCGCAAGTACGGACCGGCCATCTTCCGCATCCACTACGGGGGGCATACCTACAAGCCCCACATCGACCACGTCACGCTCCGGGAGAAGCGGTTCGACTACGACGTGACCCGTTTCGGCCACCAGTTCGCCGGGGTCCTCTGCTTCCAGAACGCGCTGCACGAGGGACGCAGCACCCAGGCCATCCTGCACCGGTGCATGTGGACGCCCGAGGTCCAGGAATCCATCGCCACCGATACCTTCCCCGAATACGCCCGGCGCAACGGCGTCAGCAGCTACACCGTCGACCTCGAGCAGGGCGATCTCTACTTCTTCAACACCCGCCTCATCCACGAGGTACCCGCCGTGGAAGGCGACCAGCCGCGCATCGTCCTGGCCACCTTCATCGGTTATTCCCCCGACGACCCGGAAGTCTACGTCTGGTCGTGATGCGGTAGCGCGATTAATAGGTTGTACAATTGTACAACAAATCAGGTCCTCACACCACATCCAGTACCGACTGGATGTTATTCGACGCGATCAATATTAATGTTCGATAAGATTTCGATTGGACGTACCGGAGGTTTTTCATTGCACAAATTCTCGGATTCGCTAAATTGAAAGGACAATCGAATACAGCCGCAGGTGGCGGTAAGCTCATACGCTGAAAAGGGAAGATGGTGCGAATCCATCACGGTCCCGCCACTGTGTTCGGGGACGAAACTCAAACTCGTCACTGCCGGTCAGGCCATGTCCATGGACCGGCGGGAAGACTTGAGGAGTAGGACGATCCGTCAGTCAGGAGACCTGCCTGCACGCTGTGCGAACGCTTCTCCGTGAGCAGAGAGGCTAAAGCCCGGATGTGCATGCCTGCCGTCCCGACCCAGCCCTTCCCTTGCGGAGCGGCTGGTTTTTTTGTGCGGAAAGGGGATGAGGCAGCGTGAGCGTGGAAACCGCCACAGGCGAGGAAACCGCCGCAAGCGTGGGAACCGCCATCAGCGTGGAAGACCTGTCCTGCGGTTACGACCGGCGCCCGGTCCTGAAAGATCTGGCCTTCGATCTGCACCAGGGGGAGATGCTGGGCGTGATCGGGCCAAACGGGTCCGGCAAGAGCACGCTGATCCGGGCACTGACGCGCATCCTGCCGCTGAGCCGGGGACGCATTTTACTCTACGGCGCGCCGCTTCAGGACTACACCGTCCGGGAGATCGCGCGCCAGGTCGCCGTCATCCCCCAGTTGACGCCCGTGACCTTCGCCTTCTCCTCGCTGGACGTCGTCATGATGGGCAGGACGCCCCACCTGAAGCGCTTCCGGAGAGAAGGTCCAGAAGACCGGGAAATCGCCCTCGAAGCCATGCGGCGGACCGACTGCCTCGCCTTCCGGGACCGCCCCATACACGAACTTTCCGGCGGTGAAAGGCAGCGGGTCATCATCGCCCGGGCGCTGGCGCAGCAGCCATCGATCCTTCTCCTGGACGAACCGACCTCTTTCCTGGACCTGAACCACCAGGTCGAGATTTTCGATCTGCTCCGCCACGTGTGCGCCCGCGACGGGCTCGCCGTCCTGTGTGTGTCCCACGATCTCAATCTCTCGTCAGAGTACTGCCACCGGCTGATGATGCTGAAAGAGGGGCGTATCTACACCGACGGTCCGCCCGAGCACATCCTTACCCAGGGACACATCAAGGCGGTCTTCGAGACCGATGTGACCGTGATAAAAAGCCCCTATTCGGGCTCGCCACAGATCATACTGAAACCGGGAGATTGACCGGCTTGACGATGAAACGACCCCTCATACTGGTCCTGACGGCCGCTATCCTCTTCGCCGCCTGTGTCTTCTCCATGGGGGTGGGCGCCGTGTATATCCCGGCTGGCGCCGTGCTGCAGGTGCTGGCGGATAACCTGTGGCCGAGCGGCGCGCTCGAGACGGCGAAGACGGCGACCGACACGATCGTCTGGGAGATCCGCCTGCCGAGAACCCTTCTGGCCGTGCTCATCGGGGCCGCCCTGGCCAGTTCCGGAGGAGTGATGCAGGGTTTCTTCCAGAACCCAATGGCCGATCCCTATATCATGGGCATATCGGCCGGCGCCGCGCTGGGTGCCACGGTCGCGGTCACCCTGGACCTGGAATTCTGGATGCTCGGACTGAATGCCGTTTCCATCGCGGCGTTTCTCTGCGGCCTGGCCGTGACCATGGTGGTGTACGCCTTTTCCCGCCGGGGAGGACGCGTGGCTTCGACCACCCTGCTTCTGACGGGCATCGCCATCGGGGCCATGGCGACGTCCTTCACGTCCTACATGCTCGTGATGGGCGGCGAGAACCAGCGCCAGTTGCTCTTCTGGCTCATGGGCAGCCTGTCCGCCCGGAGATGGGACCACGTCTGGATGCTACTGCCCTACGCGGCGGTGGGTCTGGCCGTCGTGCTCGTTTACGCGCGGGAACTGAACGTGTTGCTGCTGGGGGATGAGCAGGCGTCCCAGCTGGGCGTGCACGTCGAACGGGTCAAACTGGTCCTGCTTACGGCTGCCGCCTGCCTCGCCGCGGCCGCGGTATCGGTAAGTGGCATCATCGGTTTCGTGGGCCTGCTGGCGCCGCACATGGTCCGGCTGATCGTGGGACCAGACTACCGCATCCTGACGCCCATGGCCGCGCTGGCCGGCGCTTTGCTGCTGGTACTGGCCGATCTGGTCGCCCGAACGGCCATGGCTCCGGCGGAAATGCCCATTGGCATCCTGACCACCCTACTCGGCGCACCGTTCTTTCTGTATCTGCTGCACCGGCAGCGCCGGGTCTGAAACGACCTCACCCGACTGCACCGGCAACGCCGGGTCTGAACCCAGGAGGTCCTATGCCCAGGCTTACCAAGATATACACCCGCAAAGGCGACGACGGGACCACCGCTCTCGGAAGCCGGCAGCGCGTTCCCAAGGAATCACCCAGGGTATCGAGCTACGGCACCGTGGACGAACTCAACGCCGTCATCGGTATCGCGCTGGCGCACGGACTGGCTCCGCGGCTTGCCGATACGCTGCCGGTCATCCAGAACGAGCTGTTTCACCTGGGATCGGACCTGTGCTTTACCGAAGAGGACAAAGTGAAGTACCAGATCCCGCTGATCGAAGCGCGGCACGTGGAGAAACTCGAGGCGGTCATCGACGAATTGAACCCCATCGTCGGCCCGCTCGAGAACTTCATCCTTCCCGGCGGCGCTCCGGGCGCCGCCTATCTGCACCTGGCGCGGACCGTCTGCCGGCGGGCGGAACGGGAAGTGGCTGCCCTGTCCCGTGACGAGGCGATCGGAAAGCACGTACTGGCCTACCTGAACCGCCTCTCCGACCTGCTCTTCGTCATGTCGCGGTACGAAAACAAGGAACGGGGCGTCGAGGAACCGCTTTGGGACAGCAGGCTGTAGGATGGAAGAAATACCCGACCGCAACGAGCATTACCTGCTCAAGAGAGACGGACGGTTTCTCGTCGCGGCACTGCGCACGCCCCACCAGGTGCTGAGTACCTCGGCCTGCAGCGGCGGAATGACCGGTGGTGTCCGGTTTCTTGTGAACCACCAGAGCTGCGAGGGGCAGGGCCACCTGGAGCGTTTCGAGTGGATGAAGGAAATCGGCGAGACGGGCTACCATCGCCACGTGTGTGAAGAGTTGGACCAGGCTGTGCGTTGGACCAGGCTGTACGAGGATCCTGTGGATATGCCGACCGAGCTCTCGAGGTTCCTGGGGTAACGTTGCCGGGATCAGAAGTAATCCTCGTCGGCCAGTTCCATTTCCCTTCTGACGCGTTTCGAGTTGCTGAATGTCGCGATATGGACCATGGCGTCCCCACGGTTGACCAGGGGTATGGTGCTCATGCCGATGATGATGCCGCCTTCTTCGGCGGAAACCCGGTAAGGGTCCTTCCCGAAAGGATCCGAGATGACCGCCAGGCTTTCGCCGTCTTCGACATGGTCACCTACGTTTTTGAGCGAACTGAAAGAACCGCTGTGATTGGCTCTGACCCAGTAGCTTTGCTCCGCGACGAACACACGGGTTTCCCGCTTCGGCTTCCTTCTGGACCTGGGTATCATTCCGATGTGCCTCATGACGGACAGGCATCCCCGGAGTCCGACCCGGATCACATGCTCGTCGAACCGAAGCGCCTCGCCGCCTTCGAACAACAACGTGCAGACTTTCTTTTTCCTCGCCGCCTCTCTCAGTGAACCGTCCCGCTCCCGGGAGTGCAGGATCACCGGGACGCCGAAACCTCTCGCCAGTTCTTCGGTCTCCGGATCGTCCAGGGAAGCCCTGACCTGGGGCAGGTTCGTCCGATGTATGGATCCCGTGTGGAGATCGATGCCGTGCGTGCTTTTGTTTACGATCTGACTCATGAAGAGTGCAGCCAGTCTCGATGCCAGGGATCCGGTCGTGCTGCCGGGAAATGACCGGTTCAAGTCGCGGCGGTCCGGCAGGTAGCGCGACTTGTGGTTGAATCCGAACACGTTGACGACCGGTATGGCGATGAGCGTTCCCTTGATCCTGCTGAGTACGGCACTCCGCAGGAGCCTTTTCAGGATCTCCACGCCGTTGATCTCGTCCCCATGGACGGCCGCGCTGATGAACAGCACGGGACCGTCCCGTTCTCCACTGACGACTTCGACGGGAATGCTCAACGTCGTGTAGTCGTACAGCGAAGCGACATCCAGCTGGATGGTCTTCCGCTCGCCCGGATAGACCCTTTCGTCGCCGATGCGTATCGTTCTGGCGGGTTTTCGAGTTCGCGTATTCATGACAGGATTACCACAAAGGATTACCACGAAGGTATACTACATGGTCTTATGATCGGAATACGCACGGAAAACGCACCTGTGAATGGTCATGGGTCCGCGGTCCCGCTGTTGCCGGATCTGTCGGACGGTTTTGCCGCGCCGGACGGTTCAGCCGCGCCGGACGGTTTTGCCGTGCCGGACGGTTTTGCCGCGCCGGACGTCCTATCCGGCGATTCTGTCGAGTCTGCCGCGGTGACGACGTCCGATTCCACGATCTTCTTAAGCCGCGGCCGCCGTCTCCGCCGGATCCGGTCAGGAACGAGTTCCTTCATGGATTCGATCTTTCCGAAGCACAGCAATCGGTCTTCCGCTTCCAGGTTGCGTTCCGACTTCGGGTTGGGGATGACCATTCCTTCCCTGTGGAGCGTCAAAACGTTGATGTCCCTGTCCCTCAGTCCCGAGTCTTTCAGCGTCTTGCCCACGTATTCGGAACCTGCCGGGATCTTGATTTCCGTGATACCGTGCCCCCTGCTCACGTTGAGCCGCTGGTAGAAGTCGATCTCCGGATAGTCGACCCTGGCGGCGATGTATTCGGTGATCGCGCCCGCTACGTCTATCTTCGTGCAGGTCTCTATGCCTTCCATCCCCGGTGACGAGTTTACTTCCATGACCTGGGGACCGTCCCTGCTCTCGAGCATGTCCACGCCGGCCACACGAAGATGCAAAAGCCGGGTCGACCTGATGGCCGTCTCCCTGTATGCGTCGTCCAGGACGACCTGCTCCATGGTACCGCCCCGATGCACGTTGCTTCGGAACTCCTGACCCTGGGCGACTCTACGCATGGCGGCAACGACTTCATCCCCCACCACGATGGCGCGTATGTCCTTTCCCTTGCTTTCCGCGACGAACTTCTGAATCAATACGTTCTGCTTCTGGCTCTGCAGCAGTTCGATGATGGACGTGGCGACCTCCTGGGTATGGGCGAGCAGGACGCCGATCCCCTGGGTGCCTTCCAGGAGCTTGATTACCACGGGTACGCCGCCCACTCTCTCGATGGCGGGCAGGATGTCCCTCTTCTCCTTGACGAACGTGGTCGAGGGAATGCCGATGTTGTGCCGCGACAGCAGCTGCAGGCTACGCAGCTTGTCCCGGGAATTCAGGATGCCGTCGGCTGAGTTGGCGCAGAATACTTCCATCTGTTGAAACTGCCTCACGACGGCGGTCCCGAAATAGGTGATGGAAGCGCCGATTCTCGGGAGCACGGCATCGTAGCTGCCAATCGGCTTCTGACGGTAGAGCAGATCCGGATACTCGCTTTCCAGGTCGATCGAGAACTTCAGGGTGTTGAATACCCTTACGTCGTGTCCGCGGCTTTTGCACGCTTCGACAAACCTGAGCGTGCTGTAGTTCCTGGGTTCCCTGGACAGGATGGCAAGTTTCATGGTCCGTCCTCGTTGTTTCGACCGACGGCCGCCGTGTGCTTATTCCGCTTTTTTCTTCCATACCAGGCGCCGTCCGCGTCGACGTAGAATCGGTCCCTGATGCTCTTGCGTCCCAGAAGCATCTGGTACCGCATACCGTCACGGTTCGTCAACGTAACCTCGATGGGCCAGGAATCCTTGAACAGTGCCAGTCGCGTGACGACGACCGGCCTGTGTTCGGTCTGGCCGTTGGAACTTTTGACCTTGCGGTAACCCTCCACTCTTGCTCGACAACGTAGCGACTTCCCTTTGCCGCGCTTGTCCGGGCGGATATTGAATTCGGCGTATACGTCCCCATCCCGCTCATATATCTCGAGATCGGAGACATGCAGCGAGGAGGACCGGGCGCCGGTGTCTATCTTCGCCTTGAGTCTTGCTCCGCCTAACTCGGGGAGAGACACCCACTCCTTCCAGCCGATGATCTTCTTTTTCATGTGGGAATCGTCGTTACCATGCGATGGTGTACTATCCGTTTCGAGCCGGAACGTGTCGGGCCGCCATGACTTCCTGGATGGACTTCCTGCATGGCCTGCATACCTGTTTACGGGATGCGTACAGGAAAGGTTTGGATATACTTGCCTATTAACGCATGTTAGATAATGGTGCACAACCGTTTTTTGCGAGAGGTCGATCCACATGGCAGACCAACATACCCCCGGACCGCGAGACGCATCCGGCGGTTCGGGGCACGGCTTCGGAACGGCTCCGGTCTTCCTCGCCTCCATCAGCACGATCCTCGGCGCGATCCTGTTCCTGCGGTTCGGGTATGCCGTCGGCCACGTGGGGCTCTGGGGAACCCTCCTGATCATCGTCCTCGGACACCTCGTAACGGTACCCACGGTACTCGCGGTTTCGGAGATCGCGACGAACCGCCGCGTCGCGGGCGGAGGCGCCTACTTTATCGTCAGCCGTTCCTTCGGCAGCAGGATCGGGGGCGCCATCGGCGTCTCGCTGTACCTGTCGCAGGCCATCTCGATCGCATTCTACATCGTCGCCTTCGCGGAAGCGTTCGCACCGATGTACGCATGGCTGGCGGCTACCTACGACCTCACGCTCGGTACCCGGTTCGTCAGCGTGCCCGCCACGCTCCTGCTCGTCGGCCTCGTGCTTAAGCGGGGCGCCTCCTTCGCGGTGAAGTCCCTGTGGATCGTATGTGCGCTCCTGGGACTGTCGATCTTCATGTTTCTGCTGGGACAGGCCCCGGAATCCATGCGTCCGGACGGCCTGAACCTCACGGCCAGGATCGCAAACGGCGACAGTTTCAGCACGGTGTTCGCGATCTGCTTCCCGGCGTTTACCGGCATGATCGCCGGCCTGGGGCTGTCCGGCGACCTGCGGAACCCCCAGCGCAGCATCCCTCTCGGCATCATCGGAGCCACGCTGGCCGGCATGCTCATCTATGTGCTGGTCGCCTTCAAGCTGGCGCAGAGCGCCACGCCGGAGGTGCTGGCGGCGGATCAGTTCGTCATGACCCAGATCGCGCTGTGGGGGCCGGCGATTTATGTCGGCCTGGCCGCGGCCGCGCTGTCATCGGCCTTCGGTTCCATACTCGTCGCGCCCCGGACGCTGCAGGCGCTCGCCCGGGACAACCTGTTGCCGTCCCGCGCGCTCAACACCCTGCTCGAACGCGGATACGGGACCGCCCATGAACCGCTGATCGCCACGGGCGTGTCGGCTGTCATCGCCATCGTGTTCGTGTTGGCCGGCGGCGTGGATTTCATCGCCCAGATCCTCAGCATGTTCTTCCTCGTGACGTACGGCGCACTCTGCGCGGTGTCGTTCCTCGAGTACTTCGCCGGCAATCCGTCCTACCGGCCGACGTTCCGGTCCCGCTGGTACGTGGCGCTCGTCGGCGCGGTAATGTGCGGCCTGATGATGATCCAGATGAATGCCTTCTACGCCTTCGTCGCCTTCGGCCTCATGGCGTTGGTCTACCTGGGACTCCGACACTCCCAGAAAGGCGAGCGGGACCTGACGGCCATATTCCAGGGTGCCATGTTCCAGCTGACGCGGCGTTTGCAGATCACGCTGCAGAAGAACCATGCGACCGGGGCCGACAGCGGGTGGCGGCCTTCGATCATCGCGCTGACCCGGTACACCGGCCGCCGGCTGGGCCACTTCGACCTGCTCCGCTGGATTTCCCACCGGCACGGATTCGGTCATTTCATCCGGTTCTCGGAAGGAGATTACTCGGACGCCAGTAAAGCCGATGCCCACCGGCAGGTTCAGAAGATGATCGAACGGTCGCAGGTCACCGGCGCGGGGGTTTTTGTCGACACCTTGATCTGCCCCACGATTCACGACGCCCTCTCGGTGGCGATGCAGTTGCCGGGGATCTCCGGGCTGCCGAACAACTGCATCCTCCTGGAGTTCGACCGGAACCGTCCCCAGGAACTCGAGGAGGTTTCCCAGTGCGCCGCCATGGCGGTCGAATCGCGGTTCAACATGCTCGTCCTGCGGTCGACGAAGTACCGGTTCGGCTATCGTTCCACCATCCACGTCTGGGTGACGGAGGACAACCTGTCCAACGCGCCGATGATGCTGCTGCTGGCGTACATCATCGTGGGGCACCCGGAGTGGAAACGGGCGCAGATCAATCTTTTCGTGTGTCTCGACGACGGCGATTCGGAGCGCGAAGCCCACAGGCTGTCGGACCGGCTGCAGCAGGGACGCATGCCGATTTCCCCGCAGAACGTCACTTCGGTAACCTGCGACACGGAAGAATCCCTTGAGAGGGAGATCACCAGCCGTTCTTCCGACGCCAGCCTGGTGATCGTCGGCCTGGCGGAGGCCCGGTTGAAATCCACGGAGGAAGAAATCGCGACACAGCTCAATCGTTACAGGGGCGTCAACGACGTGCTGTTCGTCTCCGCCATCGAGAAAATACAGATCGACTGATTGAATCAACCGTTCGGCATCCAACCTTCACCCGCCCATGATCGGGTAGCGACATGACCTTTCAACAACTGAAAGAAAGCGGAATCCAGGTTGCGGTTTGGCTGAGAGACACCGCCCTGCAGGTAGCGCCGCTCCTCCTGGAGGCGTTGCTTTACCTGGTCGTCGGGCTGTTAATCGCCCGGCTGATCAGAAGACTCGTCTCCAGGCTGTTGGACAAAGCGGATCGCATCGTTCCATACGGGAGCATGAAGTCCTATGTAAAGGCGTTCATCCAGCGGCACCGCGTACCCGTCCTGCTCGGCGGCATCGCCTACTGGACGGTGATCGTCGTCGTCCTCGCCGTAGTTGCCGACACGCTGGGGCTGGTCGTGGTGTCCAGCTGGCTGGAGGCCCTCGCCGGTTACCTGCCCAGGGTGATCGGTGCCGTCGCCATCGTGGTTTTCGGGTTCATAGGCAGTATCGTACTGCGCGACGTGATCGAAATGGCGGCCGGTTCGATCGGCCTGGACCTGGGTGAGCACCTGTTGCGATTCGTCCGGTTCCTGATCGTGGCGCTCGCCTTTCTGCTTGCCGCCGGTCAACTGGGCGTCGACGTCTCGGTCATTTCCGGCCTGATCATGGTCATCGTGGGCGGCGTGCTGCTCAGCGCCGCGCTGGCCTTCGGTCTCGGCGCGCGCGCTTCCGTGAGCAACATCCTTGCGAGCCATTACCTTCGAAAGTCCTTCTCCGAAGGCGAATACGTACAGATCGAGGGCCACAGGGGACGCATCATCCAGATGACCCCCACCGCGGTCATCCTCGAATCCGATGAGGGCCGCGTGGTCGTCCCCGCGAGCGTATTCAACGAACGAATCACCGTAAGCGGACAAAAGCGGAACACGGATGAATAGCAAGAACGATCTCGTCCGGATCTTCCTGGAGGCACATCCCACGGAGGCGGCCAGGGTCCTGGAGCGGCAGCGGGGAAGCGCCGTGCTACGGCTGTTCGAGGACCTGAAGCCCGAGACCATCGCCTCAGTAGTCGCGCGAATGAACGACCATGCGGCGGCCGACCTGATGGACCGGCTTGAACCCGGCCCGGCCACCCGGGTCATGGCGTCGTTGCCGTTCCGCACCATGGCGATCCTGCTGCGCCGAATGCAGTCGAAGGAGGCCGTCCTGGACGGCCTGCCGGACAAGGTCGTCTCCGGGTTCCGCCTGGTGGACCGCTTCCCCGACCGTTCCGTCGGCGCCTGCATGGACCCGCGCGCGTTGACCGCGACCGATGATCTGAAATCGGGAGACGTGCTGGGCGCCGCGCGCCGTTACCCCGACCGCGTAAGGGAAGTTCTCTTTGTCGTCGACCGCGATGGCGTCCTGGTGGGCCTATGCCGCATGCGGCAGATTCTCGGCACTCCCGAGGACGTGTCTTTACGCGATGTCATGGAACCCGTCCGGCACACGTTCTCCCCCTACGTGAACCTGCAGGATGCGGTCGACGCGCCCGGTTGGCGTTACAGCAGCGAGTTGCCGGTGGCAGACGGCGAGGGCGTTCTGCTCGGAACGATCGGCCTCGTGGACATCAAGCGACAGGGAAGCCCGGAATCGGGATACGATAACGAATCGGAAAAGGCCCTGGGCGAGCTGTTCCGCCTGGGGTTCTCGGCGTTCGCGGGCGGGCTGCACCTGGAAGCCGACAGAGACCCGGAAAGAGAAGGCGCCCAGGACGAAGGCGCCCAGGACGAAGGCGCCCAAGACGAAGAAGGCAACCAAAAAAAAGGAATCAGGCCATGAGTGAATCCACCACCCTGTCCTGCTCCGATGCGTTGATCCACGAATATGTCCGGCTGTACCCCGCGGAAGCGGCTTCTCAGATCGAGCGGATGTCCCCGGAGGAGATCGTGCCGGCGTTCGCCCTGGTCTCGCCGCCGGAACTCGTGGAAACCGTCAGGAGGATGGATCCCGAAGTCGTCGCGGCATGCGTGCCCGACATGCAGCCTGAAATGATCCGGACCGTGTTCACCCGCATAGAGCCTGCGGTCGCGGTAAGCGTCTTTGTCCGAATGGAAGGGAAGGACCAGGACAGGGCGTTCTCCCATCTGCCCGGGCACCTTGTGAGAGAATATCGTTCGCTGATGTCCTATCCCGCCGAGTCCGCCGGAAGTCTGATGGATTCGCGCGTGACGATGTTCAGGGAGGAAAGCACCGTGGAAGATGCGCTGGCGCAGCTTCGCGCGGTCAAGGGGCGCGACCTGCTCGATCTCTGTATCGTCGACCGGGAGAACCAGTTGACCGGCATGGTACCCCTGCACCGGCTGGTCAGGGCCGATCTGGGAACCCGTCTCATCGAGCTCGTGGACGGCGAGTCCATCCGCATACCCGACATGGCGGAGCGGGAGGAAGTCGTTGCGCTCATGGAGAAATACAGGATCACCACCATTCCCGTCGTAAACGCGGAAGGATTCCTGATGGGCGTGATCCGCCACGATACGCTCTTCAGGGCGGCCCAGGCCGAGATCACGGAGGACCTGCAGACCATGTTCGGCGCCGGCCGGGAAGAACGCGCGTGGTCTCCGGTTTCATTCTCGATCCGAAAGCGGCTGCCCTGGCTGGAGGTGAACCTCGTGACGGCCTTCCTCGCTTCCTTCGTCGTCAGCCTGTTCGAAGGCACGATCGCCCAGATCACCGCGTTGGCCGTGTTCCTGCCGATCGTGGCCGGCCAGTCCGGCAATACGGGCTGTCAGGCGCTCGCGGTGGTCATGCGAGGTCTTGCCCTGCGCGAAGTCCGCACCGGTAACTGGTGGAAAGTCACGCGGAAAGAGGCGGCCATCGGTTTTGTCAACGGGGTCGTCGTCGCGGCGACAACCGGCCTGGCCGTGGGGCTGTGGACCGGGATACCCGGATTCGGCCTGGTGATCGGCATCTCCATGGTCGCGTCCATGTTGGTCGCCGGCGTCGCAGGCGCGTTGATCCCCATTCTGCTGAACGCGATCGGCCAGGACCCCGCGCAGTCCTCGTCCATCATCCTGACCACCGTTACCGACGTCGTGGGCTTCATGAGCTTCCTCGGTCTGGCCACCCTGATGATGGGATTGCTGACCGCGTGACCACCGGCTCAACTCGCTGGCGACCCAGGTGACGATCCCGAAGGCGATCCGGTCCCCTCGCCTCCCTTGTCCAGTTCAACGTACTTGAACACCGGCGGCAGCGAGGCGTCTTGCGAAATCCTGTACTCCACGGCGGAATGCGGATAGGCGAAACCCAGCTTGTCGCTATTGGAAAAAGCGTCCACGATCTTGGCCACGATGGCCGTTGAGATCTTCTGACGTTCCACCGCGATGGACTGGTACCGCAGCCGCATCAGGACCCCGGAATCGAAGAATTCCGCTCTCACCTCCGGCTCCCGTCCGAGTTCTTCCACGATCTCCTTCGTCGACTCCCGCGCACAGGCGATGAGCGTCGACTCCGCGAGTTGATAGTCCGAATCGTAGGACACCCGCACCGGGACCTCGTCCAGGATATACTTCGTTTCTTTCGAGACCGCGTAGTTGATCACCATCTGGTCGAAGAGCACCGCGTTCGGGATCAGTATGCCCCGGTTGGAGGATTCCTCGCCGCCCACCGTCCCGCCGACCTCTCCCAGCAGGACGTGAGTCGGCGAAATGTCGAGGACGTCGCCGCGAACGCCCATGATGATGATACGGTCGCCGATCTTGAAAGGCCGCTTGATCATGACCATGAGCCACGCCGCGACGCCCGTTACGGGACGCTGGAGCGACCAGCCCAGCACCATGCCCAGGAATGCCACGGTCAGCCCCATGGCCGCCAGCGAACCGGACATGCTCACGATCACGAAGACGATGCCCGTGAGGAGGAAGGCGTACTTCCACATGGTGGTGAACTGCAGGACCTGGGCGTCGCTGCGGTGCTTCTCCTTCATGGCACGTACGACCAGGTTCTTCGAGATTCTGTACAGCACCACCAGGGCCAGGATCGTGATCACGGCATAGAGGATTCCGGTCATGGATTCTCCAAGGGCGCTGACCAGAATCTCCTGGAGCCGTTCCGGGTATCCGTTCGATACGGCCTGGGATGCAGCCGTCTGGAGGGAATCCTGCGCGATTTCCAGCGAATCGTTCATTGCGTCTTCCTTTCTACGTGCAGGCATTGGCGCATCTGCTGATTTCCGGATTCCGGCAAGCGCGCCGGTCCGTACCGATCTGCTATGCACCGCACCTCTATCAACTGTCGATTACGACCAAGATCTGGCCCGGAATGAGCCATTAACTGCCAAATTGGCAGCGATATGCCAATTTGGCATATCCCCCGTGCCATATATACATACAACTGACATCAGGCCTGTCCTCAAGCCTTTATTCAGACCGTTTCTTTCAGACTGGCACGGCAGTTGCATTCGAATATAGGCAGTCGACGGTGAATTCACTTTAAGATGGTCGATTCGTCGGAAGTGTTTCACTTTTTACTACAAGAAGGAGGATTCAAATGAATCTCATCAGATGGAAACCCGGCGAGCTGTACAGTCTCAGACGCAACGTGGACCGCATGTTCGACAGTCTGTGGAACCAGTCCGACGGCGGAGAGGGCACTGACTCCGCGATCTGGACCCCGTCTGTCGACATTGCCGAGACTGAAAACGGCTATGTCATCTCGGCGGACCTGCCCGGCATGAACAAGGAGGATTTCGACATTTCCTTTTCAAACGGCCGGTTGGCTATCTCGGGCGAACGCAAAGCGGAGAACCGTACCGGGAAAGACAACGTGCACAGGATCGAACGGTTGTACGGCAAGTTTACCCGGTCCTTCGATCTGCCGCAGGACGCGGACACCGCCAGGATCGACGCCATGTACAAGGACGGCGTGCTCACCCTCACCATCGGCAAGGCGGAAGAGGCGAAGCCGAAGCAGATCTCGGTGAAGGTCCACGCGTAAGCCACGCGTGAGTAACGCTTAAGCGCCTTGAAGGTCCGCAAACAGGACCCGAAAGGCTCAAAAGGAAACCCGCGGGGAAGCGCCCGTAAGCAGGATCAGGGCACTTCCCCTTTTTACTGTCCCACTATGACCGGGAAAGCCCGGAGACGCACGAGTAGATATACTGAGGAGAATACAAAGATGAAATGCCGCTTAGGTTCGTTCCTGACCGGTGGTCTGCTTGCCGCCGTGGCCGGCCTGTTGATCACCATCCCCGTGCTGGTCCTGGTCGAGTATCTGAGATCGAAGGAGAAAGCTTCAACGGGGGCGGGCGACGAACCCGAACCCGAACCCGAACCCGAAACCGAAACCGAAACCGAAACGGACTGATTGACCGGTCCTCATCCGTGTCGTATGACGCAATTCCCGGGTCTCTACCGGACCACCCCGTAAAACCGCGCCAGGAACCTGGGCGGGATGAAAAGGGTATACGCCAGCCACAGAAGCCAGGTCAGCAGAAGCGTGCGCACCGGTCCGCGCCGTTCCCAGCGCCGCGCGGAAGTCAGCACGGCTTCGTCGATCCAGTCCAGGCCGCCCGCCTTCTTCAGCAGATCGGCGAACCGGGAATCTTCGAAGACCGGGATACCGGGATAGCCCCCCAGTGCCTCGAAGGCCTTCCGCGTGGTATAGATCGCCTGGTCGCCATAGGTGATGCCCAGGAAGCGCGAACGGAAGTTGGTGCCCCCCACGATCCACCGGTATATCCGTTTCGCATGGGCGATGTCGAAACGAAACCGGCCACCGGCTTTGCCGCGTACGCAGATCGATTCGGCCACAAGCGCCCGCCAGCGGACCGGAAGGCGGGTATCGGCGTGCAGAAACAGCAGCACGTCCCCCGATGAAGCCGCGGCCCCCGCGTTCATCTGGACCGCCCGGCCCCGTGTGCCGGGTTCGATGAGCCTTGCCCAGGGGCATGACCGGACGATCTCCGGCGTGCCGTCTTCGCTCCCGCCGTCCACGACGAGGATCTCCAGGGATCCCGTACCGCCGGGACTTTCCCGTTCGATCGATCCATCCTGCCCGGCTGGTCCACTCGACCCGCCCGAATCTCCGCGGCCGCCAGGTTCGACCCATCCTGTCGCCCCACTCGATCCACGCGGATCGCAGCCGAACTGTCCCAGGCAGTCCTCGATCGTCGATGCCTCGTTGAGTGTGGGGATGATGACGCTGATCCGGGGATCCCCGGCGCGATACGCATACCCGTGTCCGGGCGTGCCATGGTCGCGCAGAGATGCCGGGGTCGATGAGGCTGGCTTATCCGAGGGTCCGTTCCAATGACCAGATAAAGGCTTCATTTTCTTCCCTCGAACCCGTCGAAACGCGGATGTGGTTCGGTGCGGCCCACTGGCCG
Organism: Candidatus Latescibacterota bacterium; assembly: GCA_022821085.1. Taxonomy (GTDB): domain Bacteria; phylum JAAXHH01; class JAAXHH01; order JAAXHH01; family JAAXHH01; genus JAAXHH01. The sequence goes on along the minus strand of JAJEEG010000002.1, from coordinate 53,697 downwards.
GCGCCCGCGCGGACCATGACCCGCCTGGACCATAACTGGCGGACGATGCGCTGCGTCTCCCGGCCGAAGTCGGCCCAGAGAAAACACGCGTGGCTGGGTATGACCCGGGCGCCGAGCCGTTCCAGCTCGGCGGTCAGGTAGTCGTTTCCGTCCCATACGGCCTGCCGGGACCGCCTTACGTGCTCCTCGTCACCCAGGGCCGCGGCGGCCGCGTGGACGGACAGGACGTTTCGGCCCAGGAGGCCCATGGAGAAGGGCGCCAGGCGGTAGATCACGTCCCGGTGGGCAACGGCGTAACCCACGCGGATGCCCCCGAGACCGTACACCTTGGAGAAGGTCCGGAGCACGATCACGTTTTCCCGTTCCTTCGCGACTTCGATGAAGTCCCGGTATGCCGGGTCACGGACGAAATGAACATAGACCTCGTCGATGGCCACGAGGACGTGGGGCGGCACCTGGTCGATGAAATCCAGGATCCGTTGATGAGGCAGCAGCGCCCCGGTGGGGTTGTGGGGGTTGCAGATGATGACCAGGCCGGTGCGGTCGCCGATCTGCCTGCCCATGTCTTCGAGATCGTGGTTGCCGTCGGGGAGCACGGGCGATCGGCGCGCCTGCACCTCATGGCCAGCGTCGTGGAGTTCGTCGCCGACGCGCGTGATCTGTCCATAGGAGGGCAGGGCTTCCAGGACTTCGCCGTGCTTCATCAGGGCCTGCAGGGCCAGGATCTGGAGCAGCTCGGTTGTGCCCACGCCCAGCATCAGGCCGTGGCGGTCGCCGGTGGCCTTGAAATCGAAACCCGATGGCCGGGGGATGTCCAGGCCGTGGTGCCGGATGATGGCCTGCTGCAGGGTCGTCGTGTAGTCGTACCGGTTCATCCAGTCCTGGTGGCTCAGCACGGCTTCTATGGCCGCGGGGGAGGCGCCCAGGGGATTCTCGTTGAAAGCCAGCCGCACCCGGCCCGGCTCGAGCCCCACGCTCTTTACGTCCGCGGGACGGCGGCCCGCAAGCTGGGCCGCAACCGCGTCCGCTCCTGCCAGCCCCGTCGCCAGGGCGGCCGCGCCCGCCAGTCCGGTCGCGCCCGCCAGCCCGCCGCGGAGGAAGTCCCTGCGCGATACGGGATCGTCGCCGATGTATTCGTCAGCGGTCAATTGCCGGGATCCTGCTCGAGGTGGTCGAAGACGTCCTCCGACACGTTGCCGTACTTCACGCCCGTTTCCCGTTCCACCCGGTCCACGCCCTTGACTTTCTTGATTCGGACGATCAACCGGTCCAGCTGGCTGAGATGCTCCACCTCGATACCGAAATTGCCGTCCGCCATCCCGTCCGTGGTATCCATCGCGGCGTGGGTGATGTTGATGCCGGCGTCGGAAATCGTCCGGGAGATCTCGTTCAGCAGGCCGGGCCGGTCGGTTCCGAAGATGCGCAGCCCGACGACGAAGAACTGATCCTTTTCCACGTCCCAGTGCACCTCCAGGCGCCGTTCCAGGTCGTCCACGATGTTCGCGCATTCCTTGTTATGCACCGTCACGCCGCGTCCGCGGGTGATGAAGCCGATGATGGGATCACCCGGGACCGGCTGGCAGCACTGCGCGAAGCGGATCATCAGGTTGTCGATGCCCGTGACCTTGACCCCGCCCCGGGGACGGCGCACCCGGTCCACGAACCGCGTCAGCACCGACGTTTTGGAAGGCTCTTCTTCGGAAGGGTCCTCCGGAAGCAGCTTCTGGGCGACCTGGGCCGCGGAATACTCTCCGCGGCCGACCGCGGCAAGGAGACGATTCGCGTCGGGCAGCCCGTACTCCTTCGCGAGCGCTTCCAGTTCTTCCGAAACCTTGCGCTTGACCTTGAGCCGTTTCAGTTCCCGGTCCAGCAGGTCTTCGCCGAGGGTGATGCTCTGCTCCAGCGTGGCCTTTCTGAACCACGACCGGATCTTGGAGGACGCCTTGGTGGTCTTGACGATATCCAGCCAGTACGAACTCGGCGTCTGGTGCGGCGAGGTGAAAATGGTGACGGTGTCGCCGTTTTGCAGCTTCCCGGCCAGCGGCGCGATGTTGCCGTTCACCTTCGCCCCGCTGCAGTGGAGCCCGATGTCGGTGTGAATGGCGAAGGCGAAGTCCAGCACGCTGGCGCCCTGCGGCAGTTCCTTGAGATCCCCGCGCGGGGTGAAGACGAAGATGGCGTCGTCGTACAGGTCCATGCGGAGATAACGCATGAACTCCTTCGGATCGGTCATGTCGGTCTGCCAGTCCAGCGCCTGGCTGAGCCAGTCTTCCCGGTTCTCGCCGTCCGTGACCTCATCCCTTCCTTCCTTGTAAAGCCAGTGGGCGGCGATCCCCACTTCCGCGATCCGGTCCATTTCCCGCGTGCGGATCTGGATCTCTGCCGTTTCCCCGTTGGACGCGATGATCGTGGTGTGCAGGGACTGGTACATGTTCATCTTGGGCCGGGAAACGTAGTCTTTGAATCGGTCGAAGATGGGAGTGTAGAGGGTATGGATGATCCCGAGCGCATGGTAGCAGTTGGGCACCGTGTCGGTCACGACGCGGAGCGCCAGGAGGTCGTAAATCTCTTCGAACGGCCGGTTGCGGCGCTGCATCTTCGTGTAGATGCTGTGGAAGTGCTTGGCCCGGCCGTTCACCGTGGCGTCGATGCCCGCGTCCTTCAGGGCCTTGACGATGGGCTGGCGGATCTCGTCGATCAGCTTCTCCCGCTCCGCCCGCTTCTGGTCCAGCTTGCTCGCGAGATCGCGGTAGACGTCGGGAGACAGGTATTTCAGGCTGAGGTCTTCCAGTTCGGACTTGATCTTGGCCATGCCGAACCGGTGGGCGAGGGGCGCGTAGATCTCACGCGTTTCGAGGGAGATCCGCTGCTGCTTCTCCTCTTCCAGGTAGGACAACGTCCGCATGTTGTGGAGCCGGTCCGCGAGCTTGATAAGGATGATGCGCACGTCCTTCGCCATGGAAACGAGCATCTTGCGGAAATACTCGGCCTGGAGTTCCTCCTGGCTTCTGAAGGACAGCCCGGTGATCTTGGTGACGCCGTTCACCAGGACGGCCACTTCCTCGCCGAACTCCGCGGCCAGCTGTTCGATGGTTACGTCCTCCACGTCTTCCACCACGTCGTGCAGGAGCCCCGCCGCGATCGTCACGGCGTCCAGCTGAAGGCCGATCAGCGTAAGCACCACCTGCGTGCAGTGCACCATGAAGGGCTCGCCGGACTTGCGGACCTGGCCGGCGTGGTGCAGGGTGCTGAAATGATAGGCCCTCTCGATGAGGTCCAGCTGGGCTTCCAGCGCCTCATCGGAGTCGATCTCCGGATGGGAAATGGCGTACTGCTCCAGCAGTACCTGGACCGGAACGATCGAGGAGTGGGTGAGGGCGTTTTCAACCGTGGCAGTCATCGGGACACTCGCCTCGACGGCCCGACAGGGGGCCTGAACGCGCTTGACAGGACTACGGGGCAATTTAAACTATTGCTTACCCCCAAGTTCAGCCGGCGCGGAATGCGTGTGTAACGTTTCTTATTTACAATAGGTTATCTTATATACTGTTAGATAACGGGCGAAAAGGACCGTTGTCAAGCCGGTTTTGGAGGGCCGGGGAACAGGAAAGCCGATACTTCGTGGATGAACCGGTCGAAGGCGGATCGGTATTCAGGCCCGATACGGTGGGCGTTCCGGACGTTCCTGATCATGGTCCGGGTCTCCTTCGCGCGCCGGTCGTAGCGGTCCGGCAATGGTTCACCCGTCGTGAAGGGGAACTCGTGCACGCCCAGGTCGAGGCGCAGCACGGGTGCCGGATGCAGGTTCCATTCGGTCTGATCGGCCGATATGACCCGGTCGGCGGGATTGACGACCACCATCAACCGGTCCTGCAGGTCCTTCATGCGCGCGGCCAGGGCATCGCCGTGAAACAGCACCTCTTTCAGCCAGCGCAGCGGAGGATCGACCAGTGGGCGGTGGCGGCCATCGATCAGCTTTCCACGGCGGCCTTTTATCGCCCCGTCTGGCAATGACCCGTCACGAAGGTACGTCGACAGCCCCTTCGCGGCCGAGTCGTCCATGATGAACAAGCTTTCGGGCCGGATGCCGTCGAGGGGAGCGCCGGACGCGAAGAGTGCGGCCCGCGCATTGGAGAACCGTCCGAAAGGGTCGGCCAGCAACAGGACCAGGGCCAGGTAGCCGCCCGCCGAGTAACCCAGAAAGCGCACCCGCGCACCGGGCCTGCAGGACGGATGGTCGCCCGCTTCGATTCGCGCGACCAGGTCCGCGGCGTCGAAGCAGGACTGCAGTCCGCCCAGGCAGTACCGTTCGGGTGCCAGGCCCAGTCTTTCGCTGATCCGGCCGTTGAAGGGGCTGGTCCGCCCGTTGCCGGTCATGGCAGCGCGTCGGGCGGCGATCCGGGTCTGTTCCTGCACGCTCCAGAGATCCGACCGCCTCCCCACGTGGAAGGACAGGGGGAAGAGGATGACGGGGATGCCGAGCCGCAGGGCGAAACTGCCGGCCCAGGGCAGCATCCTCGCGTAGCTGCCCTCGTTCAGCCCGTGGAAGATGACCAGGACCTCGCCGGCGCCCTCCGCGGGAAGATCGACCGGTTCCATCATGAGGTAGCTGAAACCGCGGTTCTCCGCAATGGCCCGGTCCTCCGGCAGCAGCAGGCCGGTCCAGCGGGATTCGAAATACGGGCGGCGCAGCCGGAAGCGTCCGTCGTCGACGGGATCGCCGCCCTTCCGGTACAACCGGTTCAACTCATCGGGCTCGTATACGTTTCCGGGCACCCGTCAACCTCCTGCGCGTCCGGTCCGGTCTGCGCGTCCGGTTCGGTCCGCGCGTCCTGTCCAGTATGCGCGTCCGGTCCGGGGTGGATGATCCGTACCGCGCTTATTTGAACATGCCAACACAAGACCACCGCCGCGTGACCCTCCGCTCCATCCTTGCCGGCATCGTCCTGGCCGTATTCATCAGCCTGTGGATCCCCTATAACGTCTGGGTCGTGCGCGGGACGTTCATGGACTTCGAGCACGTCTCGGCGTCCCTGATGGCGCCCTTCCTCTTCTTCGTCATCGTCGTGAACGGCCTGCTGCGGAAGTACCGCCCCGCGGCAACGTTCTCCACGTCGGAACTCCTCGTCATCCTCTCCTTCGGCCTGATCGCGTCTACCGTGCCGTCCCACGCCTTCATGAGCTATTTCATCGGCGTGATCACCACCCCGTACTATTTTGCATCGCCCGAAAACCAGTGGGTAGAGGTTTTCTTTCAATACCTTCCGGCCTGGCTGCTGGTCGACCCCGCGGACCATACCATCCGCTGGTTCTACGAGGGGCTGCCCGCCTACGCCGGTCTGCCGTGGCGCCCCTGGATCGTCCCGCTCTTCTGGTGGGGCACGTTCTTCCTCGCCCTGTTCTTCGCGGGGTCCTGCCTGGTGGTGATCCTGCGGAAACAGTGGATCGTCCACGAGAAGCTCAGTTTCCCGCTGGCCCAGGTCCTCGCCCAGATCATCGATGAGCCCGCCGGCCATTCGTTTCTGCCGGCCTTCATGCGGGGAAGGCTATTCTGGATCGGTTTTTCACTGCCGCTGGCCGTGATCGGCTGGAACATCGTCGACTACTTTACGCCGGTCGGGGTGATCCCCATCGGCCAGCCCTACGCGACGGACCTCGTCATCGGCCACCTGTTCCCCGCCATCAAGATCAAGATCAACATCTACCTCCTCTGCTTCGCCCTCTTCTCCCCGGTGGACATCCTGTTCAGTATCTGGGTCTTCCATCTGCTGGCCATCCTCGAGTCCGGCGGCATGAACGCCGTGGGCCTGCTCGAAACCGGGGCTTCGCCGGACGCCGCGGTGCGGCTGCAGGAGATCGGCGCCCTGATCGTCTTCGTGCTGTGGGGGTTCTGGATCGCCCGGCGCCATTTGTGGGACGTGGCGCGGAAGGCCCTGGGCGGCCTGGGCGGCCTTGGCGGCCTGGGCGGCCTGGGCGGCCTTGGCCGGGCGCCGCAGGTGGACGATTCCGAGGAGTTCTTTTCCTACCGGGCGGCTGTCCTCGGCGTGCTGCTGGGCGTCGCCTACATGGCGGCCTTCCTGCACATGGCCGGCATGGGGATCGCCATCATGGTGCCCTTCCTTTTCCTGCTGTTCATCTTCTACGTGGGCGTGGCCCGGATTGTGGCGGAAACCGGTCTCGTCGCCCTCGATCTGCCCATGAACTCCCACGAGTTCCTCATTCGCGGGGTGGGCTCGGCCGGCATTGATCCTTCGTCCCTCACGGTCTTCGGCCTGACCAACGCCTTCGCGCGGAACTGGAAGACCTTCACCATGGTCTCCGTTTCCCACATCACCCGGATCGGGGACCGGGTCTGGACCGACAGGAAGCTGATGTTCGCCGTGATCTGCGGGGCCTTCGCCCTGGCCTTCTTGATCGGCGCGGCGTACACGATCTATTCCGGATACGAAACCGTCGGCGCGTCGCAGTTCGACCAGTGGGCCTTCACCACCGGGAACATCCACTTCTTCGAGAGCGTCAAGGTATGGATCCAGAACCCGACCCGGATGTCGGTCATGGAGACCGCCTGGTTCTTCCTCGGAGGTCTCGTCATGATGGTGCTGATCTTCCTCCGGTACAAGTTTCCGGGCTGGCCCCTGCATCCCGTGGGTCTCACCATCGCACGGGGTGTGGCAATCGACAACGGGGCCTTCACCCTCTTCATCGCCTGGGCGGTCAAGGTCCTGCTGCTCCGTTCCGGCGGTATCGGCCTGTTCCGCCGCGCCCAGCCGCTGATCATGGGAATGCTGGTCGGATTCTGCACGGGACTCGTCCTGTCCAACCTCGTGGACATCATCTGGTTCCCGGGACAGGGCCACCGGATACACGGCTGGTAGGCGCCGCGCGTACCGTAGTTCGGCGCCCGGACCGCCCCTTCGGGAGCCGCATAGAGACCAGCCGCCCGACAGGTGCCGGAGGTCCGGCACACAGGCGAGTGCGAATTGGGAAAAGATGTTGCGATTCCATGACGAATAGAATTGACATTCGGGTACCTAACCCCATATAATCAAATGGTTTTGTGCAATTGAACCCGCCTGGAGATCGCCGAGGGCCGTTTGATGGATCAACTCGACCTGACTATACGCATCGCCGGCGAGAACGGCGAAGGCGTGCTTACCGTCGGCGACGTGCTGGCCGAAGCGCTGGCCCGGTCCGGTCTGCACATCTATACCTTCAAGAACCTTCCCGCCGAAATCAAGGGCGGCGCGTCCATGACCCAGGTCAGGGTGCAGGACACGCCCGTGCGCTCGCCGGGCGACGCCCTGGACATCCTGATGGTCTGGAACCAGGAGAACTACGATATTCACGTGGGCGAGGTCAAGCCCACCGGCGTCGTGATCTACGATCCGGACGAATGCGACGCGGACGAGAGCCTGGCGCTGTCGCAGATCGGCGTGCCGCTCCAGAAGATCACGAAGACCGTCATCAAGACGATGAAGTCCAAGAACGTGCTGGCCTTCGGGATCCTGACCGCCTGCCTGGGCATTCCCTTCGATTCGGCGAAGCAGATGGTCGCCGAGAGCCGGTGGGGACGCCGCAAGGAGTTCCTCGAGTCCAATATCAACGCGTTGAAGCAGGCCTACGTTTACGTGGACGAAAACGGCATCGACCTGGGCCTCCGGGTCGCCGTCGAACGCAAGAACGGACACGCCCAGCTGATCATGACGGGGAACGACGCGCTCTGCATGGGCGCCCTGGCCGCCGGCTGCCGGTACTACGCCGGGTATCCCATCACACCGGCCAGCGACGTCATGGAGACGCTGGCGAAAGCGATGCCCAGGGTGGGCGGCGTCCTGATGCAGACCGAAGACGAGATCGCCGCCATCACCGCTTCCATCGGCGCATCCTTCACGGGCGCCAAGGTGATGACCGCCACGGCGGGGCCGGGCCTGTCCCTCATGGTCGAGGCCCTCGGCCTGGCGACCATGGAGGAGATCCCGCTCGTGGTCGTCGACGTCCAGCGCGGCGGTCCGAGTACCGGCATGCCCACCAAGACGGAGCAGTCGGACCTGAACCTGGCCATCCACGGCGCTCACGGCGAAGCGCCCCGCATCGTGATCGCGGCGACCAATACCGAAGACTGTTTCTACACGGCGGTAAAGGCCTTCAATCTCGCGGAGAAGTACCAGACCCCGGTCATCCTGCTCAGCGACCAGCATCTCTCCCAGCGCGCACAGGTCATGTCCCGTCCCGATCTGAGCCAGGTCGAGATCGTCGAGCGCAAGCAGCCGGACCACAACGGAAGCGTCTCTCCCGAGGAATTCGACCGGTACGAGATGACGGACGACTACGTCTCCCCCATGCCCCTGCCGGGCCGCCATGGCCAGCACTACGTTGCGACGGGCCTGGAGCACGACGAGCACGCCCATATCGATTACTCGCCCGAAGCCCATATCCGCATGACCGAGAAGCGGCACCAGAAAATCGAATCCGCGGTGAACGAGCCCGGATTCGTGCAGCGGTACGGCGCGGAGGACGCCCAGCTCGGGCTGATCGGCTGGGGATCGTCGGAAGGACCCATTCTGGAAGCGCTGGACCGGACCCTGGCGAAGGGGTACAAGGTGGCCGCCCTGATATTCAAGATGCTCCATCCCCTGCCGGAGAAGGAGGCCCGTGCCTTCATCGAATCCATCCCGGTGGTTTCCGTGGTGGAACTGAACGCCAGCGGGCAGTTCGCGAACTACCTGCAGGGCCGCCTGGCCGTTTCCCTCCAGCGGTTCAACATCATAACGGGACTGCCCTTCAAGGCGGGCGATATCGAGGAATACATCGAAGGAGTGCTGCAGTATGGCTGAAGTACGCACGCCCGACACCGCCAGGACCACGGCGCCCGATCGGCCCGGGAAAGCCGGGCAGCCCGGCCAGGCCGGATCGGCCAAGCCGGCCGCAAAACGAACGCTCAAGGACTACCGGAGCGAAGTCAAGCCCACCTGGTGCCCCGGCTGCGGGGATTTCGGCGTGCTTGCCGCGCTGCAGCGCGCCCTTGCCGAACGCAACCTGGATCCCAGGGACGTGGTCATCGTGTCGGGCATCGGCTGTTCCGGCCGCCTGCCTGAATTCGTAAACGCCTACGGCCTGCACGTGGTGCACGGGCGGGCACTGCCCGCGGCCCAGGGCGTAAAGGCGGCCAATCCCGAGCTGACCGTCATCGCCGTCGGCGGTGACGGCGACGGTTTCGCCATCGGCGGCGGCCACGTGCCCCACGCCGTGCGCCGCAACCAGGACATCACCTACATCGTGATGGACAACCAGGTCTACGGCCTGACCAAGGGCCAGCCGTCACCGAGTACGCCCACGGGGATGCAGGCGCTGCGGCGGAGCGTTTCCATGCCCAAGATGGCGCCATACGAAGGGGTGCTGGAAGGCCAGCTGAACATCCTGGCCATGATCATCGTATACGGTTGCAGTTTCGTCGCGCGCACGTTCTCCAGCCAGGCGTCGGAAATGGCGAAAATCATCGGCCAGGGGCTCGATCACCCCGGGTTCGCCTTCGTCCACGCGATGAGTCCCTGCCCCACCTTCTACAACACCTACGACCCCTGGAAAGAGTCTTTCATGCCGTTGCCGGACGAATGGGACACCGGCGACCGGATCAAGGCGATCGACATGGCCATGGAAGAGGTGGGCGACGGCGTCTTCCACAGCGGCGTGTTCTTCCAGGACGTGTACCGCACCTATACCGACAAGCTGCAGGACGTGTACGCCAAGGCCTACGGCGACGAGCAGGCGACCATCGACGCCCTGATGGACCAGTACGCCTGAGCCTGCCTGAGCCTACCTGAGCCTGCGGGGCGGACCGCCCGGACCGCCCGGACCGCCCGGACCGCCCGGTCAGGGCTCACTCTTCAATCCGCAGCATCACCGGAACACCACCGCAGCATCACCGGAACACCACGGTACGGCGTCCGTTGATCAGCACGCGCCGCTGTATGTGCCAGAGTACGGCCCGCGCCAGCACGATGCGTTCGATGTCGTGCCCCACGGCCGTCAGTTCCGCCGGAGACATGCGATGGGTCACGGCCTCCACGTCCTGCTCGATGATCGGACCTTCGTCGAGGTCGGCCGTCACGTAGTGGGCGGTGGCGCCGATCAGCTTCACTCCGCGCCGATGGGCCTGGTGGTAGGGCCGGGCGCCTTTGAATCCCGGCAGGAACGAGTGGTGGATGTTGATGATGCGGCCCGCCATCCGCTCGCAGACCTCGGGGCCGATGATCCGCATGTAACGGGCCAGCACGACGAAATCGATGTTGTTTTCCTCGATCTCGTCGATCAGCCGCTCCTCCTGCTCCTCCTTGTTCTCCGGCGTGATGGGCAGGTGCAGGAAGTCGATGCCCGATTCATCCGCCAGCTGCCCGGCGTCCGGGTGATTGGAGATGATCAGCGGGATGTCCAGCCGGAGCTTGTCCATGCGGGTGCGGTTCAGCAGGTCCAGCAGGCAGTGCAGTTCCCGCGACACCATGATGAGCGCCCGGGGCCGGGTGTCGTCGGAGGACAGGTCCCACTGCATCTCGAGCTCATCCGCCAGGGGCGCGAAGGTCCGCCACAGGGACCCCAGCGTTACCGGACCGCCGAAATGCACCCGCATGAAGAACCGCTCGCTGTACGGATCGATGTACGTGTCGCTTTCGATGACGTGGCAACCCTGTTCCGCCAGCCAGCGGGTCACGGTGTAGATCAGACCCGTGCGCTTGGGACAGGACAGGGCCAGCAGGAAGTTCTTAACGGTGCGTGCCTTCATGAATGGAGACCGTTACCGTGGGTTTGTGGATTGGCTGCGTACTGCGTGTCCTCTTCGGTGGGCGAGATCGTTGGTGAAGAGGACATGAAGGCGGACCCTGCCGCGGGGGTCCGGTTGCCGTGAAGCGGCGGGCAAGACAAGGCAAGACCAGGCAAGACCAGGTGAGGCCGGTGAGACCGGCCGGGCGCTCCGCTCAGGTTTGATCGACGCTGGCGGGCGCTGGCGGGTGGCCCGCCCGGGATTGACCGGCGCAGGGCCGTCAATCGTCTTTGAAGAAATCCGCGTTGATCTGGATATAGTCCTGCCATTCGTCCGGAGTGTCTTCTTCGGCGAAAATGGCCTCGACCGGACATTCGGGCTCGCAGGCGCCGCAGTCTATGCACTCTTCCGGATCGATGTACAGCATTCGTTCGCCGTCCTTGGTGTGAATGCAGTCCACCGGGCATACATCGACACAGCCCTTGTCCATTACGTCAAGGCATGGCTCTGCGATAATGTAGGTCATCCGAGTCTCCTCGCTAATCACGCTTTCTTGAAACAAACCGGCTTTGAGGATGCGTCGAACCCGGTACCGCCGGTAAGAAACAATCAAACCGGGCAACGGTTCCGCCGCCAAAATACCGTAATATAATAGTCGGCGCGCCTCGGCCTGTCAAGCCTGAATTCGTTTGACCGCGGACCGGTTCTCCCTTAAGTTCAAAGGCCATGCCACCGTTCGCCGTACCCGCCGAGCTGGCCCGCCGTTACGACGTCTGTTTCAAGTCCATAGCCATAGGCAATTGGGTGAACCTGGACATGCTGGCGGTACGCGATCCCGATGTGCTCATCGACGAAATCGACCCGGAATTCTACGATGAGGATGAACGCCTGCCCTACTGGGCGGAGATCTGGCCGGCGGCGATCGGTCTCGGACGTCACCTGTTCGAGTATCCCGCGCCTGCCGGTTCCCGGATCCTGGAACTGGGCTGCGGCATCGGCCTGGCCGGTATCGCCGCGGCCGCGGCCGGACTGGCGGTCACCGCGTGCGATTACGAAGAAGACGCCCTGGCCTTCGCCCGGTACAATGCCCGGCTGAACGCCCTGGATGGGCGCGTATCCTTCCGTTTCCTGGACTGGAGAAACCCGGATCTCGATCGCAAGTTTACCATTGTAATCGGCTCGGACATCCTGTACGAAAGGCCGAATCACGACCCGATCCGGCGCCTGCTCCACGATACGCTGGAACCGGGCGGCATGTTCCTCGCGAGCGATCCAGACCGCCGGGCGGCCGCCCCCTTCGTCGAATCCATGATCGCCCGGGGATACCGCCACAGCGCGCAGCCCCGTAAGGTTAAATTCGAAAGCAAGGACAACCGCGTCATCGTCCACCGGTTTCTAAAGGAAGCCTGACCCTGCTGCCCTGAGTCCGCTGCGCCGAGTTGGCCGCCCTGAACCCGCTGCCCTGAGCTTGCCGCCCTGATCGGAAAGGACATGAACGAAGCCATCGACCAACTGCCGGATGGGATCCGCGAGCAACTGCGCCGGGCCGCCCGCCTGGCCGACGAATCGGGACTGGCGCTGTACCTGGTCGGCGGGACCGTGCGGGACATGCTGCTGGGACGTGCCAGGACGGACATCGACCTGGCGGTGGAAGGAGACGGCATGAGGTTCGCCGACCGGCTGGCCCGGGCGTCCGGCGGCCGTTGCGCACCCAATCCCCGGTTCCTGACGGCCACCGTGGAAATGCCCGAAGGCCACAGCCTGGACGTGGCCACGGCCCGCAGCGAGACCTACGAGCACCCGGGCGCGCTGCCCAGGGTGGCGTCCGCGTCGATGGACGTGGACCTGGCCCGGCGGGATTTCACGATCAATGCCATGGCAGTCTCGCTCAACGGGCGAAGCTCAGGCGAACTGGTCGATCCGTTCGAGGGCCGTGCCGACCTGCGGACGAAGCGGGTCCGCATACTCCACGACCGGAGCTTCATCGACGATCCGACCCGTCTCTTCCGGGCCGTCCGTTTCGAACAGCGCCTACGGTTCCGGCTCGAGCGCGGGACGGAACGACGGTTCCGGGAAGCGGTCGCCAGGGGCATGATCGGGAACCTGTCGGGACCCCGGTTACTCGAGCAGTTGAAACTGGTCTGCTTCGAACCGGATCCCTGGCTGGTCTTCAACCGGCTGGAGGGACTCGAGGTTCTTCGGGCCATCCACCCCGCCCTTGGATCCGACGAGGGTCTGAAAACCCTGGTCCGGGAGATCAGCCCGTCCGGCGGCCCGGCGTCCTCGGCCCGCGACGGCTGGTGGATCCTGTACCTGGTGGCGCTGTTCGGCCCGCACCGGGCGGAGACGCTGCAGGGCGTCGTGGACCGGCTGAAGCCCAACCGGCGTCTCAGGAAGGCCGTCGAGGACATGTCCCGGTGGTCCGGCGTCGAGCAGGCCGTCGAGTCGGGGGAGATCGACACGCCGGCGGACTTCTTCCGCGCCGTGCGTACGATCTCGGAGGACACCATGCTGTTCGTCACCCTGACCCACCCGGACGAAGGCATGCGGAAGCGTTGCGAAACCTATTACCGCCAGCACCGGCACATGCGCCTGTCCATCGACGGAGGCACGCTCAAGGACCTGGGCATCGCGGAGGGCCCGGCTTACGGACGGATCCTGGACGACGTGCTCTCGATGAAGATAAACGGCGAAATCGGGACCGTGGATGAGGAACGCCGCGCCGCGCGGGATCTCTGGTCGCGCCTTCACCAGCCCGAGTCCTGAATGGATCCGCTGTCATAGCAAAGGAGTATCCATGCCCGACTTTACGATCCTGTTCGTCGCCATGCCGGCGATCCTCTTCGCCCTGACCTTTCACGAATACGCCCATGCCTGGGCGGCGTGGAAACTGGGCGACCCTACGGCGCGCAGCATGGGGCGGCTTTCGCTTAACCCCCTGGTGCATCTCGACCCGGCCGGGACCATCATGCTGATCATCACCGTCATGAGCGGATTCGGCATCGGCTGGGCGAAACCCGTGCCGGTGGATCCCCGCTACCTGCGCAATCCACGGAAGGACATGCTCTGGATCGCCCTGTCCGGGCCGGTGTCCAATATCATCCTGGCTTTCATCCTGGTGGGCGTCTTCACCCACATGCCCTCGGGCGGCGCCCTGACCGACACGCTGCGCCAGATGATCCGGTACGGGATCATCATCAACCTGGCGCTGGCCTTCTTCAACATGCTGCCGATCCCCCCGTTGGACGGGTCGCGGGTCCTTAAAGGGCTGCTGCCCCCGGCGCAGGCGCAGCGGTACGGACAGCTGGAGATGTACGGTCCCATGCTGCTTATCGGCCTGATCATCGCGGACCAGATGCTCCGGCTGGGCATCATCCGGACCTGGATCGCCGTGCCTGCCCAGATCAGCCTGCGCCTGATGAGCGAGATCTTCGGCAGCTTCTAAGCGGGGTCTTCATGCGGCTAAGCGTCGAGACGGTCCGCCTGGACCTCATCCATCCCTTCCGCATCGCCCGAGAGGTCAGCGATCACAAGCACAACGTGCTCGTGCGCATCTCCGACGGCGAGTTGACCGGCATGGGCGAAGCCGCACCTTCCCGCTACTACGGGGAAGACGCCGGTTCGGTCGTCCGGGCGCTGGAGAAAGTGCCGCCGCTCCTTCGCGGTGATCCCTTCGAACTCGAGGAAACGACCGATCGTCTCGCGTCCGCGCTTCCGGACGATCACTCGGCCCGAGCGGCCGTGGATATCGCGCTGCACGACCTGGCCGCCCAGCGGCTCGGCGTACCGCTCTACCGATGGCTCGGTCTCGATCCCGCGAAAACGCCCGTCACTTCATTCACCATCGGTATCGACGATCCGGCAGCCGTCCGCCGCAAGGTGCGGGAGGCCGCCGGGTACCCGGCGTTGAAGGTCAAGCTCGGTTCGGAAAAGGACCTCGAAATCATGCGCGCGATCCGGGATGAATCGGATGCGCGCATCCGGATCGACGCCAACGCGGGGTGGACGGCGGACCAGGCCGTGGAAATGGTCGGCCGCCTGTCCGAGTTCGGCGTGGAACTCGTGGAGCAGCCCCTGCCCCCCGGTTCGCCCGCGGACTGGCGCAGGGTGCGGGAGGCGGCGTCCATGCCGGTTTTCGCCGACGAAAGCGTGCTGATCTCCCCGGACGTGCCCGCCTTGGCCGGCCTGGTGGACGGCATCAACATAAAACTGATGAAGTGCGGCGGGATCCGCGAAGCGCTCCGCCTCATCCACACTGCCCGGGCCCACGGGATGCGCGTCATGATCGGCTGCATGATCGAAACCTCCGTTGCCATCACCGCCGCGGCCCACCTCTCTCCATTGGCCGACTACGCCGACCTGGACGGCAACCTGCTGATTTCCAACGACCCTTTCAGCGGAGCAACTGTTCGGCAGGGCCGCATGGTCCTGCCCGAGGGACCGGGAATCGGGACAGTACCCAGGCCATAGCCAAACGCCCTCTCCAGCGTCCGCCTGCCCTTCACCGCCCGTTGCCGTGCCATGACGCGTATCGGAAGGGACGCACGGCGACCACGAAACACATACTACCATAAATAAAATTAAATAAAACGTATTGTGTGCGGATGTGCCTGCGCGGGTCCTTCTGGAAGGTTCCTGACGTCTTCAATTCGGTGGCCCGTCTGCAACGCGTTCCAGGGTCAATCGCCCCGTAATTCCGGCCTGGAACGGCTTATCCGATTACAAAAACACAAAAAAGTGTTGACTATGATTTATCGAAGTATAAATTAAGCTAATTAGTAGTTATATATGATTCGATTGATTTAATGATATCTGCCCGCTTCAAGGGTGATTCACGTCGGGCGACACAGAATTCCGCACTATCTGCGACAGTTAACACACTGTCCAATACGCGCAATGCACTGGACGGGAAAGGAGGACATATAGAACGGTGCCGTTAAGCATCATCCATTTTACAGCAAAGCGTAACATTCGATAAACGGGAGACGACAATGCATTACCTCATAGTAATTGTGATTGCGTTCGCGCTATCCATGATGGGATGCGAAGGCAAGACAGGCCCCGCCGGCCCTACCGGTCCTCAAGGCGCAGCCGGTCCGCAGGGCGTAGCCGGCTCTACCGGTCCTCAAGGTCCGGTTGGTCCGCAAGGCCCCGAAGGTCCGCAAGGCCCCCAGGGCGACCAGGGTGATCAGGGTCCCGCCGGTCCGCAAGGCCCCGTAGGTCCCGCCGGCCCTGAAGGTCCCGCCGGTCCACAAGGTCCCCAGGGACCCCAGGGCGAGGGCATCGACGCGGATCAGGTCATCGGTAGCGGCGTGCTGTCCGACATTCATCACATCAAGTTGATGCAGGATGGCAACGACAAGAAGATCGCCGTGTTCGACGCGCCTGACTTCGAACTCAGGGAAGGTACGGAAAACGCCCTGAATCTGATTATGGCCGTGGGCGATATGACCATGATCGCCGCAAAGGCCGCCAGCCAGAGCGGTATGGCGCTGCCCATCACGTTCGACTGGGCTTCCGATTCCGACGCTGTTACGGTCGACGGGGGCACAATCGACGCCTCGTCTCCGACCGGCAAGGCGACGGTAACGGTTACCGCTGTGGGAAGAGGTGTGGCAATAGACCTGACCATTAAAGTGCTCGACCTGATCCAGCGGATCGAGTTTGCCTCGGGCCAGGCGACCTCTTATGTGCTGCCGGTAGGTGGTTCGATCGATCTGATGACACCCGTCGCCTACAATGAGGAAGAAGACGGCGACGTAATCGACGGCGCCGAAGCGCTGATTGACTGGGTAAGTTCCGATACCGACATAGTCAGCGTGGACGGTAACACGATCACGGCGGAAGGTCGAGGAAAAGCCGAAATCACGGCCCAGGGCCAGGGGGTTACGTCCAAGGCCAAGATCACGATTACCGTCGCAGGCGGTACTGGGGTCATCAGGTACGTGATGAATCCATACCCGTCCAGTACGGCCGACCGTACCCGGGTCCTTCAGCCTGCAGTCGAAGACGATCCCGCCACTACTGACGTAAATGAAACCGTGGCCAGATCGGTGACGCCTGCCGCGAACATCGTGCTGCGTATCCAGGTATTGGAAGTCGGTCCCGACGGCAAGACTTCTAACAATGACGATACCTTGACGGCGACCGTTCGAAGCCAGAATCCGGACGTGATCGCCATTCCTGCCAATTCTACGCCGGCAGCTATCAGCGGTGCTTTAGGTACAATTACCATCGACACCGCTGAGGACTGGATTGTAGGTCATGGTACGGCGTATCTGGTGGTTTCGATACCCGGGGCTGAGGACTTGCCTCTTGCTCCGATCTTCATCAACGCGCCTTGAACCGTCGTTACAGGTCGCATAACCGTTCACAAGGTTCGGGATAATCCGGGCCCGTAGCCAGGGTGCAGACAGAGTCCTGGAAGTACCGCAACAAGTTCTGGGGTGTCGCCTGGGATTATCCAAAAATGGGGTCAGGATCCTCTCCGGAGGATCAGCCTTCGCGGAAGCCTCATGCATTTGTATCAGGCATCCTGGAACACCTTCCCGTTCGCCCTGAGTAGGAGCCACGGCCACTGAAAAGGGCGAGCGGCCTGACATTCACAAGCCCCGGTGCTGGAACGTGCCGGGGCTTTGTCTTTGCAGGATGTTGTACTTATTTCGTTTCGCGCTTATCCCCCGGCCTGTACTTCTCCAGGGTCATCTCTCCGTCGCGCAGCACGCCATAGGTGTCGTGCTGTAGCCAGTCTCCCAGGTTGATATAGAACTTGTCCTCCTTATGCTCCAGCGTCGGGCAGTGGTTGTGCCCGAAGACCACCACATCGTAACCCTGGTCGAGCAATGAGAAGGCCAGATCCCTGTAAGCTTCCCGCGGATCCCACGCCGTAGGTGTGCCGTGGCGCCTGCTGAGCCGCGATGCCAGGCGGCCGATCCTGAAGCCGCAGTCCGGGTGAATCAGCTGAAACAGGCGGATGCTTAAGGGACTGTGCATAATCTTTGATAGCAGGCGGTATCCAAGGTCCCTGGATATGAGTCCGTGACCATGGGCGATATAGATCTTCCGGCCGTGATGGGTAACGGTCAGAGGGCCTTCGGCCGTTTCCACCCCGACCTGCTCGTCCAGGAAGGTCCCCAGCCAGAAATCGTGGTTTCCCGCGAGGTAGGTGACCCGGACGCCGCTTTCGACCAGCGAGCTCAGCGCGTGCAGCACCGTGTAGTGCTGGCGCGGCACCACGGTGCGGTACTCGAACCAGAAATCGAACAGATCGCCCACGATGTACAGATGACCGGTACGGCCCCTGAGACTTCGCAAGAATTCCAGCAACCGGTCTCTTCGCTCTTCTTCCGCCCCGTAATCGTCGATTCCGAGGTGGGCGTCGGAAATGAAGTAGACGGGTTTAAGACTCATATCAGGCTCCATGACCGAAACAGGCCGGCAAACGCCGGTTTCCCGGGGATTCAGAGGGATAACTTTGGATTGACATTTCGCCCCGCGCGCGTTAATTAAAATACAATAGGCCATATATTTAACTAACGAAATCTTCGGTCGCAACCGCAGCGTGCGGACACCTTACGCTTCGAGGCATCGGAGTGGCAAACCGGGGTACGGATCGGATGGCGAGAAAGAAGCTTTCGTCTTTGACTGACCTGGAAATCGACATCATGAACGTCGTCTGGCGGCTGGGACGGGCGACAGTGCGCCAGATCGTCGATTCGCTTCGAAACCAGCGTCCCCTGGCGTACACCACGGTTCAGACGGTCCTGTCCATACTCACGCAGAAAGGTGTCGTCCGGTATACCCGTGAAGGCCGGGCCTATGTCTACACCGCCATCCTGAAACCCGAGGGCGTCCGGCGGGAAACGGTCCGGGCTGTCGTGGACAAGCTATTTGCTGGATCGCCGCAGTCCCTGGTGCTGCACCTGATCGAATCGGACGCGTTGACCGCGGAAGAAGCCGAGAGCCTGCGCAAACTGCTGGACAGGATAGCCTCGGAGTCGTCGGACGCGCCGGAGACGGAGCCGGACGCGCCGGAGCCGGAGGCATCGGATGCTTGATTCCGGTCACGCCATAGGTCTGTTCGAGCGGTTCGGCCGGGAGGTCGTGGACCTGTTGTGGCTTCCGAGCCTTGAAGCGTTGCTTCTGGGCGTCCTGGTCTGGGTGCTGCTGTTCGTGAACCCGGGATGCCCGGCCAGAATACGACACTTCCTCTGGCTGCTGGTTCTGGCCAAACCGCTGCTGACCCTCGTGCTGCCCTGGCATGGACCGTTCGAGATCCCGTGGGCGTCGATGGCGAGCCACGGCGTGTCCGCCGCGAGCGGTTACAACGCCCTGGTTTCCGGTGTCTACGCCGTCGCCGGTCTGGTCTGGATGGGTTTCGCCGGTTTCGGCCTGTACCGCATAGGTTCGTCGGTCATCACCATGTCCCGGAGAAGGCGGCGGTCCGTCCCGGTCGCCGTCCCCCGGGTAAGCGCGTTATTCGACCGGTGTCTGGCCGAATCGGGCCTGAAGCGCAAAGTGGCCTTGCGGGTCTCCGACGAGTTCGAGGTGCCCGTCCTGATCGCCGCCGGGCGCCCCGTCGTCGTGATCCCCTCCTGGTGCATTCTGGAGCTTTCCAGCGCGGAACTCAGGCAGGTCCTGCTTCATGAACTGGCCCACTATGCCCGGCGGGACCACCTTACCGTCTTTCTTGTCCAGTTCAGCAGGTTCTTCTTCTTTTTCCACCCGGCGGTATGGTACGCCGCGTACCGGGCCGGGATCGAGGCGGAGCGGGCCTGCGACGCGGATGTCGTCCGTGTTTCCAGGCAGCCGGAGCGCTATGCTTCCACCCTGTTGAAGGTGGCCACGGGCAAGGTCCGGACGCACTGGCAGGCCGCCCTCGAACTGGCGCGGTCGGCATCCATGGCGGCCCAGCGTATCCGGGACGTGCTCGGTTCGACGGTGAACCGGAAGGACCGCGCCTTCTTCCCGTTGCTGGCCGCCGGTATCTGCTCGCTGATCGCGGTCATGCCCCTGTTGCGGCCGGCGGTGGAGGCGCCCCGCGACGCGCCCGAACCGTCACGGGCGAGCATACCCGCCGAACCGGCGGTTGCCTTCCGGATAGATCCGGCGCCCGGTGCGCAGCATCACGAAGGTTCGAATCCGGCGACGCAGGTCGCGTGGGTCGCGGACGCACCCGTGCCGCCAGGCCGGAAAGTCGATCACCGGATCATGGTAGACGGCCGGCCCGCACCGCGCAGGTCCATGGCCGCCATGATGAAAAAACCGGTTGTACTTCCCCGGGACGGGATGCCCGAATCCACGGAGCGCGAACGGATCAACCCCGCCGTGCTAGGACATGCCGCCGCCCCGGTCATCCCGGATCGGACGCTATCGACAGGGAACCAGGCCAGGCAGGGACGTATCGAGGTGCAGGGCGTGGGCCGGACCGGCAACGAGTTGTTCGATCCCGGTACGGTCTCCCTGAGCGCCGGCTATTTCATTACACCGACCCACCAGTTTGGCGGCGTGTTTTCCATTCGGCGTCCCAACGATACGGAAGCCTTTGACGATACCCGGCGGCCTTCCGGATCCCCGTATAGCGGTTCCCTCCTTCGAGCCCGGAGACTGGCCGGTTTCGGGACCTCTTCGGCGCAGGAGACCGTACTGGAAACCTCCGAGGAAGAGCAGGCCGAAAGGATCACCCGGATCGGCGCCTTCTACCGGTACAATCTGCTCGTTCCGGGCGATTCCTTCACGCCTTTCTTCGGATGGGGCGCCGGCCTGGAGATCAGGCCGCAGAACCGGAACATGACCATGATCGACGCCGGGGTCGGGCTGCGTTACTACTGGGAACGGCACGTCGCCGTGATCGTACAGGCATCCTACCGGAAGGAACTGGATGTCATCTCTCGTCCTTACCCGGAGATGACGCTGGGCTTTTCCGCGATCTTCTAGCTTTTTCCTTCGTCCACATGGCCATCTGAATCTTTAGCAAATGGATCATCATACCCGAAGAGCGGCTCCGGCGCTCATCATAGCCGGCGGCGCGGGCGTGCGCCTTCAGGCCGTCACCGGCCCGGTGCCCAAACCCCTGTTGAAGCTATGCGGCGTGCCGTTGATCAAGCGGATCATTTTGACGGCCGCGCGGGCCGGCGTGACGCGCTTCGTGATCGTAACGGGATACGAGGCGGACCGGTTTCACGAGGTCCTTTCCAACGATCCCGGTCTGGACGCCCTCGAGATCGAATGGGTGCACAACGAACGGTGGCATCTGCCCAACGGGGTTTCCGCCCTGGCCGCACGCTCCCGCCTGGATGAACCGTTCGTGCTGCTCATGGCCGATCACCTCTTCGAGCAGCGGACGCTGGAGCGGCTGCTCGAGGAACCGGTGGCCAAAGGGGAGTGCCTGCTCGCCGTCGACCGGAAAATCGACCGCGTGTACGACCTGGACGACGCGACCAAGGTCGAAGTGCGCGGGGACAAAGTGGTGCGCATCGACAAGGCACTGCAAGCGTACAACGCGGTCGACACCGGCATGTTCCTCTGTACGCCGGCCCTGTTCGACGCCCTCGATACGGTGGATGGACCGAAGGGTTGCGCGTTGAGCGACGGCATCCGGGCGCTAGCCGCGGAAGGGCGGATGCGCGCCTTCGACGTGGGCGATGGATACTGGCAGGACGTGGATACGCCCGAAATGCTGTCCCAGGGAGAAAAAGCCCTGCTGGGACGCCTCGTAAAACCCACAGACGGTTGGGTATCCCGGCATATCAACCGGCCGATTTCGACCCGTCTCAGCCGGTGGCTGGTCCGGACGCCGGTCACTCCGAACATGGTGACCCTGATCACTTTCCTTACCGGCCTGGCCGGGGCGTGGTCCGTGCTGGACGGCACCTACGGGTCTGTGCTGCTGGGCGCGTTGCTCTTCCAGGTTTCGTCCATACTCGACGGCTGCGATGGTGAGGTGGCGGTGCTGACCTACCGCGAATCGAAATACGGTTCGTGGCTCGACACGATCACCGACAACCTGACCTACCTGGCGTTCTTCGCGGCCGTGGTCTGGGCCTACGCGGGCGGCTCCGGGGAA
Organism: Candidatus Latescibacterota bacterium; assembly: GCA_022821085.1. Taxonomy (GTDB): domain Bacteria; phylum JAAXHH01; class JAAXHH01; order JAAXHH01; family JAAXHH01; genus JAAXHH01. Next base: position 31,876 of record JAJEEG010000002.1, on the reverse strand, counting down.
ACGGTAATCCGGTCCCTCGGCCTGGGATCCGTCGCCGTGGTGGCCGCGTCGATTCTCGTGATGTACTACTATCTGCTGCAGACCGGCGGGAGCGGTAGCCTGGTCCGTTTCAACCGGGCCTTCGAAGAGCACGCCGTCGGGCGGCGGCGCCACCTCTTCTCAAGGCTGCTCAACCTGTTCAGGATGATGGCCAAAAGAGATTTCTTTACCATGCTGCTGCTTTGTTTCGCCGCCCTCGACCTGCTCAGCTGGATGTTCTGGACCGTTACGGCCGGCGGCTTGGCCATGGGCCTGGCCATATTCATTTCCACGGGGAGGCTGCTGGCCCGGGACCGGGCGTTGGCCGGGGATATGCGCTCATGAGCGGTTTGCTGTTCCGTGCAAAGGGACTCTTCGCCCTCCGGCTCAGGAAGGACTTCAACTTCCGCAGGACCCAGGAAACGGTCCCCGCGCTACGCTGGCTGAAGCCGCGCAAAGGCGAGCGTATTCTGGATATCGGCTGCGGGGAAGGGACCTATGACTACCGGGTCGCCCTGCGGGGCGCCAGGGTGTTCGGTTTCGACCTGGACCGGAAACAGCTGCGCCGTGCCCAGGCCTACCACAAGACGCCCCGCACGGGATTCATCTGCGCCCATGCGGACGCGTTCCCCCTTCGCTCCGGGCAGTTCGACACGGTCATGAGCCTTTGCGTCTTCGAGCACCTGCCGGACGACAGGCAGACGCTGCGTGAGATGTGGCGCGTGTTGCGGCCCGGGGGCCGCATCCTGTTGACGCTGGACAGCCTGAGCCTCGAGAAGATCGGCGAGTCGTGGCGCGACGAGCACCGGAAGCGTCACAGCGTCCAGCAGTTCTATACGCACCGGTCGGTCGGCTCGTTGCTGGAGGCCTGTGGATTCAGACTGATGAGACACCGGTACATGCTTCGTTCCCGGCTGGACCTGGCATTGATCCGGCTGAGCTACGCCGCGGAGCGCATGCACGCGGTTCCGGCGGCGTTGATCCGTCTGGGACTGGTATCGGTCGGCAGGATGGTATCCGCGGTCTTCAACTTGTTTACCGGGAACCAGCGGGGATGGACCCTGTTGATCGAAGCGGACAGGATGACCCCCGGACCGGCGACCCCCCCATCATGACGCGTATCCAGGAGCAGCCGGCTCCGTCCCGGTCCCGATCCGACGCATCGACGATCGCCCGGGGCGCGGCCGTCAATTTCATCGGAACGGTAGCGCGGCTGATCAAGTCCGTGTCGCTTATCGTCCTTACGCGGCTGTTCGGCGCCGAGATCTTCGGGCTGTACATGCTCGGGTGGACCATCGTGGACCTGGTGTCGAAGGTCGGCCAGTTCTCGCTGGACAAGGGGCTGGTCAATTTCATCCCGCGCCTGCGTGAGGACGGGGAGACGGAGGCGATTCACCGGACCATCGCGCAGGCCCTGGGCGTGGGCCTGCTACTGAGCGCGGGGATCGGCGCCGCGCTCTATGCCGGTGCCGGCGCACTGGCGGACGGCCTGCTCGACAAACCCCGGCTCACCGGCATGCTGCGGCTGCTGGCGGTCGGTCTGCCGCTCATCGCCCTGACCCAGATCATCCTGGGCGTCACCCGGGCGCACAAGGTCATGAAGCACGACGCCATGGTCCGGGGCGCCGTCGAGCCGCTGGTCTTGTTCGGGGCGGCCTGTGTCCTGTTCTACGCGGGCTGGCGCACCTACGGCATCGCCACGGCCCACCTGGCCGCGCTGGCCTGCGGCCTGCTCTACGCCGTCTACGTGTTCATCCGGTTCTATTCCTGGCGGGCCTGTCTCGTCCACCTCCGTACACTGCGGGCCGTTACCCCGCTGACCCGTTTCTCGCTGCCGGTCATGGGCTATGAACTGGTCTACATGTTCATGATCCGCCTGGACGTGCTCATGGTCGGATACTTTCTGCCGGCCGCACAGGTGGGCGTTTACGTGATCGCGGTCGAAATCGCCCTGGCGACCAAGAAGGTCCGCCAGTGGTTCGACCCCGTTTTCAGTCCCATCGTGGCCGAACTGAGTCACCGCAACGACCAGCGGCGGCTGGAGCTCAATCTGCGGCTGGTCACCCGGTGGGTGCTGACCATCGGCCTGGCGTTCCTCTGCGTGGTGTCGCTGGTCGGAAATGAACTGCTTGGACTCTTCGGACCCGAATTCGTCGCAGGATTCATGACGATGGTCGTCCTGGCCATGAGCCAGGTCGTCTACGCCGCCATGGGTTCGGGCGATACCGTGCTCATCATGTCGGGCCGGCCCTGGCTGAATCTCGTGAATACGGTCGCGGTCGTGGTGGTCAATTTCGTCCTGAACCTTTGGCTGATACCGGCCCTGGGCATCCTGGGCGCGGCCCTGGGAACGCTGGCGGCCTTCGGGCTGTTGACGCTGATCCGCCTTTTCGAAGTGTACCATCTGTTCCGGATCCTTCCCCTGTCCTGGCGCATCTTGAAGCCATGCACCGCGGCAGTCCCCGCCTTCACCTGCGCATACCTGGCGGGCGTCTACGTGCCGGATATCCCGTGGCTGCGCATGGCCGCGCTGCCCACGATATTCCTGGGCGCCTACCTGGGCGTACTGGTTCTCCTGGGGTTGGAAGAGGATGACCGGATCGCCCTCAGGCGCCTGCGTGGGACGGGCAGATCCGATGGATCGGGCGGACCGGGCGGACCGGGCGGACCGGGCGGACCGGGCGGACCGGGCGGACCATGATGAAGCCCGCCGCTCTATCCTGGCGGAAGCATGGTCGTGAGCCGGGACCGAAAGAGGAACTCAAACTACGGACTTCTGTCTCTATGGAGAACGAGCGGTAATGAAATTCAGCGTAGTCCTGTTCGCGGATACGGAAACCATGTCGGCCGGCGCCGGCCGGTCGATTTACGGTATTTCGCTGCTGGAGCGTCACCTCCGGGTCTTCGCTTCCCTGGGAGCCAGGCAGGTCACGGTTGTCGGACCTTCGCCCGGGCGGGGATCGAAGGTCCGGGTCGACGGATTCGACAATCGCTGGTACCGGGGACTGGACGCCGTCGATTACGTACGCACGGACGAAAACCCCGCCCGTTGGCTGCCCGGGAAGGACGAAACGGCCCTGGTCATGGACGCCGGCCACCTGTACGATCCCAGGGTTCTACGGGTCATGATCGACGGCGGCCCGAACCGGAGCGCCGTGGACTCGGCGGTCAGGGAACCCTGCAGGCTGCTGGTGGCGGACGCGGACCTCCTCGCAGGGCTCACGGCGTCCTGGACCGGCTCCGAATCGCTGTGGTCCGCGCTGGACTCGGCGCAGGAATCGACCTGTCCGTTATTCGACCTTCGCGAAATGGACCCCTATATCGTGGATCTTCGCCGGAGCCTGCCCCCCTGGTGGGTGGTCGTCGATTCGGACCTGAAGATCCGCAGGGCGGAGGCCCTGCTGGCCGACGCCGCGCAGAAGGGTACGCTGGATTTTCCGGCTGAATTCATCCATCCGCCCCTGGAGAACCTGCTTACGAAATGGATTTCGGCCAGTTCCGTGACGCCGAACCAGGTAACCACCCTCTCCATACTGCTCGCCTTTCTGGCCACCGGGCTCCTTGCCGTGGGGCAGATGGGCACGGGATACCTGGCCGCCGGACTGGTGATCGCATTCATCGTCGGAGTGCTGGACGGAGTCGACGGCAAGTTGGCCCGCGTGACCGTGCGATGCACCCGTTTCGGAGACCGATTCGAGCATATCCTGGACGTGGTCTGGGAACTGACCTGGTATTGGGCACTGGGGTGGATGCTCAGCGCCGGCGGCGAGGTGGTCGGTCCCTTTGTGCTCGCCACGGTGATTACGTTCTTTTATCTGCTTGACAAGGCAGCCACGGGGATGTTCAAGTCCAGGCAGGGTATAGAACTGTTTGACTACGCGCCCGTGGACCGCTTTTTTCGCCGTATCGGCGCCCGGCGCAATACGAATGTCCTGGTGCTGCTCGCGGGCCTGGCGGTCGGCATGCTGGAGGAAGCCTTCACCTGCGTGGCCATCTGGACGGTGATCACGGCGGCATTTCATTGGACGCGGGCGATCTGGCTGCTATCGCAACCGCCGTCTGCCGACAAGTCTTAGGCGCACCGTTCGAGAGAACGAAGGGAGTGGGGTGAGCTCGCCGACCGTTCCGCTGACATGCATGGAATGGCCTTCGCTATTTGTTGGATCAATAGGTGGACGGTTGCGTCTAATATACTTGAGAACGAGTACGATTTAGATTACGGTGGGTCGACGCGTTAAGTAAGTCGACGCGGTTACGGTAAGACAATACCTGCGAAGCGGGGTGGCAAAGTGATTCGTATTCTGGTCCACATCCTGGCGGGATCGTTGATTGCAGGACCGGTGTTCGCGCAGGGTCCGGGCGGACTCGACGAGGCAGACCAGGCTGACCAGACCGTCCGGGCCGGCCGGACCGCCCGGACCGCCCGGTCCGCCCAGGATGATCAGGCTACCCAGGTAGTCCGGATGACGCTGGAACAGTGCGTGGACCGGGCGTTGCGGGTCAGTCCGGACATCGAACAGGCCGTCATTGCCGTCGAAGGGCTGGAAGCCAGGCTGAGCGAAGCGAGATTCGCCGGCATCACGCCCCGGCTGCAGTGGACCAATATCTTCGGTCCCGCGCCGGGTATAGAAGGCGATACTGAAAAGATCGAGACCATCCGGAGCGATCTGACCGATCTGGGTGTTTTCTCACGCACGCAGATCGAACTGGTCCAGCCGCTGTACACCTTCGGGAAGCTCAGTAACGCGAAGAAGGCGGCCGAGTACGGCCTCGAAGCGGGCGAAGCGGCCGTGGAATCCCGAAAGATCGATGTGGCGTTCCAGGTGAAGAAGTTGTTCTACGGACTCGTACTGGCCAGGGAACTCAGGGACATCATTCTGGAAAGCGAAGAAAAGGTACAGGAGGCCCGGGACCTCGTAAACGAGATGATCGAGGAGGATTCGGAAGACGTCGGTCAGAACGATCTGTTGAAAATCGATGTATTTGAATTCGAAGTGCGGCAGAGTCGGGCGCGTGCCGAGAAGTCGATCGAAATGGGGAAGGCGGCGCTAAAGGCCATTCTCGAAATCGATCGCTCCAGCGATTTCGATATCGTCCATACGGCCGCGGGAACCGAAACGGCGGACCTCGAAGAACTGGACGTTTACATAGAACGGGCGAAGAACAGGCGGTACGACATCCGGCAGTTGAGGGCCGGAGTGCTGGCCCGCCGGTCGCTGCTGAAGGTGGCCAGGAGCGACTTCTACCCCCAGATCGCCCTGGCGGGTTCCCTCCAGTGGGGCATCGCGCCGCACAGGCCGGAGCTCGACAATCCTTTTCTCAGGGACGAGTTCAATTTTCTTCGCGGCGGCGCCGTGATCACCTTGCGCCAGGACTTCAATTTCGGCCTGACCCGCGCCAAGTACCTTGCCCGGAAAGTGGAACTGGAAGCGCTGGTGAGCAGGGAATCCCAGGCGATACGCGCGATCGCGCTGCAGGTGGAGCAGACTTACCGGGACGTGATCGAGGCCCGTACCAACGTGGACAACAGCGACCGGGCGCTGCGCTCCGCCAGGGGATGGCTGACATCGGCTCAACTGGGTTTCGACGTTACCGGAGACAGTTCGGAACTGCTGGACGCCTTTACCGCACATGCGAAGATGCAACATGCGCACCGGCAGTCGGTGTACCAGTACCGGGTTTCGCTGGCCGAACTCGATCAAGTGACCGGCAACGGGACTTTTAATGGACGGCGTTGAAACACGGGGCGGTGTTGAACAAGGTGCCCGCATTGAAACACGGAACGGAGGACAGGCATGAGCCATAGGCGTGCGGGGACGGACAAGGAGCGTGATTTGCCGGCGTACAAGGCGCGCGGTTGGCCGGCCGGCCGGGCGTTCGGTTTGCTGGCGGGCGCCGGCTTGTTGATCTGCGCCACATTCATCGACCTGCCTTCCGTCCTTCGCATGGACACGGACACGGATACGGACACGGAGATGCAGGCGCTGGCTTCCCGGGAGTCCGGGACGTCCTGGCCGGCCTGGACGCGGACCGCCTCGTTCGTTTCGGGCGTCGCGCGGGCGGAGAGTGCGGGCCTTGCGGAGAGTGCGGACCCTGTGGACCCTCCCCAGCGGGGCGATGATCATCGAAAGACCATCACGATCGAAGCCTTCGACGATGCGGCCCCGGGCGGCTTTCCCCTGACCTGGAAAGCCTGGCGGGGCGACGACGACCTGGCCCGCAGTTTGTACACGATCCGTGAGGAGAAGGGCAACCGGTATCTCCATGCGGCCGACGACGGTTCCTCCATCATCATTCTCAAGCAAGTCAGCGAATGGGATGCGAATAGATATCCAGTGCTGTCCTGGCGGTGGAGGGCGACGGTCCTGCCCGAAGGCGGCGATGAACGCATCCGTACCAAAAACGACAGTTCCGTGGCCGTATACGTGGTCCTGGACCAGAACTTCATCGGCGTGCCCAAGACCCTGAAATATGTCTGGAGCACCACCGCGCCGGTCGGCACCCACTACCGCCGCGAAGGCATCGGCCGCCCTCACGTGATCGTGCTTGAGAGCGGGAAGGAAAAACTCGGTCAGTGGGTCGAGGAGTCGGTCGACGTGCATGCGGACTATGTCCGGATCTTCGGGAAGAAACCGCCCAGCAAAGCCGTCGGGATCGGCATTCTCACGGATGGCAACGCGACGGGAACGGATTCGAAGGGAGATTACGACGACTTCGCGGTTCATCGCCGGGACACCGGATCCTGATCCGGCCGGTCCGGACGACCCGGCGATCCGGGTGATCCGGGCAATCCGGCCTGCAGCATGAAAGGATGGAGGTGGGAAATGCAAGTGAATCGCCGTGCGGTCCGCCGCCTGGGACGCTTTGCCGCCTGGGCCGCGGTGTCGCTGCTTGCTTTCGGGAGTTACGCGCAGGAATACTCGCCCATCGAGACGCTGAAACAGCGGGACGCCGCGCTGAGCGCGCTGGACGGGGCCGCCACCGAAGCGGCCATGGACAGCCTGGTGCGCCATGCCGTCGTCTCCGGATTCGATTTCGAACGGCACAGCCGCATTTCACTCGGCAGGCACTGGCGGGAGCGGACGGACGCCGAGCGGGAGGAGTTCGTTTCGGTCCTGCGCAGGTGGACTGAAAGCCGGGCGCTGGACAAGCTGCGCAAGCGGTCGGACAGGACGACGTACGACGGGGAAGAGACCCGGGGCAGCCGCTCGCTGGTGAGAACGACGGTATGGTACAAGGGCACCAAAACGCTCGTCGACTACAAGATGGAACTAAAGGAAGGTGAATGGCTCATCTACGATATGGTGATCGACGGGGCGAGTGTCGCGCTGGCCAACCGGGACGCATTCTACAAGAAGATCAGCAGGACCTCCTACGACGAATTGCTCAACACCCTGCGTGCGAAAACCCTTGAAATCGAATAGCGAAACGGGTATACTTGCAAGCCTGTACTGTATACTCGTATTTAGTATGTAACGATGTCCTATGTTTTTAGGAGACGGAATGGCGGCGGCGGTCTATAACCGATGTATCTTTTTCCTCGTCGACGGCGCACGTGAAGACGTCATGCGGAAATTGATCGAGGCCGGCGAACTTCCGTCCCTGCGGCGGTACGTCCTCGACCGGGGAGACTACCGGAAAGCGGTGACCTCGTTCCCGTCCACGACCGGTCCGGCCCATGTGCCCTTTTTAACCGGCTGTACGCCCGGTACGTGCAATCTCCCCGGCATCCGCTGGTTCGACCGGTCTCAGCCGGAGGGGCTCACCCATTTCCGGCAGGCGCGCAGTTACGTGGGACCGGGTGGACTGTATATCGACAGCGATCTGAAGGACGAAATCCACACCATCTTCGAATACTTCGAGCGCCCGGCGGGCGTGTTCAGCCTGGTAAACAAGGGGTTGGGCATATTCGAAAACCGGACGCTGCTGACCAGGAACTGGTACTTGTATTACGCCCATTTATCCGGCCGTTGGCAGGTCATGGACGACGCGGCCTGGAGGTACATCGACCGGGCCGTCGACCAGGCCGTGGATTTTCTGTCGGTCGTATTTCCCGCGGTGGACGAATACTCCCATTACACCGATCCCTTTTCGGACGCCACGCTGGAGGCTTACCGGGCATTCGACCGGGGGTTCGGCAGGCTGGCAGAGCGGCTTCAGCGGCTGAACAGGCTGGACGACACACTTTTCGTGGTCTCCAGCGATCACGGCCTGACCGCCACCCACACGCATTTCGAACTATGGTCCTTTCTCGACGAAATCGGATTCAATACGCTGTACTATCCCCGGATCCTGCGCAGTGGATGCGACGCGGCAATGATGGTCTCGGGCAACGGCATGGCGCATATCTACCTGAAGAAGGGCGAGACGTGGGAAGAAAGGCCATCATACGATGAAATCCGCGCATTGGGGGAAACCGATCCCATCGAGGCCCTGCTCGAACAGGAGGCGGTAGACCTGGTGGCGGCGACCCGGGAGGACGCGGTCATCGTCTGCGGACACCGTGGAACCAGTGAAATCAGGGAGATACCCGGCGGCATCGCGTACCGCGTGCTCGAGGGTCAGGATCCTTTCGGCTACGGCGGCATGCCGGCCGAAGCCTCCGATGAACAGATGCTCTCCGCCACGTTCGACACGGAATATCCCGACGCGCCTTACCAGTTGCTGCGCGTCTTCGGTTCACCGCGGTCAGGTGACCTTATCGTAAGCGCCCGGAACGGCTACGATCTGAGATACCGGCATGAACATCCCGAGCACAAGTCGACCCACGGTTCATTGCATCGCGACCATATGCACGTGCCTCTGATGATGAACACGGACATCGCAGCGGAATGCGTCCGCACCGTGGACGTGTTCCCCGCCATGCTGAACCTGACGGGACGTACCGTCAAAGGGATCATAGACGGCAGAGATTCCGTCACCGCCGCCACGCGCGCCGTGGCGTAGGAGCATATTCATGTCCGAACAGGTTCAGATCTCCCCGGCGGTAGAACTCATCCCGCCGTCTCCCGGACCGCCCGCACCGCCCGTATTGCAGCCGGACGCGGGCTATCTCGGGTACGACCGGACGTTGCTGCGGCCCATGTCCGTCGGCATGAAGCTACGAGCCCTGCTCAAATACATCTGGGTGCGATTGAAGGGCGGGCCGATGTCGGTGAACATGGAGGTGACCTACCTGTGCAACGCCACTTGCGATTTCTGTGATTACTGGAAGACGAAACGTTCGGGCAAGCTGGGCGACTACGACTACGTGGAGGCGCTGCGGAAACTGAACCCCCTTACGGTCACCCTGACCGGCGGGGAACCCACGATCAACAAGCAACTGCCCGAGGCGGTCAGGCGCATCAAGGAATCCCAGGGATTCGTCTACATCGGCATGGTCACCCACGGATCTCTAATGACCGTGGAAAAGGCCATGGCCCTGTGGGATGCCGGCCTGGACCACATCTCGATTTCGTTGAATTACATCGGACGCGAACACGACGAGGAACGAGGCATCGAGGGGCTGTACGAGCATATAACTACGCTCGTGCCCCAGTTGACGGCCCGGGGGGTCAACGTGATCTTCAACACGGTGATCATGCGGGACAACCTGGACCACGTCGTGCCCATAGCGCACCTGGCGCGCACCATGGGCGCCAAGGTTTCCTACAGTTGCTACAGCGATTTCAAGAACGGGAACGAAACCCACCTGGTGGATCCCGCCCACGCCGAGCGGCTGGAGTCCGTGATCGAGGATCTGATCTTCCAGAAATCCCGCCTGGGGAACATCGTCAGTTCCGCCTGGTACCTGCGCCGCGTCCCCGCCTATTTCCAGGATACCCTTCCACGGTCCTGCACGGCGGCCGGCAAGTGGCTGGTGCAACTGACCCCCGACGGCGACGTAAAGCCCTGCGCGGAACTGCCCGTACAGTCCGGATATGCCGACTTCAAGAAAGTTTCCAGGAAGATCGATTGCAACCGGTGCTGGTACAGTTGCCGGGGCGAGACGGAATCTTCGTTGAAGCTCGGAAGGTTGCTGGAAGGCCTGCTACGGACCTGGCGCAGTAGCGCTTGAGAACCCCGTATTTGCTCATCTTCAGTAAAGCTACACTGCGATAATACCACGACTTCGAAATTCTTCCGTAATTGACTCGTGGATTGATCTTGCCTCCGCTCGTGCTGCGTCCTCGTCGGTGGGCTGAGGCCAATCTCCGGGATACCTCGATTCCACCGCCCACTCAGTTAACTCGGCCAAGTCGGCGTGCGTAATTCGAACGGACCAACTGTCAGGTAGGCGGTTACGCAGGGCGTCCAAGTCATGAGTGAAGAAGAACTCGATACCTTCAAGCACAAGCGCTGCCTTCAGCGCCTTCTCAGCCGCTTGTTGACTGAGCCAGCATGCGTGGCGTGGAGCAGTCGGCGTGCCCGATATCAGACGCCAAGCGACATCGAGATCTTCTTTGGAGAACTGCAGCCAGCGGCGAGCTTCATTTGCCGAGAGATCGGGGTCGTTCATACACAGTTACCCCTTCACGAAGTGCGGCGTGAAGCACGGTTCCTACAATCGCGCCTCGACGCCTGATCTCATCGTGGGTGGTTACAACAATATCCTTGCTGATCGGAAGATCTCCAAGAGACCGCCTGATCTCGACCGCCGCAAGACGCTTGTCTTGAACGTCTCGCATCACAACAAGCAGATCCACATCGCTAGATCCATCGGCTGCGCCCCTAGCGTGGGAACCGAAGAGCACTACGCGAGACGGTTGAAATTTACCTACAATGCGATTTACCATCGCTAATATCGTCGCTTCGGACGTCATCGTGCTGCCTCTCATCGACGTTTAGAAGTGAATACACGAAGCAAGTATAACCTAGACACCGTTAGTTTCCATCGATTCGTGGATCCCAGATCTCGAAACAGTCGTTCAGATGGACCGATTTCCCCGAGGAAATGCAGGACGGTGCAATCTCTCGCAATCGGTTGATTTTGATCTCATTGCTGGCGTGATGATGAAAACACCACACGGGAGTTAAATCGGTATAGCGCCTGACCTGCTGAGCATCCAGATCGCTTTTTCTTTGTATCCATAAAGACTTATTTGGATCACCCGCGAAGGCCTTGGTTACACTAGCGAAGAAATCGTCGATACCCTGATCATGCATATCGGCAAGGACCAGGTAAATTCTCCTGCACAGCGCAGTCATGTTAGGTTCGATCTGCCAATGCTCCTCGCCGATGATTCGCCAGGCGCGCCTCAAACCGACGCCGAGTCGGACCACGTCCTCCGGCGTGTTGAACTCCGCCGTTTCACCCGAATCCTGTACGTCTTCTTTCGTCGACGTACCACCATCTCCGGAAGGATTGACTGCCTCCGTCTCTTCTTGCTCCGGTTTACTGGCCCGGCGCAATGCTTTGTCGATTTCCTTCTGCATGTGCATTGCTATGGTTTTCACCCAGATACGTGATACCACGTCTCTCGTTTTCTGATTGTTGCGTTCGTTCACGCCTCGAATGATCGAAACGATGAAATGCTCGTCAGGGTTGGTACGTTGATGAGTGAACCACTCTCCGATTTTAGTTTGAAGATTCTGCTCTGTTGCGATGCTGTCCCAGTTCTGCGGATCTTTGCGGAGGGAGGCGAGCCATCTGACCTCGACGACGTTGGGATCCGTCGCATCGTGAACCAGGAATGGGTTGGGGTTTAAATCACCCGAATTCTCAGACTTGGCATACCAATGCCAATGAACACCGTTGGTAACCGCACAGTAACGAAGTTCTGGAAGTGCCATGGCATAGCGTCTCAACTGCACGGGAGCTTCTGACGGGAGTGTCGTTGTGGCGGGCTTGGCCTCGATTAGTAAAGCGGGCTTGCCGTTTTTCAACAGCGCGTAATCCACACGTTCCGTACCTGATCCGTTTCTGACCGATATTCAAGTTGAACATAACGCGGGTCGCGCACATCGAATCCCAGGTGTTCGAGGTATGGATTAATCAGCGAGACCTTCGTCTGTTCTTCGTTGGAGCAGTATTCAAGAAGGGAACGGACACGCACAGCATGGGTTTCCAACTTCTCCAGCAATTCGAAGTTCGCACCTTCAGACATTCGGTTAATCCTCCAATGAGTTTTCACATCAAGCAGTAGAAATGGCCGAGGTCTGGCACATTCTCGGGCAGATCCATTCGGTGTACCAGTATTATGACGATTCTGGGATTGATACGACAAGATAGCCCAGCGACCATTTCCTGGCAACTCGAAAAGGCGTGGTGAAACGGTCACTTTCCTGGAGTCAGGTCCCGCGCGACGTTTGTCGATCCGGTCGGCGTGACCTGGCGAAACAGGGTCACGTCCCCGCCATCAGTTCCCGTGACAAGATCTTTCCGGTATGGGAGAGCGAACCGGCAATTTCCTCGGGCGTCCCCGCGGCAACCACGTGACCGCCCCGGTCACCGCCTTCCGGTCCGAGATCGACGATCCAGTCGGCCGTCTTGATGATGTCCAGGTTGTGCTCGATCACCAGCACCGTATTCCCCTTGTCTACCAGCCTGTTCAGGACCTTCAACAGCTTGCGGATGTCGTCGAAGTGCAGTCCCGTAGTCGGCTCGTCCAGCAGGTAGATGGTCTTGCCTGTGCCCGGCCGGGAGAGTTCCTTCGCAAGCTTGACCCGCTGCGCCTCGCCGCCCGAAAGCGTGACGGCCGACTGGCCGAGCTTGATGTAGTCGAGACCCACGTCGTACAGCGTCTGGAGCATGCGCCGGATGCGGGGCACGTTCTCGAAATGCTCGAGGGCCTCGGCCACGGTCATCTCCAGCGTGTCGGCGATGGTCTTGCCCTTGTAGGTCACCTCCAGCGTCTCCTTCATGTAGCGCTTCCCGTCGCAGACCTCGCAGGTCATCCACACGTCTGCCAGGAAATGCATTTCGATCTTGCGCACGCCGAGCCCCTGGCAGGCCTCGCAACGGCCCGCGGGCACGTTGAAGCTGAACCGGCGGGGTTCGTAGCCCCGCATCCGGGCCTCCACGGTCCGGGCGTAGAGCGAGCGGATCGGCGCGAAGAGCCCGACGTAGGTGCAGGGGTCCGAGCGCGGGGAATGGCCGATGGGCGTCTGGTCGATGTTGATGACCTTGTCCACGAAGCGCAGCCCCTTGATCTCGTCGTGGGGACCGGGATTGACCTGGGCGCGGTGCAGGGTGGAGGCCAGCACGGGATACAGGATGTCGTTGACCAGGGAGCTCTTTCCCGAGCCGGACACCCCCGTAACGCAGATGAAGAGGCCGAGGGGCAGCGTCACGTCGATGTTCTTGAGGTTGTTCTGGCGGGCCCCGAGGATGCGCAGCCTGTTGCGGCCCGGCTTGCGGCGGTCAGTGGGCACTTCGATGCGCAGCCGGTCGGCGAGGTAACGCCCGGTGAGCGATGTCTCGTGTTCCTTGAGGTTCCCGGGCGCGCCCTGGCCCACGATCCGGCCCCCGTGCACGCCGGCCCCCGGACCGAAATCCACCAGGTTGTCGGCATGCTCCAGCGTGTCGCGGTCGTGTTCCACCATGATGAGGGTATTGCCGAGATCGCGCAGGTTTTCCAGGGCCTCGATCAGCCTGAGGTTGTCCCGCGGGTGGAGTCCGATCGTGGGTTCGTCCAGCACGTAGAGCACGCCCGTCAGTCCCGATCCGATCTGGCTGGCCAGGCGGATCCGCTGCGCCTCGCCGCCCGAAAGCGTGGGCGCACGGCGGTCGAGCGTCAGGTATTCCAGTCCCACGTCCAGCAGGAAGCGCATGCGGTTTCGGATTTCCGTTAACACCTCGCCCGCGACTTCCCGCTGGGACGCCGAGAGTTCCAGCTTCTCGATGAAGTCCATGCCGCGGTCGATGGGCAGCGCACAAAGCCCGGCAATGGACACGCCGTCGATCATCACGGAGAGGCTCTCGGGACGGAGCCGTCCGCCCGCGCAGGCCGAACAGGGCGTCGGCTGCAGCATACGGGCCAGTTCAGGGAAGCGGTTCGCGTACCGGGCGACCAGTTCCACCGTCGGGAAGATGCCCCGGAACTGGAAAGACAGGCCGGGTACCCGCTGGTCGTCCACCCACCGTTCGCTTCCGTAGAGTAACTCCTGGAGTTGTTCCGGCGACAAGGCGTCGACCGGCGTCTCGAGGGCAAAACCACTCGTGGACGCCACCTGTTCCAACAGGTCGAGCATGGACCGCTCGCCCATGGCGTTTACACCCGCTGCGTCTTCACCCCAGATCGCGGCCGCGGCTTCACGCACCGGCTTCGCGCGATTCGGTATCAGCAGGTCGAGATCGATGCCGGGCTGGGTGCCGAGTCCTTCGCATTCGGGGCACATGCCCGACCGGTGGTTGAAGGAGAAGCTCTTGGGCGTAGGCTCGTCGTAGCTGTTTCCGCAGGACGGACAGGAATAGTACCGGCTGAAACGGATGTCGCGGAGACTGCCGGTGTCCGGCTCCTCCACTTCGGCGATCAGCAGCCCTCCCGATAGTTCCAGGGCCGTCTCCACGGAGTCGGCCAGGCGCTGGCGCACGTCGCCCTGCATGACGATCCGGTCCACCACTACACACAACTCGTGGCGTCGACGGCGGTCGATCTCTATGTCCTCTTCGAGCCGCCGCAACTCACCGTCGATACGCACCCGGATGAACCCGTTCCGGCGGGCCCGGTCCAGGAGGACGTCATACCCGTCTGCGCCTTCGGGCTCCAGCGGGGCGTGGAGCGTGGCGCGGGTCCCTTCCGGCAGGGTCATGATGCGGTCCACGATCTGGCTGGGCGTTTGCGCGCCGACAGGCACTCGGCACGCCGGACAGTGGGGGTCGCCCACGAGGGCGTAGAGCCCGCGCAGGTATTCGTAGATCTCCGTGATGGTGCCCACCGTGGAACGGGGGTTCCGGCCCGGGGACTTCTGTTCGATGGAAATGGCCGGGGACAGGCCGACGATGTGGTCCACCTTCGGCTTTTGCATCTGCTGGAGGAACTGCCGGGCATAGGCGGACAGGGATTCCACGTACCGCCGCTGGCCTTCCGCGTAGATCGTATCGAGGGCCAGGGAAGTCTTCCCCGAGCCCGACACGCCCGTGAATACCGTCATCCGGTCCCGGGGGATCGTCACGGAGAGATCGTTCAGGTTGTGTTCCCGCGCGCCCCGCACGGTGATCTCCCGGATGTGGCCGTCCGCGCCGGTAATCCGGCCGTCCCCGTCGGCGGTGGTCCGGCCGTCCGCACCGGCTGTTCTGCCGTCCGCACCGGTAATCCGGCCGTCCCCGTCGGCGGTGGTCCGGCCGTCTGCACCGGCAGTACGGCTGGCGGCCGGCAATGATTCCGGCGTCCCCGATGATGGCTCTGTAGGCCCGGAAGGCCGCAGTGCCTTCGCCAGGATCTGTCCCGTGGACGATCCGGCGATGCCCGCGACGGTCTCCGGTGTCCCTTCGGCGATGACGCGCCCGCCCGCTTCACCGCCCTCCGGCCCCAGGTCGATGATCCAGTCGGCCGTCTTGATCACGTCGATGTTGTGCTCGATGACGACGACGGTGTTGCCCTTGTCCACGAAGGCGTTCAGCACGGCGAGCAGGTGGGTGATGTCTTCGAAGTGCAGGCCGGTCGTGGGTTCGTCCAGCACGTACATGGTCCGGCCCGTGCTGCGCTTGCACAGCTCGCGCCCCAGCTTGATTCGCTGCGCCTCGCCACCCGACAGCGTGGGCGCGGGCTGGCCCAGCTTGATATACCCCAGGCCCACGTCGTAGAGGGTCCGGAGCACCCGGGCGATGGAGGGAACGTGTTCGAAGATCTCCAGCGCTTCCTGCACGTCCAGGTCGAGCACGTCGGCGATGGAATGACCCTTGTACTTCACCTCCAGGGTCTCCCGGTCGAACCGCTTGCCTTCGCAGACGGGACAGGTAACCCACATGTCCGCCAGGAAATCCATCTCCACCCGGGTCGCGCCGTTGCCCTCGCAGGCCTCGCACCGGCCGCCCCGCACGTTGAAGCTGAATCGGCCGGGTTTGTAGCCGCGCACCCTGGCCTCCGGTGTTTCGGCGAAGAGGGCGCGGATCGCGTCGAAGACCTTCGTGTAGGTCGCCGGATTCGATCTCGGCGTGCGGCCGATGGGCGCCTGGTCGATGTTGATGATCTTGTCCAGGTGACCCACGCCCTTGAGGCCGTCGAATTCTCCCGATTGGGTGCCGGCCTTGTTCAGCGACCGGGCCAGGGCCGCGTACAGGATATCGTTGATCAGCGAGCTTTTGCCCGAACCGGACACGCCCGTGACGCAGGTAAACCGGCCCACGGGCAGCCGGACGTCCAGGTTCTTGAGGTTGTTCTGGCGCGCGCCAAGAATAGTAAGCCACGTGCCGTCCACGCCGCGGCGGGAGGCCGGTACGGGGATCGTCTTCTTTCCGCACAGGTACTGGCCTGTCAGCGAAGCCGTGCTGGCGGCCACGGCGCCGGGACGGCCCTCGGCCACGATCTCACCGCCGTTGACGCCGGCGCCCGGGCCGAAATCCACGATGTGGTCGGACGCCCACATGGTCTCTTCATCGTGTTCGACGATGATGACCGTATTCCCCTGGTCCCGCAAATGGCCCAGGGTATCCAGCAGCCGCCGGTTGTCCCTTGGATGCAGGCCGATGCTCGGTTCGTCGAGCACGTACATCACGCCGACAAGCCCGCGGCCGATCTGGCTTGCGAGCCGTATGCGCTGCGCCTCCCCTCCGGAAAGGGTCGGCGCCGTACGTTCCAGTGTCAGGTATTCGAGGCCCACGTTGAGCAGGAAGTCGAGCCTCGCGACGATCTCCTTGAGCGCCTCGTCGCCGATCTGGCTTTCGGCGTCCGATAAGGTCAGTTTCCCGAAGAATGCGTGAATATCCAGGATGGGCAGGCGGCACAGCGCGGCGATGGAGAGGCCGCCCAGGGTGACGGACAGCGCCTCGGGCTTCAGGCGTTCGCCGTGGCATTGGTCGCACTTCCCGATGGCCATGTACCGTTCGAGTTCGGCCTTGTGCCGCTGGGACTTGAGCGTATGGTACCGCTTTTCAAGGTCGTTCACGACTCCGTTGAACCGGTCCTTGTGCGACCATTCGCCTCCCTTTCCGTTGCGGAACGTAAAGGTGATGCGCTTGTAGCCCAGTCCGTACAGCACCACCCGCCGCGCCTCTTCGGCCAGACGCTCCCAGGGCGTGTCCAGGCTGAATCCCACGTGCTGGGCGATCCCTTCGAAGAAGTGCCGTTTCCAGAGATTGGCGATCGTGCCGAGGGGCTCGATCGCGCCTTCGTTGATGGACTTCGACGGATCGGGCACGATGAGCCTGGGTTCGATCCGCATCATGGTGCCCAGGCCGTGGCAGTTCGCGCACATCCCCTGGGGACTGTTGAAGGAGAACAGCTGCGGCGTCGGTTCTTCGTAACTCAGATCGCAGTTGTTGCAGGCGTACCGGGTGCTGAAGAGCAGGTCGGAGGTCCGGCCGTCTTCCTCCAGCTGGACCATGACGGTACCCTGTCCCAGGTGCAACGCGCCTTCGACGGCTTCGACCAGCCGGGTGCGGATATCGTCCCGCATGACGAGCCGGTCCGTCACCACTTCGATCGTGTGCCGCATGTTACGGTCGAGGTCGGGATCTTCGGAGAGGTTGGCGACCACGCCGTTCACCCGTGCGCGCAGATAGCCCTGCCGGCGCAGGTCCTCGAACAGGTCCCGGTACTCGCCGCGGCGTCCCTGGATTACCGGCGCCATCACGAGCATCCGCGTTCCTTCCGGCAGCGCCAGGATCCGGACCACGATCTGTTCGAGGGTCTGCGCCCCGATCCGTTCCCCGCACTTCGTGCAGTGCGGCACCCCCACCCGGGCGTAGAGCACGCGCAGGAAGTCGTAGATCTCCGTGATCGTCCCGACGGTGGACCTTGGATTGAGCCCGGCGGCTTTCTGTTCGATGGAAATGGCGGGCGCCAGTCCTGTTATCCGGTCGACGTCGGGTTTCTGCATCTGGCCGAGGAACTGCCTCGCGTAGGCGGAGAGCGATTCGACGTACCGCCGCTGGCCCTCGGCGTAGAGGGTATCGAAGGCCAGCGAGGACTTGCCGGAACCGGATACGCCGGTAAAGCAGATCAGCGCGTCTTTCGGCAAGTCCAGGTTCACATTCTTCAGGTTGTGAACGCGGGCTCCCTTGATCTGTATGGTCGTTCCGGCCATGGGCTGAAGGTCGGGTTCCGGGGGTTTGAGATTGAGGTCGTTTCACGCCGGCACAGCAACCGGAAGTTGCTATACGGGTGTTTAGAAATCAAGGTATTTTCACGACACCCGGGGGAACCCGGAAAAGATGCTTGTAATGCGTGACGGCGGGGGTTAATCTGAGGCGGTCGGTCCTGGATTTCGACCATGCGTCCCTCGATGCGGCAGGCGGTCGGCACTGCTTTGCCGACAGCACACAGGTGGCCGGAGCAATCATCATGACCAATCCCTGGTACGTCGAATACTTCGGCGAAGACTACTACCATTTCGACCGCCACGGGGACACGGACCTCGAAGTGGACGGCCTCGCGCGCCTGATCGGGCGTCCGGACGGGAACGCGGTCCTGGACCTCGGCTGCGGTTACGGTCGCGTGAGCACGCCACTGCGAAAACGTGGATTCCAGGTCGTGGGATACGACCTGTCCCCATCGCTTCTGCACCGGGCCCGCGAGCGGGACCCCGCGGGGACCTGGGTGAGGGGCGATATGCGCGACCTGCCTTTTTCCGGGCAGTTCGACGCGGTCATCAGCCTGTTCAACACCCTGGGGTACTTCGAAGAGGAAGACGAGAATTTCAGGGTGCTGAAGTCCATCTCCGAGGTGCTGCGCCCCGGCGGGCGGCTTGTGTGCCAGCTCGTAAACCGCGACTACCTGGTCCGCCGGTTCACCGCCCAGGAAGTCCATCGG
Organism: Candidatus Latescibacterota bacterium; assembly: GCA_022821085.1. Classification (GTDB taxonomy): domain Bacteria; phylum JAAXHH01; class JAAXHH01; order JAAXHH01; family JAAXHH01; genus JAAXHH01. Next base: position 12,965 of record JAJEEG010000002.1, on the reverse strand, counting down.
AGGGACGGCCGCATCCTGCTCGAAGAGCGCGAATTCGATCCCGTGGCCAACCGCGTCCATACGCAGTCGACCGTTCTCAACGGCGCCGAAAAGCGGACATACCTGTCCTCCATACGGGTCTACACGGTGACCGAACTGGACTTGCTCCTGGCCGCCGCGGGCATGACGATCGGGTCGGTCCACGGCGGGCTCGATTTCAGGCCGTACGACTGGGATACGAACCAGTTGGTCATCGTCGCCGAACGGGCCGGACAGCGCTGAACACCGTCCCGATCCAGCCCCCAATGTGCTTGACAAAAACCCGCTCCGCCCGTAGGATTCAATGTCGTTTCATGGCATCCGGGCCAGGATAGAACGCAAAGGAAACTTACATGGCATCCGACCCATTGCGCGTGGGGGTGATCGGGCTTGGATTCGGCCAGTACCACGTCCGCGGCTACCAGGCCTGCCCGGGCGTGGTGGTCGAGACCATCTGCAGCCGTACGGCGGCGACCGCCCGGCGCGTGGCGAAGGACTACGGGATCGCCGAGACCCAGACGGATTACCGCGCCGTGCTGGATCGCGGGGACATCGACGCGGTGAGCATCTGCACACCGGTGAACCTGCACAGGCAGATGGTCATGGAGGCCCTGGAAGCCGGCAAGCACGTGCTGTGCGAGAAGCCGCTGGGATTGAACGCCGAAGAAGCCGAAGACATGCTCGAATGCGCCCGCCGGAGCGGCAAGGTCCACATGACCAACTTCGGCTGGCGGTTCAATGGTCCGGCCTTTCGCATGAAGTCCCTGCTCGACGAGGGCTACATCGGCAGGGTCTACCACCTGAACGCCCGCTATATGATGGGTTACCGGGCGAGTCCACGGAAAGCGCACAGCTGGCGGGAGCGGCGCCTGGAGGCGGGACTCGGCGCCATGGGCGACCTCGGCGTGCACCTGATCGACATGACGCGGTGGTGGGCCGGCGAGTTCGAACGGGTGTGCGCGTTGATGCACACGCTCATCCCCGAACGCCGCGCGCCGGACTCTTCCGACATGCGCGAATCCGAGCTCGAAGACGCCTGCGCCTTCATCGCCCAGATGCAGGGCGGGATCCAGGCCGTGTTCCACGTGAGCCGGTGCGCACTGTACACGGACTACATTCACATTGACATCCACGGGAGCGATGGCGCGCTGCAGTTCCAGTTTGTCCGGGACACCATGCAGGCCAGCCTGAAGGGCGGCCAGGGGCTGCGGGGCAACCTCCAGCCGCTGTCCGTGCCGACGCAGCAAGGCGCGCTGTCTCCGCAAAGACACTTCGTCGAAGCGATACGGTCCGGCGTCGAAGCCGATCCGAGTTTCCGCGAAGGGTTCTGCGTGCAGCAGGTCGCCGACGCCATAACAACTTCGGAGGAGCAGCAGACATGGGTATCCCTTTCCTGACCACGCGCCGGGTACCGCGGCGAATTCCGCTCCGGATTACGACCATGCTGACGATCCCCCTTTGCCTCCTCTGGTTCGCCGGTTGCGCCGGTTCGGAATCGGAGCCGGAAACCGCGGACGCGGGTCCCGATCAGGCCCGGGTCATCGCGAAAGAGGTGATGGAGGCCATGGGGGGGCAGGATAGCTGGAACGCCACCCGATACATCCGGTTTTCGTTTTTCGGGTTCCGCACCCACTACTGGGACAAGCACGACGGACGTTACCGCGTTTCCTGGACCGACCGTGAAAGCGGGCAGTCCCACGTGATCCTCATGAATCTGAACACGGGGGAAGGGAACGCGTTCATTGACGGCGCGGAAGTCGCGGACGCCGAGGAAAGGAACCGGGCCCTGGAACGTGCCCGGGGCGCGTGGATCAACGACACGTACTGGCTCTTGATGCCCTACAAGTTGCAGGATCCGGGAGTCGACCTGGTATACGATGGCGAGGAAGTCGTGGACGGCACTGTCTACGACAAATTGCATCTCAGTTTCAATGAAGTGGGGAATACGCCGGGCGACGAGTACTGGGCCTATATCAACCGCGAAACCCGCCTCATGGACAGGTGGGTCTATCTCCTGCAGCTGCGGGAGGGCCAGGACGAGCGAAGCCGGGGAGAATGGAAGTGGAATGACTGGCGCAGGCACGGCGACATCCTGTTGTCCGCGGAACGCGAGCGGATGGACGGCCAGAAGCGGTCCCACGAAGACCTGGCCGTGCTCGAGTTCGTGGACGATCGGGTATTTGCGTCGCCCGACCCGGTATCTCCCGAGATGGTACGGGAGCAAACCAGCCGTCCCGCCACCACACAGCCCGCCGAAGGGTCGGGGTGACAAAGCCGTCATGTCCACCGCACCACCCTCGCCCGAACACGTGGCCCTCGATCACCCGGAGAAGGGCGAACTGACCGTATTCTGGAACGACGGCAGCGCAAGAAAGTACGCCCTGGCCGATCTTCGAAAAGCCTGTCCCTGCGCCACCTGCCGCGATCTGCGAGACCAGTTGTCCGCCGCCGCCGGGTTGACCCTGCTTGCCAACGAATCGCTGGATCCGAGCGTCGAGGTGGTCGACATGAGTACAGTCGGCCGCTACGCCCTGCAGTTTACCTGGAAAGACGGCCACAATACCGGCATTTACACGTACGAGTACCTGTACAACTCGGGACAGGACCTCGACGGGGCAGGCTAGCACGGCCGGATGTCCGTGAAAGGAACAGTTCGATGAAGGTCAAGGTCGGTTTCCTGGGGGTGGCCCATCCGCACGCCCGTCCCCATTTTCGCACCCTGGAGTTGCTGGACGAGGTGTCGGGCATCGTGGCATGGGACGAGGACGACGGCGCGCTGGACCGGTTGCGGCGCGAGGACCATCCCAAGCTGGAACCCGGACGGTCCACCTTCGACCGGATCATGGAGCGGGAGGACATACCCATCGTCGTTTCGCTGGCGACGAACGACCGGAATCCCGACTGGGTGATCCGGGCGGCGAAGGCGGGTAAGCACGTCCTGACGGAGAAGCCGGTCGCGGCCAGCACCGCGGCCATGGCGCCCCTGCTCGACGCGGTCCGCGGCGCCGGTGTCCGCCTTGGGGTCTACTACACCTGGCGGTCACACCCCATCGTCAACGATCTCAGGACGTTGATCGACGCCGGTGTTATCGGCAAGCTGCTGTCCGTTGAAGGCCGGATGGTCACGTCCCAGGTCCGTTTTCGCGACCCCGCGCACTGGCTGTTCCAGAAGCGGATTGCCGGCGGCGGCATCCTCAGCTGGCTGGGCTGCCACTGGATCGACGCGATCCGGTACATCACGCGGGACGAGGTCGCGGAAGTTACCGCCATGGTGGATACATTGAACGATCAGCCCATCGACGTGGAGGATACGGCCGGGGTGATCATGCGAATGGGCAGCGGCGCGATCGCCACGCTTCACGCCGGATACCTCCTGCCCATCAGCCAGGCCGGGTACCTGTCGGGCAGCTACGACACCTACCTGGGTTTCCGCGGTCTGGAGGGCAACATCACCTGGTATCCCACCGATGAGGATCGGCCCATTGTCGTCGAAAGCACGTCGAAGGCCTGGAACGCCACGCCCCGCCGTGAACTGAAGTACGTCGTCGCGGAATCCGAAGCATACGGGGGCCCGTACGGTCAGGATTTCGTCGGCCGGTTCATCGCTTCGGCCATGGGGGGCGACCAGTCGGCCGGCTCGGAAGGCCCGGACAGCCCGGACGGCCCGGGTGAACCGCAAGGCCCGGCCGGTCCGGACGGCCTTCCAGAACCGCAGGTCCCGTACGATGACGGGGAGAACGCCCTGCGTGTTCTGCGGATCATTGAAGCCGCGTACGAGTCCAGTGAAACGGGCCGCATGGTTTCTCTGGACCAGGACCGGGAGGGTTAGGCGCTCATGGCTTCGATGCGTGGCAAAGTGGCAGTGATTACCGGCGCATCGACCGGAATCGGGCAGGCGGCGGCCGAGGCCTTTGCGCGCGAAGGCGCCACGGTCGTCCTGGCGGCCCGTTCCGAGGGGAGACTGGAACGTATCGCCGCGGACATCGAGAGGGCGGGCGGACGGGCGGTCCCCGTGGCCGTGGACGTCACGGATCGGTCCGCCGTGTTCGAAAAGATGAACGAGGTCGCGGCGTCCCAGGGAAGTATAGACGTGCTGGTCAACAACGCGGGAATCGGCCTGCTGAGCCCTGTAGACGGTATGGATCCAGAGGAACTAAAGCGGATCTTCGAGGTGAATTTCTTCGGCCTGATCTGGTGCACGCAGGCGGTCCTGCCCCACATGATCAGGCAGCGAAGCGGCCGGATCGTCAATGTTTCATCTGTCGCCGGCAAGCGGGCGCTGCCCCACATCTCGGCCTACTGCGCGAGCAAATTCGCCGTGCAGGCCTTTTCGGACAGCCTGCGCATGGAAGTGGCTGAACACGGGATCGCCGTTACGGTCCTGTGCCCGCCCCGGGTCGACACGACCTTCCACGACACGCCCCTGATGAGACAGAAGGGACAGCGGATGAGCGCCCCTTCGATCTCGGCCGAATACGTGGCCGCGGCCATCGTCCGCGCCGCCCGCCGGGGAAGCCGGGAAGTGGTGGTGTCCTTCTACGGCAAGTTCTTCGTCTTCTTCCACTGGTTGTCGCCCCGCCTCCTGGAATGGATCATGAAGCACCTCTGGATGCGGCTTGACACGAAGAAGTCCGAAAGGGCGGGCACCGACGAGCAACCTTGAAGTCTGACTTGAAGTCCGACCTGAAGTCCGCCTGAAACCCGCCCTGGCTACTATCCGTTCACCGATTTCGAAATCTCTTCGACCGCGCCGAGGAGTCTGTCCACCTCGGCCGCCGTGACCATGATGTGCATCGAGGCGCGGTTGGCGTCCCAGCCGACCTGCAGGTGGGTCACGCTGCGGATGTAGATGTTGTAATCATCCATGAGCTTCATGTTCAGATCCCGCGTCGGCACGCCCTTGATCCTGAAGGGGATCAGCCCCGCGTGGAGCCTTGGGTCCTCGGAAGCGAATAGTTCCACGCCGTCGATATTGCGGAGTCCGTTGGCCAGCTTGCCGGCCAGGTAGCGGATGCGGGCCTCGATCCCTTCAGGGGTCAGGTGGTTGTGGAAGTCGAGTGCCGCGTTGACGGCCGTCCACTTCGCATAGCAGCTGGAACCACGGCGCGTGTACTGTCCGGCCGAACTCATCCGCTCGAGCCAGCGCTCGTTCAAGGAGAGATCTTCGCCGTACATGTTCTTCCCGGCGAAGGGCGTGGTCGAGGTGACCGGCTGGATCCGGTCGAACATGTCCTCTTTCACATAGAAGAAACCGGACTGCATGGAGGCCAGCATCCACTTGTGCGACGGGCCGGCGTACATGTCGCATCCGAGGTCGTGCATGTCGAGCTTGACCATGCCCGGCGGCTGGGCGCCGTCCACCAGCGTGATGACGCCCTTTGACCTCGCCATCTCGCAAATTTCCTTGACCGGCATGAACAGTCCGTCCGTGTAGTTCGTGTGGCAGAAGCTGAGCAGCTTGGTCCGTGGCGTGATCGCGGCTTCGAAGGCCTTCAGGAGGTCGTCCGGCGATTTGGGCGGATGCAGCTTCGGGTCGGAAAGGTCGATGACGCCTACCTTCAGCTTGTCCCGGTGCGCCCGGTTCAACACGGGGTTCGTGCCGGCGCCGTGGCAGTGGTTGGTATAGAGGATCTCGTCCCCGGGTTCGAGAACGGGTCCGAAAGTACCCGTGATCATCCCGTCGGTCGTATTGTTCGCCAGGGCGAGTTCGTTGGGTTTGCAGCCGACGTACGCGGCGAATTTGGCCATGAACGCGTCGGCATAGTCCATGGTATAGTGATTCCGTCTGTAATCCACGTAATCGTTGTTGATGCGATTCAACGCGTCGATCTGCGCCATGTGAACGCTGCGCGGCGAAGGGCCCCGCGTCCCGGTGTTCATGTAGGCGAGGTCCGGACGGATCAGGAATTGCTTGGTGACCAGTTTCCAGAACTGCTCGTCATCGGGCGCGGCCGCCGCGCCCATATCGTTCATGTCCACCGCCGCGTGGGCGGATTTCGATCCCAGCGACAGCAGGGCGGCGCCTGCCAGCGTGCCGCCGAGAAAGCGGCCCAGGAAACCCCTGCGGTTGAGTGCCGCCAGTTCCCTGGGGTCTTCGAATCTTGGATCGAAGTTCAGATCGGGTGAGAGGAGATTCATGGAAGTACCTCCGATTCGGCCGTCCGCAGCCGGTGCCGTACCGGATGGTTCCAGCACGGTTTTCATCCGGTTGAAGGCGATAAGGATAAGCTGGAAAGAGATACTCTTAATTATGCATCACGGCGCGATTTTGAGCAACCTGTTTTTGATTCGAAGGCTAAGAATTCACTTGACAAGCCCCCCCTTTTCCATATATTTGCAACGAAGGAGCAAATCTCTTAATCCTCTCCCCAGACAACCCATGCGCGACCTCGACCAGGCATCCCACCGTCTTTGCCGGTGCCGCGTATTTGTTGAGGTTTGTCAGGGAGACTCTTTCTTCCTGCGAAGGGTAGGAGTGTCAGTATGGAACGCGGCACGGTAAAGTGGTTTAACGAACGCAAGGGGTTCGGATTCATCGCGCGAGACGATGGGGACGATGTGTTCGTTCACTATTCAGCGATCGTCGCACAGGGATTCAAGACGCTGAATGAAGGCGATGAAGTCACCTTTGACATTACTGAAGGTCCCAAGGGACTCCAGGCCGCTAACGTAACCAAGGTGTCCGGTTAGAGACGCCTGCACAGCACTTATGCGCAAGTGTGATAGCCCGTGAACTGATCCGCACAGTACACGGGCTATTGTGTATCGATGGGCGCGCCACCAACGGACCCGACGCCAACGGACCCGCTCCGAACGCCGGGCGCCCGGGAGACGCCAGAATGCCCGGCAGAGACTCGCCTGATCCCGTTACCGGATTCGACACGCCTTCGCTTGAGTTTGACTTCCCCCGCCTGAAAATCGGATTCGCCGAGTACGAAGAAGGGCCGACCGGATGTACGGTCTTCCTTTTCGACGAAGGCGCCGTCACGGCCGTCGACGTGCGCGGCGGCATGCCCGGCGTGGTCGAATCCGAGTACCAGTTCCACCACGCCATTTGCTTCGCGGGGGGTTCGTTGCACGGACTGGAAGCCGTGTCCGGCGTACGGGCCGTCCTGACCGATAAAGCGGCGCCGAGCAGTCCCCCGCCCCTCCCGCTGGTCGCCGGAGCGATCATCTTCGACTGGTTCAACCGGAAGGGTTTCGTGTATCCGGACAAGGCGCTTGGCGAAGCGGCAACGGAAGCGGCATCGCCGGGCCGGTTCTTCTACGGCCGGCGCGGCGCGGGACGCTGGGCAGGCGTCGGCCAGGGAGGCGCTATTCGCGAGATCGGAGCGACGAAGATCGCCGTTTTCACCGTGGTGAACGCCCTGGGCGATATCGTCGACCGCGAAGGCCGGGTCCGGACGCGGGACCATCGCCATCCCTACGACAAGCTGGAAGCGCGCCTTGCCAGAGGCGCGAAATCCAGACCCGACGAGGTGGGCAGGCACACCACGCTGACGCTGGTCGTGACCAACCAGAAATGGACCCACGGGGAACTGAACCAGATCGGCAGGCAGGTCCACGCGTCCATGGCCCGGGCGATCCAGCCTTTTCACACGACGCGGGACGGGGACGTGCTGTTTACCGCGACGACGGGCGAGGTGGAGAACAGGCGTCTGAAGAGCACGACCGATTTCGGGCTGATCGCCTCGGAACTGGCCTGGGACGCCGTACTGAACAGCCTGGGGTAGTGATCCGCGGAGTGATCCACGGTCACCGGGCGAGGTGTTCGTAGACCGCGCGGGCTTCCCGGAACTGGCCCAGTACGTGATCGATTTCCGCCTGGGAGCGCCAGCCCGGATGTGCTTCGGCCATTTCGATGATACGGTCGATCCACCGGACGAAGTACCGGGCGGAATCCGGGTTGCGGATCGGGTCATCGCCTGCGTAAACCCGAATGGACTGCGTGGTGGCCAGCGGATAGCGGTCGTCGATGGGATGGGTCCACGGGCCGCCCTCGGCCTGCAAGGTGTACCATCCGCTCTCGCGAACGATCAGTTCTTCTTCGAAAACCGCTTCCATACCTTCCCCGGACAGCGGGATCTCTTTCAGTATCCGGCCGTTGCGGTAGACCATAACCCGCTCGAGGGGCACGATGCTCCGGACCGCTCCGCGAAGCGTGATCGAACCGCCTTCCGCCGGAAGCCGGATGACCTCCCCGGGCCCCGCGTCGTCGATGGTGAATTCAAGCAGCGGTCCATTGGTTGCGAAGGTCCGTCCGGCCCGCAGCGCCGACAGCCAGGCGTCCCAGGACAGGGGCTCGTCGCCCAGGTAGACGTAGGACCGCACCTGGCCGACGATGGCGGTGCGGTACATGCTGCTGATGGAATCTTCTCCGCCGGTCAGTACAATGTTGATGTCGTTGTTGAGCAGGCGGTGCCACACGTCCAGTACGGCGTGTCCCGCCCCCGAGATCTCGAGCGCTTCCACGGTGCCCAGCGCCGCGTCCACGGGAAAGGCCTTGGCGCTGCCCAGCGTCGGGTTTTCGCCGCCCAGTGGATCGGCCTCGCCGAAATAGGGATGGACGTATGCCCTGAAAGCGCCCTGCTCACCGGCAAGTCTTAGCATGTCCGTGTTCGACGGGTACAGGCTGTATATCGCGGTGCCCTCGTAACCGGACGCGAAGGGCGACAGGAGGAAGTCCGAAAGTCCGATGAAATAAACATGCCCGTGAAAAGCAGGACGGTACTCCTCGCCCACGTGCAGGACGTGGTCCGGCGTGGAAAGGGCGTCGGGCTTGCCCGTGAAGAACTGGTAGTCGAGCATGCGGTTGTCCTTGTTGGCCACGAGTTCGTTGACCACGGACTGGTCCTCCGCCTCCGACATGTGCATCAGGTTCTCCAACGTGTTGTGCAGGTCCCCCGCGTAGTTCATGTGAATGTGCGTGCTGCCGCTGTACCAGCCCTTTTCCCGCATGTCCGCCATGCGCCGCAGCGTCAGGGCCACGGCCGTGGTTTTCCCGTCCTCGATCTCGACGGTCTTGCTGACGGGTTGATATTCGAAGCCCTTCATGGCTTCCACGGTCAGCGGTCCGGCCGGGACGTCCAGAATGAAAGAACCAGGTGCGTGAAAGAAGTGTTCCCGGAGCCGGCCGACGCGGTGGTACGCGCCTTCCGTGGCATAGGACTTGCCGTCGGATGCCCGGGCGTAGACGCGGACCCGGGCCGGCTTACCCGTGTCACCGTCAAGCACGGTGACCGCCGCGCGGCCGTGGGGACCCCGCCAGCGCTTTTCCTCGATCACGACGTCGGTCAGCTTGCCGCCCACGGTCTCCATGATGCGCAGAACCGGAAGGCCGTACTCATTGGTGATGTAGGCGATCTTCGATCCGTCCGGCGACCACCGGGGATAGAAGTCGTCCCAGTCGCCGAAGGTGATCTTGTAGGGATGGCCCCCGTTCGCGGGCAACAGGTAGAGTTTGGTGTACTGGCCACCGCGGTGGGAGGCGTACACGAAGCGCGACCCGTCCGGCGACCAGTGCGGCCGGGTCCGGTACAGCGTCTGTTCTTCGAGTACGATCCGGGCTTTGTCGATACCAAACGGCTCCACGGGCATCCGCCAGACGGCGCCGGATCCAAGCGGAATGCCGCGATTGCCGACGAACATCAATTCGCTGCCGTCCGGCGACCAGCTCGGCTCGATGTGGAGGTCGTAGGCGCCGAAGTACAGGCGGCTCTTTCCATAGTCGTTGTCGCGGGTCAGCTGCATCGGGTCTCCGGCCGCGCCGCCGTCCGCCATGTCCTGCACGAAGAGGTTGAAATAGCCGTTGGGTTCCGTGGAAACGTAGGCCAGCCTGGAACCGTCGGGCGACCATGCGGGATCGAGGTAAAGGTGATCCCCGGTCTTCAGCGGCCGGGATACCCCGGTTTCGACGTTCAGGACCATGAGATCGATCGTCCGGTTGTCGGTTTCCGCCGTGTAGGCGATCCATGCGCCGTCGGGCGACCAGGCCGGAGAGGAGTCGTAGGTATCGTTGTCCGTGAGCTCGTAAGCCGTGCGTTCGCCCAGTCGCATCCGCCAGATCGACCCGTGCAGCGCGAAGGCCACCGACTCGCCGTCGGGTGACCAGGCCGGCCGCCGGGGCGTGGTCGTGGAAGGCGGCGGCAGGTAGAAGTTGTGCATGTAGTTGCCGCCGGTCAGGGCGGCCTGGTAGGCGGTGGGGGGAGGCTGCTGGGCGGCCGTGCCGCCGGCCGCAGGGACGATGAGGCAGGCGGCGAGGGCGAGGCGCATCCATGCTGATATCCAAGGGGTCATTTCAATCACCTGTTTGCTGGAATGAATCGACTGACCGGTCCGGCGCTTACGCCGCTTACCCCCATGATCAGAAGCTCATGCTTCCAACGAGGCCGATGCGATGATCGGTTTCGCCGCCGCGCCGATCGATCCGCGCGCCGGAAAGCTCGAGAGACCCGATGCGCGAAACGAGGTCCGCGGCGCCTATGCGGGCGCCCAGCCGCAACCGACGGCGTTCATCCCTGTCGAGGTACAGGTCGCCGAAGGGGGTGAACAACAGGCCGGTGGACGATGAAGCGAGACCGTATCCCACCTCGGCCTGAAGGGAACGGGTTGGCCTCCCGCCGCGCAGGTCAGCACCCGCCAGGGGGCGGTCGCGCCACATCATGCCGGATTCCCGGGTTCCTGCGCCCATGCGCGGCGCTACGGACATCGAAAGTCCCTGACCGCCCGTGTTCGCCCTCAGATAGGCAACGAGCGAAACACCGTTCTCGCTGTATTCCTCGGCCGTATGGACCGCCAGGAAACGCCCCCGGGCGTCGAGGCCGACGCGGCCGCCGGTCAGGCGGAGGCCGCCGGAGACTTCGAGACCCTGTCCGGTCTGGCCGTCGCCGCCGTCGTAGCGTCCGGCCACCTGCGCGTAGGGCGTTACAGTGGTTCCGCCCGCGAGGGTGGTCGCGCGCGACCCTTCCAGTCCGATGCGTATCCGCTGCACGTCGGTTGCGATGTCGCTCAGCGCGGCAGACTCGCTGTCAGAGGTGGAAAGGCGGAGCAGCCCGGCGTCTCCCACCACGTCGAGCCCCAGACCTCCCGAGGAGGCCAGCCGGGACCGCGCGCCCAATATGCCCATGCGCATGGAAAGATCGCTCGTGCCATCCTCCACCTCGACTTCACCGGCGCCGAGTCCCACGATCGACCACACCTCCGTAAGACCGGTGACGCATTTCCAGCGCAAGTACGGCAGCACGGCGGTAAGACGCGATTCCAGGCTGCCGCTCGCTACGGTTACGTCGTAGTCGGACTGGCCCATGGCCCGCGAAAGGGCGACGCCCGCCAGCCAGCTGCGCTGCGTGGCCACGTCGAACCCGATATACGCCGTTCTGAGGTCTCCATCATAACTGGCGCCCTCACCGGGCTCACCCTGGTAGTTCTGCAGGTCTCCGGCGCCCCAGACGGACCACCTGAGTCCGCCGCTCGCCGTGTGATCCTCCAACGCGTAGGAGAATGAGCTCGTCCGCAGCAGGTAATCGCCGCCGATGGCGCGACGGCGTTCCGAATCGGCAAACAACGCCATTTCCTTCGATGCCGCCTGCCGACGGTGTCCCGTCAGTTCAGTCAGCGCCGATATGCCCGACGCGAGCCCGCCGATACTCCGGCCTCCCACGACAACGCCTTGCCCATGGCCGCCGGCGCCGAATCGCCCGCCTATGGTGGCGGATACGCCGGACAGCATGCCCCGGCCCATGGCGGCCAGGATGTTCGTGTAGGCCTCCCGTTCCGCCGCGACGGCCGTGACCGTCACGTTCACGGCCAGACTCGCCTCGCCCGCCGCGTTCCGGGCTGCGACCGTCACCGTGGCGGTACCCTTGCGCGCACCGGTCACGGTCAACGTAGCGGCCGTCATGACGGCGTCGACCACGCCGTTATCCGACGAGGAGGCCGAAAAGCTCAGATCCGTGCCGCTGAACAGCGGACCCGCGTCGACGGTCTCGGAGTCTCCCGCCTCCAGCGTTACCGCCCGTGGAGTACCGACCGCTGCCGGCGCCGCGTAGGAGTCGGTTATCGCCAGGGTGGCGGAATCCAGATCCTGGCCGTTGTAGCTGGCCGTGACGACGATCGTTTCTCCTCCGGATTCATAGACCGTGTCGTCCACGATCGTGAAGGTCAGTTCCGTCGAGCCTTCCGTGCCCCAGGCAGGTATGGTGACGTTGAGATCGCCGCTGACGCTGTAATCTTCGCCGGAGGCCGTACCGCCGAGCGTCAGCGGTATCTCCGTTGCGACCGGCACGGCCGTGTTGCTCTGCGTAACCGTAACCGTAACGGTCTGCGCGCCGGCTCCTTCCGACAGGGTGGCCGGATTCACGGCCAGCGTTATATCCGGAACGTAGTCGGCACCGGGGGCACGCCCATAGAAACCCGAACCGACGATGAAGTTTACCGGGAGTTTAGTACCGTCCGCTCTCTCGCGTTCACCGGTAAACTGGCGGGCATAACCCACTTTGGGAATATCGGCGCGGTCGGTGTCGTCGTCTGGATCGTCGAAGAAATACTCCACGAAGCCGCCTTCCGGGTCGCTCTTCGCCGCCTCGATGACCTGCGGCAGTATGAGCTCTCCCGTAACGGCGTCCCGGAGGGTCGCTATGAGCGGCCGCAGTTCGAATCTGTCCGGAAACGCGCCGTGGAACAGGATGATGTTGCTTGTAAGATCCAGGACGTAGAGGTACACCGAACCGTGTCTCCACGGGCCGTTCGGGTCCCTGAAGAACACCCTGGCCCTTGAGGTCGCGGACAGGTCGCCGTCCTTCTGACTTGTGAGAAAGGCCTCCCCCGCCTGCGTGACAAAAGTTTTCAACGTTTCCCTGTCCACCACGTCACGGGCTGTAACGGCGGGCGTAACATATTCGATATCTTCTTCGGCCAGGTGGGCATCGTTGATGTCGAATCCGGCAAGC